>LYSV01000108.1 GCA_001657315.1 Flammeovirgaceae bacterium BBD 1991-12 | reverse complement strand
TGATCTCATTATTGAACAAAGGAAGCAAAAGAAAACCCACTGCCAGCTAATCTATGATGTCTTTTTAAACTTAAGTTAACGGCTATGGATAACTATCGGGGGTGTTTGAGGCCAACGCGTTCATTCGTTGTTAATTATATCTTTTGAAGGTTTGCCAAAGATTTACACCCGTATACCCCATTAACGCTGATGACTCAGATTGAGTCCTCGCAATTATATTTTATCAAAAGCTTTTCCACCATTTCGGGGTACTTACAGAGGTTTTCAATATATCTTCTGCTTTTCATTTTTTTGATATGTCTTTCAATCTTAAGTGCCTGTCTTCTGTTTTTGCATTTAATCTTGATCAAATATTCCCATGGCATACTACTTTTGGTAGAATTCGTATTGAGCATTGGATCATTGTGATATTTCAGCCGCTTGTTAAGGTCTGTAGTTTCCCCAACATAATACCTACCGTTCCTGAGGGATTTGATAACGTAAACAAAGTGCATAACAAAAAGGCGTCTCATTAGAGGAACGCCTTTTGATTTATTAGTACCCAGGGCCGGAGTCGAACCGGCACGGCCGAAGCCATTGGTGTTTGAGACCAACGCGTCTACCAATTCCGCCACCTGGGCATATTCAGTTGAGTTTGCAAGAGATGAAGGATCACTTCCCACCCCTTCCCCAAACGGGATGCAAATATGATCAATGATTTGATCTTTTACAACAGACAACATTTTTTCTGGTGTAGGTCACTGGTTGCCGGATACCCGACAGGTCGCTTGCAGGTTGCCCATTGCTGATCTGAGATCTGTTTTGGGACTCCCTGCCCCTCATTACTCATGTTTGGTACCAGGGGCAATGCAAAAAATCATAGCTTTGTACTATCCATATGTAATATATATTCATGGTCTCAACCGCAGAACTACTTGCTGACAACTTCCCGGAGCTGACGGAACCTGATCTTAAAAGAGAAATTGAGGAGAACGGAAAACTATTCCATGTCGAGGCAGGGGACAAGGTGATGGATTATGGAGGATACATAAAGACCATGCCCCTGCTGGTGGATGGCTCAATCAAAATATTGCGGCAGGATGAAAAGGGCAACGAACTTTTCCTTTATTTCCTGCAGCCCGGGGAGACCTGTGCCATGTCCCTGACCTGTTGTATGGCCAAAGAGAAAAGTGAAATAAGGGCGGTAGCGGAGGAAAATTCTGAGATGATCCTGCTGCCTGCTCATTTCATGGATGAGTGGATGATCAGGTATCCTTCATGGAAAACCTTCGTGATGAATACCTACAGGAGGAGGTTTGAAGAGCTCCTGCGTACCATTGACGGCATTGCATTTAACAAAATGGATGTACGTTTATGGCAATATCTGATCGACAAATCCACCGCCAATAACTCTCATACCCTTGAAACGACCCATCAGCAGATCGCATATGAGCTAAATTCTACCCGTGAGGTGATCTCCCGCCTTCTAAAGCAGCTGGAAAAGGAAGGGAAAATAGAACTGGGCCGGAACAGGATCATCCTGAAAAACTGATATAAGGCCTTCCGGATTGTGATAAAGATCACTGCGAAGGAAGATGATAAGGTTTAATATTGTGGCTGACATAGCTTGCCAGGGAAAAGCATCGATAAGAGGATAGTCTATGTTGCGTACACTGTACCTATGTACTTTGTTATAGCCTGAGATTGTAATTATATTTGAGACATGATCCAAAAGGTGAGATCGGGACTTCTGCTTCTTTCAGTATCCCTGCTGATGGCACACAGTTTTGTGCCCCATCATCATCTGATGGATTCTCAGGGTGCTCCGGTCTATCATAGCTGTGCAGAGAGTGGATCTTCTTCCCTCCTTGATTTTTTGCGGTCCATTCTTGAGCAGGACCTTGGTGGAGATCATCTGAGTAAATTCCAACCCCGAAAATTCGAAGGGCATAAAATGATCCTTTCGGATCCCCTGCCGGTTGAGCCTGCAGAGGTGGAACTTCTACCCGAACCTGTGAAATTAGGATACAGGTTATTTACCCCTGCCTGCTACAAAGAGCCAGCCTTCTGCGCTTCATCCTCGAGAGGCCCTCCCTCTCATTTGTCCTGACATCCGGTTCATGTAGAAAAGGCGTAAGTGTAGTGGCACCTCTTGCGGATTCCTTCTGTTTGCAGATATAGGCACGTCTGCCTGTGATGTTTCGCCTTAGCCTGCAGAACCAAAATTCATAGTCCATTACTATCAACTGTTTTTCCGAATCAAAGCTTCAGGATCAACAAAATCATTAAAAACTATGAACGATCAACCAGTAAGTGAATCATGATAAATACCATTATTTCACTGAGTATCAGAAATAAACTGATTATTCTCGTCATGACGGCAGGGCTTGTGGCATGGGGGATCTATTCACTCACTCAAATACCCATTGGTGCCGTGCCGGACGTAACCAATAATCAGGTGCAGGTCATCACCACCAGCCGTAATTTGTCTACTCAGGATATTGAGCAGTTCATAACCTATCCTGTCGAGTTGGAAATGGCCAATTTACCCGGGGTCATTGAGATCCGGTCCATTTCAAAATTTGGCCTTTCCGTGGTGACCGTAGTCTTTGAAGATGCTATGGGCACCTATTTGCCCCGGCAACTGATATCGGAAAAGCTTAAGTCCGCACAGGAAGTGATTCCCGAGGGGTTTGGAAAACCACTGATGGGACCTATCACCACCGGACTGGGTGAGATATACCAGTACACGCTCGAGGTGAAGCCTGGCTATGAGGACAAATACTCAGCCATGGATCTCAGAACCATTCAGGACTGGATCGTGAAGCGGCAGCTCTCTGGAATACCTGGTGTGGTGGAGGTCAATACGTGGGGTGGATTTTTAAAGCAGTACGAGGTGGCGATAGATCTTGATTTGATCAACAGTCTGGAAATAACGGTGGGGGAGGTATACCTGGCCCTGAGTAAAAACAATGATGTGGCCGGAGGTGGCTATATAGAAAAATATGAAGCAAGTTACTTCATCCGGGGTGAGGGGCTGGTCAATGAACTTAAAGATATAGAGAACATAGTCATAGAGCGCCGGGCCGGTGTTCCGGTCTATATCAGGGATGTTGCAGAAGTCCGGTATGGTTATGCCACCAGATTTGGCGCCATCACGGGGAACGGTGAAGGAGAGAAAGTGCTTGGGCAGGTAATGATGTTAAAAAATGCCAATTCCAACCAGGTGATCCAGGAGGTGAAAAAAAGGGTAAGGGAGATCAACGGCACTCTTCCTGAAGGTGTATACATCAATCCCTTTTTGGACCGTAGTGAGCTCATTGCCAAAACAACATGGACGGTTACCGAAAACCTGTTGTTGGGTGCCTTTATAGTGGTCATTGTGGTGGTACTTATTCTGGGTGATCTTCGTGCCGGGCTGATCGTAGCATCCGTAATACCGCTGGCGTTGCTATTCACTATTTCCATGATGAATATTTTTGGCGTAGATGCCAACCTCATGAGCCTTGGTGCCATTGACTTCGGTATCATTATCGATGGAGCTGTTATCATCGTAGAGTTTATGGTATACAAATTCACTGAAAACAGTGCCCGTCTGAAAGGCCTTGCCGGTAGTGAACTGCGGTCTTCAAGAGATCTTCTGGCCATTGAAAGTGCCGGTAAAATGATGCGCTCGGCCATTTTCGGACAGATCATTATCCTTATTGTTTTCATCCCGGTACTATCACTTTCAGGGATAGAGGGTAAAATGTTCAGACCTATGGCCATGGCTTTCAGTTTTGCCATCATTGGAGCCATTTTGCTCTGCTTTACCTATATCCCTGTAATGGCGGCCATTTTCGCCAAGCCTCACAATGAAGGCAAAAGGACCTTGTCAGACAGGATCATGCTTTTACTCAACAGCGGGTACCAACCTTTACTCGATTTTGCTCTTGGGTATAAAAAGATCGTCTTGTCCGTCTCAGTTATGCTTTTGGCTGTAGCCTCCTATGTTTTTTTAACTATCGGGGGTGAGTTTGTGCCCACATTGGACGAGGGTGACTATGTGGTGCAGCCTGTTATTACTACCGGTACCTCATTAAGCAAAACAGTGGAGCTCTCCACGCAAATAGAGCAAACCCTGTTGAATAACTTTCCTGAAGTGAGCCAGGTAGTGACCCGTATCGGAGCCGCCGAAGTACCCACTGACCCCATGAGTATGGAAGAGACCGATGTGATCATAAAGCTGAAACCAAAACGGGACTGGGTATCTGCCGACAGCAAGGATGAGCTGGCCGATAAAATGAAGTCAGCGATGTCTGTGATCCCGGGTCTTGACTTTGAGTTCACCCAGCCCATAGAAATGCGGTTCAATGAGTTGATCACGGGAGTGAGGGCCGATGTAGCCATCAAAATCTATGGAGCAGACCTGGACGAGCTGCACAGGCTGGCTACTGAGGCGCAGAGGTTGATAGAAAATGTGGAGGGAGCCGCTGACATTTCAGTAGAAAAAATAGTAGGTCTGCCACAAATGAAGGTGGCATATGACCGGATGAGGATAGCCGAATATGGTATGAATATTAAAGATGTCAACGAGGTGATACAGACAGCCTTCGGTGGGCGTACCGCAGGGATGGTATTTGAGGGTGAAAAAAGGTTTGACCTGGTGGTACGGCTGGCTGGTGATGATCGCAATGACCTTTCCAATCTGGAAAACCTGTTCATTGAAGCGCCTGCGGGTGGCAGGATACCACTGAGAGAGCTTGCAGAAGTGACCTATACCACCGGACCAGCGAAAATATCCCGGGATGACACGCGCAGAAGAGTAGTAGTGGGTATAAATGTTCGTAATCGGGACCTGCAGTCGCTGGTACATGAAGTGCAGCAAATACTCTCTGAAAACCTGCGGCTACCCTCCGGGTATTATATTAAATACGGTGGACAGTTCGAGAATCTTGAAGCTGCAAGGGCCAGACTCGTGGTGGCCGTGCCGGTGGCGCTCATGCTGATACTGTCACTGCTTTATTTTACATTTCATAGCCTCAGGCAGGCATTATTGGTCTTTTCGGCGATCCCGCTGGCCTCCATAGGCGGGATCTTTCTGCTCTGGTTACGTAATATGCCCTTTAGTATTTCAGCGGGAATAGGTTTTATTGCCTTGTTTGGCATAGCAGTGCTTAATGGCATCGTGCTGATCGATTTTTTCAATGAGCTGAGGAAAAAAGGGATAACCAATGTCGCAGAAAGAGTAAAGCTGGGTACCTCGCAGCGCCTGCGACCGGTATTACTCACAGCATCGGCAGCAGCCATGGGCTTTTTTCCTATGGCGTTCTCCACTTCTGCTGGTGCAGAAGTACAAAGACCCCTGGCTACTGTTGTGATCGGTGGGTTGGTCACGGCTACACTGCTCACACTCATTGTACTCCCTATACTGTACACACTGTTTGATAATGATAAAGTTAAAAACTATGTGTAGAATACTTTGGATACTATTATTGTCGGTCCTTTCGGTTGTCATGTATGCACAGAGTGATGTTGTTGTCATTGATGATCTGGATCAGGCCATAGCGCTCGCCATCGATAATAATGCAGCGCTTAAAGCCATTCGCAGGCAGCAGGAACAAACGGTGTTGCGACAGGGTACGGCCGGTGATATTGGAAAAACCAGTGTTTATCATTCGTATGATGCCAATAATCTGGCCCCTAATGACCGGGCACTACGTGTTTTCGGCGTTTATCAGACGGTACCCTTTCCAACTGTATTCTCAGAAAAAGAGAGGTTATACCGGATACAGGCTGAAAAAGCATTGCTGAACTATGATCTGGAACGATGGAAACTGGAAAAAGAGGTAAGTCAGGCGTGGTACGAATGTGTCTTGAGAAAAGACAAGCTAAGGCTCTATACGTACCTGGATAGTATATTTTCAGCCTTTTCAGAAGCTGCCGCTACGCGCTATGAAGTGGGTGAAACCACTTACCTCGAAAAGATCACAGCCAAAAACCATTATCAGCAGCAACTTTTGAAGCGCCGGCAGGGTGAAGAAGAGTTGAAAATCGCTTATGACCGGTTGAAAGGACTTTTACAATTGGACCAGGACCTTGTTGTTACGGAAGCGTCGCTGAAAAAAACCGACAGAATGCTGCCCTCTTCAGGGCAAAGCCCTGTGCATAAAATACTGAACATACAGGTGAATGAGATGGATGCACAATGGAGGGTGATGAAAAGTCAGACAATGCCTGACATTTCCATTGAATATTTCAGGGGGTTTGGTATAGGAGAAAACAGCCGGAATTTTGATGGATACATGATCGGACTGGAAATACCTCTCTGGGTCAAGCCCTTCCACAAAAATCATCAGGTCATGAAAATGGAAGTGGAAAAGGCAGGTTACACCCGGTTGGATTATGAAAAACGATTCTCTGCGAGATATGCGGAGCTTAAAGCTTTGCTTGGGAAATACGAAAGATCCATTGCCTATTTTGAAAATGAGGGGCTCCCTGCTGCCGATGAGATACGTCAGGTGGCCCTGCAGAGCTACTATGCCGGTGAAATAGATTATATGGACTACATCCGCAGCCTGGAAACAGCCACACAAACCTCTATTCAGTACCTTGAGGACCTGAATCGTTATAACCAAACCTTTATCTCTCTTTATTACCTGACCGATATTAAAGACTAAACGATGAATAAGAATTTTCAAAAATATTTTACTCTGCTCACTATATCCCTCATGACCTGTCAATCAGCAGAGCAGACACAGGAAGCAGATGACGCAGTAGCTGCCGGTACCAACAGGATCCATTTGCAGCGTGATCAACTGGAGCAGGTGAATATAACGGTGGTGAATATCCAAAGGCGATTAGTGGGGGACAAGATACGTGTGAACGGCATGTTTGATGTGCCCCCTCAAAACAGGGCTGAGATCTCTTCGTTTGTGGAGGCCTCTGTCAGAAAGACTTCTCTGCTGGTCGGAGATAAGGTTATGAAAGGACAGGTACTTGCATGGCTGGAACATCCGGACCTTATCACCCTGCAAAATGACCTGTTGGAAAAGCATCAACAGCTTGAGTATCTCCGGTCGGAATATGAGCGGCAGGCAGAGCTGGACAAGAACAGGATCAATGCCAAAAAGAATCTGATTAAGGCGGAAACCAGTTTCAGGGGGATGCAGGCTCATGTAAATGCCCTTGGAAAGAAGGTGAAAATGCTGGGCATGGATCCCGAAAGGATAGTTGGTGGTAATATTTACGATCAGATTGCACTGCGGTCACCCCTGAATGGTTACATCACTGCAGTTCATGCATCATTGGGAACTATGGTGAAACCCGGCGAACCCATATTTGAGATCATCGATCCTGATCACATACACATTGAAATGAAGCTCTTTGAAAAGGACATCCACCGGATCAGTGTCAACGAACCCTTTACTTTCAGAATGACCGGTGACTCAGTTCTTCATACCGGTACCATTTATCTGATAGGGAAGCAACTGAATGATGACAGGACCGTCGATGTGCATGGACACCCTGATGAGGAAAAACCACAGTTCCTGCCGGGGATGTATGTGGAAGCAAACATTTTTACCCGAATGGATTCTATTATGGCATTGCCCGAAAGGTCGGTTTTCGAGCACGGGGGGAAGCATTCCGTATTTATCAGAAAGAATCCTCTTGACTTTGAGATGAGGCAGATAACCGTCGGGAGGCAAACGGATGGCTGGGTCGAGATCCTGAATCCTGATCTGCATGCTGAAAATGAAGTGGTCCAGGAGGGTGTTTACTTTTTATCGTCGATGATCAGGTAGTTTGATGTTCAACGTTGAAAGTTCTATGTTCCATCAACTATCAACAACCCACCATCCCCGACCCATGCGTAACCTTTATCACTTTCATCAGGATTTTAATCACTATTTTTGTTCTCATATTTGTAAGACAAGAAGTTAAATAATGAAAGTAGAACAGATATATACAGGCTGTCTGGCACAGGGAGCCTACTACATTGAGTCTGATGGTGAAGTCGCGATCATTGATCCTTTGCAAGAGACACAGCCCTATATCAAAAAGGCTGGTAAGAACAAGGCACGGATAAAGTACATTTTTGAAACTCATTTCCATGCTGATTTTGTATCGGGACACGTGGACCTCGCAAAGCAGACCGGAGCTCAGATTGTATATGGACCAGGGGCCAAAACGGAATATCACATCCATGAGGCGTACGATGGAGAGGTGTTTGCTTTGGGAAAAGTAAAGATCAGGGTGCTACACACTCCGGGGCATACACCCGAGAGTTCCACCTATCTGCTGTTGGATGAAAAGGGCAGGGAGCACGCCATTTTCAGCGGGGATACCCTTTTTATAGGTGATGTGGGCCGGCCTGATCTTGCTGTTAAGTCTAACCTTACCCAGGAGGACCTGGCCGGCATGCTGTATGACAGTCTGCGAACCAGGATCATGACGCTGCCTGATGATGTGATCGTATATCCGGCTCATGGTGCCGGCTCGGCGTGTGGGAAAAATATGAGCAAGGAAACCTCTGACCTGCTGGGGCATCAGAAGGAAGTAAATTATGCCCTGCGGCCGGACATGACGCGTGAGGAATTTATCAAAGAGGTGACCACGGGTATTTTACCTCCCCCTCAGTACTTTGCCAAAAATGCCATGTTGAATAAAACAGGCACACATGAATTCAGCAAGGTACTGGCTAAAGGCAGTGTGGCGCTGGATGTGGAAACCTTTGAAGCGATGGCAAATCATGAAGGTGCCATGGTGCTGGATACGCGCAGTCCAGAGGCATTTGCTGCAGAACATATACCCAACTCCATTTTCATAGGTCTGGATGGTAGTTTTGCTCCGTGGGTAGGCGCATTGGTCACTGACTTACAACAACCTGTTGTGTTTATCGCTGACCAGGGACGTGAGGAGGAGGTAGTCACACGGCTTTCAAGGGTAGGATATGACAATACCCTGGGTTACCTGGAAGGAGGCATTGAAGCATGGAAAGAGGCAGGCAGCGAGACCGATACCATTACATCCATTTCCGCAGAAGAATTTGCCGGAAAATACAAGACAGGAATAAACGTACTGGATGTCAGAAAACCTTCCGAGTATGACTCCGAACATGTAGAGAAGGCTGAAAACTTTCCCCTGGATTTTATTAATGAGAATATGGATCAGCTGGACCGGAGCAAGGAATACTTTATACACTGCGCAGGCGGATACCGGTCCATGATCTTTTCATCCATCCTCAAAGGAAGAGGCTTTCAGAATGTGATAGATGTAGCAGGAGGATTCAAGGCGATTTCGGAAACTGCCGTACCTAAAACAGAATATGTTTGTCCTGCCACGGTGGAGTAGGGGATAGTTAACTGGTTGATAGTGGATAGGTATTTGTGAATAGTGTTGCATACGTTTTTTTGGTTGCTCATTCCAACAACTATCAACAAACAACAATCAACTAAAAACCAAACATCATATTCTGATCCTTGTCTGGAATCGGACGAGAGTCCTCTGATTCCCATCTATTTGCTCTAGTCCACTTCCTATCGCATCACGATCCCGAAAATGGGTGCGTGCGTATTTTAGCCAAAAGTCCAGCTTACGACTGGCTTTGTATTGCAGCACGAGGTACTGTCGGGTGCCTCGTCCGCTCAGGGCCGGAATGGAAAATGAATAGAGTACGTCGCGTTCAAATATGTACTGCCGGTTATCGAAATTGTCAGTATCGAACAGCGCCAACCTTCCGCTTAGCCTCCACCTCGTGAAATTAATATTCAGATCCTGTGCAATGGCAAAACCGGAAGTACTGGTATTGAAAAAGTCAAAGCTGCTCCATTGTATTCTGGATTTAAATGATATTCTTTCAGACAGAACATGGTCCAGATTTAGTATGTAGTTGTCCTTCACGCCCTGCTCTGTGATCCTTACGTTTTGATCCAGGTCTTCAACAGTCACATTTTCACCTCTGGATTGCCTTCGGTATTGAAAAAACAGCCTGCTGGTTTTCATCGGATCGTAATTGATCCGGAAAAGATACTCGTACCCCGTGGAGGGAGCAGAGGTGGAAGATCTGACCCATCCAAAGGCAAAGGAATCGTAGTAGCATGAAAAACTGATTTTACGGTTATGTGTATATTTCAGTCCCCAGTAATATCCAAGCTCGTTGATATTTCGGCTCAGCTCTCCAAAGGCATCACCATAAAATGAATGGAAGTTGCGATCATAATTTCTGAATACCAGGGCCGTTTCCAGTTTTTTACTCAGGGCTGCAATCAGACCTGCTACAGTTCCTGTACCTCCGGATGAAGATCTGCCGACCTCTCCAAAGAGAGAGAAGTTTTGGTAGTTATAGCTGATAAACCCACTGTAAACCTGATTGTGATCCCCTGAGAATTCATATTGATTGGCCAGTGAACCGGCTTTTACAATAGGTAAGGAATACCGGGTAAATAGTACATTGGCGCCGGCCGTCCATCTTTTTTTTCTGAGGGTAAGGTTCAGACCCGTGTTTTCTTCGTCTACTGTGTTTTTTGCATTGATCTCGTTTGGTGTTCTGTGAAATCCTGAAGTTTGGATGGAAGAAACAAACCTTCGTGTTTCATCTGAACGCTCGATGGCGTCCTGACCCAATCGTGAGTACATACCCGTAAGCTCCAGGTGCCGGCTAATCTCTACAGTAGCTCCGGCACCCCTGAAAAAACCTGTTTCTACCACAGAAGTATAAGGCAGCATACCAAAGTTCGTCCGGCGGGTGGTGGTCACACTCTCCGCTCCCTTACCTATGTTAAAGCCAGCACCAAATACCAGACCCTGACCGAATTGTATCTGATAATCACCCAGTATGAGGTTTTTGATCCGTCCTCTGTTTTGTACCTGAATATGGTAACTGTAAAAATCGGCACCATAACGGCTGGTATTTTTATCCATAGTCAGTGCCTCTCCGGCGTCTTTTTCCGCTGTGAAACCAAGGCTGAAATCCCGGCTGTGATTAACACGGAACCTTGCGTACAACCTGTCTGGTGAACCTGAATAACGATTAACGGAGTTTGAATCGGGTGGTGTATAGCCTTTCTTTTCTTCCAGGGTCCTGTCATACCGCAGTAGCAAATAATTGTTTTGCTCATTCAAAATTTTTGCGATCAGGGACCTGTTATCCCCAGTCAGACTACCCTCTCTTATGGTGACAAACGGAAGCAGCCGGTTGATCGTAGCCTGATCAAATTCAGGAACCGCCTGCAACTCATAAATGGACAATAGTTTTCCGTACGTTGACCGGTAGGTCACAAAGGAGTTGATCTGACTTTCTGATAAAACAAAAAGCGATTGCAGATCTTCCCGGGTAGCCACGTTCAGATCAAGCGGGTGGCTGTAAAGAAGCAGAAGGGCCTCATAAAGCTCTTCATAGTTGGCATCACGGTCCTGTATAGGAAAAACCTCCTCCATGATCTGCTCTATGTCCAAATGGATATCTTCCTGCCCCAGTATGAAGCCATGATACAGGAACAGGCCGAGTAACAGCAACGATCGTTTCATTTGGATAACTGATAAGCTAAAGAAACCTGATGTCCTGTGCCCAATACCTGTTCAAGAGTAAGTGCATAGTCAATTTCAATTTTCCACGTCCTGAAACCCAGGCCGAAATAATTTGTAAAAGGCCGGGTACGTATGCCCGTTCTGGCTGAAAACCTGGGCAGAAAATTGTATTCCAGCCCGGATTTAAAGCTTGCATCGAAGTCAATATCCTTTTCTACTTCTATGTTAAGAATGAGCTTTTCCTCAGGCTTCCAGCCAATGCCGGCGTTTAGTAAAACGGGTATTTTTTCCTCCTGAAAATCTGCCAGCCGGGCCTGATTGATGTTGCGAATGAAAGCTCCAAAATGGAATTCTTCGTTGATCCTTGCTATACCACCAAAATCAATGGTCAGCACTGATCTGTTGCCAAAGCCTTCAAGGGTGTATTGCCTGTAGTTAAATCTTACGCCCAGACTGGCAATGCCGAAGGTATTGCCATAACCCAGTGACAGGTTCTGTTCATTGAACAGCTCATCACCAAACCTGAATACACTGATCGACGCTACACCCAGCGATGAGGTTGTTGATACACCTGCAGCTATGTTGTTGAGTCCGGCAATGCCATAAAGATTTTCATAGGAAAACAATGCCATTGTACGATCCTGGCTGCCCAGTGCCCCTGGGTTATTAAAAGCAGACCATTGATCATCAAGTGTAGCGGTGGTATATCCCATGGCCGCAGGCCTGGCGCCGGCTGCCATTACGCCATTCTGCGCGTATGAATGGAATCCGGTGATGGCATATAGAAATACAGAGAGAAAATGGGGGTTTTTCAATTAAATTTGTTTACAGCAAGTGGTAATATATTAAATTTTCCTTAAAGAAAAAATGCCCGGATCAATGATAAGGTTACAAACTATTCTGCTTCTGCTTATTGTGACGCCTGCCCACGTTTTCGGACAATCCCGGCAATATTATCCCAATAATGCATTGAAGGCCGAAGGTAGGTTATCCGACGGGATGAGGGAGGGACTGTGGAGGTTTTATTACCCTGGCGGCCAACTGAGCAGTGAGGAAACCTATCAGAATGATGAACTGCATGGCCCTGTGACCTATTACGATAACATGGGTAATAAGCTGGCACAGGAAAAATGGGATCATGGATCGCTGTCAGGTGACGCTACTTATTACTACCCCAATGGACAATTGGAAAAGCAAGGCACCTATACGAATAGTGTTTATCACGGCTACTGGTTCTTTTACCATGAAAACGGTCAGCTCAAAAGAAGAGTAAACTACAAAGGTGGCTTTCCCGAGGGAGCATGGGTTCATTACAACGCTGCCGGGGTGGTAACACAGGAAGGGGCCTATCATAATGGCATGGAGACCGGTATATGGAAATTTTACTCAGAAACCGGCGTGCTGGAGTTTACCGGGGAATACAGGGAGGGGCAAAGAGTTGGTACGTGGTATCGTCTGAATAAAAAAGGCAAGCGAAAACCAGTAAAGTATTGATCAGAATATTAAAGGCATCATGATCAGCACTTTACCCATAAAAAAGGCCTTTTCCACATCTTTGAATAACCCAGGCTAAAACTCCTTTTTCAGGTGAAAAAAGAGTCCGGCCTCGTTCTCCCTGTTGATAGAGTACTCAAACCGGATCACAGTATCATAGTAGCTGACAATGTCTATACCCGCCCCGGTACCAAACAAAAAGCGGTCGCTGAGCAGGCTGCTTTGCTCATAGTCGGGGTAGTTTTCTGCATAGCCGGCATCAAAATAGACCTTAATATAGATGTCCAGGGGAAGCTCTCTGAATTGCTCAATGGGGATCAGCCCAAGTCTTTCCTTAAAAGACAATACCCTTTTTTTGAAGGTACTTCTGTTCAGATAGTAGCGATTGGCCTCTATCAGGTACAGCTCATACCCTCTTATCAGATCCTTTTTGAACCCCAGGGCATTAAAATTGGCATAGGCCTGGTTCCTTGGTGTACTCAGGAAGACCGATGAATAGTTTGAAAAGTAAAATTGCTTCCCTACATCTACATGACGGGATAGTGAAACTTTCAATTCCGTCTGATCAATATCATCGAAGACCCCAAGTCCCAGCTTGTTCAGCAAAAAGTCAAACCGGTAACCTTTCAGTGGGTACGGATTGAAGTCCCGTTTATCAATAGTGAACCCATAGGACAACTGCATATACCTTTGATCGCTCTGACCTTCATCGAAGTATTCCGGATTAAGAATAGCTATGGTATCAGCGACATCATTGTCATTGTAAAGTACCTGAACGTTATGTGTGGTGTAAAAGGATTTACGAAAACGATATCCCATACCCATTTGCCTCTCCACCCTAAGCAGATCTTCTGAATCCAGGAACAGTTGTAAATGGTCTTCTGTACGAAAGCCTATGCTTTTGTTTTCGGCATAATCAAACAGGAAAGAGATCCCGTGCCTTTGTGATCTGTCAATTTGTGGTATTCTGTAGGACAGGCTGAAATTCCTGGTAAATCCCAACTGAAATGTGAGTCTTAACCGTTCATTACGACCTCTGAAATTATTACGAAAGAGCTTAACACCGTAATTGGTCCTACTCAGGTCCCCATCCCTGTTTTGCCACCAGTCGTTAAAATTTCTGTCTACCAGATCAAATATAGGTGCCGGAAACGTATACCAACGCTCCTTTACCTGTACTACTACGTCCACTTTCACAGGAGAAAGGTCCAGGACTGATATTTCCACAGCATTAAAGAGCTGCAGATTCTGGATCTTGTTCTTGTCTGTATCCAGGATCCCTTTCAGGTCCTTGTAACCATAAAATGATCCTACTTTCACATCCATTTCACGAAGTATGATCTTCTTCTTCGTGACCTTGTTCCCTATAATAAAGATATTGTCAATTTCCACATATCGGTTCTCCGAACTGTCGGCAGTGTAGGGTTGATAGGCAGTAATTGCCGGGACACTGTCGGATAACACCGGGGCAGGCTGAAACGATACCAAAAAAGAGAACAAAAATGCCAACATCTTCTAACCTACACCATCAATATAACAATCAACTCCAGGCATCAATAGTTTGTTTCACGGCATCCTCAACCTCCGATAACTTCTCCGGGCCTATCCTTCAGTTCCATAGTTCATTCAGGCATTACCTCTTTTTAAATTGAGCGATCTCAGGAAAATAAATACTCCCGCCAGAATAAGCGGTATACTCAGAAGCTGCCCCATGTTAAAGGTCAGCCCATCTTCAAAGGCCACCTGGTTTTCCTTGAACAGCTCATGGACAAAACGCAGTCCAAATAACAATACAAGAAAGATCCCCAGAAGTAACCCGTCGGGCGTATTGATTTTCATTCTGTACCATAGCATGAAAAGTAATATGGCAATGGCAAGAGAGGTAGATGCCTCATAGATTTGGGTAGGGTGTCTTGCAGTACCGTATACCTGTATGCTGGCACTGAAAATGCCGTTGGCATTTTGCCTTAGATTATACTGCAACTTTTGGTCCTGAATGGAAATATGGTCATGCAGATAACTGTTTCTTGATATTGTTCCTGCAAATGTGCCTTCGAGGTACTTTTTCAGGCTGGCCTCATTGAGAATTTCTGGTTGGTCTTTAAAGGTTAGCTGCAAAATTACAGGCACTTTTCCATTCTTTATGGTTCTTTCCCCGTCTTTAACAACTTCCAGCGCTTCGATAGGACTTGACTGGGTCAGAAAGGTGTCATCTATATTTTTGGCAAATATCACACCATATCCTGAGTCTGTCGGAAGGCCGTAGATCTCTGAGTTCATGAAATTGCCCAAACGGATGAGACAACCGGTAAGTGCCACTACAATAACTATTCTGTCCACCACCTGTAGCCAGTTTTGACTGGGCCTTTTAACCTTTTTAACCTGCATTTTCCAGTTAATATCATATCTTGTGTACAACCAGAGTGCGAAAAGGATCCCAAAGGCCGCTCCATGACTGGCCAGACCACCTTCCCATATTTTTATGATATCCACAGGGTTCGAAATGTACTTGTCTGGTTCATAAAAGAACACGTGGCCCAGTCTTGCGCCTATGATCGTGGCGATCACCATGTATACCGTCAGGGTTTCCACATCCTTTTCAGGTTTTCCCTCCTTTCGGTAGATGTAGAACATGATCTGCTGACTGATAAGAAAACCGAGGGCAAAGAGAAGGCCGTACCATCTTACGGGGCGTTCGCCAATAAAGGGAAGCCAGTCAGGAAAAACGAACATGTCAGGATTGGCATCCCAGATTACATAGCTTAAAAATGACATTTGGCAAACTTAACGAACAATTATCAATTGACCGGCATAGACAAAAGATTACACATGGCAGTTCATCATTAGATAACCTGCTCTGGAATTTGTGATCAGGGTGTTAACGGAATATTAGAATATAACGCACAGGTTTGGCTGAAAAGTACTAAACGGAGTGGCCGAAGACGATGTCCTTGTCTATTGTCTGAAAGGGCATCACATATCCTTCAACAGCTTCAGTTCATGATCAAATCCGCTGGAAAGGATAGGGAACCTGCACCAGGTTCTGGGGTCTACATTGAATTCATCCATATGAAATGCCGGAGCTATTCGTTCTCTCTTCCATTGATTTTGTGTCCATAACCGGAAAAATCGGGTAATATGATCCTTCAGGGTATTTTCAGGCTCCAGTTGCCTGCTGTTCAGGATCTCAAAAACTTCCAAAGGAGATTTGTGATCCCTGATGGCCAACTGTTCGATCTCCACCATAATATTGTAAGGCATCAGATCATCTTCATCTGTCTGTGCTCTTTCCAGTGGCCTTAGTTCTGCGCTGGGTTGAAGTTGATTTACAAACTTCAGCGAGTCATACCCCAGTTTTTGTTCTGCCCATACCAGCCATTGGCGGATGAAATGTTTGTCAACCGCGGCTATGGGGGCCAGGCTGCCGCTGGTGTCGCCATCCATGGTTGTATAGCCTACATCTCCTTCGCTACGATTGGAGGTAGTGAGTAACAACGCCTTTTTGATATTAGCCAGCATCCAGATTATAGGGGAGCGGCTTCTGGCCTGAATATTTTGCAATGCCAGGTCATCTTCTTCCCAGGTTAGTTTTCGATCCAGCGCTTTTTCCATTTTTGAAGAGTAAGACTGTACCTCTTCATCAATCATCCAGTTGTGAAATTTTGCCCCTATCTCCTGTGCCAGTGACCGGGCTGACCTGAGTGTATCCTCTGACGAATTTTGAGTACCCTGGTAGGCGCACGTGAATATTTCGCCTGCGATTTTTTGTGCGGTTTCTTCATTGAGATTCATTTCTCCATATTGCTGTATCGCCTCTATCCCCAGTTTCTCAATAAAATTTTTCAGGCCCAGCTCTGCAATGCCCCGTCTTACCATTTCAGATACCAGTACCGCAATACTGGAAGAATCGGCTCCTCCGCTGAGGGAAAGCACAAAGCCAGTGGTCTTACTCTTTCTCAGATAATCGAATAACGCCAATGCTCCTGCCTGTGCAAACTCATGGTACTTGTCACGGCGATGCTCTTCCGGGACCGGATATGTTTCATTCTCGTCTGCGAAATCGACATCAGCACTGATCAGGTTGGTGTTTTTGAAGGAAAGCCACCGGTTCCTCTTGATCAACTGTCCATACCTGGCAATAAGCATCTCCCCGTCGTAGATCATTCTGCCGGCCTCATTCCCCAGCAGGTTTGCGTATACATAGGTGCAGTGAAATGTTCTCGAGCTTTCTATGATGAGTCTTTCCCTGTCAAAGGTTTTCGCAAAAGCAAAATGACTGGCACTGGGATTCATGATCAGTTGCACGCCTTTTTCATACAGCCTGCATGCCGGCCTGTCCTGGCGCCACGCATCTTCACAGATCTCAAATCCTATTTTGATCCCTTTGTGGTCAAACACTATGTCGCCTATGGGATATTCAGAGCCATTCAGCCTGATCTTGTCCACCCTGCCCACCTGCCAGGGGATAAACCACCGGGGTTCATAATGAACTCCATCCCTGGCCATGTTTTGTTTGGCGTATATACCCAGTATCTTTTGGTCAGCAATAAGGGCTGTACAGTTGAAAAACTGCTGATCATGTTTTAAAGGAAGGCCTATGGCCACGGTGATCCCTTCACACCAACTGACTATCTCCGGGAGTAATCCGACAGACTTTTCATAGATCCAGTCGCCGAGAAAAATATCTTCACAACCATAACCCGTAACGCACAACTCAGGCAGGCAGAGAATGTCTACATCGTTTGATTTTGCCCTTGCTATGGCTTCTTTGATGTTGCCAAGGTTGTTACGCCAGTCGAGTGGCGTTTGATTCAGAGATGCGCCCGCTAATCTTAATTTTTTTGACACCCGGTTATGTTTCTGCCAGCGAATATCAGCATATTTAGATTAAGTTCAATAGCTCACACGTTTTTTGAGCAGCATCCTGTTCCGCTTTCTTCTTATTAAAACCATGACCGGTCCCAAAGGGTTCTTCATCGATATAGACCATAGCGGTAAATTCCTTGTAGTGATTCTGGCTTTTTATGTCCACAATATCAAACTTCACTTCCTTACTTTCTTTCTGAGCCCATTCGATGATCTTACTCTTGTAGTTGGGGTTGGACTGCACGATCTCATCGAGATTAAAATAAGGAATGATCAGCTTTTTCCAGATAAACCGCTTACAGGACTGATACCCTTTGTCCAGATACACAGCGCCAACAATGGCCTCTAATGTGTCACCATACAATGATTTATGGGACAGTTTATTCTTGTTGGTCTGGTCGTACTCTATGACGGCTTCCAACCCCAGCTTTTTACCAAGGTTGTTAAGGGACTCCCTGTTCACCAGGCGTGATCTGATCTCAGTAAGAAAACCTTCCTCTTTGTAGGGAAATTTCCGAAAGAGATAATCCGCCACAGCAGCACCCAGTACAGCATCACCCAGGTATTCCAGACGCTCATTGGACTCCCGTATACCTCTTGTGTTTTTTTTGGCGATAGACGCGTGTTTTGTGGCCAGCCGGTACAGTGACAGATTCACCGGCCGGCTTCCAACAATGGTTTCTATGGCAGCAATCAGCCTCCTGTCCTTTTCTGACCTTTTTACGAAAGTGTTCAGGAAGCGCTTTGCAGCACGGTACACAGTATTACTGGTCTGGTTTTCTGAAGATTATGGATGTGTTGTGTCCTCCGAAACCAAACGTATTACTCAAAGCTACCCGTAGCTCTTTTTCCTGGGCTGTGTTAAAAGTCAGATTAAGCTTGTTGTCCAACTGATCATCGTCTGTGAAGTGATTGATCGTGGGAGGAACTGTGTTGTGGTTCAATGCCATAATGGATGCCGCAGCTTCTATGGCTCCGGCTGCTCCCAGCAGGTGGCCTGTCATGGATTTGGTAGAACTGATGTTCAGCTCATAGGCATGATCGCCAAACACGCGTTTTATGGCAAGGGTCTCACTGACATCTCCAAGAGGGGTGGAGGTGCCATGTACATTAATATAGTCTACCTCTTCAGGCGACATGTTGGCATCCGACAGTGCATTGAGCATTACACTGGTAGCGCCCATACCATCGGGATGAGGAGCGGTAATGTGGTGCGCATCGGCCGACATACCACCTCCTGCCAATTCGGCGTATATGTGTGCTCCACGTGCCACGGCATGTTCGTATTCTTCGAGGATAAGGGCAGCGGCCCCTTCGCCAAGTACAAAACCATCACGGTCCTTGTCGAAAGGTCTTGAGGCGGTTTCCGGAGAATCATTCCTTTCAGAAAGGGCTTTCATGGCGTTGAACCCGCCAATGCCCGCTTCGGTGACAGCTGCCTCGCTGCCTCCGCAAATTGCCAGGTCCATGTGGCCAAGGCGTATATAATTCAATGCGTCAATGATGGCATTTGTAGCAGAAGCGCAGGCTGAAACGGTCACAAAATTGGGACCTCTGAATCCATATTTTATGGATATATAACCAGCGCTGATGTCTGCAATCATCTTGGGAATGAAGAAAGGGTTAAATCTCGGTGTATTACCGTTCTGAGCATAACTCCTTACTTCATCCTGGAATGTTTTCAGGCCTCCTATACCGGAGCCCCATATAACTCCTGCCTTATCCAGATTGACTGACTCCAGGTCCAGCTTCGAATCTATAATGGCCTCATCTGCTACTACCAGAGCGTATTGGGTGAACGGATCCATTTTTCTTGCCTCTTTGCGGTCAAAATGATCCTGGGCATCGAAGTTTTTTACCTCGCATGCAAAACGCGTTCTGAATTTCTCAGCATCGAAGCGGGTGATTGGTGCGGCGCCACTGACCCCGTTTTTTAGCCCTTGCCAAAAATCAGGTGCTGTATTGCCTATGGGTGTAAGCGCGCCCAGGCCCGTTACCACTACTCTTCTTAGAGCCATATAGGAAGTTTAGAATAAGGAAGGAAAGATTCAAAAATAAGAATTACTTAACGTTTTCTTCAAGATAGGATATAGCTTGTCCTACGGTAGCAATGTTTTCTGCCTGATCGTCGGGGATAGAGATGTTGAATTCCTTTTCGAATTCCATGATCAATTCAACAGTATCCAAAGAATCGGCTCCCAGGTCATTGGTGAAGCTCGCCTCGGGAGTAACTTCGGATTCTTCAACCCCTAGTTTATCGATAATAATAGATTTAACTTTTTGCGCTATTTCAGACATGTTTATTATGATTTAGTTAAAATATCTGCAAAGAAATAGATTAAATGGCTTAATGCCAAACAATTTAAACAAAGTTATTCAGGCCTCTAATTAAGGCCAATGCGGCATAAAATAGTGGGAATAAGCCACTAATTTTGAGTGCCTTAACGCTATGAAAAAGACCCGGCTTATTATTGATTTTGAGTATGAGTTTATGCTGTTCGGTATAAGCTCTTCCACTAAATTCTACAAGCTGGCATGGGCTGTAAACAATCAGTTGAAGATACATCTGGTCAGGTCGGAGGATTATATTCTTGAAGGGAGGTCTTCTGCTCAAAACCAGTTTGGTATGTACACTTTCACTGAAGAACACGGAGAGATGACCCTGTTCAAAAATCGTTGCCTGGACCCGGAGCAGGTCTATTTATTACCTGAGCTGACCCACTTTGATTACATACTGAAATTGTCCGGTATGTTGCAATCGTTTTCGGAAGAAGAAATAGTAAAAGAGCTAAGGGAAATAAAATGGATTGAATATATTGCCGCTCTTGAAGTAAATACGCTTAAATCAAGAGATAATTTTCTAAGTTAAATTTATGGAGGAAAATATACATTTCAATAAAACCAAGATCATAGCTACTGTAGGTCCGGCTTCTAATAACAAGGACACACTCAGAGACCTCATAGAGGCGGGTGTGGATATTTTCAGGCTGAACTTTTCACATGGCACACATGAGGACCACGCGAGGGTAATAAAATATGTGAGGGAGCTTAATGATGAACTGGGCACGCACGTTTGCCTGCTTCAGGACCTTCAGGGACCAAAGATCAGGGTAGGAGAAGTGGAAAAAGGGGCGAAACTTAGAAAAGGGGATGTGTTTACCATCACCACCCGTGACATGATCGGCAACAGTGCAATGGCCGGTACGGTATACAAGAATTTGCCTTCTGATGTGACTGCTGGTGATATGATCCTTATTGATGATGGGAAAATAGAACTGAAAGTAAAGGAGACCAAAGGCGATGAAGTGATCACGGAGGTCATTTACGGGGGAAAGCTTAAGTCAAGGAAAGGGATCAACCTGCCGTTTACCAAAGTATCGGCACCTTGTTTAACTGAAAAAGACCGCCTGGATCTTGAGTTTGGCTTGAAGAATGAAGTGGAATGGGTAGCCCTTTCCTTTGTTCGTGAGGCGGAAGATATAAGAGAACTAAGCAAGGAACAAAAAATCGAAAGTAATAGCGAAGATAGAAAAACCGGAAGCTATCAGGAATATCGATGAGATCATCAATGAAACAGACGCCATAATGGTGGCCCGGGGTGACCTGGGCGTTGAGATCTTCATGGAGGAGGTGCCCATGGCACAGAAGATGATCGTAAGAAAATGTAATCACGCGGCCAAGCCTGTGATCATAGCCACTCAAATGATGGAGAGTATGATCGAGAACCCACGACCAACACGGGCAGAGACCAATGACGTGGCGAACGCGGTTATGGACGGTGCCGATACTTTAATGCTATCAGCTGAGACGGCAGCTGGTATGTACCCGGTGGAGGTGATCAAGAGTATGGTGAACACCATCACCAGTGTGGAGCGCCAGGCTGATGTATACTTTAAGCATGATCTGCCAGACCAGGATGATCCCCTTTTTCTTAACAACACCATTGTACTGGCGGCATGCCGTCTGGCAGAAGCCTCCAAAGCCAAGGCCATTATCGGAATGACCCAGTCAGGCTACACTGCCTTTAAGGTAGCTTCTCACCGACCCAGGGCCAATATTTTTATATTCACCAGTAACAAGCCACTACTCAACACCATAAATCTGATCTGGGGTGTAAGAGGCTTTTACTATGACAAGGAAGTATCCACTGATGATACTTTTGCCGACATTGAGGAAATATTGAAAAGTAAGGGACATATTAAAAATGGAGATGTCTTTATTACCACGGCAAGCATGCCTATCCATGAAAGAGGCCGGACCAATACGGTGAAGTTGAATGTGGTGAGCTAGGGTATTATTATTATCAGTAGTGATATCCAAAATGTCCGGTAAATGATAAGATATAATTCCTGTTCATGTCACGTTACGTGCGAAAGATTAAATTGAGGTTTATAGAGAAGTCGAGGCTCTATTCTTTAGGATTAAAAAGACTGTGATAAGTAAAAAATCTATTTATTCCTTCTTCTTAATTTTTCTAAGCTCCTCAATATCCGCTTGATCGCGAAGTCGATTTGAAGCTCGTTTGGCTGCTATAAGAAATCTATAATCGACTACTGGAATTTTCAACCCTTTGGTAACTTCAAATTCAATAGCATTTGAAAAGGCCTCTTCAAAAGTAATCCCCTTGCATGCAGTCATTACGTCTATCTGCACCGGAGAAACACCAAAAGTGAATACGTCATATTTGGAGTTATCTATGAAATTATTCAAAATTTCCATCTCACCCATATGCATGCCAAAATCGCGATGCACTTTACTGAGCTTAAGATGGTTTTCACTGGTATTGTTCACGAAAAGATCCATATCTCCGGTGGACCTTCTGTATCCATGAATGTTAACAGCCATGCCACCAACAAGTACATACTGCACCCCGTGTTTATTTAGCAGCTCTAAGTATTCAAGAAAGTCCCGGTTAAATAAATTATTCACGATCTTTTTGCTGCTCTTGCCTTGGTCTTATCCAATTTGCTGCTGAAAGGATCAATATCGTGATTTATACAATGCAACCTCCAGGACTCATAAAGCCTTTCCTGAGCTGTTTTTTGAAAAGCCCAGTATAAGATGTCCTGCTCATCTTTTTTTCTTATTGATCCCGAGTATGTAGGTTTTCTGATCATTTTCATCGGAAGTCACTTCGTACAATGCAATTTAATGTGACTTTCCCAAATTTAAAAGGAGAATAGAAGTATCAGATATGATGCTGTTGTTCCTCAGGGCATTAATAATAGATATAATGCGTATCCATCCAGATTTGGTACAGAAGTCAAATTAGGGATTCGGAATGGTGCCGTAAACCCTCTACTTTCCAAACCCCCTTAACCATTTGGCCTAACCAGGATGACCTTCTCCCGGTCCACAACCACCGCGCCGGGAGGATCTCCCTTTCTTTTTCTCACAAACTTGCGTGGCGTATAAATAACAGGACAAACACTGTCATTCTTTCTTTTGGAATAGTAGGCGGCCAGCTCGGCAGCTCTTTCTATGACGAATTCCGGGATCACCTGTCCGGCTCTTTGTTTTATCAGAACATGGGAGCCACTCACATCCCTGGCATGCAGCCACAGATCATCCTTATTGGCGTAATTCCTTAGCATTTCGTCGTTGCTCCTGGCATTTTTTCCTACCCATAGCTCAAAACCCTCAAAATGATATGAACGAAATGGTTTTGACTCCCGGGGTTGAGAGGCTGCAGGGCTCTGCTTGTTTATCTCACGAACAACCTTTAGATTTTCCGCCGCCTCTACTTCCTGCCTTTGAATGATCAGGGCGTTGAGCAATTCCTTTTTTCGTTCCATATTTCTTTCAAGCATTTCCACCTCACGCGACTGGTTTTTTGCTTTCCGGTAATAGACTTCTGCGTTTTTTTGAGGAGAAAGGTCTTTTTTAAGCTTGATGACGACTGGCTGATCGTTATTGTAAAAATCTGGTAATGTTACTTCAGAAACGGAAGGCTTGATATTGTGCAGATTGGCCATTAAAATATCTCCGAGTTGTGAATAGTTTATTTCCCGGGTGATCCGATGCAATTTTCCGGATGAGGATCCAATATAGTTTCTGGCTTTTTTGATGTCCCTGTCCAGTTGTGACAACGCTCTGTTTTTTTCGACTTTTAAGGTATCATGAGTGATCCTTTTGATGAAAAAAGAGTTGAGTGCCTTCAGGGGATCATGGAATTCATCCATAACATCCCCCGTTCGAAGCAGGCTCAGGTGGAGCTGTCCGTTGAGTCTTACAGTGTAGTAATGACCATCTTCCAACTGCCATATCAGGTCCTGCAGCAAACGCCATCTTTCTTTGAGATCTGCCTCATCGAAGCCTCTCTCTTTTAAACAGAAGGTGACTACAGGACCAAAAGTGGGGAAGAGGCTATTACATGCTCCTTCGTTTTTTACAAAGGCATCATACGACTGATCGATAGGGCGGTCGAGTGCCTTTAGTTCGAGTTCATGGTCTTTTTTTAAACCGTTTTTGAAGAGCTCACGATGATCGTTATTAAGCAAAATAATGTTCGATCGGTTGCCGTGCATTTTAAAAAGCAGGGTTTTATCCTTTTCGAAATGGATGGAAAAGCAGCGTTCGTTCAGGTAACCTGCCACGCTGGTCACTTTGAGCCCCGTCACGACACCAAACAGATCGACGCTGTTTTTCCGGGCTCGGTGGTATTCATCCGGGAATGACAGGCAGCAAAATGATGGATCAAGGTGGGCCTTAAGAATAAATGGAGCATCAGTGTCGAATGTGAGAACCAGCTCATCCTTGTTCTGTGAAAAACAGGATATGAGGGTGGCGCCTGCAAGCCTGTCATTTAAAGCAGCTACCAACTGCTTTAAAAAGTAATAGTTGTTATGCACGGTCTAGAGTGTGATCTTTAATCCGTCATAGGCAAGGAATACCCCATCCGGCAGTTCCGCCTGTACTTTTTTATGGGTACCCATTTTATGACTGATGTGGGTAAGGTAGGTCTTTTCCGTCTTTAACTCAAGCGCCAGTGCCAGCGCTTCTTCCAGATTGTAATGTGAAATATGTGGTCCTTTTTGCAAGGCATTGAGTACCAACACCCTGCTTCCTGCTATTTTTTGTTTCCCAACGTCATCTATGTAGTTAGCATCTGTTATATAGGTGAAATCCCCGATCCGGTAGCCAAATACCGGCAGCTTGTAATGCATAACTTCCACGGGAGTGAAATTCACGTTTTCCACTCTGAAAGGCTCACCGCTAAGTTCGTGCGGCTCTATCTGCGGCACCCCCGGGTATCTGATCTCTTCAAACGCGTAGCTGAATTCTCTTTTGAGCTGGTTGAGCACATTTTTCCGGGCGTAGACAGGCATATCTTTTTTTTGCCTGAAATTGAATGCCCTTACATCATCCAGGCCTGCAGTATGATCCTTATGCTCATGGGTGAAGATGACAGCGTCCAGTTGATCGATCCGTTCACGTAGTACCTGCTGCCGGAAGTCAGGTCCGGTGTCTATGACAAAGCTTTTGTTATCTACCTCTACATGTACAGAGGTTCTTAACCGTTTATCGCGAAAATCCAGCGAGCAACAAACCTCGCATTGGCAGGCAATTACAGGCACCCCCTGTGATGTTCCCGTTCCCAGAAATGTAACTTTCAAAGTTCCAGCTCAGTTTGCGCCAGTTCAAGGTATAGTTTCCTGTTTTTTTCACTCAGATCGTCGCTGTCAATCGTAATGGACTTTATGATATCCAACAGGCAGTTGATCTTACCATCCAGAGCGAAAAACTTATTGACAACAATGATCTTTGTATCCTTGAGTATGCACCATCCTGACTGGAAATTACCCCTTTCGTACCTCAGCACGTATTCGGATTCGGCTATGAGATCCTCAAGCTTGTTCAGAAAGTGCTTTGAGTACTTTATGATCATAGATCAGACGTATTTTTTAACGGTATTAACCAGAGCGTCATAGTCAAGAGGTTTTATCAGGTATTCATTTATACCTGCGTCATCAAAATCCTCTTTCCGGTAATTTTTGTAATTACCCGATATGGCTATGATCGGCACATCAGATTTCTTTTTGTCTTTCATATCACGGATCTGCTTTGCGAGATCCATGCCGTTGGCGCCGGGTAGAATAATATCAAGAATAATTATGTCGTAATCATTTTTTTCTACCTCTTCCAGAACGGTCATGCCCGTCTTAATACCTTTTATATCAAAGCCTTGCCCCTGAAAGATCTTTTTTGATAACGTCTGTATAACAGGACTGTCATCTGCAAGTAGGATTTTTTTAGCCATCAGACTGAATTTTTGTGTTACTCGAGTTTAATTCCCTTTTAAAATCTTTAAAATGGAGTTTAAGGTGATTTATGTTATCTTCAAAAATATGATATTTTTTCTTTTTTATACTATTCTCTAAAATCTCGGACCGGGCGGCAATTTTTTCCAAACCCAGCGTGCCGGCGTTTCCTTTCAGGGTATGGAAGATCACCACAAGGTCATCATATTTTTTTTGATTGAACAGTGTTTCAGCCGCCCTGATCTGCTCCTCGCACTCCGTGGTGAACTCTGTCAGCGCTTCATCTACCATTTCCTGGCCTCCGTACCTTGCCAGTGTATCCAGCGTAGCGTAGTTGATCGATTGCAAATGTGATTTAACAGGCTGTTTATCATTTTTGGAAGGGGCGGGCTGCAGGCCTTGTGTCCAGTCTTGTACTTTTTTCAGAAGCCGCGCAGGATCGATGGGTTTTGAAAGGTAGTCGTCCATGCCGGCCTGCAGAAACTCAGCATGGCTCTTCGGAGAGGCGTAGGCAGTCATGGCTATGACCGGTGTGCTGCTGTTTGGCCCGTTTTCCTTGATCCTGTGAGAGGTAACAATGCCGTCCATGTCGGGCATTTGTATATCCATCACAATCACATCGAACTTCTTTTTGGAACATTTCCTAATGGCTTCAAAGCCACTGTTGGCAGTGGTGATCACTCCTCCGGCCTTTTTGAGTAGTTCGGCAGCCAACTGAAGGTTAATGGCATTGTCATCCACGATCAAAATATTTGCTGCGGTTTTCAGCTGGATCGTCTTGTTTTTTCGCTTGTTCTTTTTGATGTTGCTCTCGGATGCAGTTCTCGTATTAAAAGTGAACCAGAATGTACTTCCTTCACCGGGTTTTGACTCTACTCCCATATTGCCCTTGAACAACCTCGTCAGCCGCCGGGATAAATACAACCCCAGCCCGGTACCCTTGTAGGACTTACTGTTGGAACTATCCAGTTGGGTAAAGCTTTTGAACAGTCTTTTTTTATTTTTTGGTGATATTCCTATGCCAGTGTCTGATACAGCACCCCTAAGCCTGTAATTGTCTGCCTCTATGATCTTTTCGACCTCCAGATGTACTCTGATCTTACCTCCTGGAAGGGTGAATTTTATAGCATTCGAAATGAGATTGGAAAATATCTGGAGCAGTTTTACTTCGTCAGACAGTATTACTCTGGGTACATCCTGCTTTACTTCGCATGTGATTTTCAGGCCATTCCTTTCCGCCTGCCCGCTGTACAGCAGATACAGCTTTTCCATCAGACTTTCTGTGTTGAAGGGGGCATGTGCGGGGATCATTTTCCCTGCTTCTATCTTGGAAATGTCCAGGAGATCATCAAGGAGAGCCATTAAAATATCGGCTGATCCCTTTAATGCCTGCAGATGTTCCTGCTGCTTGGCATCGAGTTTACTTTTGTCCAACAGGTGAAGCATACCCATGATCCCATTCAACGGTGTTCTGATCTCATGGCTCATATTGGCCAGAAACCGCTCTTTTACCTTTAAGGATCTTTCCGCCAGTTCCTTGGAATTCTGAAGCTGCTGATGCGCCTTTTTCAGTTCGGTGATGTCACGCGCTACTCCTTCTATATACTGGGCGTTTTTTCCTTCATAAACAATTCGCAGGTCGCATATACAGGGTATCTTTTTACCCGACCGGTGCACAACGTCGAACTCAAGGTTACGGATGCTTTCTTTTTGTAAAAGTTCCTTAAGAAGCGACTTTATCCTGGGTGTATACACATAGTAGTTGAGTACGTTCTTGCCCATCAGATATTTTTCAGTGTACCCGGTTATCTCTTTTACCGAAGGGCTGAGCATGATGATCCTGCCACCAAAGTCGCAGCGGAAATAAAGGTCCTGAAATGATTCAAAGATTGTCCGGAACTTCGCCTCACTCTTTGTTATCTTCAGCCGGGACTCCATTTTTTCCGTAATATCGTAGGCAAGTCCTGATACGGCTATGATCTTGCCTGTGGTATCATAGGTGGGATTCAGAAATACTTCCTTCCACACCTCTCCGGGGGCGTAGTCCAGTCGTATCTCAAAGTTTAGTGATCCGCCTTTCAGAGCCTCTTTGTATTTTTTTTTCCAGAAGGTTTTGGCTTTTACGGTTTTCAGCGAGGGCCCCTGTTGGTAGGTTATTTTTGCCTTGTTGTCATCGCTTAAAAACTCGCTGAAATAGTTTTGATTGAAGGAGACCAGCTCGAGGTTGTCGTCTACTGCCCAAATGATCAGTGTGCCTCCCTCCAATATAGCATTGATAAATGCATTCTTGCTCTTTTCATTCTCCAGCTCTTCCCTGAGCTTTTTTATTTGTTTTTTGTATTGATCGTCCTTGCTTGCACTCATCTACTGTGAAAATAACAAATATTCTTACACGAACATTCCCATCATGAGTATTGATATCCAGGTAAATAGGAAGAAATTTGTGTTAATGGATAATTTCTTGCTCACCATTGTAGGGCCTACCGCTGTTGGCAAAACAGGATTGGCCATAGAACTGGCACAGTATTATAAAACTGAGATCATTTCGGCGGATTCCCGACAACTCTACCACGAAATGGAGCTGGGTACCGCCAAACCGGACAAGAATGAGCTGGCCGCTGTGCCACATCATTTTATCAATTCACATTCAATTTTTGACGAAGTATCAGCGGGCAGGTTTGAAAAGATGGCTCTTACCACGATCGGGAAGCTGTTCAAAACGAAAAAGTTACTCATAATGGTAGGAGGATCAGGGCTGTACATCGATGCGGTTACATCAGGATTTGCTGAAATTCCGGAGGTGGACGCTGGTATAAGGTCCAAACTGAATGAACAATTGGAAGAGGAGGGCCTGGAAAAACTCACGGACTATCTTAAAAGAGTAGATCCTGCCTATTTCGCTATGGTAGATCTTAACAATCCACAGCGTGTAGTGCGGGCGCTGGAAGTCTATGAGGGTACAGGTATAGCGTATTCACATTGGCGAAAACCCGTGGCAGGCAAGAGAGATTTTCAGACCATCAGGATCGGTCTTGAACTGGACAAAGCAAAACTCTACGAACGTATCGATAGAAGAATGGATAGCATGATAGAGGCCGGGCTTTTTGGAGAAGCTGAAAAATTGTTCGAATACCGGCATCTGAATGCACTGCAAACGGTAGGATACCGGGAGATATTTGGCTACCTGGAAGGGCTTTATGAAAGAGAGGAGTGTATCAGGCTGCTGAAACGTAACTCCAGGCGATATGCGAAGCGGCAGATGACCTGGTTCAAAAAGGACGGATCCATCCGGTGGTTTGCACCGGATGATTGCGAAGGTGTGATAAATTATGTAATGACGGTGACCTCCTGAGTGATTTCTGGCATTAATATTGAAATTATTTTAACTTAGATGATGTTTGCTCCGTACATCCAGATAACTATGAAAAAACAAAATATCATGTTTTCGGCGCTGCTGGGTACAGCCGTGCTAGTGTTAGGTATGGCATTCAGTTTCCGGCCGGCTGCCTCCAACGTGCAGTGGATAACCTTTGAGGAGGCTGTAGAAAGATCCAAAACAGAGAAAAAGAAGATTTTTGTAGATGTCTATACGGATTGGTGTGGTTGGTGCAAGGTAATGGATAAGAATACATTTAATAATCCGGAGATTGCCAGGTATTTGAATGAGAATTTCTACCCCGTGAAGTTTAATGCAGAGCAGCGGGAGGACATCACTTTCCGCGATTATACCTTTAAGTTTGTACCGAGCGGTGGCCGTGGGTATCATGAGCTGGCGGCTTCGCTGCTCAATAATAAATTAAGCTATCCCACAGTGGTTTTTCTGGATGAAGATTTTAATATGATCCAGCCTTTGCCAGGCTACCAGAAGCCGCATCAGTTTGAAAAGATTGTAAAGTTTATTGGCGGGAACCACTTCAAGTCCACATCATGGAAGGAGTGGGAAAAGAGTTTTGAGTCCAGCCTGTAGTCCGGCGGATAGCATACAAAATTAAAGGAAGCCACTCCCCTTGCGGAATGGCTTCCTTGTTTTTAAGCCAGACCATCTTCAGTT
>LYSV01000107.1:885-79001 GCA_001657315.1 Flammeovirgaceae bacterium BBD 1991-12 | reverse complement strand
TGTCGGACTGCTGCTGTCCGAAGGTTCCGGGGGTATACCCGGAGGGGGACTGGTCATCGCCATGCTGTTCGCACAGGCATTTAACCTGCCGCTGGAAGTGGTAGCCATCGTCGGCGGGATCTACCGGCTCATTGATATGGGGAACACTACTGTAAACTGTATGGGTGACATGGTGGCGACCAGCGTCATTACCAAACTCGAAACCGATTGGAAACCTGAATAACGTGTAAAATGATAATGAATACAAACGGACTGATGATCATAATGATCACACTTTTCACATCTGCCGTGAGTGCCCAAAACCACGGAAGCCGGGAGGATAGGGAGGCGTTGTTCGATTATATTTATGAGAAAACCCTGCAAAGGGAGGCTTTCTCGCCTGTTAAGGAACAAAAGCTTGATTTTGACCCGAGAGAGGCCATGCTGGCGCTGAAGGAAGAAGTGATCAATGCCTCGGACGATGTGGAACTCTACTATGCCTTGCAAAAGCTAAGCGCCTCGCGCAGGGACCGGCATCTTTCCATCCGGAAGATCAAAGGGGGACTGGTATTGCCTGAGATCAATACCGGCGTAGCCCCCATACGATTTCATCCGGATTACAGTAAAAAGAGAGAATACTTCCTTTTTGTGGCTGATCTGGGAAAAAACATTAACGAACACCTCAAAAGATCGACGGTGCCCCGGATCGGTGACAGGCTGATACAGGTGAACGGACAACCCCTGAAGGATTATTTTAACGAGGCGAGGCAATACATCCGCTATTCCAACACCGAAAATCTCTGGCGCAGGTTTGCTTATGACCTTTCTGAAAAGGGCAGGCAGCTTCCCCCGTCATTTTACCAGGATCAGCTGACCCTTACCCTGAAGAATGAGGCTGGAAAAAATTATACGATCACACTTCCCTATCTGGCAAAGGTGGACTGGCAGCACGGCAGAACACTCAAAGACTATCCAGGCTATGAGTTGGCCTGGAAAAAGGAATCGTTTCACCTGTATACACCTACAGATCCCAACAATCGTTCCCTGCTGCTGTGGTGGTATGGGTTCCGTCGCGACCTGCCGGAGGCTACAGACTACCTGATCGAGTATGCGGAAAAGCATAACCTGCTCGATCATGACCTGATCATCGATGCCATTGACAGTCGTGGAGGGAGCCAGGGGGCCTATGCGCTGGCACGTCTGAGTCCCGTACCGTTCAAAACCACAGGAGGAAATTTAAAGCTCAGTGACATTACTGATGATTTCATTGCACGATACACAGACCGGTATGTTGCCCGTCAAAATGCCATGGATGGTAGTACCAGGGAAGCGCAGGATGATGGCACCTGGGTGATGGAATGGCTTCACGGTCCGGTGCTGAAAGGTCTGGCGGCAGGACAGGTATACAGTAACGACGTCCCGTTCAAATGCGCTCACCTGCCATACTATTCTGATTGGATAATGCAGCCTGCCAAAAAACACTTTACCGGCAAGATGGTAGTTTTTCTGGGGCCGTGGGGTGGTTCGCACCTGAGCCAGTTTGCGGCTATGGTAGTGGACAACCAACTTGGCTACACAATCGGTATGCCTGATGGAGGTTACAGTAACACCTGGGAATGGGAGGAGGATCTTGTTTTTCCTACTACCGGAAAACGGGTAGTACAGTTTATGTGGAATATCGGCCACACCATCCGGCCGAATGGCCAGATCCTCGAGGGAAACCCCGTACAGGTGGATGAGTTCATTCCCGTAACCAGCAAGAATTACCTGGAATACAAGACCCTGCTGCTGGAAAAAGCCCTTCAATGGCTCAATGCGGACAAAGTGAACCCGCTAAGGTAACAGGCCTCCCTGGTCAGGTAGCAGATCCTGAAATGTAGAATAACCTATGAAAAGATCTATTGATTATTGCTGTACCCTGATACTTGTTATCACTTCTTTGGACTTGTATTCGCAATACGGGAGTGCTTCAGGTTCCCAGGAAGGGAAACTGCAACAGGATAAGATGTCCCTTCAATTCAGGAACGTTGGTCCCTCTCGTGGAGGACGTGTTACTGCTGTATGTGGTGTAGTAAAAGAGCCGGGCACCTTTTACATGGGGGCCGCGGGGGGAGGGCTTTGGAAGTCTACGGACTATGGTATCCACTGGAGCAATATTTCCGATGGTCATTTTGACACACCCTCCATCGGGGCCATTGCTGTATATCAGGAAGATCCTGACATTCTTTACGTGGGCACAGGCTCCGACGCTATCCGTAGCAATGTGATCGTAGGCAAGGGAATGTACAGATCGGAAGATGCCGGGATGACCTGGTCATTTGCCGGACTGAAGGAAGCCGGGCAGATAGGTGCGGTACTTATCCACCCGGATGATCCCAAAAAGGTATATGTAGCAGCAATGGGCCAGCCTTTCAGAAAATCAGCAGAACGTGGTGTATACCGGACGTTGACCGGAGGGGCCTCATGGGAAAAAATATTGTACCTGAATGATTCGGTAGGTGCAGTGGATCTGGAGTTTGCTCCTGATAATCCTGAGATCCTCTATGCCACACTATGGCGTGCGGAGCGCAAGCCCTGGACCATTATCAGCGGAGGAGCCCAGGATGGCATCTATAGGTCGGAGGATGGTGGTGATCATTGGCAAAAACTCACGAATGGACTCCCCACGGGATTGACAGGTAAAATTGATCTGGCTGTTAGCCAAGCCAAACCTGACCGTGTCTGGGCGCAGATACAGGCCTCCGGGGATCAGGAAGGCATTTACCGGTCGGATGACCATGGTGAAAGCTGGGAGAAGGTGCCGCTGCCCGAGAAAGTGCACCGGTCCGTTATGTATCGCCCTTTTTATTTTACAAATATTGATGTCAATCCGGGGAATGCAGATCATATCTGGGTGGGCACCAAGATCTTCTGGACATCCTGTAATGGAGGAAAAACGTGGCGGGAGATACCGGCGTCCCATGCTGATCACCATGACCTGTGGATACATCCTGAGGATACGCTGCTGATGATCGCAGGGAACGACGGTGGGGCTTCTGTGTCACGGGATGGTGGCAGGAACTGGACCCATCAGTTTAACCAGCCTACCGCAGAATTGTATTCCTGTTATGTCGATGATCAGTATCCATGGTACCTGTATTCCGGTCAGCAAGACAACTCAACCATCAGGGTGCCCTCTTCCCGTCCGGGGCAGGACGTATTGAACAGCAATGATCATCACAACATGACGGAGATGACGAACTGGGAGCGGGTGGGAGGCTGTGAGACCGGCCCGGTGATACCCAAACCGGGTGATCCCAATATCGTTTATGCAAACTGCAAAGGTCAGTTCAGTGTGTACAACACACTTACAGGAATAGAACAGAACTACTATGTAGGGGGAGAGAGCCTCTATGGCAACCACCCGGACGACATTACTTACCGTTTTCAGCGTGTCACCCCAATGGAAGTTTCCCCTCATGATCCTGACAGGGTATACTATGGTTCCCAATACCTGCACCAGACTACGGACGGTGGTGTTACGTGGAAAATCATCAGCCCGGATCTCACCGCCAACGAACCGCAGTACCGTATGCGCAGTGGTGGCCCTATTGATGAGGATATTTCCGGGGAGGAATATTATGCAGTTTTGTACGCCATCGAAGAGTCGTCAATTGCACCTGGAGTGATCTGGACCGGTTCCAACGACGGACGGGTACATGTTACCCGTGACGGTGGCAGGAATTGGAATGACATTACACCAAACATGTTGCCCGGAGGTCGTGTATCGAAAATAGAAGCCTCGCCCCATAATGCTGCAAAGGCTTATGTTGCCGTGTATCGCGACTATCTTGGAGATAACGGACCTTATATTTTTAAAACAGAGAACTATGGCTTGACATGGCAGCGTTTAACGGATGGAAAAAACGGCATCCCCAATGACCACCCCACACGTGTGGTGAGAGAAGACCCGGATCGGGAGGGACTGCTGTATACAGGTACCGAATTTGGTTTTTTTATCTCTTTTGATGATGGGAAGCGCTGGAAGACATTTCAGCAAAATCTTCCTGTTACTCCCGTAACTGACATTCAGGTTTTCAGAAAGTCTCTTGCGCTGTCTACCCTGGGCCGATCCTTCTGGGTCATGGACGATATCTCACCTTTGCATCGTTACGAACCTGACAAAACACCGGGTTTTCAGGTATTCCGACCAAAAGATGTTATGGGAGGTATTCAGCATATTCATTTTACCCTGCCTGACACACCTGCTGACTCCACCATTTCCTTTGAATTCAAAAAGAATGGCCACGTCGTCCATTACAAGGAAGAAAATTTAAAAAGGCTTCCGGGCAATTCCCTTGGTATTAGAAAAACAGAATGGGATCTCAGGCATTATCTCAAATCATCGGAGAAAAAGGACTTTAGAGGTCCCTTGGTTGCTCCGGGAGAGGTGACGGTCACAGTGAAATATGGGGAGCAGGCCCTGTCGCAGAAATTCATGATCCGCATCCCACCTGACCTGGAAAAAGCCGGAACTACCCGGTCCGACCTTATTGAACAGGAGGAGGCAGGGCTGAAAATAGCTCGTTTGCTGGTAGAGATCAGGGAAAAAATAAGTGAATTCGAGGCTTTGATAAAACAAGCAGACTCGGAGAAAGAGAAGCAGCGTCTGCAGTTGCAACTCAGTTACCTGAAAAAAGGTCCGAAACGCTATGACCAACCCAAACTTCAGGAGCATACCGAATATCTGTTTGACATCATTGCAGAGAATTACCAAAAACCGGGCAAGGACGTACATACGCGCTATGAGCAGTTAAAGAATACCTTTCAGCAACTGAAGGAAAATCATAAATAGTGTTTTGAAACAAGGGAAGTCGATGTGAGGCTGCCCCAAAAATGTTCACTGAGTTTCAGATAAATACCAGATGCGGTAAAGTTTTATTCTGCTCTAACTTTAATAGTTCTGCCATCCAGGCAACCTCGTGATCTCTTCAGACTGATTTTTTTATGCAGCAATGTGCGATTCGGTAGATGGATCATAAAAATGGTATTTTGACGCCCTCTCATGATCATCAGGGCCAATCAGGCATCAGGAACAGCCAATATTTGTGTAGAAAGTGAGCTGAATTTGGACAATCTTTGATCAGGTGGCTTTAGATCCGGTATGAATTATTTCCACAACCTTTTTAGAACAGCCTGGTTGCTGACAGTAGTCCTTTTCACTGCATGTAATGATGGGGATCATCAAACATCCGTAAGCCCGAAAAAGCCCAATATCCTGTTCATACTGGCCGATGATCTGGGGTATGGAGATCTCACCTGTTTTGGGAGTCATGAAATTGAGACCCCAAACCTGGATGCTCTGGCATCAACAGGGATACAACTCCGGAACTTTTATGCTTCTTCCGCCGTCTGCACACCATCGAGAGCGGCCATCCTTTCCGGCAAATATCCGATCCGATTTGATATACGTCATCATTTTCGTGATGAGACGGACGAAAACCTTCCGGCAGAAATATCTTCCATGGCCTGGATGCTTAAAAAAGGAGGATATTTTACCGCACATATAGGCAAATGGCATCTTGGAGGGATACAGGAGCATGAATTCAACGCACGTGCCCATGGTGATGACAGCGTCGACCCCGGTCCCATGCAGCACGGTTTTGATCACTACCTGTGTTTTATTGAAGACACGGTGCGAAAGGAGCTATTCAGCAAAAAAAGACTCTACCGGGACGGCGGCCTTCATCTGGTGAGGAATGAAAGGCGAATTCCTCCGGTCAGTGGGCACTGGACGGATATAAAAACCGATGAGACGATCTTCCTGATCGATTCCCTGAGCCGGGCCGGGCAACCCTTCTTCATCAACCTTTGGTATGATGTACCTCATACACCCTATGAGCCGGCCCCTGCTCCTCATACGGAAAAATACAAAGCCCGGGGCTTTACCGGCAACAAGCTGTTGTACAATGCTATGGTATCCCACATGGACGCTGGCATAGGCAGGATCGTAAAACGGCTTAAAGGGCTGGGAGAGTTGGATAATACCCTCATCGTATTCACCTCGGACAACGGTCCGGCCTATTTTGGTAGTACCGGCTACTTTAGCGGAGGCAAGGCTGATCTCCATGAAGGTGGGATCCGGGTGCCTTTTATTGCTGCATGGCCCGGCAATATATCTTCAGGTGTTATCAATACTAACGTGGTGGCATCCAATGTAGACCTGTTGCCCACCTTCTGCAAGGCAGCCGGAGTGGACTATGATGGATCATTGTATGATGGGGAGAATATTTTACCCTGGCTTACCGGTGCTGAAAAGGCACCCCCGCGGCGTGAGATCTTCTGGCAGCTTGATTTTTACAGCTTCTACCCTCAGCCTGGTGATAAGCCAAAACCCTATGCAACCACTGCATTGCTGAAGGGCTCCTATAAGCTTCTGGCGGATAGCCTGGAGCCTGTAGAACTTTTCGACCTGGCCGATGATCCCTCCGAGATGAAAAACAAAGTAGATGAATTTACCGATATCCGGGACTCCCTGGCCATCCGGATCCAAAAATATTTAAGTGACCCCAGAATAGTGGAAAGTGAATAGGTGGTAGATGGTTTATTGATGGTTAATAGTAGAGGTTAGAGGAGTGTCTGATCCTCGGTCTGTGTCTTCACAGAACTGAAAGTAAATGGTCTGTGAAGACACAGACCATAGATTAGGAGCAGTACAGTGATAGGGTTCTGGTGGGTCATAATTGGAAAAACTGCCTGAATTACAAATGAAAGTTGCCTGGTTTGCATACCTTCTCATGCTCATTTCAATACTTTCCTGCAAAGTAGAGCAGGAGCAATGGGAAAAGGAAGAACTCACCGTATTTGTCAATAATTTCATTGGCTCCAGCGGGGGAGGCCGGGTGATACCTGCCGCTGCTGTGCCTTTCGGTATGGTTCAGCTGGGACCGGATACCCGTACCAAAGGTTCCGGCTATGAATACAGTGACAATACCATTTTGGGCTTTAGCCATATCCATAAAAGTGGAGGAGGATGCAATGATTTTCTGGACGTGCTTTTTCAGCCGTTTAATGGACATGGCTATCTACATTCAGGTCCTCCGGAAGAACCGGACAAAGGGTATCGATCTCGCTTTTCCCATCAAAATGAAACTTCGGCTCCCGGGTATTATGAGGTATTGCTGCATGATGACAGCATTAGCGTAGCCCTGACCGTAACACCCCGCTGTGGGTTTCAGCAATACACCTTTTCTTCACCGGATTCAGCCGGCATTCTTATTGATCTGAAACACGGCAGCCGGTATGCCTGTACAATTGTCCGCGAGGAGAACAGGGATACCGTGGTGAATTCAGGTATCTACAGGATCAACGATCATACCCTGGCCGGTTTCCGTATCTCCTCCGGCTGGGCCAGAGAACAGCATGTGTATTTTGCTGCGGAGTTCTCGGCACCTTTTCAATCTGTATTGTATCGTGATGATCAAGAAAGTGAGATGGATAGCCTCATGGGAAACAACATAAAAGGCAAACTATGGTTCAACCTGGAAGATAACCGTACTGTCCTGGTCAAAGTAGGTATATCGCCGGTCAGTGTGGAGGGAGCACTAAAAAACCTCACGGAGGAGATCCCGCATTGGGATTTTAATGCGATCAGGAAGGCAGCAAAACAATCATGGCAGGCGTCACTTGAGGGTATTCAGTTGGAAACCACGGTACCTGGGCAAAAAGAGCTTTTTTATTCCGCTCTGTACAATGTATTGCTTTACCCTATGCTCTATTCCGATGTAGATGGCCGGTTCCGGGGTGCCGATCATCAGGTACATAATACAGACGGAGGACGTTTTTACGGAGGAGCCTCCGGCTTATGGGATGTATTCAGGGCGGCGCATCCTCTGATCACCGTACTGCACCCCGAAATTGCCAATGACAACATCCATACTTTTTTGTCACATTATAAAATCACGGGTCAGCTACCCGTTTTCCTGCTGGCAGGAAATGAAACCCTCACCATGATCGGAAACCATTCCATGCCTATCATATCGGATGCCTATTTCAAGGGCATCAGGGATTATGATGAGGAACTACTGTTTGAAGCCATGAAGGAAACGGCCCAAAAAGACTCTTTTGGTATATCGATGGGCCGGGTCATGGGCAACCGTAATTACAGAAGATACGGGTACATACCGGCTGATCTGGAATATGAATCAGTGGCCATTACACTTGAACTGGCCTATGACGACTGGTGTATTGCTCAAATGGCCCGGATGCTGGGACATGAGCAGGATTACAATTATTACAAACAGCAATCTGCTAACTATCGCAATGTATTTGATGCCGGATCCGGATTTATGCGGGGAAGGATGTTTGATGGTAGCTGGCGTACGCCTTTCGATCCATTGCACTCCAATCACAGGAAGGATGACTATTGCGAAGGCAATGCATGGCAATGGACGTTTTTCGTGCCTCATGACATTCCAGGCCTTATGGAACTGATGGGAGGTAAAGATTCACTCGAACGCAAACTGGACCGGCTTTTTAGTCTGAACGCAGATCTTTCCGGAGGCAATACTTCAGGGGATATTACAGGTCTTATTGGTCAGTATGCTCACGGCAATGAGCCCAGCCACCATGTAGCCTACATGTACAATTTCACGGGGAAACCCTGGAAGACACAGAAAATGGTACGCCAGATCCTCGCCTCAAAATATGATAATACACCCACAGGTATGTGTGGCAATGAAGATACGGGGCAAATGTCCGCCTGGTATATCTGGAGCAGCCTCGGGTTTTATCCCGTTACCCATGGTGACGGACGGTATATGATCGGATCTCCTGCTATCGAAAAGGCGAGGGTCCGTCATGTTCTGAAGGGAAAGGAAAACCGGCTTTCCATCTACGTGCATGATCAGGGTGAGGCAAATGTATACATCCAAAAGGTCAGTTTGAATGGAAGGCCACATAATAAGCCCTGGTTTGACCATTATGACCTGTTCAGTGGTGAAAACAGGATCGACTTTTATATGGGAGAAGTGCCCAATCAGGAATGGGGGGTAATGGATTATTCAGTTTACAATTAATCTCATGAAAAACAGGTATTTGTATATTTTCAGCAGTGTTTTCACCTTGCTCATTTGCTGGGTCATGTCATTGCATGGTATTTCACCTTCCTCGCGCACGTTGGTAGTAAACCAGCAGCATCCAAAAGCATCAGACGGAAATTCGGGTACAGAAGCTGCTCCTTTCCTTACAATAGGCGGGGCGGCTGAGCTGGCCATGCCGGGTGACACCATTTTAGTACATGCAGGAGTGTATCGGGAACGGGTAGCACCACCAAGGGGAGGTGACAACGATAAACCTATTGTCTATATGGCTGCTCCGAAGGAAGAAGTTTACATCAAGGGCTCAGATGTATGGCAGCCGGATTGGGAGAAAGTGGATGGTCAAGAGAATATCTATTTTGGAGTGCTGTCACCGGACATGTTTGCCATAAGCCCACCGAAGGATCATGGTTTTGATACCTTTCCAACGGCGTTTAACCCTTATCAGCTTACCCTGAGAAAGGCACCTGGAGTTCTGAATGTGAGTTTGGGGCAGTTGTTTGTCAACGGAGCACCCCTGATAGAGGTTGACCATCAGGATGACCTGACTGCTATAGCCGGGTCCTGGATGGTGAATGAAGAAAAAACCGGGCTGTATGTGCATTTCCCTGGTTACAGTAGATCCCCGAAGCAGGCGTTGGTCGAGCTAACGGTGAGGCCACGGGTGTTTGCTCCTTACCGGCGGGGATTAGGATATATCCATGTAAAAGGGTTTGTCATGGAGCACGGCGCCACTAACTTTCCAGCAGGTTTTTGGAGTGTTCACGGATCACCCCAGGCGGGCATTATGGGATGCAGGGGAGGACATCACTGGGTGATTGAAGGCAATACGATCCGTTACGGTAAGACCGTGGGTCTTGACATTGGGTCAGAAGGCCCGGTGGATGCAGATAGCCTGGGGCAACCCCAACCTGAAAACACCGGATACCACATGATCCGGAATAACATCATTAGTGACAATGGGTCTGCCGGTATCGTAGGCATCCGCAGTACAGCGACAAAGATCATCGGCAACCGGTTCGAACGTAACAACCGGCTTGGTTTTAAGGCACCGGAGGTGGGTGGCGTGAAACTACATTTTTTCATCGGAGGGGAGATCCGGCAGAATCTGTTCCGGGGAAATTACTGTTACGGTCTCTGGCTTGACAATGTTTACCGTGACAGCCGGGTCACTCGTAATGTGATCGTTGGCAACCAGGGAACCGGCATCTTTATTGAGCTGGGGGAAGGTCCCCTGCTGGTGGATAACAACATCATAGCGCTCACCTACAATACCGGGCCCTTGACCGGGGACGGCATCTACAGTCATGATGCCTCGGGCGTAACGCTGGCCCACAACCTGATCATGCTCAATGCCAATTATGGGGTATGGGCGCATGTGGCTACAGACAGAAAAACGCATGGCATTCAGAACGGTGAGGAAGTGAGGAACCTGACTGAAGCTTCCAACTGGAAGATTGTCAATAATATGATCATTGGTAATCATGTGGGGGCATTGAGTCTACCGGCTGAAAGTGACAGGTCAGGGAACAATCTCTCCGATCATAACCTACTCGCCGCCAGCTACAACCGCCTGACAGTAGACACCTACTCCAAAGAGCTGGACAGGCCGCTGTTCATGGTCAATACGAACAAGGAAAGGATATCAATGGCCGCTATAGCGGAGGAACTGATTCGAAAAACCACGCCAGAGCGGGGCGGGGTAGGGATTAACACGGAGCGATGGGAACGATTGCCCTTTCTTGAGCTGGAAGACTGGCAGTTGTTGACAGGTAACGATCAGCATAGTATTGTCCCGAAGATCCTGCGCCCCGGCCTGGTGGAGTCTACCCTTCAGCTCAATTTTATTATGGAGGATATTTCCTCTCTTGTCAAGACCCTTCCTGTGGATGGTGTGGAAGTGGATTTTTTTGGGAACCCGTTACCTAAAAATCCGCTGCCTGGTCCGTTCCAAAACATTAAGATGACGGATCTGACTCTGGGTCCTTCCACGGAACAGGAACAAGGGGGACCTTACAGGCATATAAAATCCAGCAAGGAAAATATGAATAACTTCTGGCTCTGGCCCAATTAGGTGTTTTCTTTCTTTCAGCAGTGTTTTTCACGCAGAGGTCGCAAAGGCAGGAACGCAAAGTACGCCAATCTTAGCGTTCTTCGCGCTTCTTAACCCGCTTTGCGTGAACCTGCTGAACGAGCAATAGCAACAACTACTTTCATGTCTCCTGCTTTATTCTACCGGAAACGGCCGCATAGTAAGCCACGATCAAAAAACAGACCAGCGGCACAGCGTAGGCCAGCTTGATGCTCCCGGTGGTATCGGAAACCTGCCCCTGTATCATAGTAAGTACAGCCCCGCCCAGGATCGCCATGATCATGCCGGAGCCCCCGATCTTCTGATCTTTCCCCAGGCCTTCCGCGGCTATACCGAATATGGTAGGGAACATCAAAGACATGCAACCCGAGATACCTACCAGAGCCCCAACGCCAATATATCCACTACCTGTTATAACAATCGTGGTAAGTAAAACGGCCAGGGCCGCCACCCAAAACAGCAGCTTTCGGGGGGCAATGAATCTCATCAGCCATGTGCACAGGAAGCGCGAGATCAGGTACAATACCAGAGCAGCAACGTACCATGACGATGCCTGCTCTTCATTCACATTAAGCTCCAGCATGACATAACGGATCATAAAAGACCAGACCCCGATCTGTGCCCCCACATAAAAGAACTGAGCCATCACACCCAGTGTATAGCGCTTTTGTTTTATCAGACGCTTTAGTGTGGCGATCAGGTCCACACGTTCGTTGGTAGGCGCAGCACGAGGCATTTTGGATAAGGCTATGAGTATGGCAATGAATAAAAGCACAAAGGCTATCCCCACATAAGGGCCCATTACCGCGTTTAGCTCCTCCGTTTGAATAGCCTGCAAAGAAGCCTCACTCATACCCGCACGTTCATCAGCACCTGCATGATTAAGGTGGGACAAAATAAAGAACTTACTCAGCAGCACACCCGATATAGAGCCAATAGGGTTAAAGGATTGTGCCAGGTTCAAGCGTTGCGTGGCAGTTTTTGAGGGACCCATGGCCAGTACATAGGGATTGGCGGTAGTTTCAATAATGGACAAACCACCTGCCAGGATAAACAGAGCCGCCAGAAAATGTCCGTACACCATGGTTTGGCTGGCCGGGTAAAACAGCAGTGAACCCCCAATGAAAAAGGACAGTCCTACCAGCAGCCCGGCCTTATAGGTGTATTTTTTTATGAATATAGCGGCCGGGAGGGCAAGACAAAAATAGGACCCGTAAAAGGCAAACTGTATCCACGACGTCTGAAAATCAGTCATGGACATGATCTTCTTAAAAGCGGCCAACAGGGTATCTGTCATGTTGTTGGCCAGCCCCCACATCAGAAAAAGGCTGGTCACCAGAGCGAACGGAATAAGTGGAGTTTTGCTGTTGTTCATTATCTTATGTGGCTAGACAGGGGCACATGGCATGGAGCATGGAGTGGAAGGTGTGTTTCATTGAATGTAGGTATGACCGATGTTGTAGTAATGATCTTTTGTTTTAATGCTGTTTTCCAGCCCGAGTTCAATGGGGTGCTCGCGGTGGTTTTTGTCGTGCACTGGTTCCATAAGACGAATTTCAATACGATAGCTACCAGCTGCCATACATTCGGGTATGCGTACCCTGTAGCGCTCCTCGCTAAGCCGGTCAGGCATCCATTGCCTGTTGTTACTTTCAGTAAGAGGTATCATAAACTGATCCTGCGTTTCGGTATGAGCAAATCGTATGGAAAGCCGGTAGTGGTAGTAGGCCGGTGCGACGCCTTTATTCAGCCAGATCATTCTTACCTTATGGACAGTGCCGCTGGTGAGGGTATCCCGGATATCCAGGCGTTTTGGAAAATACCAATAACCTACCTTGTTGACCAGCTTTCGTGTGGCTTCCGGATTATCTGCCAGCCACTCGCGGGCATCTCCGTGAAATCCAATGTAGGTAGCGTGGCTTTCTTCGATGGCGCGTTCAAAGGGCTTTCCATCCTTCCAGGTCCCGTATTTCTTGACATGAGCTCCGTAATGGCCCATTTCCAGATTGATAGGATAAAGCGGCCAGAAATCCTCAAAAAGCTCGGGATTACGCAGGGTACTGTATCCATAGCGTTCCCAACCCCGCAGGCAGGCGCTGTCGTCCCGCCATGATATGCCTTTTTCATGGATGTACGTCTTCAGTTTTTCTTTGGAACCATCTTCTGTGAGGCGGCTGCCTATAATGTCATCACTGATAAGTAGAGGTGTTTTGGTGTAATGTCTGGTATGAATGTCAATGTGTTGTTTCAGCACCTCAAAGGGCCAGTCCTTTTTACTGCCCTTGGAGGTATGACCCTCGCCCCAGTCACCATAGCTGCCTATATCAATGTATTCCACCCATGGCTGACCGTCGTAACGTTTGGCAAAGGCCTTGTGGAAATTGTCCAGCTTCTCCAGAAAGACTGGGTCACCGTAATCAGGCTCCCAGGTGGTGGAATTGTAGCGCTCATAATAGATCATTTTGCCTTTGGCTCCCGCATCCTGCACCCACTTCGGAGTAGCATAGGCTTGTTCATTGTTGGTTTCCTTGCATGAGATCCTGAAGGAGATCGTATATCCACGGGCTATCCATTTGTTTATCACCGTATCGATGACGGTCCAGTTGAACTTCCCCTCCTCAGGCTCCAGGTAGGACCATGCCAGGCGCAGGTATACGTCATTGAGGCCGGGGAAATCTTCAAGGTAATCGTCTGATGCAAGATTTGGCCCATAAACGTTCAGGGAGTTATCAAAATAGTGCAGGTACCAACCCTTATGCGGGTTATGGCAGATCTTTTCGGTGTCCCACAATGGTTCCAGGTTTAGAGGTTGCACAGACCCTGAAAGTGGCTTATCTCTGGTTTGGCAAAATACCCCTGACCCTGCCATAAACAGGATCAGCAACCCTAACAGTTTGGCTTTTTGTGTTATATTCATTTTATCAGGTCCTGTCATTTTAACTATCTGTAATTATTGTTTTTGTAAAGGCTCCGGGACCATTTTCATTTCTCAGAGACTATAGAATTCAATAGCATTGGTCCTGAATAACTTTTGTTTTTCTTTTTCAGAACATCCTGTTATCAATTCCTCCAAAGTGGATACACAGGTGGGAAAGTCAGCTGCGAGCGTACAAACGGGCCAGTCGCTCCCAAAAATGCATCGTTCAAAGCCAAAGCAGGAAAACACGTGCTCTACATATGGCTTCAGATCCTCTTTCGTCCATCGTTCATGGTCTGCTTCGGTGGCCAGGCTGGAGACCTTGCAATGTACGTTTTCCATAGCTGCAAGCTGGGTGATACCTTCTGCCCATGGATCAAATTCCCCCATTTTGATCCCAGGTTTACCGATATGATTGAGGATCATTTTTACCTGTGGTACCTGTCTGACAAATTCGATCACGTTGGGGAGGTGTCCTGGAAAGATACAGATATCAAAGGTAAGACCGTAGTCAGCCAGTAATTGTACCCCACGGACAAAGTCGGGACGAAGGCAAAACTCCACATCTTCAGATTGAAGGATCCGCCTGATGCCCCTCACCAGTGGATTGATCTGAACAAGCTCTTCCAGTTCCGGTCTTACTGCTTCCCCTTTTTCCAGCGGGGCCCATGACACAATGCCGGCGATCCGGGGGTCAGCCTTTGCCAGGGAGGACACCCATGCAGTTTCATGTCCGTAATCCATAGGATCACAATCGCATTGCAGGAATACCATTTTTTCAACTTCAACAGACTCTGTGGCCTCATTGTAGTCCTCCAGTAGAAAACTGTGGTTTAAGGCTGGTACCTCAGCCAACCATGGATACGACAGGTGGTGTTCCACAGATGCAAATGAGAGTCGACGATCGGAAAGTCAGGCATAAAGCTATGGTATGGTATTGATACGGCTTTTACGGACATGGATGAGCTACTAGCGCGTCCCCACATTGACGGTCAGCTTCCCCAGTCCTTCCGGACCCATACTCATATATCCGCCGTCAATGGCCAGATCAGTGCCGGTGATGAAAGAGGCATCCTCACTCAGCAAAAACAATACGGGTCTGGCTACTTCAATGGGCTCCGCGCAACGTTCCAGCATGTGGAAATCACCCCATACGGGCTCCCATTTGTCCCTTCCACCACCATCAAGGTTGGCCGCCTTGTCCACTTCCTGTGTCCAGACCCACGCAGGGCTGACACTGTTTACCCTGACGGAAGGTCCCATGTCAAGCGCCATGCATCTTGTCAGGCCAAGTACAGCACTCTTGGCTGAGTTATACGTCCACCGGTCTATTTGCGCAATATGCGCTGATATACTGGCGATATTCACGATAGCACCCTTACCTTGCTTCTGCATGTACGGGGCCACGGCCTGAGCCATCCGGGCATAGGCGATCGGACCAACGGAATATGACTGGTCCCAGTCTTCTGCACGGGCAGACAGGCCTTCTCCCACAAATGAAAAGGCGTTGTTCACTAAGAAATCTATCCGGTCAAACTTTTGTGATGCTTCTTCTACGATCTGCTCGCAGAAGGATCCGTTTTTCATGTCTCCTTTACAAAAATGGACTTCATACCCTTCCGCCGTCCAGTTTGACGCTAATTCATGCCCTTTGTCACTTTTATCTGAAAACACCACACTGGCGCCTTCCCTGAGCAATTCCGATACAATGGAATACCCAATACCGTTAGCGCCTCCGGTCACTATGGCCACCTGATTCCTGAATCTTTCCATATTTATTGCTGAGGTTCCAACTTCAGTGTTCTGACTTTCGTGGGGGTCCATTTGCCGCGCACCGGGCGCATTTCAATGTCGTTAACTCCTGCAGAGGCAAAGGAAAAGGTACCAATATCTACCCATTGGAACTGTCCGGATGTATTGGGCAGATCAATTTCAATGGACTGACCTTCGTGTTTTACGGTAAGTTTGCCATTGTCATCCTCAGTGGACAGCTCTGCTGAGAGCTGGAAGTCTCCACTCTTTTCCAGAGTGAACAGAGCATCTGTAAAGGCCCTGTCCGCCTCCCAATCGTTAACAAAAGCATTCACGCCCTTCCCTTCTATGTAGGCATGCTTTTCATAACCTTTGTTGTACACATTGATCATTTCGCCACGTATCACCACAGATCCGTCTTTGTTTTGAGCAGGCATGTTGGAAATAATCTCCGGGTTTCCGATACATTCCAGCACTACAACGGTATTGATGGGATCGGGATTTGTCATAGTCAGATCGATCCACAGATCCTGTTCATCTTTTTCCGTGTTCAGGGTTGTGTTGTTGGCAAGTAACCAGGCCGTCTTTACTTCTGATTTCAAACCGGGTACTTTCAACCGACCATCTTCTGGCCAATCCCAGACATGGAGGTATAATTTTGTGGTGCCCTCATTAGTCTTTTTTTGTGTACACCGGCCCCAGGTCAGCTTATAGAATGGGCTGGCCTGAGTACCGTAAATGGATTCACCATTCTGTTCCATCCACTTTCCTATACCTTTTAACCGTTCGATGCTTGGTTGTGGAATTGTCCCTTCCGGTGTAGGCCCTACGTTTAGCAGAAAATTACCTCCCTTGCTGGCGGCATCCGCCAGGTATCGGATTAATTGCTTTACGGACTTCCAGTTGTGGTCGTAGTGTTTATACCCCCAGCTGGTGTTCATGGTCATACAGGTTTCCCAGTCATAGTCCAGCCCCATGGGAGGAACACGCTGCTCCGGTGTGCCAAAATCCCCTTTCCAGGGTTTATACAGCCGGTTATTGGAAATAATACCGGGTTGCAGATCCAGCAGGTCCTGTAGTTTTTTTGCTGCCTCTTCTGTCATTCCTTTGGGAGTATCCCACCACATGATGGCCAGCTTCCCGTAGTTGGAAAGCAACTCACGCGCCTGGGGGATGGATTTTTCTTCCATATACCGGTTCAGGCTGGTGCGTTCCATTTCAGTATCCCAGTGCTCACCGCCTTCTTCAATATCCCAGAATGTGCCACCGGGGTGGTGCCAGTCCTGTGCCTGGGAATAATAGAACCCCAGTCGAAGGCCATGCTTCTGACAAGCCTCTGCCAGCTCTTTCAACGGGTCACGGTCGAACGGTGTCGCGTCTACAATATTATATGGGTTGGCCTTTGAATGGAACATGGCAAATCCGTCGTGATGCTTGGAGGTAATAACGATGTATTTCATGCCAGCTTCCTTTGCCAGACGGACCCAGGCATCTGCATCGTATTCCGTTGGGTTAAAACCTGTGGTTAGTTTTTCATATTCTTTTACTGGTATTTTGGCAGTACTCATGATCCACTCGCTGATGCCACCTATTTTTTCACCCTTCCATTCACCTCCGGGAATGGAGTAGATACCCCAATGGATGAACATGCCGAAGCGGGCCTCGCGCCACCACTGCATGTTCTCTTCTTTAGTGTAGGTGATTCCGGGTTCGGTGGAATCCTTCTCCTGAACTGAACAGCTCCAAAAGACGGAGGTAAAAAAAATAATGATGCTTCCGGTCCAAATGGGTTTCATGTGCATCCTGTGAGTTCAATATCCTGAATACAGCCCATCCCCTTTAAAATTCAAAAAGGTGCTGTGACATATATTTAAAAATATTGCAAAACAGATGTCGTTTCAAACGATTGCAAAAATAACATCATCATCAGTATACGCTGAATCAAAGGCCTGGAGCAGACCGTTCACAACTAGTGCAGGCCTATCTGATTGACGCCGCTTTTAAGATCGATTTTGAGACCTTCATACTCAAATATACCGGTGGTGTTATCCGGTAAGGTCACTTGTCCACGGATATCTTCATTACCTTTTCTGAGGTCGACGGTGATCTCCCCCCAGGGATGTGGGACGGACGCGCTCAGCTCGTCCATGTTCGGCATGCCGGGAGTAACCCTCACACTTTTGAACCCAGGCTCCATGGACTCGACTCCGGCAAAGGAAGATAAAAAGATGTACAAAGGACTGGAATTCCAGGCATGGCAGTCTGAACGGGTATTGCCTTCCTTTTCCGGGAATGTGGTCAGACCCTGCGCCAATGCTTCATGCCAGAAATTGAGCAATGGCGGTATCTCGTCATCCATATCCAGCTTTTTCAATGCCTCAAAGAGGTAGAAACGGAAATACATGGAACACTGAATGAGTGACCTGTCATTCAGTATTTTATCCATGATCTCCTTCTGCTGTTCAGCAGGAAATGCATCGGTGAGTATTGCCAGTATATTGCTGTGTTGGCTGAACAGCTTTTTATCAGGAGTTTGTGCGATGAGGCCCCTTTTTTCATCAAAGCATGATGATATTGTACCCTGTATAATTTTTCTTGCACGATCTCTGTAGCCTTGCGCCCTTTTCTCGTTTCCAAAATGACCGGCTATTTTCGCTGCCTGTAACAGCGTATTGGCGTAGTGCAGTGTTATGACTGAAGAGTGATTGTCATATACACCCTGAGGCATGCCCCTGTAAAATCTCCTTGACCAGTCTGTGAAGTACCAATATTCCGGTAATCCGCCTCCCACCGTATCACCATGGGCAAGGTTTCCCAGCATATTCTTTTCATCGATAAACTCCGTAAAATAATTGAGAACGGAATCCATGGCATCCTGATACTGACCTACAAAAGCCGGATCATCACGTAGCATCAGGTAGTCGTATAACATAGATACCCAATACATGGAGAAGCCGGGAATCACCTGCTTCCTGTAGGCAGGATGCCTGCTATGGGTAAGCCCTTCTGGCAAAAGTGTGCGATGGAATTGGCGGATGGCCTTTCTCACCAACTGGTCATCTTTTGAGAGATAGAGAGTGATCAGCGCCTGGACCCGTGTGTCCCCAATGTATTGCAACTGCTCATAATAGGGGCAGTCGAAATAGGTCTCCCCTGAACATAGCTGCAAAGTACGCCAGCCAACGGACATAAAAGGGTCATACCGGCTATCCGACGATTGGAATGCGGCATCCAGTGTAAGTGGATAGGCATGAAAACGGTTTGTAAAGTCCTGGAGCACCAGTTCTTCATCCGAAGTGGTAATGTCCAACTGAACGTACCGGAATGTTCTGAGCCATAGAGGTTCGAATGATCCGTTTTTGTTTCCATCCGGTTTCAGTAGATCATAATAGCCGATGATCTTTTTATTCTCAATAATATTACGGTTTCCCTTGTCCTCATCTTCCCCGAAGAGTGATTCCGCATAAGTGATCTTGATCTCGCTGCCGTTTCCCAGCGTATAATTTAACCGGGGATATCCGACTGTAAGCTGTTCTGCATCATAAAGTATCGAAACGCTTGATTGTGAAGGAATGACCAGGTCCTCCCCGGTATCCCCTTGTGTTACCGGAGTTTCCATACCTTCAATGCGTACGACCCTGTCTATTTTTTCTTCCTTTTCTGCCATAAAGGGTATATCCCTTGGTATCAGATGCCATGCCGAATCATTGTCGGAAAGGCTTATTTTGTGAGGTTGACTCCAGTTCTTATCATCATAGGATGCTTTCATCCAGTCTGCAGGGTATTTTTGAAGATCCACCTGATCCCCGGGGCCACAGACATAATATTTTCCAAATAGTGAAGGGCCGAAAGGCAGAGGAGTATAAGCTTCGTTGGCGGCTACCTTCCAGTGCCCTGATCCTGTAGTCAAAAATGAAAACGCCTGATCCTGTGCCTCTGCCCACAAGCCTGTACGGTTGGTGATCTGAGCAAGAGGACGGTTCGATCCGAAGTTCATTACCTCAGTGGCAACAACGTTAGTACCAGTCACCAGGTGTTCTGTAATATCGTAGGTTTCATAATACCAGTTGCCAAGGTCGCCTCGTGCCGGTCCCAGACCGATCTGCGCTCCGTTCACGTACAGTTTATAACGGTTATCAGCACTTATCCTGAGTTCCAGCTTTTTAGGAGTGTCGGTAAGGTCAAACGTATTGCGAAACATAAAGACACCGTACCCGGTATGTTTTTCAGCAACGGGAGAAAGCCAAACGGCTTCGTTATCTGTACCTGTTTCGTTGCTGGAACATGCCAGGAATAGACACAACGCCAGTGATATTGGCGCTTTCCAGGTGGTAGGGATATAAGAAGCTTTCATTTTTTAAACTGTATTCACTTTGAAGGTCAATACACCTCTACATTGGAGATCACCGGACAGGCTTTTGAGGCGGTAATATTGATACGGATCTTTTCAGCTTGCATCGGCTCCAGCTTCAATATTCTCTTGTAGCCAATGGTGGTAGCTTCTGCCGCTTGCTGCCATTGACCACCCTGCCAGAAATCTACGGTAAATGCTTCAATCCGCTGCCCCAGCCGGACGTATTCCTGAAGTACAACGTACCGGACGGGTGTGGGTTTTTCCAGTTCAATTTCGAGGCTTCCGGTAGTGGTCTGATCGTCTGTGGCCCAGTAGGTATCCGGGTCGCCATCCACCACTTTTGCAGGATGGTAGTCATTGGCCTTCCCGCGCCAAGAGCTTGCCGTAACTGTTGCGTTGGCCGCCAGATTCATAGCAAACTCCCTATCCAGCATAGTACGCCACATTTTTAACGCTTCCACATCGTTTTCATGGATCAGCCCGCGCTGGTCCGGCGGCACATTCAGCAAAAGCGTAGAGCCTCGCCCAACCGAGCTAAGGTAGATCTCAAACAGGTGCTCTGGAGATTTGACCAGAGAGTCTTCTGCCACATGATAAAACCATCCGGGCCTGATGGACACATCCGTTTCCGCTGGTATCCAATGGGTTCCGTTCCTGTCTCCGGTGCAGAGCAGGTCATTGATCCCCGGCTTACCGGCGTAAATACCTTCCGGATTAAAGGGGTTCCAGTTGGTTTCACAGGCAATGCCATGCTCATTCCCTACCCAGCGCACCCCGGGGCCTGCATCACTGAAAAATATGACTTCGGGTTCCATTTTACGGACCATGTCCAGCGTGGTAGGCCAGTCATAATAGGTAGATCCGTCTATCTTTCTTTTTTCATCTGCTCCTCCATAATATCCGTCGCCTCCGTTTGCTCCATCGAACCACATCTCGAAAACAGGACCATATTGGGTGAAAAGCTCCCTGAGTTGATTGCGATAGTAGGTTATATATTCAGGAGTCCCGTAGTCGGCCCGGTTTCTGTCCCATGGGGAGAGGTAAACCCCGAATTTTAGTCCATGCTTTTTACAGGCAGCAGACAGTTCGCCCACAATATCTCCCTCCCCATCTTTGTAGGGGCTGTTCTTAACGGAATGCTCCGTGTACTGCGTTGGCCACAGGCAGAAACCGTCATGGTGTTTGGCAGTGAGGATAATACCCCTGAATCCTGCTTCCTTAAGGGTTGTGACCCATTGTTCTATGTCGATCTCCGTAGGGTTAAAGACATTGGTGCTCTCGTCGCCATATCCCCATTCCTTGTCCGTAAAGGTATTGGTGGTGAAATGAATAAAGGCGTTCATCTCCATTTCGTGCCACTTCATTTGAGCTTCACTGGGTACGGGCAGTATGGCCTCGGGTGGTAATGGCTTTTCTCCGCAGGACAAGCAGATTAAAATGAAAAATAAGGTGGTAAGGCTGGCTGTTTTAGCATGCATTTCCTGGACTTTAAAAGTTGAAACGATTTTTGATCTGCGTGGCACGGACGATGACATGGGTTGTTCAGAATAGCAAAGGAACGATAGGTTCTTGCTGGGTTTAAAATGTTAAAAGATAGGCTTTCCCTTCTTCATCTTTCTACCTGACGGCCTGACATAGTAATCTCATTTTAATCAAAAGTAACAAAGGCTTGTTTCGAAAGATAGGAATTTCTGATTTATTTTTGACTTTCATTTGAAGATTGAAAGGTCATTGAGCAAAATAATTATCATAAATTACTTTCCATCTTGTCTTCCTGATGAGGTACTTCATAAAACCCTTTGAGCTTCATTAGCTCTGTCGTGAGCTCATCTTTGATCTGACTGTATTCCGGATCCCCGACCAGATTGTTCAGCTCATTGGGATCTTCGCTGAGGTCAAAGAGCTCCCATTCATCAGCGTCATCGTAGAAACGGATCAACTTGTAACGGTCCGTGCGTACCCCTTCATGCTTTTTTACATTGTGCCAGCCGTGAGGATATTCGTAGTAATGATAATAAATGGATGAGCGCCAGCCCGGTGGCTCTTTTCCCAGTACTATATCCCGAAAGGAACTCCCCTGCATATCACTGGGTATGTCGACATCCACAAAATCGAGTAAGGTAGGAGCGAAATCGAGGTTGAGTACCATCGCATCGGTGACCTGCCCCGGTTTGATGGCTGCAGGATACCGCATGACCAGTGGCATCCGCAGAGACTCTTCATACATAAATCGTTTGTCGTACCACCCATGCTCGCCGAGATAAAACCCCTGATCCGAAGTATACACTACTATCGTGTTTTCGCTTAGATTGTGATCATCCAGATAGTCGAGAAGTCTTCCAATGTTGTCATCCACCGCTTTTACGCTCCCCAGATAGTCCTGCATGTAACGCTGATACATCCATTCAAGCAGCGCTTTTCCCGTTAGGTCTTGCTTTCTGAAGTCCTCCCGGATCGGATCATAATATTGGTCCCAGATTTTCCGTTGTTCGGGGGTAAGCTGTTCCAGCATGGCCAGCCAACTGCTTTCCGCCCGTTGCTGCCAGCCATCCTTGCCCCCTGTACCTGTTTCCTGTCCATAGTCAGCCGGGAGCAACTTCATATCCTGCGAAAGGAACATATCTTCAATGTGCATGTCCTGTTCTCTGGCTGCTGACCGTGTAGCATAATCATCGTAAAATGTCTGAGGCAATGGATAGGTTTTGTTCAATACCTCAGGCAGATCTTCCAGTTTTGGCATCCAGTTGCGGTGGGGTGCCTTATGGTGGTATAAAACGCAAAAGGGTTTGGCGGTATCCCGTTTTTCAATATAGTCAATGGTAAAGTCCGTGATCAGGTCAGAAGTATAACCAGTATGGGTTACTGTATCCTCCGTAGCTACCATTCGGGGATTATAGTAGTTTCCCTGGCCGATCAGTACATTCCAGTAGTCAAACCCTGTAGGTTTGCTCTTCAGGTGCCACTTACCGATGATTGCCGTCGAGTAGCCCGCTTGCTGCAGCAGTTTTGGAAAGGTCATTTGTGTATTGTCAAAACGGTCCAGATTATCCCTTAAACCATTTTTGTGACTGTACTTTCCTGTAAGCAAAACCGCGCGGGAAGGCGCACAGATGGAATTGGTGACAAAGCTGTTTTTAAACTTTATACCCTCATTGGCAATGCGATCAATATTTGGCGTCTTGATCAGCTTACTTCCAAAACAGCTAATGGCCTGATAAGCATGATCATCGCTCATAATGAAAATGATGTTTGGGCGGGCCGCTGTTGTGTCGGATATCTTATCTTTTGGTTTTGAACAACCACAGATCAGGGTTAGTCCGGTAAGGAGTACCCAGGGAAGTTTTATTCGGTAAATCATGATCCCAATATACTGATTTTCCCTTTGTCACAATCCTGCCTGGGCATCAGACCAGCTTGATCTACCTTGTTTCAGAGCTTTGCCCCGGTAACTTCAAACTGCTGCGTGTTTTCCAAACCCTTACCTCCATATTTACAGGTTTTCTAATCTGCGCCTGCTGCTTTATACTGTTTCCTCAACCAACCCCAGCACCTTTTCCAGCACCGGATTCCTGTTTTCCTCTTTCCAGATCATGGACAACAGAGCAGACTGCTCGATACCTGCCAGCTCGATAAACTTCACCTTCCGGTCGTAACCGTGCTGCAACGAAGTGGGCACAATAGAAACACCCAGACCTAGCTCGACCAGTTTAAAGATAGTATGGGCGTGTACAGACTTGTGTGTAATATGTGGTGTAAAGCCCTCATCTTCGCAAATACTCATGATCTTGTCATAATAAGCAGGGCTATAGTCGCTTGAGAACAAAATAAAATTTTCGTTTTTCAACTGATGGACTCCTTTGAATCTGCCTGCTGTAAGCGAGTGATCTTCCGGCAATACAATGGAAAATGTGTCCCTATAGACGGGTTTCATGCGTATTCCCGCCGGTACCCGTGCCAGCCGTACAAAACCTATATCCAGCCGGTCCTTGTCCACGGCGGCCACCTGTAGGCCATTGGACATTTCCTCCAGACTTGTGCTTATCCCGGGATACATCTGATCCATTTTTAGTAGAAGGTCAGGGATCACATTTTGCATAGCTGACCCCAGAAATCCTATTCTCAATTCACCATCTTCACCCTTATCGATCAGTTTTAGTTGCTTATGAATGAGTTCCAGATGGTTGAAGATAAAGTCAATTTCGCTCTTGAGGTATTTTCCTGCTTCGGTAAGCCGAACCTTTCTTTTATTTCTCCATAAAAGCTGTACGCCCAGGATCTCCTCCATCTGCCTGATCTGCCGGCTCAGTCCGGGCTGAGAAATGAATAGCCTTTCCGATGCTCTTCGATAATGCAATTCCTCCGCTACTACCTTGAAATACCGGTAATGACGGAGTTCCAATTGATTACTCATGGTTATTAAGTATTGATAAAAATGGTATTTTTAATTATTAAAGATATGCAATAACTTTGGTTAGTCGAGGATAAAAATAGTTCATGTGTTTGTGTCAGAAATGACGATAGATGGTCCAAAGCTGTAAAAATGAATAGCATATGAGGGTATTTCATTACGGCGAAGATGTACTCACTGCCGGTATTGCACTGTCCATTGCAAGGGGTAAATGCCGTGGAGCACTTTCAGCAAAAACAAGAGATAAAGTCAGGGCTAGTCAGCAGACTGTTGCTCGTATTGTGGAACAAGGGGAGGCTGTTTATGGTATTAACACAGGTTTTGGCCCTTTGTGCACCACACGTATCTCAAAGGAAGAGACCCAAAAGCTTCAAACCAATATCCTGAAAAGTCATAGTGTAGGGGTGGGTGAACCCATAGTCTCTGAGATAGCAAAGCTCATGCTGATCCTTAAGGTACATTCTCTGGCTAAGGGATACTCAGGGATTGGCGAAACCACGCTGGACCGGATCATCTGGCATATTGAACAGGATATCATTCCGTTGGTACCCTGTAAGGGCTCGGTAGGCGCGTCCGGAGACCTTGCGCCACTGGCTCATCTCTTTCTGCCACTTATCGGACTTGGTAGGGTCCAATACAACGGCAGAACAAGGGATGCCGGTGAGTTGCTGAAGGAGCTGGCTGTGAAACCTCTTAATCCCGGACCGAAAGAGGGCCTTGCACTAATAAATGGTACCCAATTTATAGCGGCCCATGCCATAAAGGTAGTCGAGAAAATGCATAGCTGTCTGGCCCAGGCTGATATCATTGGAGCTATGATGATCGAAGGGCTTCAGGGGTCAGTCAAACCTTTTCTGGATGAACTTCATCAATTGAGACCGTTTAAAGGATGCATCCATGTAGCTTCCCGTATGCGTGCCTTGCTGTCTGACTCGGAGATCATGGAAGATCACATCGATTGTGATCGTGTGCAGGACCCGTATTCTCTCAGATGCATCCCCCAGGTGCATGGAGCTTCCCGTAATGCATGGCTTCACCTGAAGGAGTTACTGGAGACTGAGCTCAATGCTGTTACGGACAATCCGGTGATCATTGATGAAAACCTTACGATCAGCGGAGGCAGCTTTCATGGTCAGCCACTGGCGATGGCACTGGATTATGCATGTCTGGCTGCCGCCGAGGTCGGCAATATATCAGACCGCAGGATATACCTTTCGCTGGAAGGTAACTCGGAAGGAGTGCCTAAATTGCTCATGGAAGATACCGGGATCAATTCAGGATACATGATCCTTCAATATACAGCCGCTGCCCTGGTCAGTGAAAACAAGGGATTGTGTTTCCCATCCAGTGCGGATAGTATTCCTACTTCACTGGGGCAGGAGGATCACGTAAGTATGGGGTCTATTTCAGGAAGAAAGGCACTAACCGTGTTGGAAAATGTGGAAAAGGTTTTGGCAATAGAACTTTTGACGGCAGCTCAGGCCTTTGAGTTCAGAAAGCCGCTGAAGTCCGGGGTTATACTGGATGAGGTCCATCAACAGGTACGATCTCGTGTCACCTTTGCTGAACACGACCGTGTTTTTGCAGATGATATTGAGAAGGGAATAGAGCTGATCAGGTCAGGAGTGATCCTGGAAAAGGCATCACAGATGGCACAAAGCAGAAGTATTGAGCTTAAAACTTCTTTCGAGAATGAATTTGAGACGTATTAGCCGGTGTTACTAAAAGTTTTACGGCTGGAAATACTATTCTTTCCCGTCACAAGGGCATCAGGATAGGAACCCACAGAGCTGATTAACACTGATTGTAAATATAAAACCATGACAAAATATCGCTTACTGGGACCTTTGGAACAGGTAGTGACCATGGCAGGGTTGCCACTGAAAGGACCGTTGAACGATGATCAGCTGGTAGTGATCACAAAAGGAGGTATTCTGCTTGCAGGCGAAAAAATACACTCAGTCGGTAAATTTTCTGATCTGATAAAGACAGCTGGTGAACTTAATGCTGAGGTCACCGAACCGGAAGGCCCTATGGTATGTCTGCCCGGCTGGGTCGATGCACATACCCATATTTGCTTTCATGGGTCCAGGGCAAGAGATTATGCATTGAGGAATGCAGGGAAGTCCTACCTGGAAATAGCCAAACAGGGTGGAGGTATATGGGACACTGTTACGCATACGCGAAGCGCCAGTCAACAGGAACTGACGGCGGGTATCATCTTCCGTGCAGGAGAACTTTTGAAAAAGGGAGTGACTACGGTGGAAGTCAAGAGTGGCTATGGGCTTACACCGGATGAAGAATTGAAAATGCTGAGGGCTGTCCATGCAGCGGATCAGGAAGTGGCTCAGGATCTTATTGCCACCTGTCTGGCGGCTCATATCCTGCCCAGAGATTACGACGGGGATCACGGTGACTATTTATCGGAGATCTCTGCCAGGCTTTTACCCCAGTTACAAGCAGAGGCCCTGACGAACCGGATCGATGCTTTTGTTGAGGAGGAGGCCTTCTCTTCATCGGTGATAGCACCGTATTTCCACAATGCAAAATCCATGGGTTTTCAGCTTACCGTTCATGCCGATCAATTCACTCCCGGTGGAACTGCCGTTGCCGTTGAACACGGTGCATTAAGCGCAGATCATCTCGAGGCAAGCACGGACAGGGAGGTTTCTTTATTAAGCCAAAGTGATGTCATTGCTGTTGCCTTGCCGGGAGCTTCTATCGGACTGGGTTGCAGCTTTACCCCGGCCCGAAAGCTGCTGGATGCGGGTTGTTCCCTTGCCATTGCCAGTGACTGGAATCCCGGCTCAGCCCCCATGGGTGACCTGCTGGTCCAGGCTTCAGTACTGGCTACATTTGAGAAACTGACCAATGCCGAGGTGCTGGCGGGGATCACTATACGGGCTGCCGGAGCACTGGGACTACAGGATCGTGGTGAGCTTGGAGAAGGTTTTATCGGTGATTTTAACCTTTATGCTACGGATCATTATCGTGAGATCTGCTATCATCAGGGAGCGCTCAGGCCCGGCGAGGTATGGAAGAGGGGTAGGAGAGTATTTTCATCAAAGGAAAAAATTACAACGGATCATGGATTTTAAAGAACAAATACTACAGGGAATACCCGATCAATTACCTCCAAAAAGGCCGTATGATCCTTCCGTAAACCATGCCCCCAGGCGGAAAGACATTCTTTCTCTCAAAGAAAAGAAACTGGCCATCCGTAACGCATTGCGATACTTCCCCGCTGAATGGCATTCGGAACTTGCCCGGGAGTTTGCCGAAGAGCTGGAAGCCTGGGGTCGCATTTATATGTATCGCTTCATGCCATCCTATAAAATGTATGCCAGGCCGATCTCAGCCTACCCTTGCCGTACACCTCAGGCAGCCGCTATTATGCTCATGATCCAGAATAACCTGGATGAGGCGGTGGCACAACACCCGCATGAACTGATCACCTATGGCGGTAACGGAGCGGTGTTCCAGAATTGGGCACAATACCTGCTCACGATGCAGTATCTGGCTACTATGACGGATGAACAAACGTTGCATATTTATTCCGGTCACCCTATGGGGCTTTTCCCTTCTTCAAAGGAAGCCCCTCGGGTAGTTGTTACCAATGGCATGATGATCCCCAACTATTCCCAACCGGACGATTGGGAAAGATTCAACGCTCTGGGAGTGACCCAGTACGGTCAAATGACAGCAGGCTCCTACATGTATATCGGGCCCCAGGGCATTGTCCATGGTACTACCATCACGGTTATGAATGCATTTAGAAAAATTCTGAAGGCTGAAGAGCAATCCGCCGGAAAGGTATTTCTGACTTCCGGACTTGGAGGTATGAGCGGTGCCCAACCCAAAGCGGGTAATATCGCTGGCTGTGTTACCGTTTGTGCGGAGGTAAACCCGGAAGCAGTGAAGAAAAGGTACCGCCAGGGATGGGTAGATGAAGTAGTGGAAGATCCGGATAGCCTGGTGCAACGTGTTAAACGGGCCACGGAGGCAAAAGAGATTGTTTCCATTGCGTATCTGGGCAATGTGGTGGAGGTATGGGAACGATTTTATGATGAGGAAATTTTTATCCATGTCGGCTCTGACCAGACCTCCCTGCACAACCCATGGTCAGGAGGGTATTATCCCATGGGTCTGTCGTTTGAGCAAGCCAACCGTATGATCAGCGAAGATCCACTGCTATTCAGAGAAAAGGTCTGTGAATCGCTCCGGCGCCATGCAAAGGTTATTAACCGTCATGCTGAAAGAGGTACGTATTTCTTTGACTATGGCAACGCCTTTTTGCTGGAAGCATCGCGTGCGGGAGGTGATGTTATGTCGGAAAATGGTGTTGATTTTAAGTATCCTTCCTATGTTCAGGACATTCTGGGCCCTATGTGCTTTGACTATGGTTTTGGTCCTTTCCGGTGGGTATGCACCTCAGGGCTGCCTGATGATCTGGAGGTGACGGACCGGATAGCGCTGAAGATAATGCGTCAGCTACAGCGGGAAGCACCCAGGGAAATACAACTGCAAATGCAGGATAACATCACCTGGATAGAAGAGGCTGCCAGAAATCAGCTGGTGGTAGGGTCACAGGCCAGAATACTCTATGCCGATGCTGAAGGCAGAATGAAGATTGCAGAGGCATTTAACAATGCTGTGGCTTCTAGAGAGATATCTGCACCGGTGGTGCTGGGCAGGGATCATCATGATGTAAGCGGGACGGACTCCCCTTACCGGGAGACAAGTAATATCTATGACGGCAGTCGTTTTACTGCTGATATGGCCGTCCAGAATGTAATCGGTGACAGCTTCCGCGGAGCCACATGGATATCCCTTCACAATGGAGGCGGTGTAGGCTGGGGTGAGGTGATCAACGGTGGCTTTGGTATGGTGCTGGATGGCAGTGAAATGGCGGGCCGGAAGTTGAAAAGTATGCTGTTTTATGATGTCAATAACGGGGTTGCCCGCCGGAGTTGGGCAAGGAATGAGGGGGCCCGGTTTGCAATAGAAAGAGAAATGGAAAGAACCCCCGGGTTAAAGGTAACATTACCACACTTGGTGGAAAATGACCTGCTCGAAGAGGTACTCATGAAAGTCTCCGTGAAGTAAAACGTTCACTATGAGTTATAAAAAAGCAGACATGTCCTTGTGGCAGGGCAGGAGATCCCATAGTGACGCTTATCTTCATGAGAAAGTGGAATGTGTTCATTTCCGGCAGTTGGGGTCTCACGGAAATAAAACCTATGCACTCCTGGGATATGCCTGTGACGAGGGAGTAAAGAGAAACTTTGGGCGGCCTGGTGCACGGCAGGGCCCGGATGAGATCAGAAGGGCTTTGGCAAAACTGGCGAATCATCTTGACCCTTTGACGAAGCTGTACGACACAGGTGACATTGAATGCGACGGATCTGAACTGGAGGCCGCTCAGCAGGAATTGTCAGAGGCAGTTTTTCACTTACTGGGTCAGGGAGCGTTTCCGATAGTACTGGGAGGAGGGCATGATATTGCCTATGGTCATTATAGCGGTATACGAAAATATCTCAATGGTTCAGGAAAGAAAGGCGATATGGGGATCATTAACCTCGATGCTCATTTTGATCTGCGAACACTCGATGGAAAAGCCACTTCAGGGACCCCTTTTTACCAAATTGCCGAGGAATGCAGGAAAACAGGACAGGCATTCCATTATTTGTGTCTGGGTGTTCAGCCCTTAAGCAACATCAGAGACCTGTACCATAAAGCAGATGAGCTTGGAGTTCAATACATTGAAGCAACGGATCTTCACTGGGGTAGAATAGATGAGATCAGGGAAGCTGTCCGGAAATTTTCAGAAAAGGCAGATCACCTCTACCTCACTATCGATATGGACGGTTTTTCAGCAGCGATGGCTCCGGGAGTAAGCGCCCCTTCACCACTGGGGTTTGAACCCCGCATAGCAGTGGAGGTGCTGCGTTGCCTTGTGCAAACCGATAAGCTTGCCAGCATGGATATTGCGGAGTTAAATCCTCAATTTGACATAGATGGTCAAACTGCGAGGCTGGCTGCTCATTTGGTAGGGCATCTCCTGTCATAGGACATGGTATAACGACCAAAAGTCTGATGAGGAGTATGACTTTGTGTTACCCATTCTCATATAGCTCATAATAGTCATATCTGTATAGAATAAAATCCCAGGAAGTTTATGGTTACAGAAAGGATGGCCCACTCGTGTGTGATTGATTATCAGCTGGTATATTTGTCTGAAGTTTTTATCGCCAAAACGGGCTCTTGTTTCTGAACTTTAGGCATGGACGCCTCACCTTTCTTCTTTTCTTTGATTTGAACTCCTTCTATAGCTATTTCTTGTTCTGAAATTTTGTCTTTGATACGCGAAACAATCGTTAAACTGATCAGCGCAATAAGTAACCAGGAAAGATCAATAAAAAATGTATCTATATATCCTTCCCCAAAGGATTTCCAGAGCCAGAGGCCTGTTGTTATACCATTAGCTACAGGAATAGCAATACCCAAAATGCCTGCCAGCCATAAGGCGTGCCTTGTGATCCTGGTGTAGTTTTTAGCAAACAAGGAATAGATGGTGTAAGCCAGCCAGAAAGCTGCAAAAATCCAGGTGATTTGATCAAACCTATTTTCCATCCCTGAAGGATAAATTTTTATTAACAAGAACAGTAAGGCTATTCCAGGAAACAATCCCATACTGGCACCTACATAGATTTGACCCACGCGTTGGTTAAACTTTTTCTTGTGTTTGTAAGCAATCTTATCCCTTGCTTTGAGCCAAATCATTACTCCTGACATGATCATGAAACAGGTGAGTAGTGCAGTGAGAAAGTAGAGAAGCTTTACAAAATAGTTTCCATAGTCAGCAAAATGAATCCTGTGAATAAACTCCACGACCGCTACCGAATAAGCTGGTGCACTTGAGGCTTCCTTATGATGAACTACCTCACCACCCTGAATATGATAAACGTCCTGAATGTGATTAAAAAAACCGCTTTTCAGATTTGTCCTCACAGTGATGGCGAAATGCGCATTTTGGTCCTGATAGTTAGAAACAGACACAAAGACTTCTTCCACATTTTCATCAGGAATACTGCTAAGTGTTCGCTCAGCAAAAGTGTTCACACCATTGCTTTGTTCAATATATCCTTTCACCTCATATTGCTTCAAGGCTGGGTCAGGATAGACTTTCTCAAACATTGCGATCTGGTCTCCACCAAATAGCACCATCGCGTAAGGCATAAAAATCAGAATCGTTAACCCAAATATGGCTCCTGTAACAGCATACATGAGTTGGAATGGCAAGCCAATAACTCCCAGTGCAGTATGCGCATCTGTCCACAGGTTTTTGACAGAGCTTTTGAGTCTGAAAGTAAAAAAATTAGATCGGATTTTTTCCCAATGTACGATAAGACCGGTAATGATGGCAAACAGGAAGAAAAGGGCTACCAGACCAGACAGGTACTGGCCAATGACTGGTATGGGACGGAAATAATGCAATCCGTAAATAAAGTCGCCCAAATGAGCCTTGACTTCTTTGCTCTCATCATAATCTTCCAGTGTTTTTATGTCTAATTCCAATGAAATGTTTCCCTGTGCTACAGAGTCTGGAAGAATAGCCAGCGCTGACTTTACAAGCGATGAATCTGAGAGTGGTCGGGAAAAAACATTGATATGGTCCTGGTGACTGCTTATGCTAAAGGTTCTTCCATGCATATCATAGCCTTTCTCTTCTACTTTGTCAAGCACTCTTTGATAATCAATGGGTTCAATAACAGCTCCATTCTTCTCGTTCGTTTCCCAATGGTCGATGTTCTCCATGAACAGGGCAAAAGCTCCACAAAAGAAGATCACAAATAGGCCAAGGCTAATGACGATACCGGAGACGGTGTGTGTGTTGAAAAAGATGTTGTAGTTCCTGTTCTTTTTGTTTTCCATGGCTTTAGGAATTTACAGGAAGTGAAAGATAAATAACGGCCACACTTATTAGCATTAGCCCAATGCAAAACAACCAGGCTTTCCAGGCAGCCCTGATCCAGTAGATAAACAAGATAATGCCTGTCCAAACAAGAAAGGTTGTGAAAATGGCTGTGCCCCAGACTGCTATCGGGTCAAGTTGGGTAGCGAAAGCTAAGTGAATCGCTGTAGAAGCCAGGAATCCACCAATAATGGCCGCACTGATCTTACCAAACTTAGCCCAGAGTGAGGTCGTTAAATATTTTTTATTTGCAGGCATATTATTAAAGTTTGGTAATTAAAACTTCTACCACGAAGATCAGAATGCCAATAACGAGCAAGTGCCTGGTTCCAGGCCTATGAAACGGTATGAATAACAGCACTAAACCAGCTAATAGAACCCAAAGTACTGTACTACTGAATATCCCGGAAGCTAATCCCATTCCTTTGATCAGTAGTGCAGTGCTAACAAGGAAAAGTATGAAGGAAAGTATTTTCCCTTTGAGTGAATGCACAGTCAAAACATTAACCACTTTTGCCATTTGGGTTCCCCCTGGTTGGTAATCAGTCTTTTCTGCACTTACGTACAAAATGAAAACAGATAGGAAGGAACAAAGAATGCTCAGACTGAATCAATTTAGAGTGAAGCGTCAAATTGAACGATATGCTGCGGTGTACCCGCAGAAAACGTAATGGCCTTTTCCACTTCCTCTGTTTGAGGATCGTAAGTGTAATATGCCTGCTCATCATCATTGCTCACGACAACGTATACAAGACCATTGATAATGAACGGTCCACTAATGCTATTGAATGAACTGCCTGGGATTCCAGGAATTCGCGTGATCTCCCGAGTGTTCACATCAATTTCATGAAGATAAATGTCTTCTTCCTGGGTATTACTAAAATCAGGATTTGTCGGATTGGCTTTAAACCGAACATATAGTTTATCTCCACTTACTACGGGACCACCAACAAGGAAGGTACCTCCACCTACAAATTCATCTACGTTGATATCAAAGTCTTCATCAAGTGTAGTTTCTCCACTGTTGAATCTTAATATTCTTCCGTTCAGATCGTTTCCAAAGAATCCCCAGAATGTCGAGATATAGAAATCTTCGTTAGGAGCTTTATGGGCCATATTCAGGTTTTTGATATCAAATCCATACGTTCCAAACTTTGGATAAATACTGAGATTTTCGATTTCTTCATTGTCCAGATTTATTACTGCAAAAAAGGAAGAGTCGTAAGCATGGATTCCATTGGCGTCATTATAAAAAAACTGGGTATACAATCTTCTATCTCTTTCCACCATAAACCCACCTACTCTCACACTTGCAACTTCATCATTAACATAGGTATCTATACCTTCGGAAAGGTCAATTGCTCCAGTTCTTTGCATGGTCTCCGGATTAAACGTCTGCAAGGATTTTTCACCTAACTCACCGTCCCAATAATATCCTTCGGTGTCACTTACAATTTCAAACATCATTCTGAAAATACCTGTGAAAATGAATCCTTCAGTACGAACTGATCCGTCGGCATTTAGTGAAAACTTTTGAATGCCTCCGTCGCCATCCGGATTAAAAACGTGGTAGAAGGTATTTCCAAAACCAATACCAGCCTCTCTGATTTGAGACACTTGGCGTGCGTTAGAAAAAGAGCCGGGATTTATCGTTCCGTTCGGTACTGAATCAAATGGTATGATGAGGCCTGCGCTGGTTGAGGGATCAGTGGTAATAAATAATGCAAAATCGGATGTAACATCATCAGAAGTAGGTGTAGGATCGTCATCACTACATCCAATAAACAGACTTAACCCTGTAATCAGGGTTATGATATACAAATAATTAAGTTTAGTTTTCATTTTTCAGGCAAATAGGTTTCGGTAAATCTTCAATAAAAAATTAGTTTAATGAGTATCTCACTTTGAATCGATAATTAAGGCTAGGTCTTTGTACCCTGTAGCTATCATAAACTTCTAGGTCCAGAACATTATTTAACTCCATGTTTAGCCAAAGTGGGAGGTTTTCAAACCGATAGGTAACACCTGCGTCTACCACATGTTGAGAAGGTATGATTTGTTCAGTGATACTTCCCACTTCACCAAACAGGGGTGGTTCTTGTTCGCGACTTACGCTCTCTAACAAATATTTCTCCACAAAGCTGTAATTAGTGTAAAACTGCCATGAGCCAGGGATTGACCCTAAATTGTCTTTCTTGTAGCGCAGTGAAAGGTTGGTGAAGAAATAAGGAGTATTTGGCTGTCTCGCACCATCTAACAATGCATTAGATACGTCTTGAATACCCGTCCGCCTGATATCCTGGTATGTAACTGCCGTAGAAAACGTTAAATCATTAACAATCTCGCCCCTTAAACTCAATTCAACGCCCACAGATTGTGCATCATCCTGGTTTCGATACTGCGAAGTAACCAAGCCCGGAATAAGAAAAATATTATCGTTGATGTATCGGTAAAATGTGTTTACATCGAGCCAATAAGTATTGTCTTTATTTAGATTGGTATAGAGGCCTAAGTTGACGTTGTGACTGGTCTCAGGTAATAGTGACGGGTTGCCAAGAATAAACTGGCTTGGATTACCTAAATATTCTTCTGTATTTGGAATACGAGTTGCAAGCTCATAGGATAATCGAATGTATTTTTGATTGCTCAGACTGTACTTGAAAGAAGCTCCGGCTCCATAATTGACATTGGTAAATTCTTCCACGTTATCGTTCAAAGCAAATGGAGAAACTGAGGATGTAAACAACTCGTAACGCTTAATTGTGATTTCACTTTTCAATTGCTCACCTATGAAAGATGACGAAAGGCCGAAACCAGTAATATTCCTTCTGTATTTTGCGGTAAGCGATAGGGGATCAATGTCAGTTCCAGGAAGTTTTGGTGCTCTTGGATCCGTTCCTTGTCTTCTTTCCGAAATCAGGTTGTGATTAAGGTATAGAAAATGATTAGGATGAAGGTTATAGGTAAGATACAGACGCCCCGTCCATGTTTCAAAGTCCAAACTTTGGTCGCTGCCAATGTCACTAATTTCGCCCCCAGGACCAGTGCCTGTGCTGGTAATCTCTCCAAGCCAATTATAACGAACATTGACCGTGTCAATCAATTTTGTGTTGCGATTGCTATAGGCTAGAAAAGCATCTATGGATAATTTGTCGATGCGTTTCTGATATCGTGTAGTTCCGATGTAAGACCTTTCGGTGCTGAAGGCTTCACCGTACGGCGTAGATAATAATATATTGTTTTGATTATCTTGTTCCAGGTCAAAGAAGCTGCCACTTATATACCAGGAATCCGCAATTTTAGTATTGTTGATACCAAATTTTAATTCAGTATAAAGTGTCTCTATTTCATCGTGAAAACGCTCCACCTCTCTCATTTCAAGATTACGTGTTTCATTATTCACCACGGGAACATCAAGACGGTAATTATTATCTGATGTGACGTAGTAGGATGAGAGACCTATGAAAAGAGGGGTCTGCGGTATTACTAATGTACCATTTAGGTTGACCTGATGGGTATTGAAAGAACCAAAACTATAGGCTGTACTAAGGTTATTTTGAGCAGTATTATCAGTCACGAAGTTTACCGCTCCTCCCAGTGCATCAGCTCCCAGCTTTACAGGCAGTACCCCTTTATATATCTCAATATTTGATAGTTGATCTACAGGCACCAGGCTTAGATCAAATGCACGTCCCAGGTAATCCAATGGTATCCCATCTTTAAAAAAGCGTATAGCGCTTCCCTGTAATCCATTGATATTTATGTTCGTACTGCTACCGACACCTCCGGTTTGACGAACTTTTACTCCTGAGGTTTGATTGATAATTTGTGGAAGGCTAATTGATTGTGCCTGTAATTTTTTTGTATTAATGATTTCCACTTTTATCGGGTCTTCCATCTTCTCTTGTTCAAAAGTCTTGCTTTTAACAACTACTTCTTCAAGCTCAGTGATCGATTCTTTCATTTGGAAATCAACTAAAATAACCCCTCTACCGGGAACAGTTACAGTTTTCGCATTAGTCTCAAAACCAACCGATGAAACTTGCAAAATGTACGTGCCTTCTTCAACGTCAATGTTAAACCGACCTTTTGCATCAGAAATTCCTCCATAAGCTGTACCCTGAATTCGAACTGTAACCCCTGGTAAGGGTTCATTGTGATGATCCAGTATTTTACCTTTAATAGTACCAGCGAAACTTATGGAACTCAGGAAAATCAGAAATAGGAATAAGGTGGTTCTCACTTGTTATTTAGAATCATTCTAGAAAACAAAGCTAAATTTTATATTGCCGTGTTTCAATCACTAGAAATAGTGAATTATTAAGAAGCACCATCAGTAAAACTAGTGATAACAGTATGCTTTGATCAGTTCATTAATTAACACCATATATCACTTATAATCAGCCGGTTGTGCCAAATGCCATTTTTTGGGAATAGCATGGTGTCTGCCGTTGATGTTCGGCTTATTTATTATACAACTGCGACTTTGCAGAACTTTGTACAAGATCGAAAAAGGTGTTATTAATAACAGTTAAATATTCACCCAAAACACGCTCATTATTATTGTGCAAGAGATTTACGTGCTCTTCGTCTGAAATATTATTTAGTGGTAAGGAAGTCAAAACTTAGTAGTTTATACTCCCAATAGCCGTACGATACCCGATATCACATGCTTTCGTTGCAATGGCGTTTCTTTGAATGAATAGTTTATGGGTTTCTTATCTCTGAATTCGAAGAGAACGGAAAAGAGAGGATATCGCGAATACTGGATATGTGGTGGTAGAAAGTATCATGGGCGTGGTTGAAAAACTATGTAAAGGTAGGGGAATAGTATTTATTAATTAATCAACAAACAATCCAGCCAGTAAAGATACCTCTGCTATACTGGTTTTCCCTGGCCAATATCTCCCTGATGATCCCAGATAGTAACAAGCTGTACTACGTAATAGAAGCCAGGCTTACAGTTTCTTTATTTGACCAGAGAAAATGTGCCCCGTTTCGTTCGTCATGGTAGATGAATTCGAAAATCATGTAGAACCGGTTTTGAACCACCCGCTACCACTGACTACCTGGTTTTAGACGTACTTGTCTTATCAGGGTTGACATATGTAGAAAAGGAGATGCCCACCGGACCAGGAGGAGTTTTGCGCCGGCTATCTGATACTCATCCTATTTTTTTGGAACCCAGTGCCCGGCCCACTTCCGGAAATTTTGTAAAGATCTGCTTCACTACCTCTACGTTTGAAGCCGGAAAGGTGTAATAATCACCATCTGCGTCCCGGAATTTGATCTCCATCCGGGCGCCATGAACGTTCAATCCTCTCAATTGCCTGACAACCTCACAAGGATCACGTTCCCTTAACCAGTCCAGCTCATTTTCCGGGCCATTGTTGATGCTGTAGTAGCGATGCCCGTTTCGGTTGTACACTTCCAGAATAGCAAACTCCTCTATGAGGGTTTTTAGCTTCACTTTGTAAATTCCCGCTTGTAACTTCATGATAATTAGTGATTTATAGTAACAAAAATAGTAAAAGCTAATTTTTTTAGTAACGATCGAGGTTATGTTTTTGTTCAGGATTTATTATCCTTCTTTTCAAACATAGCTTTCAGTATATGTGAAACCTGTTGGGAACGATGCCCATGAGATCAACAGGATCCTTTCAGATGTGTAAAATTTCCTGATCCTGAAGGCAGTAAGGGAGATGGGATTCTCTGAAGCGCTCTGTAGTTCCAGAGAAACTTTTCAATCGGATATTTATTCAATCAGATCATCCGGATCTTCATCAAATGGTCCTACTCCTGGAGGGTTGAATAGCCCCCAGCGGTCGATGATATAATTCCACGGGTCAAAGCTTTGCACCCAATCAATGTATAGCAGACGGTATTCCTCTACCTCGCGTCTGAGCAGATCAAAATATTGTGTTTCTTCAAATCCAAACATTTCCAGGCTGTTGAGTTGCACCACCAGATCACGGGCAGATTTTCTGATGATCGTGGCACACTCCAGGCGGATATCATACAGGTCACCGCCTTCTGCCCCTGCCACCTTCACCGTTAGGTTGGCAGCATCTTCCAGCATGAATCCTTTGGTGATTTGAAGGTGTTCGTTGTCTTTGGGAATGAGGTCAGTCATTGTTTTGACTATGTCAAAGATCTCCATACCCTTTTGGTAAATGGGTAACTGCTCAGGTTTGCGCAGGTCGTCATCATCGTCTTCTTCAAACATGAGGTTCTTTTTTGGTTGCACTCAAATATAAGATACTTCATGCCTATTCAATTGTGAATGGTTGTTTTTAAGCGCAAATTGCTATATTGACTGTCTATGATGTATGAGCAAATAGCGCCGTCTGACGATATCAGGTATCTTGTGGAGTACTTCTGGCTGGCTGATAGTCAGGGAGATGCAACAGTCGTCCGCCAAAAGATCATTCCTGACGGATACGCTGAGATCATTTTGCATTATGGTGATCCCTGGCGCATCAATATGGACGGTGTCTGGCGTACGCAAAGCAGGTATCTGCTGGCCGGTCAGATCCGGAACTATTTCTATCTTGAGAATACCGGCAGGTCCGGTATGATCGGAATAAAATTCAAGCCGGCTGCCCTTTATCATCTATTTGAATTGAATATGGCTGCCGTGGTGGATAAAGTGCCGGAACTGACGGCTGCCATTGGTTCTGAAGCTCTCCCCTTTATTGAAATGGTGGATCTTTCAAAGAACGGGAAAGAGTTGATACGACAACTGGACAGACACCTTACACAACTGATCCAAGGCTGTAAGCCGCTCAATATGACCATTGACAAGGCCCTGGATATGCTCATTGCATCCAACGGACTCATAGGCATGGGCGAAATCCATCAAAAATCAGGGGTCAGTGAGCGGCAGTTGGAAAGGCTATTTAAAAAATATGTGGGACTCAGCCCCATGTTTTTCAGCCGGATCATCCGCCATAGCTATATCTTCAGGCTAATGAAGGAAGGTGACCGTTCATGGACGGATATCGCACTTACTTCCGGCTTTTTTGATCAGTCCCATTTCATTAAGAACTTCAGGGAGTTTACTGGCGAGAATCCATCTCAGTATTTGTTCGATGATCCCAGTCTGGCTAATTTTTTTCTGAAGGGGTGAAGCCCGTTTGTGAAAAACCGGCATTGATCTCCAGAACCCCTTTACAACGATCTTCACTAAGATGGAGCAGGAAGGATCATGAACCGGGAACAGTTCTTCGTAAAAGAACATTCTAAGCAAAGCTACCTTTGCATTAGATATCTCAATGTCATTTTTTTCAGGATATCCAGGGTGACTGTATCCATTTCCGGTACTTTGGCCGCTTCATCCCATGTTCTCATCTTTATGATAAGCTCTTTGAGCGGATCCTTTTCCAGTACCTTTATCTCCTCCTCATTCATTGGGCCTCCCTGATATTGCAAAGTGGCCTTGCTGGCTCGTGACAAATTGGGATAGTAGGTGGGGTCAATGGCAGTCAAATAACGTTTGGCTTCCACATGGCGTTTGACCAGGTCCACAATTTTATCACCAAAACCCCTGGATTCAAGATAGCTGGCACCCAGTTTTTCATGATCCACAACACCGTAGTCACCCATACTTTCACTGGACTCCAGCAAGTGACCGATGTCATGAAAAAAGGCCGCCAGCACTGTCTCGTCATCAAACTGCTCATTGATGGCAAGCGTGGCTGCCTGTAGCATGTGTTGTAGCTGTGATACCGGCTCCCCGTGATAGGCTTCATCACCTTTACGGGTATAGAGCTGAAAAACTTCCTCAACAATATCCTGAGCTTCGTTTGTATTCATAAAATAAAGTTAGAGTAAAGTAGTTAAAGGTACTGTTCAATACCTGTTATCATTTGTTTCAGGTTTTCAGCTGTCTATAGCTGTTCCTTAACATAGAATTCATCGAAGTTTCACTTTTCAGTAAAGCATTTGTTGTGATTCGGTCATAGCTTACGCCTAAAAAAATGGAACCTATAGAGCTTGTAGTTTTTGATATGGCCGGTACTACGGTTTACGACGATAGATTTGTTCACAAAGTCCTGCAGAATACTATGTCACGTTATGATGTGATGATCTCATTGGACGAGGCCAACAGGGTAATGGGCATACCCAAGCCGGTAGCCATTAAACAACTGTTGCAGTGGCATAATGATGGCAGGTTTGAAAATGAAGAGGTGATCAATGAAATGCACCACACGTTTGTTGAGGCTATGGTTGAATTTTATTTGGAAAGTGAAGATGTGAAGGAAAAGGAAGGCGCTTCCGGTGTTTTTGAAGAGCTTAGAAAAAATAAGGTAAAAGTGGCGCTGGATACGGGTTTTGATAGAAAAACAGCCGACACCATCATCAAGCGACTGGGCTGGATGGAACTGATAGATACCAGCGTGACCAGCGATGAGGTGGACCATGGACGACCTCACCCGGATATGATCTTCAGGGCTATGGAAAACTCCGGAATCAACAGTGCCAGCAATGTGGCCAAGGTAGGCGATACCAAATCTGATATGGATCAGGGCAGGAATGCAGGATGTGCCTTTGTAGTTGGTGTCACCACCGGAGCCTATGACCGCAGTGTACTGGCCTCCGGGTATCATACACATCTTATAGATGATCTGTACGAGCTTCTTCCAATCATAGGGTTAAACTAAGGTTTCCTGATTAGGAACTCATCCTGAGGTCCTGAAATAGCCTTGATTTATTGTTAAATTAATGTTACTTTAATATTAATTTAACTTTATCAGGGGTATGTTGGCGTGGCTTCTTTTTCATTTGATCGGTTTTAGTGAGTGGCATCAGGGAGTGATCGTCACAAGGGATAATGAGGTGCTTCAGTGCGAGTTTAAAATGGAATGGCGGTATGATGCCCTGATTGTCAGAGAGGGAAAAGGATCAAGGTTGTACCCAGCGCATCGCATAAGATCATTTCGGTATTATGATCGGGAGAAAAATATCAACAGAAAGTTTACCATAGCAGAATCTGTCAAAAAAGGACTCCGCCGGCAACGGTTTTTTGAGATTGTGGCAGACGGTGAGCTGCAGGTTTTAAGAAACCTGAAAACCTACCGGGGTGCATATCATGATAAAACGGATTATGAGCCTAACCGGCTGATAAGTTTGTCGGAGGAAGCCAATGCCTATCACTATTTTGTACGGGCAGAGGGTAAGTGGTATACCCTCAGACAGTTCCGGCGAAAAGTCCTTCCCTCTCTTGATCCCTCACTGCTCATGGCCGGAGTGCGTAAGACAGGAGCAGATCTGAACAGTCCTGCTGCACTGATCAGGTTGATCATCCAATATAATCGAGATCAGGCTCCTGCTGAATTTGAGGCAGCGGCCCGGAAGTGACGACCCTTCCCCTTTTATAGAAATAGAGCATTGAAAGGCATATCAAACAACTGCCGGTTATGGTAAGAAAATAACCCATTGACTTGAAAAAGTCGAGCCAGTTCAGGTCTGGTTCACCAAATTCCTTGTAAAACAGTATGCCCACGCTGCCCAGGTATCCGAAAGAGTCTGCAAGGTAGATCAAAAAACCTGCGTTGCTCACAACATGGAAAGATGCGATCAGACGGTCAAACAATACACTGTTGAAAGGCACGTAGCCCATGTACAGCCCAAATCCTGTGAGGATCATCCATAATGGAGCGGATATTACCGTCTGCTCAAACAACCATGTGCTCAGCCCTATCAGAAGCATGCCCAGTAAGATCAACAAATGATTGACAAATAATGCCGTTTTATTCTGCCTGATGGTCATGAGACTGCCTATGATGATCAACACTCCCAATGCAACCGGGATCTCGGTAATGGTGAATATCTCCGGAGAATCTCCGTATCCCAGACTGATCCATATCTCCGCAGCAAAGTTGTCTCTGAAGTCCCTGAAAATCGTGAGCATCATATAAGTGATGATGAGCAATACCAAACCTGGAGCAAATGCCATGAAAAACCTTACTCTTTCCTTTCCATCCATGGGCTCCCTTTGTCCGGGACCGGATATCTTCAGCAGTAGGATTGGGAAGAAGATCAAGCATGAAGACAAAGAGAATGAGAGGTACCATAAAAAGCAGACCGGTAACCAGTGGCATCCAGTATTCAGAAAATCCCCATTGGATCATCACAAGTTTCCCCACGGATTTCACAAAACCGGAAGAAAAGATGAAACTAACGGATAAGCCTGCTCCCAGGATCTCAGTCACTTTCCGTCCTTCCAGATAGGAAAAGACCAGTCCCCATATCATCCCCAGAGGCAAGCCGTTGAGAAAAAGGCAAACTATATTGTAAGGTGCGGGTATAATGGCAAACAGCAGAAGGGCCAGCCCGGCTATACCGACCAGGGTGATGATGTAGAAAGCCCTTTTTGCATTCTCCATCTCCGATATGAGTTTTACCCCTAAAAACTTGGACAGCGTGTACCCGGCTACCTGAGCCGTGATCAATAATATCTTGTAGTCGATATTCCAGTACTGGAGATCATCAAATGTGGCAACGGCAAAGGGCTTGCGAAACGCATACATACAGGAGTAGGTGCAAAAAGAGGCCACTATCGCGTAAAGCGAGAAGACGGCCTGATTTTGTTTATGAAGCCAGTTTTGCACTTTTTCGCGCATCGCTTTGGTCTGGCTTTAATCCTGTATGATCAAAAGGTACATCGCACCACTTGCCGCCCAGCAATATGCGTAGAGTGCGGAAGCCTGTATCCTCCAGCATTTGTGCTGCAGGCCCAAAATACTTGTCTATATCATCTGGATGATGAGCATCTGAGTTCAACATAACTGGGATATTCATTTGATGGGCCTGCTTCAGTATCCATGGACTGGGATAGGTCTCCTCCGTCTTCTTTTTGTAAATGCCCCGGGTGTTTACCTCAAGGATGGTTTTATTCTTTTTGATGCATTCCAGCGCCTCCATTACCTCGGCCTGATACCATTCATCAGTCTGTTGGAAATACCTGTTCTCTGAGTTATGGATCTTGAATTTGTCCAGATGACCGACAATATCGGGCTTTCCGGTTTCCACCATTTCCCTGACCAGGGAAAAATACCTTTTAACAAATTGTTTAAAATCGCCGGCAAATATCTCTTCCAGTCCCTGTTCGAAAAAAGCAGTACTGCCGTCCATTTCCCAGGGGGTACCATCATGAAGGAAACCCATATAGTGTATTGAACCTATAACATAGTCGAGATGGCAGGCCTTTTTTAGTTCTTCCGGAGTCATATAGTCCGGTATGTAGTCTGCCTCAAAGCCCTTGTAAATCTCAATATCCCCTTCGTATACCTTACTTAACCGGTCAATATCCTGCAGATAGGTGTTAATGTGCTCCTTTTTGATGTTCCACCTGCTATGATGGTCTACGGGGCCATGTGATGAAAAACCGTAGCCGTAAAACCCTTTTTCAATGGCTTTCCTGATGTAGTCGTCCGGGTCAAGAACCCCGTCGCAGTATTTGCAATGTCCGTGAAAATTGGTCCATGCCATAAAGGTCTAAGATACCAGCCTGTTGTTAAGGAAATATTTCAGCCCTGTCATGTTTTGGTTAAATGACCTGATGTGTAATTTGTAAGACCCTGGTGTTTATACCTTTTATGGGGTTTAGAGACTTATGTGATGAGTAATGGCTTCATAAAAGCTTAACATAAGCATAATTAAAGGGCAGCTCCTTTGAAGCTATCTTTTACCAATTTGAACGAAAAAACAGGATAGAAACAATGAAAGATAAGTCGGCAGATATTGCTATTGTGGGAGGTGGGATAGTCGGGCTGGCACATGCCCGGGAGGCTGCGCTGAGAGGTTTTCGTGTTGTACTGTTCGAGCGCAATTTTCAGGCCATTGGGGCTTCTGTCAGGAATTTTGGTCTCGTATGGCCTGTAGGGCAGAAGCCTGGAAAGATGCTGGACCGTGCTCTGCGGAGCAGGTCCGTTTGGCAGGAGCTGTCCGCAGCCGCCGGATTTTGGATGAAGGAAAATGGTTCCCTGCATCTGGCGTATCATGCAGATGAGCAGGCAGTGCTGCAGGAGTTTATGGAGCTGGATGGAAATAAAGAGTATGAGGTGAAACTTCTAAAACCGTCTGAGGTAGTCTCCTACAGCCCATTAGTCCGGATAGAGGGTATGCGGGCAGGTTTGTACAGCCAGACAGAATGTACAGTATATGCACGCCAGGCTATTCAAAAAATTCACGACTATTTGCGGGAAAAAATGGGTGTAGTGATCCATTATGGCCACACGGTAAAGGAAATAAGCATGCCATGGGTGCATTGCAGCAATGGAGATCGCTGGCAGGTCAGCAAAACCATTGTATGCGGCGGAGCTGATTTCGAAAGCCTGTATCCTGATTATTACAACTCCATCAATATTACCAAATGCAAACTGCAGATGATGAAGAGCTCCGGTGTGAAGCAATTGGCGGGTCCCACTCTGTGTGCAGGCCTCACCCTGCGTCACTATGATGCCTTTAGTGACTGCCCCTCTCTGGCAGCTCTGTCCGATAGATACGATAAAACGAACCCCGGGTTTGCAGAAAACGGCATTCATGTTCTGCTGTCACAGAATGAAGACCAGGAATTGATCATAGGGGATTCGCACCACTACGGGCGGGAGCTCTCACCCTTTGATTCCGAAAGGATCAACCGGTTGGTCCTTGAATACCTCAGCACTTTTACAGTGATCGATGATCTTGAAATTGCCGAACAATGGCATGGTATTTATGCAAAAGCACCTGGCAAAACAGAGATAGTGGCAGAGCCGGAGCCAGATGTGCTCATTGTCAATGCACTTGGCGGAGCAGGTATGACCCTTTCCTTTGGTCTGGCAAAAGAAGTGTTTGATGAACATATCGTTTCTTCAGGGATAGCCATCTGATGTTTGCAGGCTACTCAGTGCTCAGGACTTGCCACTGATGACTTGTAAGTCATAACCTTGCGTTCATAAAATAAAACACCAGCATTAAAGCGTTTTGTGACGACAGATTTTCCGGCCTGTGAGGACAGGATGCATCAAAGAAAATAACATCTCCTGGCTCCAGTATGATGTTCTTGTCATCTATTCTGTAGTTTACCTTTCCTTTTAGCAGGTATTTTAGTTCAAAGCCGTCGGTAGAGGTGGCTATTCCTCTGACCCCGGGTTCCAGTTCCAGAAGTACCACCTCCATGTTCACATCATGGATTTGCTGGTTCATAATGTAGTGATACTGAAAGCCGGGACGATTTTCCTTTTCAATAGGTTGATGCTCAGCCGGCCTCACCACATGAAAGCTCTCATCATTGCGATAGTCTATGTCATCAAAAAAGGAAGATGGAGATAGGGACATGGACTTGAGTATTGAAAAAAAGACCGGCATGGATGGGATGGTCCGTGAGTTCTCGATCTTGGATATCAGGCCTTTACTTAAACCTGAACGTTTACTTACGTCATTGATGGTAAGCCCTTGTTTCTGGCGTTCTGTTTTCAGTTTTCTGGCAATGGTGGAGATGATTTCATCCTTCATAAAATCGGCGGCTTGAGATATAGATGTTTCATATTTATCAACTTTTTCGATAAAAAGCTATTCATGACAAATGGATTTAATTAGCTGATAATACCTGTGTTAAGCTAGTGTTAAAGGATTTTTAGGGATATGAATCCTTAATGATGTTTTTACTATTAGTAAAATTCAAAAGAGTTAAAAATTCGTTAAAAGGAAGCTGCCAACTTTAATGAAGAATTAATCTCAGGCTAAAAAATGATTTAACATTAATCACAAACTTGCCCCACGAAAGGCGGGAGCGCTGCCACGTTCCCGCCCTCTGTTTACGGATTGCATTGACAAAATTTCACAACCCAAAACAATCAAAACTATGAAAAATTATTTACCTGAAAGGACAGGGCGTCTGGGTAAAAAGCTACCTGGCACGTTCCTGCTTATGGCGCTTTATTTTTCGCTGTCTCAGGCATTGGCCCAGGGCCAGACGGTCAGCGGAAAAGTCACGGATCAGACGGATGGTACAGGTATCCCTGGTGTGAACATACTTGAAAAAGGGACAACCAACGGTGCCGTTACGGACTTTGAAGGCAATTTCAAATTACAACTCATAAATAATGAAGATGCCATTCTGGTATTCTCATTTGTGGGCTATGAAAATCAGGAAGTCAGGGTAGGTTCACGCTCTGCTCTTGACGTTGCCATGTTTTCTTCCACTGTGGAACTTTCTGAGGTGGTTGTTACCGCTCTTGGTGTGGAAAGAGAGACCAAGGAGCTGGGATATTCAGTGCAGGAGGTAGATGGCGATGAATTCACGGAGGCCCGTGAGGTGAACGTCATTAACTCCCTGAGTGGCCGGGCGGCAGGGGTTCAGGTGACGAACGGTACCAGTGCTATTGGAGGTTCTTCACGCGTTACGATCCGTGGAGAGTCGTCTCTCAATATCAATGCGAACCAGCCCTTGTTCATTGTGGATGGTATTCCTATTAGTAATCAGGTAGTGGGATCATCAGGCAGTGGTAATCAGGAGGTGGACTATGGAAATGCTGCCGGTGAGATCAATCCGGATGATATCGCTTCGATGAGTATTCTGAAAGGACCCGCGGCTGCGGCACTTTACGGCTCCCGTGCTGCGAATGGAGCGATCCTCATTACTACCAGATCCGGAAGCGGAAAAAAGGGCCTGGGGATCAGCATTAACTCCAATGTTACGTTTGACCGGCCACTGGTATTGCCGGACTGGCAGGACGTATACGGTCAGGGCAACAATGGTCAGTTCGAATTTGTTGACGGTGCAGGCTCGGGCATTGCTGATGGAGTAGATGAAAGCTGGGGTCCCCGAATGGATCAGGGCCTGCTGATCCCTCAGTTTGATTCTCCAAGGGATGTAAATGGATTTCGTGGAGGCGACCTGAACGCCCCTGAAGGGAGTACCATTGTTCCCACACCCTGGGTTTCGCAGCCTGATAATATCAATGACTTTTTTGAAACCGGTGTTACCTGGTCGAACAATGTGGAGATCACAGCAGGTGGAGAGAGGTCAAACATACGACTTTCCTGGACCAATCTGGACCAGCAGGGTACCGTGCCCAATACTGATCTGGAAAGAAATACCATAGCCCTGAAAGCCGGCATGAACGTGACGGATAATTTAAGTGTAAATGCTTCCGTCAATTATATCCAGACCAGCAGTGGCAACCGACCGAATATCAGCTATGGTACTGAGAACCTCATGTATCTCTGGATCTGGTATGGCAGGCAGATCAATACCGGCAACCTCAGAGATTACTGGATGCCCGGCCTTGAGGGACGGCAGCAGTTCAATTACAACTACAATTATCATGATAACCCTTATTTCAACGTATATGAAAATACAAACGGACAGGATAAGGACCGGATACTGGGCAATATCTCAGTTACCTACAACTTTACCGATGAGCTGAGCCTGATGCTCAGAACGGGTACGGATTTTTATAACGAGCTACGGGACAGAAGAAGGGCCTTCAGCACACAACGGTTCCCACAGGGCAACTACAGAGAGGACGATATATTTTTCAGTGAAAGGAACTCAGACTTTTTGCTGAGCTACAATAAAGCCCTCAATGAGAACTGGTCATTTTCCATATCTGCGGGTGGGAACCATATGCGACAGCAGAACGACTTTACCCGTACCGTGGCTCCGCAACTGCTCATCCCCAATATCTACAACTTTACCAACTCAGCGGTTGCGCTTCAGATCACGGAAGCAAACCTGGAAAAGAGGATCAACTCGCTGTATGGCTTTGGTCAGGTAGCCTACAAGAATATGATATTCCTTGATGTCACCGGAAGGAACGACTGGTCCAGCACCCTGCCGATCGACAATAACAGTTATTTTTATCCCTCGGTAACGCTAAGTGCCATTATCAGCGATATGGTCGAGCTGCCGGAGGCCCTGTCTTTCGTGAAGGTGAGAGGCGCCTATGCTGAAGTAGGTAACGATACGGATCCCTACAGCCTCACCAATGTGTTCAACCCTCAGACCGCCTGGGGTTCCGTTCAGGCCAAGACAGAGTCCTCAACACTGGCCAACGCCAACCTGAAACCCGAAAGGACCTCTTCCTATGAGATCGGTGCGGATGTCAGGCTTTTTAATGGCAGACTGGGACTAGATGTCACTTACTTCGATAACCGTACGCGCGACCAGATCATTCCTATTGAGCTGGATATTGCTACAGGGTATTCCAGTAGGATAATCAATGCCGGTGAGATCCAGAACAATGGCCTGGAGATCATGGCTATGGGTACCCCTGTCCTTCAGGACAATGGCCTGCAATGGGATATAACCGCCAATTTTACCCGCAACCGGAGCAAGGTACTGGAGCTCACCGAAGGGCTGGATACGTATACACTTACTTCACGAAATGGCGCCGTGATCCAGGCGAGGGTAGGAGAAAGAATGGGCAATATCTACGGCATCGGTTTTGCCAGGGTAGATGATCCTGAAAGTGAGTTTTTCGGTGAAATAATCCATACAGCAGAAGGTACGCCACTCAGAGGCAGTGAACTGGAGTTCCAGGGGAACTACAACCCTGACTGGATGATGGGTATTCAGAATACACTCAGCTTCAAAGGCATTTCCCTTGGTTTTCTTTTTGACATCCGGCAGGGAGGTATAGTGGTGTCCAGAACGAAAACCATAGGCAGTACCTCCGGTCAGCTGGAGGAAACACTTTTTGGAAGAGCAAATGGCTATGACCTTTCCATTGAAGGTAACGGAGTCATTAGTGATGGAGTGATTGAAAATGAAGATGGCACCTACCGTCCGAATGATATTAAAATTACCTCAAGAAACTGGCATAACCGGTATTATGAGAGAAACAATGTAGAAGCAGCCAAATATGATGCCTCCTATGTGAAATTGAGAGAGGTGAGAATAAGCTATACACTTCCGGGTGGCATTGTTGCCAGGCTTCCCTTCAGAGAAGTCAGGTTCTCCGTGGTAGGTAGAAATCTGGCGCTTTGGACGGAGAACCCGCATTTTGATCCTGAAACTCTGTCAATGAGCGGGGGTACCCTTCAGCCTGGTATTGAGAATATGGCTTTCCCCTCGCTGAGGAGCGTTGGTTTTAACCTGAATCTCAAGCTTTGATCCACTCACCCAATCTTTTAAAACAGATGACAATGAAAACATTTAAAATAACAGGAGCACTGATCATGGTTTTGATGCTGACTGTGACCTCGTGCGACGATGATTTTGAAGAGATAAATCAAAACCCCAACAGTCCGGAACAGGTATCTGCCGATCTGCTGGTTCCTACGGTGATCAGAAGTTCAGTAAACGAAGTAGCTGGTTTGGCCTGGGGATTTGGCAATGTAGTTATGCAATATACGGCCAAGATCCAGTTTACCAATGAAGACCGGTATAACTGGGGGCCACGAGGCAATCCCTACAATGATTTTTACAATGCACTGAGAGATGTGAACAACATCATTGTGATCTCTGAAGAATCAGGACAGAACAACTACGTGGCACTGGCAAAGATCATGAAATCGTGGATGTTCTCTTTTATGACTGACACCTATGGTGATGTGCCGTACAGCGAAGCTACTTCTGCCGGGGAAGGGATCAATTATCCGGTTTTCGATCGTCAGGAGAACATCTATCAGGGTATTCTTGAAGATCTGGAGGACGCCAATACACTGTTGGGTACCTCCTCCGAGACGCTGGAAGGAGACATCCTGTTCAATGGGGACATCATGAAATGGAAGAAATTTGCCAATTCCCTGCGGCTGAGAATTCACATGCGACTGTCTGACAGGATCGATCCTTCCTCTGCCATGCAGGCAATTCTGGATAACAGCACCGCTAACCCTATTATTCAGAGTAATGATGATAATGCGGCACTGCAATATCTTTCGGAAGTGCCAAATCAACATCCATTATATACTACACGGTCAGGCTCATTTGATGAGTATCGGCTGAGTGAAAACATGGAAGGCATTCTTAAATCGTTGAATGATCCCCGGTTGTACGCTTATGCTCAGCCGACCACTGATTCTGATGCAGGTGTTTTGGGAGATCCGGATACCTATCAGGGGGTGCCGAATGGTCTCGCTGACGAAGAGGCGCTCCAGTATTCTCCCAGCGGTGATCCTTCAAAGGGCGGTTCCAACTTTATTTCACGTGTAGGGCTGATGTTCTCCTGCTCCGCCTGTACCAGTCTTGCGTCGCCCGTGGCATATCAGGCCATGTTGATCAGCTATGCAGAGGTACAATTCATTCTGGCAGAAGCCAGAGAGCGTGGATTCATTACCACCGGAGATGCGGAGACCTACTATCTGAACGGAATAAGAGCCTCTTTCGATTATTACGAGTCACGCCTGCAGGCCGGCAACTTCGGTGAGATCGCAGCGGTGATCCAGCCTGAAGCGGATTATTTTACCCAGACAGACATAGCCTATACAGGCACGGAGGAAGAGAAACTGGAAAAGATCGGGCGTCAGAAATGGCTTGCCCTGTTTTTCAACGGTATGGAAGCATGGTTTGACTGGAGAAGAACGGGTTATCCTGAGATCACACCGGGGCCAGCGGCCTTTATTCCTACTGTACCTGTAAGATTTATGTATCCTACAGATGTACAGGCATTGAACGCTGAAAATTATAAAGCTGCCATAAATGTGCAGGGACCTGATCAGATCACTACACCGGTATGGTGGGATGTAGACTAGTTCGGCTTTAAACAGAGTGGCATTTGCCACTCTGTTCCATTATTATGAATGGCCAAAAACACAGCCTGGTATCACGTATCATACATTTGACGGACATCCACCTGCAGGATGAGCTTTCCGTGGAAGATCTTTCACAGTGCTTTGAGCATTTCTACACCTGGCAGCAAAACATTGATCTGATCCTGAATGGCGGAGATGTGATCATGGATGGGATACGCAGCACAAAAGAGCTGGCCTGTGAACGCTGGAAGCTATGGAGAGAATTCTGTCTGCACGAATGCAATATACCTATGCTCAACTGCCTTGGGAATCATGATATCTGGGGTGGTGGCTCCACGGCCCGGCTGTTTTATGGCAAGGAATGGGCACTGGATGAGCTGGAGCTGGAAAACGCCTATTACTATCATGATATACAAAACTGGCGGATCATCGTGCTGGACAGCATTCTGCCCTGCCGGGACTGGTACATCGGAAAACTTGCCGGGCCACAATATGAATGGCTGGAGAGTACGGTTCAATCCACGCCGTCCGGTTGCTACATTCTGATCCTGAGCCATATTCCCATACTTTCCGCGGCTGTCCTGTTTGATGGTAACAATGAACAGGAAGGCTACTGGAAATTGCCTCCGGCATGGCTTCACCTAGACGCACGAAAACTGGTGGCGCTCTTCCACAGGTACCCAAAGGTAAGGCTGTGCCTAAGCGGGCATACCCATTTGAGGGATGAGGTCATCTACAATGACGTTCATTACTGTAGCAACGGTTCAGTGTGCGGTGAATGGTGGAGAGATCCATATTATCATGAGACTCCGGCGGGATACGCTGTTATTGAACTCTTTGATGACGGCTCATTCACCAATAATTACATACAATATAAATGGAAACGGGAGTGCGGCAAGGTCCGTTCCCGATCAAAAACCCAAAACCCATGAAAGAAAAACTATTCATTCTTCTCCTGATTCTTCCGGCTTCTTTGTTTGCTCAAAAGGGAGCCAGCACGGAAAATATATTTATTATAACACTGGATGGCCTCCGGTGGCAGGAGCTGTTTTATGGTGCAGATTCCCTGCTGGTAGATGACTCTGGTTATGTTGAGGAACCGGAGAAGCTGGTTGGGGAATTCTGGCACAGCGACTACAAGGTGAGGAGGGAGAAACTGATGCCGTTTTTCTGGAATACCATCGCCCGGCAGGGACAGCTACACGGCAATCGCAAATATGACAGTAAGGTAGACTGTACCAATAAGATGTGGTTCTCTTATCCAGGCTACAATGAGATACTATGTGGCTTTGCTGATGATGAAAGGATCAACAGTAACGACAAAAAACTGAATCCCAATGTGACAGTACTTGAATACCTCAACAAGCGGAAAGAATATGCCGGCAAGGTGTCTGCTTTTGGCTCATGGGATGTATTCCCGTTCATCATCAATGAAGAGCGCAGCGGGATACCGGTCAACGCCGGTTTTGAAAAAGCAGAGAAAGATCTTACTGAGCGGGAAAGGTTCCTGAACAAGATCCAGGATGAGATCCGGGGTCCGTGGGGAGGTGTGCGGCTTGATGTGTTTACACATCACTACGCCATGGAAGACCTGAAAAAAAATAAACCCAGGGTGCTGTACATTGCCTATGGCGAAACGGACGACTTTGCACATGACGGAGAATACGATCAGTACCTGAGATCAGCCCGGCAAACAGATGCATATATCCAGGAACTGTGGGATTTCGCCCAGTCTGAAGAGCAGTACAAGGGAAAAACCACATTCATTATAACTACAGACCATGGCAGAGGCACTAAACCCAAAGAGACCTGGAAGCACCATGGTACCAGCATACACAACGCAGGCCAGATCTGGGTGGCAGTGATCGGTCCTGATACCCCCGCGATGGGAGAAGTGCGGCAATCAGGTCAGTATTACCTTAATCAGGTGGCCAAAACAGCTGCAGCTTTTCTTGGGGAGGATTATTCTGGACAGAAGCAGGCCGGGGAGGTAATGAGCTCAATGTTCAAATAGTCTGTTTATGTTAAGACTTGTCTTGCTGGTCGTGGTTGTACCGTTGATAAGCTGTGTGCCCGTTGCTGACGAGAAGGAGAACCGATCTATGACCTATCACTCACTCACTGTAGGGTCTGAGAAGACATCCACTATGGTTCATAAAAGATTAATGCAGGTGCTGGATTCGTTACAGGCCGCCCCGTACAATACACCAGGCACTGCGGTGGATACATTCTTTTTTAGGTCCGGATCATCCGATGAAACACTGCACAGGTTTACAATACCTTCCCACTGGGATGAGGACAGCATAGTGTATTTGCCCCACAGGACCCTAAAACCCAGTACAGCCCTTTGGTACAGGAAAAGGATAATGTTCAATTCAAAAACATGGCTACACGTTAATGCTGATGACGGCGCACAGGTTTTCGTAAATTCACAACCGATCCAGGCAGGTTATGAAGACTTTTTTTTCATTGATGCACAGCAGGATTCGGTTGATCTGGTGATCCGCGTGTTGAATAATGCCATGAGCGGAGGGCTGAGATATGTTCGGTTCCTGGATGAAGAAATGTATCACATTTTTTCAGAAGAACAACAAAAGACTTTACAGCTGCAGTTGCTGATCGAAAAGGTACTGGCTCTTGAGTTATCCAGTGAACTTGCCGAACGTGTTTTGATGGCGGTAAGCATTGAGGGTCATCTCTATGAAGTAGAGGAACTGTTGTCGGTCTATCCCTCTTTCCTTGTCCCACCCTACCTTATTGCCAAAGGTGATGATCTGGAGATAAGGTGGGAGAGTGACAGGGATATACCCTCGATCATATCGTTGAATTTTGATGGAACCCGTACCGAGTATGTGGTTGATGGAGAGAAGGGGTCTTTCAGCTTTACTTTGCCTGAGCCTTTGCCTTTGCCTGACGCTTACCGGGTTTGCCTGGGAAACACTACCTGTACCGAAGATATCACTTTAAACACATCCCAAAAGGTGTCATTTTCATTTTCTGTCTGGGCTGATAGCCAGGGTGGTTGGCCCGTGTTCCGGGAGGTCAACGCTGTTATGTATAAGGAGGATATAAGCTTTTCCGTTGGGGTAGGGGATCTGGTGAGTCAGGGGAGTAACCGCCGGGAGTGGCATATGCTACTGAATTCCATGTATCCGTATGGCGCGCAGACACCCTGCTACCTTATAGCGGGCAATCATGATTATGATGGCTACTATAATGACCTGATCAGTGCGAACTATGATCGTTTTTTGGGGAGGGACAGCGCCCGCACATGGTTCTCCTGGCGTCATGCAAATGCGGCCTTCATAGCCCTCGATCCCAACCGGAGTTTTCCCATTGGTATAAAGAATGATCCTGAACAATTCCGGTGGCTGACAAATACCATAGATTCAGAACTATGGCGGGAGGCCACATGGCGTTTTGTCTTTATCCATCAACCTCCCTACTCACAGGGCTGGCCGGGCTACCATGGTGATGAGGAGATCAGGACGGTAATGGATCCGTTGATACAGAACGGTCTGGTGGATTTTGTGGTGAGCGGACACACGCATGATTATGAACACTGGTCAAGATCGGCCGGTGCCCATGTGGCTGATCTGCTCATCGTTGGTGGTGCCGGAGGAAGTCTTGAGCCGGATGAGAATTCCGATTACCCTGAAATGGACACAGTGGTGAATCAGCATCACTACGGGCTTTTCACCATTGAGGGTGGTACCTGCAGTTTCGTTGCCAAAAACAGAAAAGGTGAAGTAATCGATTCATTTATAAGGAAAAAACCAGTATGAGATATTTGTTGACTCTCTTTTTGTTTTCGTCCCTTACTATGCAGGCCCAATCTTCCCTGCAGGGGGAGTGGTGGTTCTGGCCTGATTATACACTGCCGGGTAAAGCGGGCAATTATCCGGGGCCAAGAATTTTACCTCCTGAAGTCTCTCCACCGCCCGTTGGTCAGAAAACTCTTCCACTGGTTTTTCATGGAGAAGAGCCTGCTCACAGAATGACCGACTTTACCACTGTTGCGGATCTTCCTCACGATGCATTTACCATAGAAATGTGGCTGGTCAATCATGTCAATCAGCCCATTGGTGCTCTAACGGCGCTGAAAAGTAAATATACACCCTCGGAACCTGCCTGGTTGCTGGGTGTTTACGGAAGAGAGGTTATCCTGTCTTTAAGAACGGAGACTTCACCTTTTGCGCAATTACTCACACATACCATTGAAAAAAGGGGCTGGAAAAAATACTGGATGCATCTGGTGGCGACCTACGATGGAGAAAAAGCCACCTTGTACCTTAATGGTGAGCAGGTAGGGGCGATGAAGACAGGAAAACTCAAACCTTTTGATCAGACCGGTATGGAGCTGGAGGTGGCAGCCTATATGAAAAATGAACCTTATATGGATCTGGGTAATCTGCTGAAATGCCTGCGTATCCATGATCGTGCTCTGACCACGCCTGAGATAAAAGAGAGCTTGTCACGTCTGCAGCATATGGTAGAGGAAGGAAGGCTGTTTCCCGATATGTTCCACTTCAATGCGGGTCCTTACCTGAATTATGTTACTGAGCATTCAGTCAATATGATCTGGGAAACAGACAGGCCGTCCTATGCAGAGGTGTACTATGGAAAAACGTTGCCCTTGAAGGAGAAGGTGGTCATTGATGTAGGTAGCGCCGACCCTGAAATCGTGGCAGGTCAGGCAAAGAATATTCACGCGATCACTCTGGGAGATCTGGAATCCGGACAGCAGTATTTTTACAATATAAAAGCGACGGACAGCCATGGCAACGTAATCGAATCCGGGGATCTGACTTTTTCAACAGCGGGGAATGAAAATACGCCTTTTTCCTTTGCTGTGATCGGTGATACTGAAGCTCGGCCTCATATCAATGACCGTATCTCCAGGCTGGTCTGGGACGAGCGTCCGAATTTTATCATGATAGTAGGAGATCTCACGGATGGAGGTATGGAGCATCACAAGTTTGAATGGAACTATGAGTATTTTCACGGTATGAACCAACTAACCAGCCGCATACCTGTTTTTCCGGTGGCAGGCAACGGTGAGCAGGACCTCTACTGGTACAAAAGGTACCATGAACTACCGGAGGATGAAGGATATTATTCTTTCCGTTATGGCAATGCTGAATTCTTCATGCTCAACAGCAACCTGAAAGAAGAATTTGCCCCGGGTGGAAAGCAATATGTATGGCTAGAGGAAAAACTCAGAAATTCAACGGCCAAATGGAAGTTTGTGGCCCACCATCATGCTCCCTATTCAGCAGATGAAGACGATTACGGTGACTCATGGAAGGGAGCATCAACGCTGGGTGACCCACAGGTCAGAAGAATTGTACCTCTGTATGAAAAATATGGTGTGGATATAGTATTTTTTGGCCATTTGCATACCTACCAGCGTACACTGCCTATCCTGGATAATATGGTGAATGAAAAAAATGGTGTGATCTATGTTCAGGGAGGTGGAGGAGGAGGCAATCTCGAAGATTTTGCTCCTTCGAGAGCCTGGTTCAGCGCCAAGACCTATCGCGGACATCATTATTTTACGATCACGGTGTCCGGTGACCGTCTTGAATTTAAAATGTACGACAGTGAGGGACGTATGAAAGACCTGCTAAACCTTGCAAAGTAGTATTTTCAGATCTGCTTAATAACCTGGTGCACTTTGATATAACAGACCTTCTGATCCATGGCCTGTGACATGCTAAAGAGACTTTTGTTTTGGTAGAGAATCCGGCTTCTTGAGAGACCTGGCAATAAGTCACCGTATTAGCGTTTTAATAGCTCTTTATCAATTGAGGAGGTCCCTTCAAGGTCGGATCTATTGGATTCATGTCCATTGTTTTCGACGCTGCGTACAAGGTTTGCAAGATGTTCTTCCCGTGGTTTTTGCTTTATCATCTTTTGCCATATGTAGAAGATAAGTACAGTTCCTGCTATGGCTATCGTCCCGAGTGTTATGGCTATAGTGGGCCGGCCATACAGTGCATACCCCATGGCAAACAGGGTGGCGTATATAGTAATGCATCCAGTAAAAACGAGAAATATTTCTACCGACAGTGAACCTTGCCCTGAGCGTACCTTGTTCTGATCCTCAACAGGCAGGGTGTGGATCACCTTTTTCCATCCAGGTCCGGCAGGTTTGATACTGAGGCAAAATTGCTGAAGTTGCTGAAGATCAGTGGGGCGTGTAAGCAGCGTTACAGCTATCCAGATAATGGAAGTAACGCCTATGCTGAGTAGTAGCTGAGCGTATGTTTCCAATGGTGTGAACCCAATACGTTCGTGAAGGAACTCGAAATACAGAGCTGCCACGAAAGAAGCTATCATCCCAGCCAGCTCGGTCCACGCATTGATGCGCCACCAGAACCATCGCAGCAGGAAAATGAGTCCCGTGCCGGCGCCTATGGTCAGCAGTATCTGGAATGCCTGCAAAGCACTTTCCAGAGCAAGCGCCATAAGTGCCGATAGCAGCATAAGCAATGCAGTGGAAGCCCTGCCGATATTCACCATTTGTTTTTGTGATGCCTCCCGGTGGATAAACCGTTTGTAAAAATCGTTGACAATGTAGCTGGAACCCCAGTTAAGGTGTGTGGATATGGTAGACATAAAAGCAGCTACCAATGAGGCTACCACCAGTCCCAACAGCCCGTGCGGTAGGAAAGTAAGCATAGCCGGATAGGCCAGATCATGTTGTATCAGCCCCTCATCAAGTGTCGGCAGTACAGTTTTAATATCGTCAAGCCCTGGGAATACGACCACTGAAGCGAGGGCAATGAGGATCCACGGCCATGGGCGGAGGGCATAATGTGCAAGGTTGAAAAGCAAGGTGGCACCGATCGCATTTTTTTCATCCCTGGCGGATAACATGCGCTGGGCAATATAGCCTCCACCACCCGGCTCGGCGCCCGGATACCATGTGGCCCACCATTGCACAGCCAGAGGTATAATGAATACGGCAAGGGCATTTTCCATGTCCGAAAAATCGGGGAGAATGTCCAGTTTTTCTTTGACCGTATCGGTGTTCATAAGCTTCTGAAGTCCGCCTACCTCCGGCAAATTAATGATAACATAAGCTGCCCATACGGATCCGATCATAGCGATGATAAATTGAAAGAAATCCGATATAAGTACCCCTCTTAACCCTCCCAGTGAACTGTAAATGACGGTAACCAAAGAAGCAATGATCAGCGTTTCGGCAGGGCTGAGGTTGAGCAGCACATTTCCGATCTTCACGGCAGCCAGACATACCGTGGCCATGATCATAACATTAAAGAGTAATCCCAGATAAAGAGCTCTGAAGCCCCGAAGCACGGCAGCGGGTCTGCCACTGTAGCGTAGCTCATAAAACTCCAGGTCGGTCAGGACTTTGGAACGTCGCCAAAGCCTGGAATACACAAAAACCGTGAACATACCGGTAAGCAGGAAGGCCCACCAGAACCAGTTGCCTGAGACACCCTTCTGCCGTATGATGTCTGTGATCAGATTCGGAGTATCCACGGCAAAGGTGGTGGCTACCATGGACACCCCCAGCAGCCACCAGGGCATGTTACGACCGGATAAAAAGAATTCGGATACACTGGAGCCTGCTCTTCGGGATACTGCCACACCTATGGCCAGTGATATCAACAGAAAAAGTACGACCAGGGTCCAGTCGAGTGTGTTCAGGAGCATTCAGAAATTATTTGAATCTTGTTGTATAGCAAAGTGCATAGGGCATGGCGCATAGCGATAGTATCCATGGTAATTAGCTTGTGTGCGTCGTTGTTTTGGCAAGATATACTGTGCTGTTAAGCACTCTCATCTCCATGCTCTTTGCTCTATGCACTTCGCCAGTTACCAATAACATATAACTGATCCCCTCAATCCAACAGGACCAGCTGTGAAAAACCCTGCGAATAGCGTAGTTTTCTAAGTTTCAGATCGTTTGATCCATTACAGTCGTTTTTTTGATCGTCCACACAGAAGTCCATTCCGATCAGGTCATACTTTTCAGGGGTGTCCCCCAGGTCATTCCACTCAATAGCCACTTCTATCTGATATCCCTGGCCTTTGTCAGGATAGCTTTTTACTACCCCGGGTATCCAGACGCTTTTTACCTGAGCCGCTTTCCGGAGATCTGCGGGTGGGTCCTTTTCTTTTACCTCATTGAAAAAGCTGATATGGTAGGCTACTTTTTGACCTTTCCCGGACATCTTTCCATCGGGGTTGCGATCGATCAACAGCCAGATCCCATTGGCAGGAGAGGATCCCTTGGGCTCGAATCCATCCTGACGGGGTGGGTCAGGGCTTTGTACACGAAAGGCCATGTAAAGGTTTTTTTCATCCCATTTCAGGGTGTAAAAACATGTATCCCGTTGGTTTCTTTTTCTATGAGATATAAAATGATCCCATGATGAACGTTTCCATTCCGACAGATCACCATCCACATTGATCTTTTCAGCAGCATACCGTGCCTCAATATGGGCAATGTGCCGTTTAAAAAGCTTTTCCATGCTATTCACCACCTGAAGCTCAGTGCGCCCCCCTTGCTCACGCGCCTTTCCTATGAGTTGTTGAGATTCCTTGTACCATTCGAGTTGGCGTACAGGGTCCTTGTCATAGTTGTGGTTTATAGCATCCAGCGTACGCTCCGCAAGCCTTGACAGATTGAGCGACAGGTTTTCGATCTCTCTCAATACCGGAGAAGTCTCAATGACTGGCATCAGGCGTTGATGATTTCCCTTCCATAGTTCCAGATGAGAAAGGATATGTTTCAGGTTATCATCATCGGGTTGGATGAGGTATTGATTTACCAGGGTGTTGAATTTTCGTGCAACAGGTGCGTCAGAGGTGGCAGCATCGGCAAAAAGTGTATATGGCGAGTACATGGTGTACATCAGGCCCTCCGGGTTTCGGGTATATCCTTTCATGGGCTCCACGACGTCGATCAGGGTTTTCAGTGCTTCCGTAGGCTGCCCTGCAGTCAGGTTTCTCATGATCATGCTCTGATTTCTGATGTGTGCAGAGCCTGCTTCTTCCAATCGGAGGGAGATATGCTCCAGCCGGTCATACATGTTTTCAATGTCATCGACGTGGACGGGGGACCACAGTCGTTCTGCTATAGCCGCCGTTTTCGGCCAGACCCTCGAGTCCAGCGTCAGTGGGGTGACCAGTTCGCTCCACATAGTGGCTTCGCCACCCAGAATACGATTGGCTTCCTCTTCGCTCAGGCCATGATCCGGTGGTAACGGATCGTTGAGATAGTGCTCGGAGGCGGGTTTCATCAGATCAATGTAGTAACCTTTGGAAAGAACGGTGGAGTAGCCCTCTTTGGCTGCCTTGAACATATATTCCCTTCCCCTCCAGGAATGGATAACGGCAGTTTGAGGAAGCCCTGGATGCAGAATTTCATCCCATCCTACCATCTTTTTATCGAGCTGAGTTAGTGATTTAAGGACTCTGTTAGTGAAGTAGCCCTGTAATTCATGATTGTCGCGAATGTTGTGTTGCTTCATGAACGCCTGGATGTCACTGTTGCTGTTCCAGTGCCGTCCCTCGTTTTCATCGCCACCAATATGAAAATACTCATCCGGGAAGAGGCCAGCCATTTCCGTGAACAGGTTGTGCAGAAAAGTATAGGTTTCCTCGATCGTAGGATTAAGGGTAGGGTCGAATATGCCTGCGTGCTTTTGAAGTTTATAGGGCCCGGGCGCGCTGCCCAGGTGCGGGTAGGCGGTCAGTATACTGGTGGTATGGCCCGGTACATCGAATTCCGGATAGACCCTTATTCCTCTTTCGGCGGCATAACGTACGAGCTCTTTGACCTGTACCTGTGAAAAATAGAGACCATCCGACGCCAGCTCGTGAAGTTTGGGATACACTTTGCTCTCCACCCGGAAGCCATGGTCATCTGACAGATGCAGATGAAGCACATTCATTTTGACCACGGCCATAGCGTCAATATTCCGTTTGATGGCATCAAGAGGCTGAAAATGCCGGGCAACATCGATCATCAGTCCCCTCCATGGGAAGCGTGGTGAATCATTAATATTGACAGCAGGGAAAAAATAGCCGTTTTGGTCAGCGTGCAGCAATTGAATAAGTGTTTCCAGGCCATGCAGGGCACCAAAATCTGTTTCTGCCTGAATATGGATTCCGTTGTTGGTTATTGATAACTGGTAGGATTCATCCTCACCAGACCGGAGATCTCCCATCCGGTTGATGGTAATAACAAGGGCTGCTCCTGATGTAGAATCCTTGAAACTGATAAATTCCTGATCAAAAAAGAGCCCTGTTCGGCCATCCAGTCTTCTAAGCCAACGGCTGGCTCCTTTTTCCAGCCGGTCACTTACCGTTCCGTACAGAGCGATGTTGAACTCTTTTGACAAATTGAACCTGCCATCGCTCACTTCCAGCGATTGTGGCCAGGGCATAAGGTTAAAATGCTGCCCTTTTGAAAGTAAGGGCAGCAAAAGAAACAAGACGAAAATATAGTTTAACCCACTCCTCATAAAATCCGATCACTAAAACCAAAATCTTTTAAATCCTTCTATTGCTTCGTATTCTGCCAGGCCCAGCGCGTCATATAACTTCGCTGTGGCCCGGTTCCGGTCTTCGGCACGCATCCAGAACTCCCGGGGATCCGGACCGGGGAACAGGGCCGTGTCCTTTTGGGACTGATGCTTGAAAATAGCTTTTCTCTTGCGTAACAGCTCATCAGGACTGATAGGCACGGCCATATCAATGTCGTTGATGTCCCATTCCTGCCATGCTCCCCTGTAGAGCCATACCCTGCAGTCCGTGATCCATGGCTCATTCTTCAAACGATCCAGGGCCTTGAATATGGCGTTCAGACATACCCGGTGTGTGCCATGGGGATCGGAAAGGTCACCGGCAGCATAGATCTGATGGGGTTGTATTTCCTGGAGCAACTGTATGATAATAGCAATATCTTCTTCTTCCAACGGCTTTTTTTTCACCAGACCTGTTTCGTAAAAGGGCATGTCCAGAAAATGTGCCTGCTCATCCGTAATGCCGACATACCGGCATGCTGCCTTGGCCTCTCCCCGCCGGATCAGTCCCTTGATCGTTTGTACAATACCGGAATCCACCTCGCCGGGTTGTTTGTTCTTAATACTGCTTTTTACCTGCTGATACAGGTTTTTGCCGTCATTGTTACTGATAGCATGGAACTCGTTGAGGTCTTTGAAGAAATCAGCAAACCGCACCACGTCCTCATCGAAAACCGCAATATTACCGGAGGTCTGATAGGCTACATGCACCTCATGCCCCTGGTCTACCAGCCTGATAAAGGTGCCGCCCATGGATATCACATCATCATCCGGGTGTGGACTGAAGATCAATACTCGTTTTTGAGGCGGTTCGGCACGTTCCGGGCGATTGGTATCATCCGCCGCCGGCTTTCCGCCTGGCCAGCCCGTGATGGTGTGCTGCAATTCGTTGAATATCTGTATATTAATGTTGTAGGCCGGGCCATGCTCGACAATGAGATCACTCATGCCGTAGTCGTTGTAATCCCGGTCTGTAAGCTTAAGTATGGGTTTTTTGAGCTTTTGACTCAGCCAGATTACCGCTTTTTTGGAAAGGTAGCTGGTCCATTTGCAGGATTCCACCAACCATGGTGTCTTTACCCGTGTGAGTTCTGCAGAAGATGCAGTATCCAGTATTACGGTTGCGTTATCGTGGTTTTGCAGGTAAGTGGCAGGTGCTGATTCCGATACTTCGCCCTCTATTGTTCTGGCAATGATGCTGGACTTGCCTTCTCCCCACGCCATAAGCAGTATCCTTTTGGCGTTCATGATCGTACCCACACCCATGGTGATCGCCCGGCGGGGTACATTTTCCTTGCCGAAAAAATCACTGGCTGCATCCAAACGGGTGATATGATCCAGCGTAATGAGCCTTGTTCTCGAATTAATGTGTGATCCTGGCTCATTGAAACCTATATGCCCTGTTCTGCCGATACCGAGGACCTGGAGGTCCAGCCCTCCGAGGGCCTGTATTTTTTCTTCGTACTCGCGACAGTAGGATTCGACCAGTTCATAGGGTAGCGTTCCGTCCGGAATGTGAATGTTCTCCTTTAGGATATCTACATGATCAAAAAGGTATTCATTCATAAAGCGTATGTAGCTCTGGATAGCATCGGGCTCCATGGGAAAATACTCATCCAGATTGAATGTTACCACATTGGCGAAGCTCAGGTCGTCCTCTCTGTGCATCCTCACCAGCTCATTGTAGACTGAGGTAGGCGTGGATCCTGTAGCAAGCCCAAGAATACATTGCTCACCTGTGGCCTGCTTACTTTGAATGAGCGTAGCTATCTCATGGGCCACTGCCATTGAAGCTTCGGACGAGGATTCAAATATCTCCGTATGGATGTTCTCGTATTTTGTTGTTTCCTGAAACTCTGTAGGTCTTTTTTTCAGGTTCCGGGGTGTGGAGTACTGTTTTTGTCTTGTTTCCGTCATGATACTGCCATTGTATTGATAATCAATGTACAACCGGGTTTTTGTTTAAGAAAAACAATTAGCTCAATAGCTCCGTTTTGACGCTGAGTGCAGGTGTTCTTCCAATGTTTTCCTAACGTCCGGCTGTAAATGAATGAGTTATATGCGTACCTGTTCATGGTAACTCCGGATTTCTTGAAAAGAAAGCGCTGTCCGGCCGGTACGATCTCAGGCGGGCATGGTTAGCGCCCAAAAACAATCAAAGGAGTACTCTTGCCCCCCTCGAGTATGGCAATATCACGGATATCCTCCCTCAGCTCCAATCCGCTTTTGTACTGCGGTAAATAGTCGAAGCCACCCCCCGGATTACCCAGAAGTGTAATACCATGATTGGCGAAAAGCCTGCCCAGTTTTATTCTCGCCTCGGAAAGATTACCTGCAAGCACAAGATCCTTCAGACCATCACCGTTGAGATCATGGCTCGCCATGGCGAACACCGGAGCAGTGTGCACCTGCCATGGCAGAGGTTGGCTGTGGAACCTGCCTCCTTCATTTCTCAAAAAAACGGTTTTGAGTGTTGTAACCTTGTTCACGCGGGCTTTGGTCAACTGCTGTTCAGACAGCAGATCTTCTATGGTAGCATGAGCATAGGATTCAAAGTATTGGAATTTCTTCTGCAGCGAAGGGAGCTGAGCAAGAAGGTCTTCAAGAGAGGCCATGGGATAGGACAGGCTGTCCTGATAGTAGCAAATTAGCGGATCTATGCTCCCATTGCGGTCGAAGTCGTCGAAATGCAGCGTCATGGGCCTGTTTTCTCCTACTCTGATCTGTGTATTTTCTCCCAGATTACCCAAAATGAGATCGGCATCTCCGTCCGCGTCCATATCGTCGATGAGCAGGGATTGCCAGAGACCTTCCAATGGTGCATTTACATATTGCCTGGTTTTGTTGGTAAACCCTTCTGTGTTTTCAAGAATGGTCAGAGGCATCCACTCGCCAACCAGTATGAGTTCTTTACTATGGTCACCATTCAGATCCTGCCACCCCGCGCCGGTTATTTTTTTACAGCCTGCCAGACCTTGTTGGTATTGTTCAGGCGCCAGAGTATAGCGGCCCTTGCCCTGATTGACCAAAAGGTGGCTGGAGTGGGTGAGTGGATACTTTCCGTGCACATATCCACCTCCGGTGAAGAGGTCGATATCCCCATCTCCATCCATGTCCGCGGCTGCAATTACTGTGGTATTCTTATTTAGCGCTGGCAACAAGTCGGTTTCTCTCCGGAACCTGCCTTTTCCATCGTTGATATACAGGCGATCTTCCAGGAGCAACGTATCTGCTACTCCAAATCCGCCACTGGCTACATACAGATCCAGGTCCTTGTCACCGTCAATATCCAGGAACAGTACGTCAGTGTCTTCATACATGGAATCTGCCTGAAAATAGGATGATACGGGCCGGAAGGAGTGATCTGACTGCTGAATGAACAACAGGGAGGACTGTCCCCGGGCCCCGCCGAAATACAGGTCAGGCAGTCCGTCGCCGTTCACATCACCCGTGGCCATCGCCGGACCGGATCGCGACTGAAAATAAGGCAGTAGATTTTGTAGTTTGAAGTCATTGTGATCGTTCTCCTGGTGATAGGCTGTCAGGGTCTTTACTTCACTGAAAAGGGGATCGACGGTCCCTGCTTCAGGAGGGGCTGATATTTTCTCATAATGGTTCGCTGTCAGTGCTATTTCCAGGGTTTGGTTGCCTTTTACGTTGTAAGCGATCTGTTTTTCTCCGGTTGGCCAGATGATCAGGACGGAATCAGTCCGGGTGTTTTTACCGAGGCCAAAATGCAGGATATGACTTACAGAGGACTGAAAACCTCTGACGGGCATTTGTTCCTGATACCGGACCTTACCGTCACAAAAAACATACACTTTGGCGCCGATCCCGTTCAGGTTGGGAGCGCTGCCATTGAGTTTGACCTTCAAAAAATTGTGATCAGTCAGTGATGTGGTATTATTTCTGTAGATCAGGGCACGATCTTCGGTATTATTGACCACAATGTCTGTATCGCCGTCATTATCCAGATCGGCATAGGCAGCGCCCTGGGAGATGAAGGTTTTATCAAGACCCCATGATCTTGTCTGATCAGAGAACAGCCCTGTCCCTGAATTCAGAAAAAGGCGGTTACTTATGTCAATGCGTGGCATTTGTCCAATGTATTCCTCAAAACCGACCTGATCTTCTGCAGATTTCAGTACTTCATTGGCCGTAAACCTCAGAAAATCCATATTGGTGTGGTCCCGCAGGTATCCATTGGAAACAAACAGGTCCTTGTTACCGTCATTATCAAAGTCCAGAAAGAGAGCCGACCAGCTCCAGTCAGTGTTGGATACTCCTGCTATCTGACCGGTTTCGGAAAAAGTACCGTCGCCATTATTCATTTGTAGCATATTGCGACTGTACTGCCTGTAAAAACCGCCTTTTTCCATGAGTTTGACCTTATCGTAATTATCTGCTCCGGAATGCATCTTTTGTGAGTAATTATCTTCAGGCAGCATATCCAGGGTGATCAGGTCGGGAAAGCCGTCATTGTTGATATCGGCAATGTCAGAACCCATGGAGTACAGGGACGTGTAGTCCAGCTTATCGGAAAGCCGGTCGTTAAAAGTACCGTCGCCATTATTGATGAACAGATGGTCTGGTTCGTTGAAGTCATTGCCAACGAAAACATCCGGCCAGCCATCCAGGTTGATATCGGCTATACTGAGTCCGAGGCTGAAGGTAAGGACGTTGGAAGTGATACCGGCTTCATGGGTTACATCGGTATAAAAATTGTCATCGTTACGATACAGTTTATTGGTGTATGCAGGGTTCTTTTTTTCCTTTAGCTGAAAGATCTGCAGGTTGCCTTTTGAATATTCGGGGGTTGAATGATTGATCAGGAAAAGGTCGAGATCACCATCCCTGTCATAATCAAAAAAGGAAGCCTGTGTGGAATGTGCTTCATCATCGAGACCGTATTCCGCGGCTTTTTCCGAAAATGTAAGATCGCCGTTGTTAACAAAAAGCAGATTCTTACGCAGTTCAGTGAAGGGATATCCTGCACGGCAGATATAGAGATCCAGCCAGCCGTCCTGGTTAATGTCCACAGTGGTGACACCTGTGCACCAGCCTTCCTTTTCTGCTATGGTGGATTTTACGGTAATGTCTTTAAACTGTAGTCCTCCCTGGTTGAGATACAGCCTGTTTTTGACCATGTTTCCGGTAAAACATATATCCTGCAGACCGTCATTGTTGAAATCACCTACAGCCACTCCGGCGCCGTTGTGGAAATACTGATAGTTGAAAATGTTGAACTTTTCGGTTTCACGGATAAGGTTGCGGAAGTCAATGCCCGTGTCGCTTCTGTCCAGTATAGTGAATGGTGTTTGGGGTTCATCAGAACAGGAAATAATCCCGGTCACCAGCCCCAGGAGCAGCAATATGGATGTCCGGTTTTTCATGGAAGTTAAATTGGAAATGACTGTGATCCTTTACAGACCACAGCCATTTTCCTGTTCAAACGATATGAGTGTTTTATCATCTGGTGTTAATCACATGGCTAAATTCTACTTATGGATTGAAATTGTTTGGGTTATTTTTCAATTGACTGTGTCCCTTTTAACTCACCCCAATTCTGCCTTCGGCAGAATATCCCCTCTCTAAGATTAGAGAGGGGGCATTTCATCGAAGATGGAACCAGGGTGAGTTATCAGTTTTATTATTAGTTCACATCCCACCACAGTGCTGTGCCGCCAATATCCGCACCGCCGATTTCCGGACAGCCTCTGGCTGCCTCCACTCCGGCAGGATTGGTGGCAATGTCGCTCTGGGCAAAAGGTATACGTTTAATAAATTCCGTTGTGCTGATGGTGCCGCCGCTGTTGTTGATCACCACAGGGAAGAGACCGGGATATCCTGTCCGTCTGAATTCGGACCATGCCTCCTGTCCTTCAGGGTACATGGCAATCCATTTTTGCGTGATGATGCGTTCCAGATTGGTTTCAAAATCAGCACCTGCGTCCCATTGGATGGTAATATCTGTAGCCGCTGCGATGTTGTTGTCAGCATTGAATGTGTCAACATAGTCTATCGGTGTACTGGTATTGTTGTTGTAGTAGGTGGAGGCATCTCCGAGACCATGTTGATCAAAGGAGGCCTGGATACCCTGTTCGTAGAGGTCCTGAGCAGTACCACCCATATTCCATTCCCGAAGTGCCCCTTCTGCCTTCAGGAAAAACACCTCGGCAGCAGTCATAAGCACTATACTATTCTGTATGGTGAGTTTGGAGAAAGGAGAGTAGTCGTCCTTGGAAACGATCTCAATTCCCTGACGGATCCCCTTATATTGTCCTTCGACAATTTCCGAGGGCAGGAAGTATTGTGATATTCGTTGATCCTCATATCCGACCAGAATAGACTCCATGGGGGCTCCCATGCGTATGTCATTCCAACTGTTGTTTATAATATTGAGCGGATGGTTTACATTGTCCATCTGAAAATTCTCTGAAGAAGGGTCCGACAATACACCAAATTCATGACTGACGGCCGCTTCTCCCTCTTGCCGTGCACGATCAGGATCTACCAGGGAAATCCGGATGGCAAGGCGTAGTCGCAGTGAATTGGCAAATCTGATCCACTTTTCATAACTACCGTCGAAATCGGAGATATCGAAGGGTGTAAAGGGCGTCAGATCAGGATTTTCCAACTCCTTGGCCAGCGGGGTGAGCATGTCAATAGCGTCATCAAGATCCTTGAAGAAAGCGTCATACACATTTTCCTGACAATCATAGTTGTCTGTGACATCCGTTTCCCCGAACCGGGTGTAAATGATCGGCCCGTAGATGTCAGTTACTCTGTGCATTGTAGCCACCCGGCATATTTTTGACCATGCCAGAAAATTGTTAAAACCTCGTTTTTCAGCTTCCGCATCAGCTATGCGAAGAGGCGCCATTATACTCTGATAGGCTACGTTCCATGGCCACTCATTCCACCCTGGTACAAGGTCATACGTCATGTTGTTTGAGTTTCCTTCAAAGGGCGTAGGAGGCATCATATAGCCTGAGAATACATCACCAATTAGATTTTGCTGTAGTTGGGTAACCCAGGCTGGAGTAAAGGTGTAAATATTGCGCAGTACTTCGCTGAACCTTCCGCCAACGATCTGAAAATCTGCTTCAAGCTGATCATTATAAACATTATAGGGATCCGTATTGATCTCTTCAAATTCACTGGTACAGCTTTGGTGAAGCAAAACACCTGACAACAGTAGTACTATGCCGGAAATAATATGGATAATTCTTTTTATTTTCATTGCTGTTCTCCTTAAAAACCGATAGAAAGATTAAAACCCAGACTTCGTGTGGCAGGCATGGAAAATACATCCAGCCCCTGCAGTCCGTTATTTGTGCTGAGGGAGACATCCGGGTCATAGGGAGCTTCATTTTCAATGAAGAAAAGATTTCTGCCTATGACGGAAAGCCGTGCACTGGTAAGGAAACTTATCTCATCCAGCAGTGACTGAGGCAGGCTATAGCTTACCGAAAGCTCCCTGAGCCGTATGCTGGTGGCATCGTAAACATATTCGTCCAGTACGCCTGCTCTTCCGCCTATTGTGGTGTAGAAGGTTTGTGGATCAAAGGAAGTCCCGCCGACCATAAAGTCGGTCTGGTCTCTTGCATCGGCGGTCCGTTGTGAAACCCCATATTCGTCCATAATAGCCTCCGTCATGGAGAATACCTCTCCGCCAAACCGGCCATCGAATAAAAAGCTTAAGGTAAAGTTCTTGTAGGAGATCGTATTTGTAAAACCAAGCTGGAAATCAGGGTTGGGATTCCCCAACTCAAAGAATTCATCATTGCCGCCCTCATCACTGATGGCCACAGGGGCTCCATCGGTATTCTTTACCAATGTTCCGTCATCGTTTCTTTCTAGTTTTTTACCAAAGATCAAACCAAATGGACGCCCTTCCCTTAATTCCGAGGCATATCCATTTACACCGGGTTGGGTTAAAATAAATCGGTTGGAAGCTTCATCGGAGATATTTCTGACCTCGTTTCTGTTCCTGGTGAAATTCACCGTTGCCTTCCATGACAGGTCCTCCGTACTGACAGGAGTTATGGACAGCAGGGCTTCCCAGCCTCTGTTCCGAATGTCACCTCCGTTGATGACGTACTGCCCTCCGCCGTCAGAGGCCGGAGCTTCGATAACCACCCTTTGCTCTTCTATGGTGCTGCTGTAGTAGGTAACATCGAGGTCTATGAGGCCTTCGAGTACAGACAATTGTAAACCTACTTCATTGGAGACATTACGCTCCGGTTTCAGAGAGCGGCCAGGTTGGGGCCGTATCTCTATCCCTGAAAAGTTGCCTTGTTCTGAATTGATGGGATTGGCAGGGTTGGTGTCCAGTGCATTAAGCGGGTTACCCACCTGCGCGTGAGAAGCCCGTATTTTGAACAGGTCCAGGCCGGCTATTTCTGTCATTTCAGAAAGTACCCACGATAACCCTACTGCAGGGTACAGAAACGACTGATCGTCGGTAAAGGCAAGTGTGGAGGACCAGTCCTGTCGAACGGATGCGTCGAGATACAGAAATCCGTTGTAGCCGATGTTGGCGCTGGCATATACCGAGTTCAGCCTGCTATGTGTACGTGCCTGCCTATGGATGGCATTCGGTTGGCTCATATTCTGGAGGCTGAAAACATTGCTGAAGTTCAGCCCGGGGATCTCATTAATACCTCTTATTGGCTCACCGGCATTTTTTGAATCGTGAAGCTGGGTTTCTACTTTGGAATCAATGATAATGGAGCCCACATAGGCTGCTATGCTAATTTCATCAAAGGTCTTGTTGATCCCCAGCATAGCTTCACCATAGAGCTGGGTGGTTTCCAGTGTATTCAGAATATACCGGCCGTTATAATCGGATAGCACGGGGCTGGATCCGGCATGTATTTCATGCTTAAACTCATCAAAAGACTTGTCCAGATTACCACGTAGCTTAAACTCGATCCCTTTGGCAAGCTGGTAACCTACGGAAGAGGTAGTGATCACCCGGTTTTTTCTGTCAGAGGTTTGCGTGCGGTTGGCGATCCAGTAGGGGTTTTGGAAGAAATCCTGTGCATCGGCTCCTACTACCCAGTTCTGTACGTTCAGGTTGCGGACAGGATCAAAAACCTCGAAGTTGTTCTTGAATTCGTTGAATGATGCATCACAGGGGAAAAGATAAGCACCGGTGAGGCCATTGAAATATAGCCCGGCGGATGGCCGGTTCTGACCCTGCTGATTGATAAAGTTGACATTAGCGCTGAGCTTTAGCTTATGGTTCATTAAGGATGCTGTTTCCTTGAAGCTGATGTTGTGGCGTGAAAGCTCATTATTGGGCATAATTCCTGAAGCTTCGGTGTTGGCATAAGAGAAGTAGGACTGAGCTTCCTCGCTTCCTCCGGAAATAGAAAAGGAGTTGATCCAGGTAGTTCCGGTTTCAAAGAAATCGTCCAGATGATCCGGCGCAGGTGTGGCCAGTGGCGTGTCACTCCAACTGAACTGCCCTGCTCCACCAGGCCGGCCGTACCTGTTCTGAACATCGGGTAACAGCAGTGGCCTTTCAAAGGTCAGACTGGATGAAAAATTGATCCTTGCAGCACCTGGCTTCCCTTTTTTGGTGGTGATCAGGATCACTCCGTTGCCGGCCTGGCTGCCATAAAGGGCTGCAGCCGATGCACCCCGCAAAATGCTGATGCTTTCAATATCTTCCGGGTTAATATTGCTGATGCCATCGCCAAGGTCATTGCCCGCTGTACCTTCTACACCGTTGGCCTGACCGAATACATCCGTCGGCTGGCTGGGTGCCGAGTTCACCATGGGCACCCCGTCGATGACGTAAAGCACGTTGTTATTACCTGTGGAGCCATTGCCACGCAGGATCACCCGCGTGGACCCTCCTGCTCCGGAAGAGCTACGATTGATAAATACTCCGGCAGCCTTACCGGAAAGGCTGTTGATGAAATTGGCATCCTTGACCGTACTCAACTCTTCGCCACTTACCTCCTGTGCCGCATAGGTGAGAGATTTCTCCTCTCTGGCTATGCCCAGGGCAGTGACCACGATCTCACCAAGTTCCGTAAGGCTCGGAAACATGGAAACATCGATAACAGACTGGTTACCAACCACAACTTCTTCATTTTCAAAGCCAACGAAAGAGAAAATAACGGTGGTATTATCATCCGGTACTTCCAGGCTGTACCTGCCGTTGATGTCGGTGACCGTCCCCTGGGCCATGCCCTTGATAATAACGTTCACTCCTGGCAATGGGGTGTTTGCGGGTAGCTCCCTGACTATGCCCGTAATAGTTTTTCCCTGGCCCAGAGAGCAGAGCCAGACAGAATGGCAAAAAAGAATAACAAGTAGAATTTTCTTCATAATATCATGGTTGTTTTAGGTTGGTCAAGTCAGATCCAAGCTTAGTACGAATGGATTTGTGCCAGCGGAATATTGGTTGGCAGAACCTCTCCGCATGGTCAAAAAGACGGGTAATCTGTACAATATCACACAGCATGCGCTACTCACCCGGCTAAAAAGACAATGACAGACACTTCATCCTGATACGTCAATATAGAAGGTTGACATAACCTGATTAGCGATTTCGAAGTCAGTTAACTGTATTGGAATCGAATCAAAATATAATGAGAACCAAAGGCAAAAATTAATTTATTCGCTGAATGACATCATCAGATCGCTCTTTGGTAAGGTATTATGTCTTATTAGAGATGGCTCAATAAGGCATTGATTTTTAATGATATGAAAGTGTTATATTGGTTTTGGTTTATGGTTGATAGTTGTTTGTTCCTTGTTTCAACCAATAACCATCAACCACCAACTAATCACCACAATGGCAGGCTTTGATCCCATAAAGAAGCGTATTCCGGGGTCCCTGAGACGGGAGTGGGTGTTCCATGTTTTGTTCTGGGTGATCTATTATGCGCTCAATACATTGCGCTGGGGTAGCTTTTTTGATGATTATGAGTATTCCATTAAGTCCAATCTTGTAGAATTCCCACTTCACATCATTCTGGTGTATTTCAATCTTTATTTCCTGATGCCCCGTTTGGTGCCCGGGAAGATACTTGGTTACATCGGTAGTCTGTCGCTGGCAGTGGCGTTCATCTCTTTTGTCAGGATACTGCTTACCTATGACCTTGTAACCACCGATGTATATCGTGAGTCTCTCCGGGATGAATATACATTATTCGACCCCAACTATTTTCTGGCGGTTTATATTGGGGAACTGTACGTGGTGGGTCTGACCACAGCCATCAAGCTCATGATCGACTGGGTGAAGGCGCAGCGTCGTACACAGGAGCTGGAAAGAAGGAACCAGGAGACGGAGCTTTCATTCCTGCGTTCACAGGTGCAGCCGCATTTTTTCTTCAATACGTTAAACAACCTGTATTATCTGACGCTGGAAAAATCTACCAAGGCGCCGGAGACAGTGCTGAAGCTCTCAGAACTGATGAGCTATGTGATCTACAAGGGAAAAAAGGACAAGGTATCTTTGCATGATGAAATTGTCCATATTCAAAACTATATTGATCTTGAAAAGATACGTTACGGTGATAAACTCAAGGTAGACCTTGGTATAACCGGTAAGATCGAAGATAAAGCGTTGCCTCCACTTTTGTTGCTGCCTTTTGTGGAGAACAGCTTCAAGCACGGGATCAATCTTAAAAATGGGAAAATTCCTATTGAGATCGACCTGCAGGTCAATAACACTGTGTTGGATTTTAGTGTTACGAATCAGAAGTCTGTACTGGACAAAAAAAATGTGGCTATACGCAGAACGGGTATAGGAATCCACAACACAAAACGACGGATGGAAATTCTGTTTGGAGATAAATTTGAATATGAAATTGATGAGACGTCCGACAAATATTCCGTAAATCTTAAACTCCCATTGTATGAAGATCAAAACACTCATAGTCGATGATGAGCCCATGGCCATCGGCGTGATCAAGAACTATGTTGAGAAATTTGATGACTTTGAGCTGGTAGCCACCAGTGAAGATCCCATGGAGGCTTTTAGTATTCTCAAAAATGAAAGCATAGACCTGATCTTTCTGGATATTAATATGCCCATGATCAGCGGACTGGAATTCCTGAAGAGTCTGCATGCTCCACCATCCTGTGTCATAACCACAGCTTATCGTGAGTATGCAGTGGAGAGCTTTGAGCTGGATGTACTGGACTACCTGGTGAAACCGGTTTCCTTCACCCGCTTTCTGAAAACCGTGGACAAGATCAATCACCACTTTTACCCGGAGCGCCAAAAGGAAGGCGCCGAAGGTGAGGACTATATTTTTATAAAGGTAGACAAGCGGATGATCCGTGTCGAGTTTTCAGATATATTATATATAGAGAGCCTGAAGGATTACATAAAGATCATCACCACAAGTGACAGCTACATCACACACCAAAATCTGGTGGGCATTGCCAAAGTACTACCTGAAAACAGGTTTTTGCGGATACACCGTTCCTACACCGTAGCTATAGACAAGATCACCATGCTTGAGGGTAACTGTGTGGAAGTAGGGGGCAAGCAACTGCCCATAGGTCGTAATTTTCAAACAGAAGCAAAAAAGATTATTCTCAAGAAAAGTCTGGAGTAGAAATCAAAAACCTATGATCACAATGGATCTTGCAGTGTTCGGAGGATGACAAAACATGCTTTAAAGAATATTGCAGCGGACAAGCCATTGGTTGCCCACTATTAGCCAACTGCCATCAACCATCAACAAATGCCCTCAACAAACTGCACCGCCTTCTTCTCCGACCAGTAGAGGCCTTGCTTGTTAAACTCAGTAAATCCCACATGCCCACCTCGCCGGGGACTTTGGAAGCTTACCATTGGATGATCCCTTAGCGTTTCTGCCGGATAGCAATCTGAAGATAAAAAAGGATCATTGACTGCATTGATGATCAGGGTAGGTACGGCGATATCCTGCACAAAGTTGATCGAGCTACAGGTTTCATAGTAGTGAATAGCATTGATGAAACCGTGAAGGGGAGCAGTGTAATGATCATCAAATTCTATCAGGGTCTTGATACTGTTTAGGTAAGAAGTGTCCAGCTGGTTGGGAATGAGCCGGGCCTTGACGCGGATCTTTTCCTTCAGATTGTTTAGAAAACGTTGTGAGTACATGAAGTTCGAAGATCTTGATATCTGGATGCAACTGGTATGAAGGTTCAGGGGTACGGAAAAGGCCACCGCTGAGCTGATCCTGCCTATCGCCTGGCTACCGGTTTCTCCCAGATACTTTAGGGTGATGTTGCCTCCTAGACTAAATCCCACCAGATGGATCTCTTCATAACCCATACCGGCTGCATGATCGATCACTACTGAGAGATCATCCGTAGCTCCACTGTGGTAAAAGCGGAGTTGCCAGTTCATCTCTTCACTACAGCCCCTGTAGTTCCAGGCCATTACATCATAACCACCCCGGTCGAAGGCACGCGCCATACCGGTAATATAGGGCCGTTTTGAATTTCCTTCCAGTCCATGGGAGAGAATGACCACCTTTTTGTTACCTCTGAGTACAAGATCTATATCCAGAAAATCGTTGTCAGGTGTAAAGATACGTTCTGTATGAGTATAGCTGAAATCCCTGATCTTGCGCAACAGTGCAGGAAAGATCGTCTCAATATGAGGATGAAAATACAGTGCAGGTGCCTGATACTGCATAACCGGGATAATTCAATGGGGCAACCAGTATAATAAAAATAATCGTATTTAGGAAAGAAAATTTACCGCTGAACTTATCTTTTTCCTGATCATCATTTTTTTTGGAAAAACGTCAACCCCTGAATAATTCAGTCGTCTTTAGATTCGAAACAATTCATCCCAAAACAAAAACTTGCATTGATGAACAACAAACTCGAAATGAAATGGTGCTGTTTTCTGCTGGCCATGGTGTTTATGTCGGGTCTGGCTTCGGGTCAGTCGAAGTACACCCTAAATGGCTATGTCAAGGACGCAGATAACGGAGAAGAGCTGATCGGTGTCACCGTTTACGTTAATGAACTAAAGACCGGCACAGCCGCCAATGTCTACGGTTTCTATGCGTTGAGCCTGCCAGAGGGTAGCTACACCATCACTTTTAGCTCTGTAGGGTACCAGTCTGTGGTGAAATCCGTAGAACTGACCAGGGACATGGAATTTAACGTGGAATTACCCGTTCAGATCACACAAATGGACGAGATAATCGTTACGGACAAGCCCATAGATGCCAACGTCACCGATATCAAAATGAGCCGGAATGAGATCAACGTACAGCAGGTGAAGCGTCTGCCGGCCCTGTTTGGCGAACCGGATATAATCAAAACGATACAGATGCTGCCGGGGGTAAGTACTGCGGGCGAAGGTACCTCCAGCTTCTTTGTGAGAGGCGGCAGTGCTGATCAGAACCTGATCCTGATCGATGAAGCGCCAGTTTATGATCCCTCTCATTTGTTTGGCCTTTTTTCCGTGTTCAATGCGGATGTGATCAAGGAGTCTGAGCTGTATAAAGGTGGTATCCCGGCACGGTTTGGAGGCAGGCTTTCTTCTATCCTGGAGGTAAGGACCAAGGACGGTAACAACAAAAAGATGCAGGGCAGTGGAGGTATAGGTACACTGGCCAGCCGTTTTATGCTGGAGGGCCCTATTCGCAAGGAAAAGAGCTCCTTTATTGTGTCTGGCCGAAGATCATATGTAGATCTGTTCCTGAAGGCGGCCGGAGAAGAGAATACTGTATATTTCTACGATGTAAATGCCAAGGTCAACTGGAAGCATAACAACAACAACCGGTTTTTTGCCGCCGTATACCTGGGGCGCGACGTCTTTGATTTTGATAATACATTTGGGTTTGACTGGGGGAACGCTACCGCTACTTTTCGCTGGAATCACCTGTTCAACAGCCGGCTTTTCTCCAATACATCACTCATAGCCAGTAATTTTGACTATGCTATGGAGCTGGATGATGACGCTCAGGGCTTTAAATGGACCTCCAATATTCAGGAGGTGTCGCTCAAGGAAGACCTCAATTATTTTGTGAATCCCAGTATTGGGCTGAACTTCGGTTACCATCTGTCTTACAGGAGGTTCTCACCGGGTATCATAGAGCCCAATTCGGATAAGTCGCTGTTCACCAGAACGGAGCTGCAAAATGAATATGCCCTTGACCATAGCCTGTATCTTGAAAATGAGCACAAGGTCAGCAGCAGGCTGACCCTGCTTTATGGAGCCAGGCTTTCCATATTCCAGAGCATAGGGGAGTCGGACGTATACCTTTACGAGGATCCGTCTGACAATGTGGATATCGTAAGGACGGACACGCTCAGCTTCGACAATTTCGAAAATATAAAAACATTTGTGAACCTGGAACCTAGGTTTTCTGCCCGTTACCTGGTGAATCCCGCCAGCTCGCTAAAGCTTTCCTATAACCGTATGGTGCAAAATACACACCTGATCTCTGCGGGTACGGTGCCTATTCCGTTCAATACATGGGCTCCTACGTCCTACTATCTGGAGCCCCAGCTGGCAGATCAGTTTGCCGTAGGGTATTTCAGAAATTTCAGGGACAATACGCTGGAATTTTCAGTAGAGGCTTATTACAAGGATATTAACAATGTCACCGATTTTGCTGACAACGCACAAATATTCTTTAATGAGGACCTCTCTACCGAATACCGGCAGGGAGATTCATGGTCCTATGGTCTGGAGTTGATGCTTCAGAAAGTGTCAGGCAGATTTTCTGGTTTTACGAGTTACACCTGGTCAAGGACTGAACGTGATATTCCCGATGTGAATAAAAATGAACCATTTCTGGCCAACTACGACCGGAGGCACAATTTCAATATTGTCGCTACCTATGAGTTGAATAATAAATGGACCTTTGGCGCCAATTTTACCTATACCACAGGGAGGCCATTCACCTTGCCCAGTGGCAAGTATCAGTATGATGACTACCAGGTGGATCTGATCACCGAGCGGAATGCTTCGCAGCTTCCGGATTACCATCGTCTGGACCTGTCCGCTACGCTGGTTTCGTCCAATAAAAGAGGAAGAAAATGGCGTGACAGCTGGGTATTTTCCATTTACAATGCCTACAGCCGTAAAAATGCTTTTACCATTTACACACAAACCCCTGAGGACAGCGATGGAGAGCCTATTCAGAACCAGAAAGAAGCCCGTCTGATCTATCTCTTCCCCATTTTGCCGTCTGTCACCTACAATATCAAATTTTAAACGCTTGAAAAAAATGAAAAATATTTTCAAATCCCTCGTCTTACTGCTTTTCCTTGCCTCCTGTGACGAGCCCATTCAGATTGACAGCCGGGAAGTAGATCCGGTG
>LYSV01000107.1:0-873 GCA_001657315.1 Flammeovirgaceae bacterium BBD 1991-12 | reverse complement strand
TCGTTACTGATGAGGAGAAGTTCCACTTCGTGCGGGTTTCTACCAGTGTAGATTTTTATGATAACATAGCTTCTGCCCCTGTCACAGATGCTACCGTAGTGATCCGCGATGATCAAAACAATGAGTTCTCCTTTGTTCATAACCCTGAAGGGGATGAGGCACGCGAAGGTTACTATATGTCACAGGAAGAGTTCGCCGGGCAGGTGGGTGTAGAGTATTCCCTTACCGTTACCGTAGGATCAGAGATGTATACTGCGGCAGATCGTTTGTTACCTGTTACAGCTATCGATTCGCTCACTGTTACGGTCAATGACGATGAGTTTGACGATCCGGATGATCCCGGCTATTTCTATGAGGTTTTATTTTATGCGAAGGAGCCTCAGGACCGGAAAGATTTTTATCTCTTCAAGTTTTACAGGAATGACAGTTTACTGCGCGATGACGAAAATGATATTTACTTTTCCGATGATGACCTGCTGGCGGAAGAGATCAATGGTGTGCCCACCGCCGGGTTTTACAGCTTTGGCGATACAGCAAGGGTAGAAATGTATAGCATAAGCCGTCAGGGCTTTGTCTACTACAATGACCTGACCAATTTGCTTCAGGGCGATGGAGGTATGTTCGGCGCTCCTCCGGTAAATCCGAGGACAAACCTGAGCAACGACGCCCTGGGCTTTTTCCAGGTAAGCTCTGTGGTATCTGATGAGATCATTGCGAAAATCGAATGACATGGAAAGTGTGCAATGATCAAAGTTCAAAGTTTAATATTGAACGTTGAACTTTTGTGTGTGCCTAAAATAGGTTGACCATTTTTGTTAGTTAAACATTAGGTTTAATTGGTTGGGATTTTGTGAATGATCCTCTTTATTACTG
>LYSV01000106.1 GCA_001657315.1 Flammeovirgaceae bacterium BBD 1991-12 | reverse complement strand
AGGTAAAATACCAACAGGCACATGAGGCAGGAAAATTTCAGGATGAGATCGTTCCTGTGCCGGTGTCACAGCGTAAGGCAGACCCAATCCTCTTTGAAAAAGACGAACATCCAAGACTTTCGCCTGTAGAAATACTGAGTACACTGCGACCGGCCTTCAGAGAAAATGGCACCGTGACCGCCGGAAACTCCTCCGGGATCAACGACGGCGCGGCCGCTGCGCTACTGGTCAATGAAGAGGTGCTTAAAGAGCTCGATATTGAGCCGGTGGTACGGGTGGTGTCCATGGCCATAGCCGGGGTCACTCCGGACTGTATGGGAGTAGGTCCGGTACCCGCTACTCAAAAGGCACTCAAAAGGGCAGGCCTAAGAGTATCGGATCTCGACCTTGTAGAGCTAAACGAAGCCTTTGCCTCACAGGTAATTGCCTGCATGCGGGATCTGGACCTGAACCCGGAGATCGTCAATGTAAACGGTGGCTCCATTGCTATAGGTCATCCTCTGGGCGCCAGTGGCACGAGGATATCGGCCACGTTGCTTCATGAAATGCAAAAAAGGGAGAATGTCAGGTACGGACTGGCCACCATGTGTATAGGCGTAGGGCAGGGTGCTGCCATTATTTATGAAAAAATGTAGACAGACGTGGAGATCCGGGACTTAAAAGTGATCGCCTTTGACGCGGACGATACACTATGGCAAAATGAGGTATTCTTCCGCGAGGCAGAAGATCGGTTTGCAGCATTGATGGCCCCCTTCATGCCCAAAGAGGAATCTATCAATGTGTTGTTTTCCAATGAGATGAAACATCTCCGTCTTTACGGGTATGGCATCAAGGGGTTCATGCTTAGTATGGTAGAAACCGCCATGGATATTTCAAAAGGAAGCATAGGTGCTGAAGCAATTTACGAGATCCTGGAGATAGGCCGGAGAATGATGAACAAGCCTGTAGAGCTTCTGGACGATGTGGAATCAATATTTAACAGGCTTAATGGACGCTACCGCCTCATCCTGGCCACCAAGGGTGACCTCATCGATCAGGAAAGAAAACTGTATAAATCAGGGCTGGAAAAGCATTTTCACCATGTGGAAGTGATGAGTGAAAAAAAGGAAGATGACTACCGTAAGCTTATCCGCCATCTGGACATAGAGCCTCATGAATTTCTGATGGTGGGTAATTCCATGAAGTCCGATATCATACCGGTCCTGAACATTGGTGGAAAAGCCATCCATATCCCGCATGAGATCACCTGGCAGCATGAGATGGTCGAGGATGGTCATGTGGTTAAAGCTTCCTATCATCAATTCGAAAAGCTTTCCGATATCCTGTCGGTGCTGAGCTGAAATCATGCGTTATTTTCTTGAAATATCCTATGACGGCACTCACTATCATGGCTGGCAGCGTCAGGAAAATGCCCTCTCCGTTCAGCAGGTGGTGGAGGAGTCTCTTTCCCTGATATTGAGACGGGAGACAGGCATTACAGGCAGTGGAAGGACGGACACCGGTGTACACTGTGAACAGCAGTACTTTCATATCGAATCAGAAAAGGTGATCAACGGCCAGGAACTTTTGTATAAGCTGAACAGCCTGTTGCCTCCTGACATTAGCATTAATTCCATAGCACGGGTGCAGGATGAGGCACATGCCCGTTTTTCCGCGCTTTCCAGAAGTTACGAATACCGTATTACTACCCGGAAAAACCCTTTTTTGAAACGATATGCCCATGCTTTTTACAAACCACTGAACGTTGAGCTGATGAACGAGGCGTGCAGGGAACTTCCTGGGAAACATGATTTTGAGGCTTTCAGCAAGGTGAAGACCGATGTGGAAAATTACCTCTGCGACATTTCCAACGCTCTATGGACCCCACAAAACGACCTCCTGATATTTGAAATTACAGCCAACCGGTTTTTAAGAGGTATGGTGAGGGCTGTTGTAGGCACAATGTTGGAGCTGGGCGCCGGTAAGCTGAACATCGATCAGTTTCAGCAGATCATCGTAGACAAGGACCGGCGAAAGGCCGGTTCCTCTGCTCCGGCGGCAGGCCTTTTTCTCACTTTAGTCAAATATCCTGAAGAGATATTTGTAACTTAACTTTTATGAGACCGGTTTTCTTTTTTCTGCTTTTCTGGGGGCACATGGTATGCGGTCAGAAAATGGAAGATGGTCTGTATATCCCCATCGATAAAAAAGATTGTTACGGACGGGCCTATGAGCTCTTCAGAGAAGATTTCTGCATTCCGGAAAAGCCGCTGTTTAACCTTACGGTCATAGAAGTACTTGGTGATATCCAGGCAGTACGAAAAACTGTTTACTTTGATCTGTTGTTAAAGAGCGAGTCAGCAAATAGAGTAAAAAAGGTGGTCAAAGAGCTAAACCAATATAAAATGGTTATCGTACTGGATAATGAAATAGTTGGTCTGGCTATCTTTGAAGACCTGAGTGACTACACCAAAATCAGATTTTATTCATCCGAACTTCGGGGTAAAATTGAAAAGATACATGCTTATCTGCAGGAGTCGTTAAACAAGATAAATGGAACAGGAGAAGGTTAACAGTGGGAATATTGTAGATTTTAAGGTTTTAAGGCGACTTCTGAAATTTGCAAAACCCTATCAGGGGCGTTTTTATCTGCTCATATTCCTTACCGTGGCGCTGGGCATAGCCGCTCCGCTCAGGCCGCTTCTGATCCAGCTTACCCTGGACAATGAAGTAGCTTTGGGGGATTACCAGGGTATGGTGGAAATGATCATTATTCTGATCGGCCTGCTGTTCCTGCAGTCCGTTATCCAGTATTCTCATACTTATCTGTCAGGCTGGCTGGGGCAATACATCATTCGCGATATCCGTACGCAGCTTTACAACCACCTGGTAAGGCTGAGGCTGAAATTTTTTGATCGTACGCCTATAGGACGGCTGGTGACCCGGAATATCTCCGATGTGGAAACACTGGCCGATGTATTCAGCGAAGGGCTGGCCGCCATGGTAGGTGACCTGTTCCAGTTGATCTTTATCCTTGCCATTATGTTCTATACGGACTGGCGGCTGGCGCTGGTGAGCTTGTCCACATTCCCTATTCTGCTGCTGAGCACCTATATCTTCAAGGAGAAGATCAAGGTGGCATTCAATGATGTGCGCAATGCGGTATCCAACCTGAATACCTTTGTGCAAGAGCATATCACCGGTATGAGCATTGTACAGATCTTTGGCAGTGAAAAACGGGAGTACCGGAAGTTTGAAGAGATCAACCGTGAGCATCGCAGGGCAAATCTGAAGTCGGTACTCTACTACTCCGTGTATTTTCCTGTGGCGGAGATCATCAGTGCAGCAGGCATAGGCTTGTTGGTGTGGTATGGTGCCAGGGGTGTGATCCACCAGATAGACACCGGCATTACGCTGGGTATGCTCATTGCGTTCATCATGTATATCCAGATGTTTTTCAGGCCTATCCGTCTGATCGCTGACCGGTTCAACACCCTGCAACTGGGTATAGTGAGTTCATCACGTATCCTGAATTTACTTGATAATGATGAGCATATCCCTGACAATGGCAAGCACGACCCTGACCATATTGACGGAAAGGTAGAGTTTAAGAACGTATGGTTTGCCTACAATGAAAGGGATTACGTGTTGAAGGACATTTCCTTTAAAGTGGATCCCGGTGAGACCATTGCACTGGTGGGCGCTACGGGAGCAGGGAAGTCGTCCATCATCAACCTGCTTAACCGCTTTTATGACATCAACCGGGGGTCAATATTCGTAGATAACAAAGAGATCGTATGACCTGACCAGCCTGCGCGGTAAGATCGGAGTAGTTTTACAGGATGTATTCCTGTTTTCGGACAGTATTTACAAGAATGTCACTCTCGGCAATCCGGATATTTCCGAAGAGGATGTATTAAAGGCCGCTGAACTGGTGGGAGCCAAAAAATTCATTGAGAAACTACCAGAGGGGCTCCACTACAACGTAATGGAGCGTGGGGCTACGTTATCCGTGGGGCAACGGCAGTTGATCTCTTTTGTACGGGCTATGGTGTACGATCCCAGGATCATCGTGCTGGATGAAGCTACTTCCTCCGTAGACACTGAAACCGAAGAGCTTATCCGGAAGGCTATTGAAAAAATGATGGCCGGCAGAACTTCGGTGGTCATTGCCCACCGCCTGTCCACTATACAGAAAGCTGACAAGATCATTGTGCTGGACAAGGGCCAGATCGTGGAAACAGGAGACCACGAAACCCTGCTGGCACAGGACGGATACTACACACAGCTCCACAAAATGCAGTATAAAGAGATCATTTAGTGAACCTTAATTGAGGCTACATTCTTCTTCCAACAGCCTGCCGCGTCATCCCTTATTACGATTGGTTAACGTCTGATACCTTCGATAGGAATACACAATGGGGATAATGATCAGGGAAATGATGATCAGGCTGTTTACCAGCCAGACGCTGGCCATAGGCTGCCAGATATTCATGACAATAAGTAAAACCCCGCCAATAAACCAGATCTTGATCTGGTGGGTAGGTTTGCTGAATCCCTGCCGAAAGAGCGAATAGTGCCTCAGATAAGGTTTGTGATATATCTTCTCAGACATTCACGTTCTTTTAGTTTCAGCTTTTTCTTCAAGCGGTTCAATGCCCTGTCAACCGAACCTCTGGCGATATGCATGACACTGGCGATCTCCCCGTTGCTGAGACCCATTTTGAGATAAGCACAAAGCTTGCAGTCGTTTAAGGTCAGGGTTTTGTATTTTGACTTTAAATTCTCAAAGAATCCCGGGTGCACCTGTTCAAAATGCTGATTGAACTGCTGCCAGTTCCGTTTCATATTGAGCTGCGATATCAATTGCTTTTGAATAGGTCTGATATTCGTAGCGTGTACGTGTTTAGTGATACGATCCAGCCTGCTGACCTGTTCCAGTAGATTTTTGAGAAGTTTGTCCCGCTGGAAATCGTAAAACGATTTGCTGGTGAGCTCGCGTTCCTTTGTCTGGAGGCGTTCCTTTAACAACTCCTTTTCCGCATCGATCAGATCCTTGATGATCTGATATTGCTTACGTATACGCAGGGAACTGTTCAACCGGGCTCTCAACTCATACCTGTCCAGTGGTTTCCGTATGAAATCTACCGCTCCCTGGACCAGAGCCTGCTCCAGATTCTGACTTTCCACCATCACTCCGGAAATGACAATTACAGGGATCTCCTTCGTCATCTCTTCAGAAAGGAGGATATCGATAGCCTCTATCCCATTCATTACAGGCATCTGCCAGTCCATAAGGATAAGGTCCGGCTGTTCGTCTATGGCGAGTTCTATGGCCTTTTGTCCGTTATTCGCATAAATTATTTCAATATCCAGGCTTTCCACGTGGCTCAGAACCGTTTGCAATGTGGAGTGATCATCATCTGCCAACAATAGTTTTGAGTCCTTCAGAAAATACATTTAAGGGTTAGGTTTTAATGGTTGATAACAAATGGTTGTAACTGTGTTCATCTCCCAGTTCGATGACTCTGTGCAAATATGTCTTCAGGATCGGGTTTACATTCAACTGATCCAGCTTGAGTAACTCTTTCCTCAGTTTACTGATCTGATGTATTTTCAGATCGAAAAGTGAGGGAAGATGCTGTTTTATCAATTTTTTTTCTTTTTGCGTCAGTTCAGGATAGAATTTGGCGTAGGCAATCAATTCTCCCACCTTGTTCAGATGATGATCGGGCACAACTTCCACCTCCCTGAAGTTGAGTGTAAAGGTTGAGCCCTCTTCCTTTTTGGAGACCACTCCTATACTGCCTCCATGGGCCTCCATAGCCATTTTACAAAAGGACAATCCGAGTCCGGTGGATACGCCAAAATGACTGCTTGACTTTGATTGCTGCTGCCAGTAGGGATCAAACACATAAGGAATGTTTTCCATGGATATACCACTTCCAAAATCCGTAAAAGAGACCCAAACCTGATCCGGATCCCATTCTCTCAAAGCATCTATTCTTACCACGCTCTGTATTTCTGAATGCTTGATAGCATTGGTAAGCAGATTTACAAAAACCCTGACGATCACCTCGCCATCTGAAAGAGCTCATGAAAAGCAAAGAACCTACTATTGTCAACCTCACTTCGCCGTCAGCATACATGCCCATGGCAGCTTCTCAGATCTATTCCGCCACAAAGTCGGCCATACAGTCGTGGACCCGATCACTCAGACATCAATTGAGAAAAACAAATGTGAAAGTAGTGGAACTGAATCCACCTGCGGTAGACACACGGATGAATAGCAATAATCCTGATCTGGCGGGGATGAAATTAATGAGCCCCGGGAAATTTGCTCAGCTGGCGGTCCAGGGTCTTGTCAAGGAACAGAATGAGATCCTGATCAGTCATGCCGGCATCATGAAGCTAATGAGCAGAATAGCCCCTGGTATAGCCTTTCGGGCCATCAACAAAAGCTGAAAAATGAATGTATGATTGGGTGATCCTTGTTATTAACAAGTATTTTTGTGCGCATGAGAAAGATAGAAAAGCGATCAGACTGTCCAATAAGTTATTCCCTGGATCTTCTCGGGGATAAATGGACATTCCTGATCCTCAGGGATATGGCGCTTAATGGAAAGCACTTTTACAAAGACTTCCTCCATGCTGGTGAGGGGATGGCTACGAATGTCCTTTCCGACCGGCTTAAAATGCTTGAAACCTACGGGATCATCGGTAGTCGGCAGTATGATAAGGTCAGGACCATGAAATACTACAGCCTGACCGAAAAAGGCAGAGATCTCATACCCATACTGATCGAGCTTTGGGTCTGGGGTGCCCGGTATGACCCCCGGTCAGCTGTTTCAAAGGAGGAGCTGGAAAGAAGGATCCAAAACAAGGACAAACTTATGAAGCAATACGTGGATGCTGTGCAGGTAAACGACTAGTCCTTCTCAATAGAAAAGATGGTCCTTTCTCCACGCGGCAACATCGGGTTTGCCTTAAGGAAATAGTACTCACTATTTCCAAAACCCTTCAACTTTGACAGCTTCCTGACTTCCCGGCCAGGGCGGCATAGTGGCTATAATGATGCTGAGTGGGTCATTTCCCTTATTCCGGAATTGGAAAGCTGTTCCTACTGGTATTGTGACAGTTACATCGCTTTTGAGGGGTTGAATCTGTTCTTCCACATCGTTCTTTCTCCATATCTCTCCTCTTCCACTTAATATGTACCAGATCTCTTCTACAGTCTGATGCTTAACAGCATCGGATGTTTGTCCCACCGGCAGTGTGCAGTGGGACATGCCGCCATTATTCATATCCGGCAGTAGTCTGATCTCCGATCCATCCGGCGCCAGATAGTCGTAGTTTTTACCTAACGGTATTGTCTGAAAGCTTTTGGTAGGTTCCGTTTTCATATTTTAATATAGTATCTTTTACAGATTAACCCTACAGGGCCGCATTTCCTGTGCCATAGCGTTTCGGATAGCAGTATTACAGGTAGTCGGTCCGTTCATTCAGTTCTGTACCGATTAATGATCTTCGCATCCACCCAGTAGGTGTCCTTGTCGTGGTTAAAAATAAACATTTCCCATAAGGGACATATTAAGAACTAAAAAATTAGTTGATATTCTTGCGATCGGCTGCATATCCGTTTATAATTGTAACTAAACCCTTAGTTAACAAGCTGGTATTAATCCTTTTAAACATGACTACTATAAAATTATGGCAACACGCCGGAAGGGTCACGCTGATAACAGCGTTCCTTATTATTCAGGCAGGACATCTCTTCGGTCAGGCAGAAAGAGATCCTGAAGAAAAGCTGATAGAAAAAACAATACTCGGCTATATCGAAAACTTTTTTCTTAATGATTATGAAAAGATGGCCCCGTACCTTCATGATCGCCTGTCAAAACGAGGGCTGGGACCAGACAATCAGCTAAGCGAGGATTTTTCCAGGGAAGCGCTTAAAACGCTCATGTCGAACAAGCGACCCTTACCTTTATCCGCACAGCGCAATGAGGTTACTGCCATTTTCCGGGACCGTAATGTAGCGACAGCTACTTTGAGCACCGGATATCCAACTACGCGGTGGAAAGAATATATAAATCTGGCCAGAATTGACGGGCGGTGGATCATCATGGATGTATTCTGGAATTTTGATGAACCAAAATGACGTAGGTACCTATGCAATGCCAACCGGAAAGCGAGTAGCTCCATGCACTTCGCATGGATGCAGTTGTGAAACATAGGATAAAGATGATCTGTAGGGGTATGTTTACCGGTCAATAACTGTGGAAGTGGTTAGGGATCTGCGACGTTCTGCATTTTCGAGCACATAATGCATTCGAGACACCTGATCGTTGGTGAACATATTCATGCAAACGTCCGGAATATAATCCATGTAGTTTTGGGTTAATGCATGCTGTCCGTTACATGCCATCATCGTTCCCTGTACGCATTTACCCGTGCGTTTTGTCATCGGGGGAGTGTCATCACAATAATCGTCATGTTCTGTACAATCATCCCCACCTTCTGTCTCACCCCATAAATGGAGCAGTCCCAGAAAGTGTCCCATTTCATGTGTGAGCGTTCTGCCACGATTTGATCTGCTGTCCAGGTCAGATTCGCCAAAGTGCAAGGTGTTAATAAAAATGCCATCTCCGGCCGTCTTAAGTTCCTTTTCCAGCCCTGGAAGATCCGTATGAGGGAGCTGGGCGCTGCCCAGCAGCAGATCCTGCGCTCCTGGCAGTAACCATATGTTGATGTAATTGTCCGGATCCCAATAGCTATATTGTGGCAACCAGTCAAAGGGTGTATCGTCGGTGTCAGAGATTATGTCAACATCATTGTGATCTATTCTGTTGATACCATCTGTTGGTTTCCCATCCGGACCGATCCGTGCCAATTCAAATTCGATCAATGCATTGGCGCCGTCCGGATGGTCGTTGTCACCTAATGTTCCCGCTACCCTTCTGAAGTCATGGTTCAGACTTACTATCTGAGAAGCGATCCGTTCTTTGGAGAGATTAAATCCTTCGCCTATGGGCTCACCGTCATGAATGACATGCACCACAGCAGGAAGTGTGTATTTCGCCTGAATAGTGCGGGAGTCGGAAATGTCAGATTCATCGTTATGATCACAGGAAATCAGCGTTGCGGATAATAAGGCACAAAGAAGAGGCTTTTTGATCATTCGTATCCTGTCATAGTGATTATATGATTGATAAACAGGCTAAGGTAAACTCCAGGGCTTTATTGTTGCTGAATGTGCTAAGCATTCCGCTCTGTTTCTTTAATACGTGAAGAAGCTTCATATGGCTGCCGCTGATCTGGTTATTCCATGAGCTCCACTCTCACAATTTTATCTGTGCTTGAGAAGCAACATTAGGATCATCCTGTTCGCAGTGCCTTTTGATCCAGCTCAACTGAATATTGAAAACAAAAATGTCCAGATCGATCTGAGTGTAATTTTAAATGAAGACATGTTATGATGCAAAACGAAGAGTATGGCAGGTGTGAATAGCTTCCTGACAGACTTCATAGATGCTATGTGGCGTTGTTGATGGACTTGATTTCCTTCAACTCACTTTGTTTCAGTTGAGCTTGTTCTTCGAGATCATAATCATCCTGAAGCCCTAGCCAGAACTTAGCTGTCGTGCCAAAGAATTTTGAAAATCTAAGTGCTGTATCTGCAGTAATTCTTCGTCGCCCTTTTATTATTTCACTTATCCTTGTTTGCGGTATAAAGGTCTCCCTGGATAACCTATATGCCGAAATTTGCATCGGAATTAAGAATTCCTCATTCAGGATCTCTCCAGGGTGTATGTTTCTAAGCTTTTCCATTTTGTTAACCTTTATGATAATCTACAATTTGAACTTTACAGGCATCATTGTTCTTCCATTGAAATAGTATTCTCCATTACTTATTAATTCTAATACCATGAAATCCTTTATAACCACCGCTTAATTTTTCCAAATGATTAGCCGGAGGAACCCTCAGGTCATTAATATTTTGAGCATTATTGATCATTCTAAGTTTTCTTCGGGCTATTTCCTGAATTTCGTTGGGTAGTTTCTTTGACCTGTTACCATTCCAGATCTTTTCAGTTTCCTTGTCTCCAAAGCCTTTAATTATTTAGTTACACTAACGTCAAGGGTTAGTATGAAGGCTGAAATTTACAAGTTCAGCGCCTTATATGGTGTTTGTGAGGCCTGGTAGTACTTATACCGTTGAGATCAGAGAAAGAATTATGATGGCTGTCAGTCTCATGAACTTAAGTGGCTGGTACCCTTGAGGGTTGGACTGCGTTTTTTATCCGGTTTTTAATAGCTCTGAAGATAGTTTTCCATACTGAAATTGGCAAAAACTATTCCGATAGTTTGTCAGGCACATTTTTGAGACCGTGTTTTCCAAGATAAATTTTAAGTTCTTCGTTCATTTTTTTGAATTGGGCCAGTTGTTGATAGATCTGTTTTTTAAATAGTCTGGTTATGAGGCCAGTCAAATGCCATTTCTGAATAAACCTCACATATTCCTTCGAGTCTCCCGGATCCTCAATAATAAAATAATGGGTCGCAGAGAAAAACCATCTCCCAATGATGTTTTGCCGGGCTGCACAAGATCTGTTGACTTCCCTGGAAAGGGTAGTGGCTTTGAATTTTGAATCTTTTCCATTGTTGTGAATGGTCACCCTGAATTTTTTGCCCACCTCCAGGTGTTCGTTATTTGACATGCTGAGAACAGTGTTCCATTCATGGTATGATCTGAAGTCGGTAATTGCATCCCAAACTTTTTCCCTTGAAAAAGGCAAATCAATGCTAATGACGTATTCATATTGTGCCATGATATGTACGGGATTGAGTAGAGTTATGTATGTTGTTAAAAGGACTGTTGTTTTGAATTTTTGTATTATCATATCGATATAAACTGCCTCAGTTCTTTGCAGACCTCTTTCACATAGTTCGTGGTTTGCGGTTTGTATCTCAGCATTTCATGATAGCCTATCAGGTATTTGTAGAACAGGCGTGCCTTGATGTCTGATTCTCTCTCAGAATATCCCAGATCCACCAGAATTGAAGAGACATAATTGATCCTTCGCTGATCGATTTCATCAATGATCCTTTGTATCTCATTCTCCCTTGTGGCGTACCTTTTTATGTGAAAGACAAAGTCCATGTAGGGGTCTTTTTTGAAAACGACCTCCACCAGGTTTTTGAATTTTTGCTTCGGTGACCCTGCCTTTTCGGTCATCACAATGATCTGTTCGGTATCAGCTTCGGTCCAGTAGCTGATAATTTCATTGATGAACTCCTTTTTGGATTTGAAGTGCCAATAGAAGCTGGATCTGTTACATTTAAGTGTTCCGGCCATTTTATCAACCACAATTCCAACTGCCCCATGCCTGGCAAACAGTTCAAATCCTAACTTTATCCATGCTGTTTTTTCAGCAACAATTTTGGGCATTTCTAAACATTACTGTTTAGAACAAAAATATTGAAATTATTTTATTAGACAGTAGTGTTTAGAAAATTATGATTGACAAATGTTGTGGTTATATACCAGGCGAACCTGTATGTTGGATTCAGAAGCCTCATTCTGCCCATGTGATCAGGCCTGGATTACACCTGTCTGCCACAGGCAGGAATCGTGTTCCAGAATTAGCACGCATGACGCTTTCATTGTATACATGCTGATTTGTCCTGCTCCTTTTGTCTGTCGCCAACGTTCTGTATAAGAAATAGTAGCCCGGTACGTGGTACTTCTCTGTCGGGTTACAGGAATTTAGATCGGGTTACATCCTTGAGTTCACAACCTATTTGGGCGATTGTATCATTCTTTTACTTTCAAGACTTCTCTTAATCTGATATCGTTTGCAGAAGATCCGATCATTATTCTAAATTCACCTGGTTCAACTGTTCTGTTCATTTTTTCATCGAGCATGGTTAATAATTCTGGCGTTATTTTAAACTCAACTTCTTTTGTTTCTCCTTTTTTTAGATGAATTCTCTGGAATCCTTTTAATTCAATAACAGGACGTGCTACCGAAGCAACCAGGTCTTTTATGTATAATTGAACAACCTCGTCTCCATCATAATTTCCAGTATTTGTTATCTTAAATCGGGCTATGGAATTTTCTTTCGAAGTGATTTCCCGGGAATCAAGTATCAGGTTACTATACTGGAAAGAAGAATAGCTCAAACCATACCCAAATGTAAATAAGGGTTTTCCCGTAAGATTCATGTAGTCATCACCTCTTCCCGTTGGTTTATGATTATAATATAATGGCAATTGTGCTTCGTGGATCGGGAATGTTATCGGCAGTCGTCCGGCAGGATTGTAATCACCGAACAATACATCTGCCACCGCGTTTCCTCCTTCATCACCGGGATACCAGACATCAACAATGGCAGGAACCTTGTTCATCCATTTGGTCATAGTTATCGCACTTCCTCCAACCAAAACAACTACTACAGGTTTTCCGGTCGCAGCAATTTGTTCAATCATCTCTTCCTGATGTCCGGGTAAGGAAAGAAAAGCCCTGTCCTGAAACTCACCTTCATTTATCCCTGCCACCACCACAGCTACATCACTTTTTTTAGCCAGATCAACAGCCTTCCTGATTTCATTTTTCCACTTATCTTCTACGTCAACATCCCACACTAATTTGAGCCAGACATTTCCAACGGTCTCATAAAACTCAACTCTTATATCGTATTCTTTTTCTTTCTCAAATTTGTATGCCGTTGTAAATTGTCTGAATGTCTGCTTTTTCCAGTTATCAATAACAAGCTCATCATTGATATACAAGCGATAGCCATCATCACCTTTTAATCCGATATTAAATATGCCCGTTTTTGGAGCAACGAGCTTTCCTGTCCACCTTGCAGAATACCAATCATAATTGATTTTCTTCCGATCAGGAGAAAACAGGGTCCACCTGAAATCAATTTTGGGATCAGCTCTTGTTAATATGGGGTCCCCTTCAAGTGTAATATTGTTGAAGTACTCACCTTTTAAACCTGATTCCTTTTGGTCACCGTCATAGAAATGGAGATTTTCCGTAGGGACTGCAACGAATTCTTCAGATGTTCGACCACAACCAGGTGCGTAGCTTACTTTACATGTTTGACCTACTTTGTTTTTAATGCCATCCAGAATATTTACAGGGTTGTTTCCCGGACCTGAATATCCGCCCAGTCGTACTTCAGCAGCATCTACTCCAATTACCGCAATTGATTTAGTGCCCTTGCTGATAGGAAGAGTTTCCTTTTCATTCTTTAAAAGAACGATGGATTCCTGTGCTGCCTTTTTAGCAATTTGTCTGTGTTCTTCTGTGCCATTCCATTTTTCAGCCTCACTGGTATCAACATATGGATTTTCAAACAATCCAAGCCTGAATTTTGCCCTGAGAACTCTTCTGACTGCTTCATTTATTTTTTCTTCACTGACATCCCCTCTCTCAAATGCCGGATAATAATGCTCTTTATATTCATTGTAAGACACCTCAAAAATTACATCCAAACCATTTTCTACTGACTGCTTTCCGGCTTCGGAATAATTTGCTGACGTAAACTGTAAAAGGTTAATTATGCCCACAGCATTGGCATCAGAAATAACAAAGCCGTCGAATCCCCATTCCTTTTTTAATTTCTGATTTAGCAACCAATCATTTGCTGAACATGGCCTGCCATCCAAAGAGTTGTAGGCCGTCATCACGGACCACGCGTTAGCTTTTTGGAAAGCAGCTTTAAATGCGGGGAAATAGACTTCTTCCAAAAGCCTTTCATTAAAATGAATAGGGTAACTATCCCTGCCGCCATCTCCTACGTTGGCGATAAAATGCTTGGGTGTGGTAATGATTCCCAGGTTCTCAAACGCTGAAATAAACGAGATCCCCATCTGTGTTGTAAGAAAAGGGTCTTCTCCATAGGTTTCTTCCGTTCTTCCCCAGCGAACATCTCTTGCAATGTTTAAAACAGGAGATAATACTTGTCTTATACCTCTTGTTTTTGTTTCCATTGCGATAGCATGTGCAACGTCTTTCATTAAAGTTGTATTCCAGGTGGCCGCCAATCCAATGGATTGAGGGTAAGCGGTGGCACCTTTTCGAACCAATCCATGTAAGGCTTCATCAAATGGAATTATCGGAATTCCCAACCGGGTTTCTTCAACAAAGTACTGTTGGATCTTATTTGCAAGTACTGCAGCTTGTTCAGCCTTTCCTCCTTCGGCATATTTTAATATTTGTTGGGAACCAGACGATAACTCTGTATTCAGTAAAAAACCGAAAATACCATCTTTATACTTTTCCAGTCCGCCTGACAGATCACCGGGAACCATAAATAGCTGACCGAATTTCTCTTCAATAGTCATCCTGGACAACAAATCTTCAACCCTGTCTTCTATTGGTATATTGGGGTCCTTGTAGATTAACCTATCTCCATTCTCGCAGGAAAAAGCAGTTGACATGATCACTGCAGACAGTACAAATACTTTAGTCCGAATCATATTTTCAATTGTTTGGGTAACGACCAGCCAAATATACATAAACTAAACCGGTTTAAATTTCTTCTAAGCTAATCGATTACACCACTATCTGCAAGTGTCCCGGTAAGCTTATGGCGTTTTGGCCTTAGCTGATGGGGTCAGGTGTATACTACCTGTATTTCCCTGGGTACTAATTTCTGAATGCCTTCACAGCCCAATCCTCAACGTTGGGTAAATTAATTCCGAGGATGCTCCTGATCTCTTCAGTATCCGGGTTAAGTAGTTCCTGCCCCCGGGTGTCCTGATATTCATAAAAGGCAGCGTAATCCCTGGCAATGCTCTCACCAAGAACAGGAGTAAGAAATTCTGCAAGTTGTTCATGATTTATTGGCGAATAATGCAGTTCTTTTCCTAGTACCTTACCCAGTCTTTTTGCCAGGTCATTGCCTGTAACGCCTTCATTCCCTCCGATCCTGTACAACTTACCCTCAAGTTTATCAGAAAATAATGCGGCACCCACATATTTGGACAGGTCTGACCATGATAAATAGTTCACAGGACAACTTGCAGGAATAGTTTGTGGAATGATGCCATCCGATTCGATCGCATTTCGATATGCGGTAGAGAAGTTCTCGAGATACTCGGTAACACTCAAAATCGGAGTATTCGGAAGTTTGCTCAATGACAAATTTTTCATTTCCACTCTCGCATCTACACCTGGCACACCTACTTTCGTATCTGGCAGGGTACTGCTGATCACAAAGACAGTATCGGGGTAACCCGCCTCCAGAATTGAATCGATACATTTTGAGGTTAGGTCAACCATTTCCAAAGGGGATATTTGTGCAGGAATTTGCAGAACGATTTTGTCCACTTCTTTCATCTGAGCTTTCAGGGATTTTACTGAATGGTCAGTGACAAAAGCATTATATCCTTTGCTGCGCAATTCATCCATACGTTGTGCAGATCTCACTGGCGCAATGATTTCGTGTCCCTGTAATTTTAGGTGTGCTGCAATGGCAGATCCCTGCATGCCTGTTGCATTAAATAACATTATCCTTTTCATGGAATTCTTATTGATCATATGTAATGATAGAATGCCTTAGGTATAAAAAGTATAACAGTATACATTTGTATACTAGTATAAAAGAGTATACCATTCCCATGAGCCAATCAGATTACAAATCCGAAATCACCAAAAAGCTTTTACCCGTAATGGATACGATGGAGCTGTTAAGCGGACGATGGAGAATCATTATAATGACAGCTCTCTATGTTGGAGGAACTATGCGTTTCAATGAGTTAAGGAAGAATATACCGAGAATAACAGGACGCGCATTGTCCATGGATTTAAAATTTCTGGAAGAACATGATATTGTCTCCAGAACAGTTAAAGACACTTCACCAATCACAGTTGAGTATCGATTGACAGCCTACGGTAAGTCTTTGGATCCGGTTTTTCGTGCATTGACCGATTGGGGTATGGATCATCGTAGGAGAGTAATGGGTAAGTAGCCTGATTATGGCAAGCGGGTTTGTATATGATCAATCACCGTTTGGTATAAAGGTTCTTTGTCTTTACTGACATACTCATAATTGATTATACGCGTTGCCTGGCAATGGTTTTAATCCTGCTTTAAGTTGAAAACAACATCAGCGCTTACCCAATATACTTCTCCTTGTGTTACACCGGCCCACCCTCTTTCCCGTGAGCCAAAATATCTTCTTGAAAAGAAGAAAAATTTCTCATCTGGAGACATGTAAGGGCAAAAATACACCCAGTCATCTTCGTAGGGCAGGTCAATATCAACAGGTGTCTGCCACTTGCCTTCTTTTTTGAATGAAACCTTAAATCCTTTGCCATCACTTGAAATCAAATAACGCTCATCAGGGCTGATATATGTGCTGCCAGGATTTCTTTTGGAATCCAGGTTAATGCTTACCGATGTATCAAATTTCCCATTACCTAAATACTGGGATCGATAGGTATCCCTTCCCCCTGCGCCATTGGGTCGGTCTGATTGGTAATACAAGCTTCCATCGGCAACAACGATCGGGTATGATTCGAAGTATCTGGTAGAAACAGGGGATCCAACTTTTGATGCATATTGCCACCTCCCGTCTGTTTTTCTACTTACAAAGATATCGGGAGGAATTCTGTATAACTCCGCGGGAGATATATCATGGGAATAGTTTTTAGGGTCAACCCCAAGAAAATACATCGTATTGCCATCTTGCGTAATAGTGGGGTCGCAGGCTACTGAAATCGAAATACTATCCGGATACATTTGAATGGGCTGAATTGGTGTCCAGATTCCATCGACCAATTCTGAATGATGTATGACAAAACTGTTGTCTTCAATTCTTGAAAAGAACATTTCCGTATAGGATGTATTAAAAACTACATTAAGTTCTACGCTTTGGGTGTTTACCAGTGACGGCGCAAATAATTCAGGAATACTATTGGGCGGTTTTTGATCAAAATAGCGGGAGCTGTTGGTTTTACAACCTTGAACTATAATCGCAGGCACCAGTATTAACAAAAAATAGTGGAGGGTTCTTATCACTTTGATGATTCTTGAATAAGTGGTTCTTAATAATTGACGACGTTCGTGCATGAGGTGTGTGCTCATACTCGGTGGATAGCGTGAAAGTAGTGAAGTCTGCTGGTGCTTGCAAAGTTTTAGGTGACGACACACCTAACGAGACAAAAATCCTGTGATTGAACGTTCCAAACAACACAAAAGTTTCTCGGCAGAAAGATGAAGAAGGTGAGTCCGGATGTAGATTGTAGGAAGCACTGAGGTTCAAGCCTTCGTCATATTGTGAGAGTGCTTTTTTTCATTAGTCAATCAATATTGTTGACTTAGCTGGTCTGGACTCATCATACCTAACCAACAATTGTTTTGATTCACCTGAAGTTATCTTATGGAGAATTCTTGCTGCATTTGGTGTTGCCTTGACTTGCTCTCTACCATCGTAAGTTTGTCCGTTAACTTGATAGTGGTAGTTTACTGTGTAGGACCCAATATAGATTTTTGTTCCTTCGTGTCCGTGGTCTATTTCAGTGTTCTCAGTTACCAGCGTTACAGTTCCTGTTGTCTCACCTTTGTATTTACTCAGTTTGTTGTTCTGAACTAGGTTAGGAAGGACCAGAAAGAAGACTACAATTCCTAAAATGGCCATTACACCAATAATTCCGGTGATGTTCTTCCAGTCGATGGTTACATACCAGGGTACTTTATTTGCCATTCTGAAATCTCGTTACTGTCTTAGTTCCTGACACATCCAGACACTCGGGATCTCAACTATGAATCCCGCATTTCGATATGCTTTTCTGGCGGGCAAATGAGAAGGGTCTCCGCCCGTAGCAACGGTTGCTACCTTCATTCCTTTTCTTTTCATTTCATCTACAGCAAAATTGTAGATCCTGGTACCTATCCCTTTGCCGGAAAAATCCGGATCTATGGCATTGAGTCCAATTTCGCCTACCCTGGATCGTTCGTCATGCCGAATGGCAATGAATCCTATAATTTGGGATTCAAGGATGACTTTCCAGGTCTGCCAGACACTTTGCCTGTCAAAATACGACTTTAACAAGTTTTCCTGAGCCAGATCTTCGGGCATTTGAGCTGTTTCATAAATTACATTACCCAGGATATTTCTAAACGATTCAAAGATTGGTTTAAAAGCCTTTACTCTGATGGCTTCAAGAGCTTTTAGATCTTCAAGTTTTGCCTCCTGAAAGTCGATATTGCTTAAATCCATATGTTCCAAAAAATTTAAAGGTTACTGCGAACGGAGGCAGATCTCATTATGAGGATGTACTCGTTTGAGCCTTTCGCATGGTGATTCAATACGTAATTTTATGTGTTTCTATACTCCGATGACAGGTAATGTTAGAGGTACTATGAAAAAGAAGATTAATGAGATTAGCACCTGTTTCATATTTGATTATTTGAATGAGCGCATATGCCTAACTGATAACAATATACTTAATTGAACATAAAAACGGTTAGAGTTGTACTCCAACCGCCATTGTTTTTATACCTTGTTGTATACCGTTTTTATTCCCTTTTCAAATTAGCAATTTTGAAATATGCTACAAAGCTTAAAACTATAGCCGAACCTGAAACCAGCGTCATGACAGTTCCCGGCACGAAATGCACATATCCCCCCAGGTCCATAAAAAGAAAATAGCCCAAATCTGCCAATCCACCGGTCAGTGCTGCAAGAAAGATGGCGTTTTTATTTCCTTTCCAAACATAAAAACAACAGATTAGGGTCGTTAGTCCAATCCAAAGAAGATTAAACCCGTGTTGGCCAATTACGGCTCCGGCAGCATCCGGATAATTCATTTGTAGCGTACCAGGATCTACTGCATCGGCTATGCCACCAATGGCTCCGGCAATATTTCCATTAAGAATGAACCTGTCTGTCATAACTCCTGCCAGAATGTGTACGGCTCCCCATATAAACCATAAGACTGCTGATATTTTTAAAAGACTGCGAGGTATTTTCATAATCCAAATATGATTTCATTGTGCGTAAATATTGAGCACAAAGTTCATAGGCTTATAAAAGCTATGCATTATGATTTCATAAGAAATCAGGTTACCTGTTCTTACGATGTTTGTTTTTTGCAGCGCTTAATGTTTCTGGTGTGACACCAAGATATGAGGCTATCATGCGTTGAGGGACTCTTTGGACAATATTTGGGTAGGTATTGACAAAATGTTCGTACCGTTCAATCGCATTTGAACTAATGAGCATAAGTATTCTATTTTGAAGTACACTTAGTCTTTTGGTTAAAGCTGCGATATTTTTCTTTTCTCTTTCAAGATCTTTAGGTAAAACAGTGACAATTGAGTCTTCAAGAGCATCAATAAACAAAACTGATGGGATTTCCGGATTATTTGTATCAGCAATGACCCAATCTTCCGGTGCAAACATGAATACGTTCTCTCTACCGTTTTTGTCAATAGAATAGCTTCGTAGCAAACCGGATTTAACATAGTAGATCCTGGTATTCAGCTCACCACTTCTTTGTAGGATCTCCCCTCTCCTGACTTTTATTTCCTTCAAAATAATACGTTAGGTATCGCCTTTTAATGACATAGACCAAATAAGCTCAGTGAGTATAACTGTGTTAATAAGCTTAGATAGCTTTTCTTTACTGAAATCGGCAAGTGACTATCCTTATCCAGTAGAAGTTTATTGAGCGTATAACTACTCTATATGTGATAAATCTTCACCGAGGTGCCTGTTCTTATTGAGTCCTTCGATGACTGCCATTTCCTCATTGGTTAGTTCAAAGCCAAATATTTCAAAATTCTGAACGATCCTTTGCGGTGTTACCGATTTGGGTATCACTGCTACACCTCGTTGGATCAACCATCTTAAGCTGATTTGAACCGGTGACTTTTTATGTGCTTCTCCAATTTCTATCAATTCAGGAATATCCATAACCTCACCCATCATAATTGGCCGCCAGGCTTCCAATTGAATTTTGTGAGTGGTTGTAAATTTTAGCAATTCATTTTGGCTTAAATGTGGATGCATTTCTACCTGATTGATGGCGGGAATAATATTGGCATGCTCCATCAGATCTTCCAATTGTTCAATACTGAAATTACACACACCAATTGCCCTGGCCTTTCCGCTGGAATAAATCTGTTCCATAGCCCGGTAGGTATCTTTGTATTTGGATCTCACGGGCCAATGAATCAGATACAGGTCTACATAGTCCGTTTGTAGTTGTTTTAAGCTATGCTCGAAAGCAAGTAAAGTCTTATCGTATCCCTGTTCTGTATTCCAGACTTTAGTGGCAAGAAATATATCTTCCCTTGGTATTCCGCTTTCTTTTATTGCACTTCCAACCCCTCGTTCATTTTGGTAAGCCGAGGCAGTATCTATTTTCCTGTATCCTGATTTGAGAGCAGAGATTACTGCTCCTTCAACTTCACCATCATCTTTAGCGAAAAGAACACCCAGGCCAATGGATGGCATTTTCAATTCATTGTTGAGTGTGAAAATTATTTCATTATTAGCAGTCATATGAAGGTTTGTTGGGTGATGGAGTGCAATGGTCCAGCTATGAAGTTTAGGAATGTCCGATAGCTATAGGGATGGTTGTTGGTCGGTTCTATGTTTTACGGCCCTTGTTGGCACTGGTTTTTATTTCTTTTCTACTCTTAAGATCTTCTCCATTTTACGACCTTTCGCTAATTCATCCACCAGCTTATCTAAATATCTCACCTGCCGGGTCAATGAATTATCAATTTCCTCAATTCGATAACCACATATTACACCTTTTATCAGGTGAGCATTTGGATTTAGATCTGCTTGTTGAAAGAAGGCTTTAAAAGTTGCTTTTTGACTGATAAATTTTTGTAATCTATCTTCATCAAATCCTGTCAACCACTCTATTACCTGGTGAAGTTCTTCTTTTGTTCTTTCCTTTTTCTCCACCTTCGTTATATAATGTGGATAAACAGAAGCAAAAGTCATTTTTGCTATTCGTTCGTTGTGTTCAGCGGTTACTATCATGTTATTCTTTCAATTGGTGTAACGTAGGAATATCATGCACCTAATACATTATACATCCTTTATGTTATTTAAATCTAATGTATTTTCGATTCCTGTGAAACTGTCTGCAGCTCCCTGGAGCGCATTAGTGTAGCGTAACGTATTCCAGATTTTTTATTATGTGAAAATAGTCAGCATTTTTAATGCGGATAATTGTTTCAGGCTCATTTTCAATGATATTAATACTGCTTTGTGTGGTGAAAATTGCTTTTCAAGAATTATTTCTTTGTCAATGTAATAAGGCCCGGATTACAATCCTATTCCAGGATCAGCGCGCATATATCGGAAGCGTCATGCGCGCTAGTTGGTGTTCTCTTGACTTCAATAGAAGAGTTTAGAATGAAACATATCCGAAGAAGACAATAATACTGATATAGAAAAACCAAAGATTTCCTCTAATTCGTTTTCCAGGTTTTCGGAGTTTTTCGTTTGATTGCTCCTGTCCCTTGTCACTAAGGAAAATCGGGGAAAGTGCACTAAAAAAGTCTTCTGGCTCAGAAGATTTGGAAAGTAAGCTGAGATAGCTCATGTTATTCACAGCTTTCAATATAATAGAGATTAGTGCGATGATAATTGCAAGAATAGCTATCATATATATTAATTCAGTTCATACTCTGGGTCCTCCCTATGCGCTACAACGCCCGGCTAAAATGAGTATACGCCACAGTTGCTGGATCGGAATAAGTTTGATGTTTATGGATATGTTCCAAAATACTCCGTTCGCATATTCATTTTTAGTATCCACTTGTTGTAGTCTGTTTTAATCTCTATCAGAGTGCATTGATCTAAATTCTGGCGAGTTAGGGTAGTATTTGATGGCCAATTCCAGCACCTCCCTTAGCTCTTTTTTTCGCCCTTGTCTTTCCAATCTTCTTATTGTGCCTGCCAAAGTTTGCGCAGCATAGAATGATTCTTCGAGTGGTACAATTTCAAATCCATATTGGTTAGAAAGGCTATCATAGAATTTTTTTATTTCGTTTGCAGGATTTTCAGAATTCCAGAAGTCCCTGTATGGAACGTTCCATGTATCATAGGGATAAATGTTTTCCAAACCGTGTTCGATTCCAGATATGGACATGCCATAATGATTTTCATTTTCAAGAATTTCTATCCTGTAATTAATGTTGGGATTAGCTGTGCCTTCAAGCCTTTGGTTCAGATCAATATATGCTGAAGCCTCTTCTTTTGGTCTTCGTTTCAGGTCCTCACTAGCCTTGCCTATGTATATAGCACTTTTCGTGCGTTTTGTGTCCTGAATAGCATGTAGAACCCTTTCCGCTATTGTTTTTCCAGAATTTGTGTTTATCGCCAATTCAGAGGCAAGGACGATATATCCATCAAATAAGTCAGGTTGATTCCAAAAGGCTTCCAGAACCGGACCGAAAGTAGGTGACATACCTATAATAGTTTTATGATCATTTATCCGATAGTTATTTTCTAAAAATGGAATAAGCTCTTTTCTGAAGAATGCTAAATAATCCTTAATTTTTTTGCCATCTGCATCGCCAAAAAAAGTTCTACCGTCAGGATAGCTCAACTGCATAGCCATATCATAACGTTTTCCCGTGCTATTTGGGATTCCTACCAGAATACTTTCTGGCATCTCATTTCTTGAGGCTTTTATTTTTATGATTGCGTTTGTGACTTCAAATAAGTACTCAGCGTCCATTACTATGATTACAGGATAACTATGGACGTTTCGATTATAATTTGATGGCAGGGATATGAACACTTTCCTTTCTTCATCTAATATTTTCGAATGTAAGCTGGTACTTTCGCCTATGATGATTTTATCTTTCTGATTTTGAGCATTGGAAGGTAAGACAGGCAGCATAACAATCATCCATGTCAAAATCAGTGTTAAACAGTGTTTCATAAATTGGAATGAGTGATACGGATTCATGGCATTGTAATGTGGATTTTCACATTTTATACTGCAGAAGTAAGATTTCCTCTTCATCTGAGTAAGGATCAATGACCAGACTGAATTCATTAGCCTGTATATCTCTCATTATTGCACCGGAGATATATAAATAATCATTTCCTTTATTGTCCAGGGCATCAATTCTATAACCAAATATTCTGAATCCTTCTTCGGTCACATTGCCAAACTGAGAATCGAATTTTTTTAAGTTGCCAATTAACTCATTTTTATCGTAAGTCGCCAACGTACTATCATTCAACATTGGCCTCAAGTCTTCAAACCGTTTTTCCCTGATGATGTTAACTACTTTATCAAGAAATTTCATTCGCTTATCTACAATTCCAAGCTCCCATGTGCTATACTCATGTTCACTTTGACTTCCATCTGAAAACACGATCACTGGATTTATGTGAGTATACTTCTCCTTTTCATTTTCACTTAAATTCCTGTAGAACCTATAAGCTATATTTGAAGCTGGATAACCAGGGCTTTCTTTGTATTGATCCGTTGTTTCACTTTTTGAAAGTTTCAACTCAAAGTAATTCTTCGTCTTCTCATCTGTTGAAACAGATTTTCCCAGAGAATATTCACAATAGCCACCATAAAACCCCAGGACATCTTTTACACCAGCATCTTCAGTGTCAGAGATGTTAATCAGGTATGATATTAGCTCTGTTTTTTGTTCTCCATCTCTTTGGTTGCAGCTTATGATTGAAACTGAGATGCTCAAAATGAAAACAGATATTTTTTTCACTTAATCAAGAAATTTGGATAAGTCAATTCTACATAACGACCAATGCAAAAAACGTTCGCCCACCTAGGCAATAACGCGATCAAAGTAGCAATTTCTGCTTAGTCGAACAAGCACAGGCCGTTATTGGAGGGTAAGCCTGTTCAGCCATGATTACCGTTCCTGCATTTTTTATTCAACCGGAGCTATGGAATGCAAGCAGAAATTGTGGAGGAGTTCTTGCGATCAGAAGTTGGAAGCGAGCAAACGCATGTTTTTTTGCATCATGTTATGTGGATTTTCTAACTATGTTTCTTACTAAAGAGTTACAACAATCGCTGATAGAAAAACTGTGACATATATTGGAGTTTTTTCTGTTTTACTACTTTCGCATAAGCTTCTTGAAGAGTTGAAATTGAATTTTTGACTGAATCTTCTTTAAACTGTTCTGCTTCATAAAATCGTCAGCCCATTCGCTGCTGCTTTTGTGAGTTACAGGTATTCCAGGTTTTTTGTAATTTTCATGATTCTCTGATAAAAGCCCTGAATTTGAACAGTCATTAGTCCAAAAGGTTCGAGAGTTCTCTCCATCTGTATATGCAAAAACCAGAAATACAGAATCTTTTTTGAAGCTCACGTTATAACATCCATAAGCCGGTCCTGGAATTGAAATAAATTTCTAAAAATTGGAAAGGCCTTTGAATAATTCTTGAATTTCGAAAGTGAAGATTTCCTATGGCTCACGTCTATGCCAAAATTCGCCCTCTGCGATTATTAATATTTTGCCGACAAATACTTGGCTGGAATCCTGTTTAATTGATCTAAAGCATAGATATGCATTAGTTCAGAGCAAGAAAAATGCCTCCGATAAGCGAGTTTCCACTATGTTTAAGGTCTCTTTCAAATGTATCATATGAAGCCTAGTTCTTCTATAGAATATATCATTATCTTTAAATTCTCTATAGTTTATGAAAAGATGAATGATGTTGACGAGAAAGTTTCAATATTAGTACCTCGCACAGTTCCTCTATAAAAGTCTCTATTACCACCGAGGTCTGAATTCAGGGCTAGCCCAGTCTCTAATCCTATGCCCAATTTAAACTTCTGTGGAAGTAGAGATACACCCAATGAGAATGGAAAATTAAGATAATTGATATTAGCTTCTATTGGATAAACAAACTTCCTTTGGTAATTATTGCCCCTTTCTGAAGGTAATTCATCTCGATTTTAGTATATAGAAATTTTAAGAACTTTAGTCTTAAATTTAGGCCAATTTCTATTCCATCCCTTTCGATAAGTTCACTATCCCTCCCAGGAGCCGACAGCATGGTGTCTAATTCAGATCCTGAAATTGTATTATTAACTAGCCCCGCCTCATGCCAAGTTTTATTGGTACTTTAGGGGAGTTACCGGCATTTTGTTGTCCTTTGACTTTAATGTAACAGAGAATCAACATGATAGAAAATATTAATTGTATTATTCTCATTTGGCTCGTTGACTTTATCTTATTATTCTACATAACGCCCAACTATCATCCGTAAGCTGGACTTTTCAAATTTCTATAAAAGTATCTTATCGCACCAGCCTTTGCAAATAGCTCAGTTAGCTTATGGATGATAGTGTCTGTGTGTGCTTGGCATGGACATCTGGTACCTGAAGGCACCAAATTATTCCAGAGGGTGAAAGACTATGCGTCCCAGTCCCTTATGCGAGGAGGTCGTGCTTCGAAGCATCAGCAAGTCGCAAACTCGTTTGTCGTGAGGCATGAAGTGAAGGAAGCGAGACTGCAAACCCTGGTTCCAACCCCCAATCGAGTTGAGGGCAGGCTGAACAGGAACTGGATACTGAGGCCTATCAGGATGAGTTTCGATGAGCGACTCCAGAAGCTGTCAGAAGTGTGGAAAGGATGGGTGACAATTTTCGCTTAGCGAATATTTACGCCAGGATCAAAGCTCTGGATGAATGGCTAAGGAATCGTTTGAGATACTGCATTTGGCATGACTGGAAACGTCCAGAGCGTAAGCGCAAGAATCTGATCCGATTAGGAATGGATAAGAATAAGGCGTATGCTAATAGCAGGACGGCCCAGAGCCCAATTTTGCGTTCTACTATCACACTGTCCAGACTGAGAAGGAGAAGGTACGAATCAATGCTTTCCTATTACCGTAAGACCCAACCTGTGATTTAATGAACCGCCCAGTATCAGAACCGTATCCCGAAAGCTATCCATAGCCATTAACTTAAGAGTTAACTGACTGATAAAGAGCGACATGTATTCACACTTCCTCCACCGAGGAAGATTGTAGTTTTTTCCTC
>LYSV01000105.1 GCA_001657315.1 Flammeovirgaceae bacterium BBD 1991-12 | reverse complement strand
GCAGATAATGATTGTCCACTACCGCCTGCATTTCAGACTGGCTGAGTGCTACAGTGGTGTCATGAATGCCGGTGAGAATGGGACGGTTCAGTGCATCGTACTTGGTAAACAGCCATTCGTTTTTCTTCCGCTGCTCGCCGTCCTGGGTCAGCACCAGCCGGTCACGGTCGTCGTACACCATATACACCGGCCCGGCGCCCGGCACCTGCTTTTCCACCATGCGCTTGCGGCCATCATATTGGTACTGAAAGGCCCACCGCTTCAGAAAATCCTCACGGGGGGTCTGGGCATGGGATGCCTCAGGGTGTGTTAACATCAATAAAGACAGGGAAAGAAGGGGTAGTAGAGGTATTCTCATGGTTAATAGGGAATTACTGGCTGTTCAGGTATTGATCAATGTTGTTCACCGCTTCCGGAGGCAGTACATAACGCAGGTCACCAAAGTCATCATAAATGTAGTAGGTGTCCGCCCACTCTCCGGGTACATAGGTGCTCATGTTGGGGGCATCTACCGCCTGTACGCGTTTCAGGATGGTCTGGCCCAGCTTGTCCACAAACTCAATGACCGCGTGGCCTTCTTCATCGGTGGTAACGGTTTTGGTGAGCTGGTTAGCAGGGTAATCACTCACTGTATTTGGCAGGCTGGAGCTCTGATCTACAGTCCACAGACGCACATGATCACCCACGGAATTTACTTCATAGCTGTAATGGATAACCCTATCCGTGGTCACTGCCGGGTCGGGATCAGGTTGCCACGCCGAGCCGGGGGCACCCTGCTTGAGAACACGGTTCAGGGGCGAGGGCTCAAAAACAACTTGTACATAGGGGTCGGTATCAAGAGGGATGGTTGATGTGGGATCATCGTAAAAATTGTCAGCTATACCCGAATAATTGCCACCTTCATCCAAAATCCTTTCTTTGTACAGACCATTTGATTCCATAACAGTGACGGGTAAATATTCTTTCGACTTTCGGCCATACTGATCATAGGTTACAGGAACCACAACATCAAATCCTTTTGGAGAATTGAGTTTATTTACCGTTTGAATAAGCCGACCTAACCCATCAAAGTATTGAAAAAAACTTCTTTTTTTAATCGGAGAGATCCCCTCAAGAACTGAGACATCAACTATCCCGTCAACTAATGACTGAGTTGTTTTAATGTAATTAGGCTGATCTCGATCAGAAGGTACAACATTTATTTCTATCCCGTTCAAAAAAACGTTTTGATTATTTAAGTTTCTGATATTTAGAAAATTAGAACCCTCTGTATGGAAGACAACATTTACATAATGAATATCTCCTACAGACCACTCTTCCATTATAGTACCTGAAGACTCCCAATTTGGAGATATCTGAACCCCAGAATAAAAATAACCTGAAATTTCATTCAGATTGACATTGATCGGACCTTGGATGCTGAGTTCCTGAGGTGTAGGGCCTACAACTATATTTTTACTTGCTCTGGAATAAGCTCCTTCCATAATAGAGACCTGCTGATTACCGGTATCGATCCAATTAACATCAACTTCATATAAACTACTTTCGCCGGAAGGAATGATGATATTAATAATTTCACCACCACTCACTTGCCAAGCAGGCTGATCAATCAACCTGCCCCTGTCATAAGTATAATGCTCAATACTACCGCTGTAAGGATTTCCATTTCCCTGGATTTCCGAAGGAACAACATTTACCAACATTTCATCTAAGAAAATCTCGGGTTCCGTGGTGAGTAATATTAGTTCCTGCTGCCCCTCATAAAACCATTTCAACTTTACGTAATAGGTAGTACCAACATTCCATTGATCAATAATTTTATAGGACCAGTCAAGCCATTGAGGCGTGAACACATTTCCATTATCAAAGCTATATACTACCTCCTGTCCCTGGACCACATCTACAGGGCCCTGAATTCGCAAGCTATTAGCCGGATAGTTCACTGTTAAATTCATTGAGCCCAATATCTCTTCCCCATTTCTAAATCTGACTATTTTGTTACCAGTTTCATGAAAATTTATTTCTGCTTCATAACTAGTTGATCCTGAATGAGGGTTTGTGGCATTTACAACTGTTCCTCCATTAACAGTCCAGTTGGGTTGATTAACAGGATTCCCGTTATTAAAAATATAGTGTTCTATAGTTCCGGTAGTAACAACTGAATTACCATATATTTCGCAATCTTCACCTGTAAGATTAACTTCTGCACCACCATAGATACTTATGCCTTCGACGAACTGATATCGGATAAGGTAGGTTTCATCACCAAATGGCCCTGGTCCTAAATTTATAGGAACGGGGGCAACAATAAAATCACCAGCATTTTGACCAAAGGTCTGATTATATACCTCATTGCCTGACGGTCTGTCCTGTATGATTGAAACAGTAACAAAACCCTCAGCACCATTTACATTTAGAAATCCTCTGAATTGACTCTTTACAGTAATATTTTGCTCATAAATCGAAGTAAAAGGATCAACTGTTGAGTATACCTGTATTTGATTACAGTTTTGAGCACACAATAAAGCATTGGTTAAATAAAGCAACAGGAGTATAAAGAGGAGTTTCATGAAATTGTTTATTGAGTAAATCTGTAAGAATAAGTAAATAGTGATTGATTCATCTCATTGATCTTTATAGGCATATTGGTGATGCCGAACTATATTGCCATTGTTATCTTTAATAGCACGTAACCGACCAAAATCATCATAATCATATGAAGTGACAACGCCGTTGGGATCGGTGACTGATGTGAGTCCGTATACTGGATGATAGGTGTAGGTGGTAATAAGCGCATCCGACAGCGTGGAGTGATTTCTCAGGGCTGTTAAATCACCCGTCAGAGCATCATAAGCAGATTTAAGTGTTAAATAATCTGCCCCTTCTGCTTTTACGACCGGTAATGCGTTATTATACCCGTAGATGAAAGCCGTTGGTTTATCATCTTCCTTTACTACTTCTACTACATTTCCAAACCCGTCGTAATCATAGCTTACCCTCACCCTTTCGGAACCATCCGGATAATTGTCGAAGACTACAGGAACCACAAGTCCATTTCTGATCTGAAAATCGATGACTGAACGGCTCACAAGATTTCCTTCTGTACGATTTTCCTGCCTCAGAATTTGATTATGCATATGCCGGGTTGTCAGATCCGTATCATTCAAATCTTTGGCATAGAACAGATCGGTGGTCCTGTTCTTACCGTCACTCGTCTGTGTGGTGACATTTGTCAACTGTATATGATCCGGATTAGTGTAGCCGTAAGTAGTACTTTTGACCAATGAATCACCGGTGGAGGAATATACGGTTTCCGTTGTTTGTGAAAGATAGGACCATTGTGACACCAGATCATAGATACTGATGAAAAATTCGCTGTTGCTAGTACCTCCATAGTTGTCCAGCACTTTGTAGGATGCCTTGAGAGTCCGCAAAGTAGATTTGTTCACATCCTCTCTGAAAGCATACTCATTTGCTACTTCACTGACCGGGATATACTGACTTCCGGAAAATTTATATTCCGTCTGCCTTAGCAGGCGCCCCCTTTTATAATCATAGCTGGTATTGGCGGGAGGGTTATAATCGAGCTGATCGGGATACTCAAAACCGGAGGTGTATGAATAAATCGTTTTACCGGCCTTTTTTTCTTCATCAGAATAAACACTTACACTGCGATAGCCAACATGACTGCCATGTGTCAGGCCCAATATAGCCTGATTTGTGGCCGTTCGGGTAAAATACCTGCAACTTACACGTTGTAAAGTTGCAGGGTTCGCTGATTCATAGGTATAATAATAATTTAAATATCGCGGTTCCGACATCAATACACCACTGGAGCGGTTATTCTCCGAGTATTCAAATAATTGCACCCGTGCAGGCACTAAAGAATCTGGCGCATCATAATTGCTGATTTTTTTGATCCGAAGTCCTCCTGCGGGAAGAGTAGTCTTTAACCCGGTTGTATCAATCCTGGAATATCTCAAATGAGCCTTAATGGCACCTCCAACTTCAAAGGATTCAGCTCTAATGGTGTAAGTTCCTGCTTCCAAAAACAGCTCTTCTCCAACCGAAGATGCCGGAACAACAAAACTGTATGATCTACCTATATTACCACCCATTCTGGCCATACTGGCCTCTCCTACGACTTCACCGTGCTCGCTCTCCATCCATTCCGGTGTTACGACAGCAACAGAGAAGCCACCATATTGATCCTGTTCAATTTGAATCGTATCAATTACTACAATACTATCATCATAAGCGATGGCACTTACAATGATTGATCTGCTTTCCAGGACCTGTTCATTAACCGGATTGTTTCTTACATAACCATAATCATGCCCTTCAAATTCAAATACTGTTTTACCTCCGGTAGGATAATGTATCTCTTCCAAAACATATGCTTTCGCATGTTCCGGGTCCGGCGAACGATCAGCTCCATTAAATATAACTCCGGATGATCTCACCGATTTCGGTATCAAAGTATTTGATCCATTTTTGTTATAGTAACCCCAGTGGTCCTGTTCCGTAGATGAATAGGAAATGGCTGAGGCGGGTTCATGGTAGTAAAAGCGGTATGGAGGAATACTTTGAACTCCTGACTTTTCCTGAACACTGGTGAGTTTGGGCCTGTTATTTCCGCCGAAGGTGGCATCATAGAGAAATTCAAACTCTTTCAGAGTGTTGATTGTGTCAGCTTTATCGAAAATTTTTATCCCACTCTTGTTCAGCTTCACAAATGTATTGGCAGAAGATATAGTAGCGATCTCCTTCGAATCAGCGGAATAGCTTGACCATGAAACCTTTGGGAACGCATCACCCGAACCTGAACAGTCTGAGGGTGAATAGATGTCCAGAACTTTATAAGTCTCGCTGGAACGCAAACGGTAATCTTCAGTAATAGACCGGTAAGTGAACGTAATTTCGTCACCATCCACGGATTCTATTTTAGACAAATACCAGGCCGTATTGCCCAAGGTTCCAGGAACATCCGCATCTGGTGTTACCTCAGAATATTCAATGTCATCAAAATAATACTTTGTGCCATCTTCATCTGTAATGGTAAAACCGGTCGAGGTACTCCCTTCAACCAGCATTTTAACATGGGGAATTAACATCACCTGACCATTGGAGCGAAAAATCATTTTACCACTTTTGCCTAAAAAGTTGTAGAAATAGACATCCGGTTCGGGATCATATAACCCACGGGCGCAATTGTTTTCGAACTGATAGCGTTCTGACAGATTCATGTTTCCGTCTATATAATCCTGCACCTGACCAGCAATGTTATTGTACCCGAAGGAGGGGTCTTCATCTCTTTTACCTAAAATGGTTCGGGTTATTACGCCACCGGCATTCAGTACCCAGCCTATTCCCACCATACCGGGTCTCTGCTCCACCTTAATCCCTGAAGCATGGTAGCTTAGTGATAAGGGTACGCTTAAACGCCTTCCCCTTACGTCATACAAAGGAATGTTAACGGCTGGCGTGCCGGTGTAGTAACTTACAGGGATCTCCCCGTACCTCCCGAGATTGGCAGCATTCGGGGCCGGAGGAACAAAATTGACTTGCAGAGGATTCGGCAACTCTCCTTCCTGCGAATAAACTGAACTATACAGCATTAATAGAATGAATGCTAAAAGAACATACTCATTTAGTCTAATCATAACATTGGCAATTAACTGAACATAACATCTTCACTATCAATTCTTTAAAAATACAGATTACAACAAGCAGGAAAAATCAACGCCAGGAACTAACTAAGGACATTTAGTAGTAGTCCACATGAAATCATACTCCAGAATACATGAAAGATATAAAACAGAAAAAGAATAAAAAACTTAAAAAAATCTAAAAAAGTACATTTCACCTTTCCAGGAAAGGATAAAACATTTTTCATAAACTCTTTCTCATTTCAATTTTTTAACTATAAAAAATCATTTTATTACTAAAATCTTACATTTCGATTTCCTGAGATAACAAAAAAACCACATGATTAAAATCATTTTTTTTAACTGATGTGAGTCTTTTTATGCGGTTTAGCGATTAAAGTTTGCTCCCCAAAAGAAACAAATCACTTTGGAAAACGGGTAGAAGAATATGATAAAAGCAGGCTGCAAAAACCTATACCTACCTCCTTTGAAAAGCTTGCAGTACAAAAAATATCCATATCCTGACAACCAATCAGAGGATTAGCTACTCATTGACTGCGGGTTTCATTCAGGAGAGCTTACCGGGGCTTTCGTCTTGTATGGAAGCAGATCCTCTCCATGGGGAGGATCTACTCTTGGGATGATGTTGGGTAGAAAGAAATTCCTTACCCCATAGCCTCCACCACAGGCATAGACCGCATAATACCATGGTATATATCCTCCGTATCGGCCAGCAGGATCTGGTCGAGGTCTTCATCGGGCATGGCAATGATCTCTTCCTTGTTTACATCCCATTCCATACGTCTACCTATCTTGTAGGCCAGACCTGCCATGTGGGCGGTGATCGCCTCTTCGAAACCTTCATCGATACCACAGCTGGGTTTGCCACCATGCCGGATGCAGCTAAGCCATTCCTTGATATGCAGGAAGGTAGAGTCCACCCGTTTACCGTCGCGGTAGGTCCAGAGCAGCCCCTTGTCGGCAAAATATTTCGAAGTAGCTGATGTGACACCGTCCATGGCATTGGCCGCCGGGTCATAGCTGTATATAGGGTCGCCGCCCTCGATAATGTCATCTTCCATCATCGGTTTGAAGCGCTGCGATGCAGGATCTGCATAAATGGTCAGGCTGTTGCCCAGCTCCATAGTAGCATCATTGCCCATCAGTATAGTGCTACGGTTATGCTGATTACCCAGTGTGGCACTATACACCAGGGTCATTCCCCTTGTTTTCTCACTTCTCGGTCCTGTCATAAATTCGGGGTACTCCATATTCACCTGATACACATCCGGCACATTGCGTCCGTCACGGTGGGTATAGATACCTCCGGAGGCCGTAACATACCTGGGGACACCCATATTCAGCACACAGTTGATACGGTCATAATCATGGGTCATCAGGTCTCCTGACAGTCCGGAGCCGTAGGCCCACCACTTTCTCCATCGGAAAAAATGCTCCTTGTTAAAAGGTATCTTCGGGGCATCGCCCAGAAACTGCTCCCAATCAATGGTTTGCAGGCTGGCTTTTTCATGTATATGGTATTGCCAGGCACCGTTATCCGAATTCCGGTTGGTATTGACCTGGATCAGCGAAATGTGCCCTAAAATATCCTTTTTGATGATATCCTGAGCCGTCAGAAAGCTTTGGGTCTGCCGGTGCTGGTGACCTACGGCAAAGACAATCTTCGGATTATTTCTTACCGCATCACGTAATGCATAGGTTTCCGCCACATTATGCGTCATAGGCTTTTCCACATACACATGCTTACCCGCTTCAATAGCCGCTATGGAAATGGGCGCATGCCAGTGGTCTGCCGTAGCAATGATCACAGCATCCACGTCACTTTTTTCCAGCAGTTCCTGATAGGACCGGTACCTTTTGATGTTGTTACCGAACGACTCCAAGGCGCTCTCTGCCCGCACATCGAACAGATCACACACGGCCGTTATCTGGGTGTTCAGGTTCTCCTGTTCCTTAAAGGCCTTCAAACCACCTTTGTTTACTCTATCCAGCCACTGTTTGGTAGCATACCCTGAAGCCCGGCAGAGGTGCTCACCACGGCCTCCAAAGCCAATGATCCCTATTTTGATGGGGTCACCACTCATGGAACCTACAGGCGGTGGCGGTGAAGCATTGATATTCAATGAGTTAAGGATCTTCTCTTTTTCCTTTTGGGCAGAAAGACTTTCCCCGAGAGCTCCCGCCAGGGCCCCGCCTACCAGAGGGATACCTGCCAGCCCTTTCAGGGCCGACCTTCTGCTCAGTTTATTTTCATTTTCTTCCATAGTAAGATCTTTTTATCAGGTAGTCGGATTATCTTTTAACTTCTTTTTGAAAAACACCTCCAGTCCAAAGTGCTGTGCTGCCGGGAACTGGATCAGAATAGCCAGTGCTGCAGCTTCAATGAGATTTTTATTGATAATAAAATAGCTTCCTTCCGCAGGGCCGGTCACTTCCCATCCCGGTAGCGGTGGATAGGCAAAATAGTACAGCAGGAGTAAACCTATACCCACATAGGAAAACCATTTCGTCCAGAAACCCAGTGTAAGGGCCAGCCCCACCAGGATGAGTGCCGTGATATTCAGAAAATCTATGGCACCGATCATCCCATCCCCGGCCAGCCATTGGAAAAAACCTTTCAGCGGGCCACCGGCCCCCATCAGGTATCCTTTGGCCGTCCACGATGGGTTAAAAAACTTGATCAAACCCTCGTACAGAAAGTGCCATCCAATAAATAATCGTAAAAGGACCAGTGCGTTGAGCTGCCCCTTGGAATAACTGTTATTTTTCATGGGAAATAATCTAAAGAATTAAATTGTATGGATGTCAATTACGAAGGCAACATACAGAAAAATATCCTATTTATCAGCTAAAGACCTGTTTTTTGCCCGTTTTGCTACATAACCGGTATGACCTGATCTTTACCTAAAAGAGATAACTGTTGCTGTATTCTAATTGGCCAGCTTTATTTCAATCAGCTTTTTAATGTCTGCTATTTTACCTTCATCATTTACATCGACCCGTATACCCCGGCCTTCGGCATAGACTCTCGCATTTTGCAATTCTGCCTTCACCTCTTCTGAAACACCGCTGGCCATGATCTTATCCGTGGCCTTTTGCCCGAAAACAAAAGCTGCCTTAAAGTATCCTTTTAATGGTAGAAGATAGATGATAGCACGTTTTTTATCTTTTATTCTAAAGCTCCATCCGTACTTCTTTCCGGGATAATTCCATTCTTCAACAGCCGCTGGGTACTTCTCCAGCACAAAATCCCGTAAGCTGGTCCATATTTTATGGGTTCCCTCCAGCGTAGTGATCAGATCTACTTCTGTAGGCCGTCGTTCCTTATCCATGAATATGCTTGTTTCCATTTTTCTACTGATTAGAGTTGTAAAGCCCTGAAACCTCATCTTATCCTGAAATTTATTGCCATGCCATGGCCACAGTTGTATAGCCTACCTGATCCACATGGATATGCATCTTACGCCAGGATAAGATGGATTTTCTTCCAAATAATGCTGTAGCAAGCAAGGGGAATATGCCTGATACACTGTTTATTACCTATTGGTTTTCCGGATTTACAATTTGTGCTTTTCTGTTCACCACCTCCTCAGCTATCATAGCCAGCTTCCTGTCCATATTTTTCTCTTCTTCCAGATTCTCATGAATAATAGAGGCCATTGGATACTGCCCCAGCATATTGGCATACGTACAGATAGCGCCGTAGCTGGCGATTTTATAATGATTAATATGTTGCAAAGCCGTAATGATAGCAGCATCCATCACTTCAGGGTCTGCACTCATTTTTACGAGACTTTTTATGCGTCTGATCAGCGCTTCAATGGTTTCTGCTTCTCTTTTCCTTTGCTTTACATACAAAATATCAAAAGCCCGCTTCAGGCGCATGATCTGATCTTCGTTGCTGGCCAAATGCTTATCGACAGCATTCAGTAATTCAGGCTCGGTGATATTGGTTTTTATCTTATTCAGTGCTTTTACGAGTTGTTTCTCTCCATTGTACAATTCCTGCAATTGCTCAATCATCAGGTCAGTCAGGTCAAAAATTTTATTCTCTTTCATCTTACAAGTTTTCAATATGTGACATTACTACTTTACTATTCTATTTTGATACAGTTATTGGTTACTGAGTTATTAGGGCTACGGAAGCCTGAGTAACCAAATAACTCAGTAACCAATAGCTCATTTTATCAATGGCAGCTTTTCCCTGTCATAATGCTGTAGCCATCTGACCACCTCATGATCACTTATTTGAGGGAACTGTTCATAAAACTGACTCACTGCCCGGAAATATTCCGGCTCATGCAGGCAAAAAACCGTATCTGCCTCCCCCTCAAGTTTATCCGCTGTGCCGGGTGAAGCTACAGGTACCGCTACAATAATGCTTTCAGGATTTTGCCTTCTTACTTCCTTAATCGCCAGCCTTACTGTATGACCGGTCGCTATACCATCGTCTGTGATGATGATGGTCTTTCCGGAGAGATCCGGCGGTGATGAGACCGCGGAGTAAGCCTCGTAGCGCTGTACCATGGTATGGCGGATCTCTTCTGTCTTTTGCACGATCTTCTTCCGGGGAACTTCGTTTTCCTCTTCCTGATAGACCTCATGAAGCCCGACAGCGCCGATGGCAAACTCTTCATTGGAAGGGTGTCCGATCTTTTTGGCCAGCACAAAGCTCAGGGACCATCCCAGTGCACCCGCGAGGTAGCTGCCTGTAACTACACCTCCCCTGGGAATAGCCAATACCACTCCTTCCTTATCCTTGTATCGCATCAGATGTTCCGCCAGTTGCTGAGCGGCATCTTTCCGGTCACAAAACATATCCCCGCGCTTTCGGATAAAGCTAGAGGCCACACACGAAAAACCCGATGACAGCTATCAGTTGGGATTTTGATTATGATCACTTCACGGTGTAGGGCATGGGGCATAGGGCAAATAGCATGGAGTATAGCAAGGTTAAAGTATTCCCGGTATATCCTTATCCCCTTCAGGGGCTCAGAGGTGAGCGAAGGGGGAAAAAGCTGCTTAATCTGACAGCTATGGGGCATGGCGCTGAGAGCTAAGGGTATGGAGCCATCACTATGCACGAACTGAAATGGCTTCTTCATCGTACCTTGGATCGGTAATATACAGCTCTTTTTCCATGGCTGTGACTTCAATAGTGTAAAACTCAAATTCTTCCACTACCTTACCGGTGATGGTATAGATGCCTCTGCCTCTGAACGGATACTGCGCAGCTACCGGAGGAAAATGTACTGTATCTATAAAGTGACCGTCTATATCCAGGAAGGTCCCGAAGTGCATCTGCTCTCCCCGGGAAGTGCCTGTATTTTTTATGGTAACAAGATACCCCACAATGGTCACTATCTCTCCCAGATGGGCGGACAGGTTATTGACCCGTAAATCACTCTTCAATTCATCTTTTAACAAACTGAAGGGGCTGCACAGCGGAAACCCCATGAGTTCCATTTCATCAAAGGCATCTTCCAGCAGGTCAAATGACAGCTCGGGTAAGGTAAATTCCTTTACAGGAGGATCAAAAAGCCGGGGCAAGGGATGGCTCTTTTTGGCACTCCCCAGTAAAAAATGAGCCTGCCACAAAAGCTCCTTTTTTCCTTTACCGGTAAACCGGAATCCTCCTACCCTGATCAGCAGCACCAGTTGTTCCAGTGAAACACTCACCTTTTTCACAAAATCCTCCAGTCCTCCGAACTCCCCCATGGTATTCCTTACAGCCACAAACTGATCTATGATCTTTTGTTCCAGATCCCTGACCAGGCTGAAGCCCAGGTAGATCTCCCTTCCATAGATATGCGTAAGTCCGTCGCTTTTATTTATACAGGGAGGGTTGATCACTGCGCCATGCATTCTGGCCTCATGAACATACAGTTCCGTGCGGTAAAACCCCCCAAAATTATTGATAGTGGCTACCATGTATTCAAGCGGATACCACGCCTTCAGGAACAGACTTTGATAGCTCTCTACAGCATAGGAAGCAGAGTGTCCCTTGGAAAAGGCATAACCGGCAAAGCTTTCGATCTGTCTCCATATTTCAGCGGCCTGCCCGTCAGGATATCCCCTTTTCCTGCAATTGTTAAAGTACTTCTGCCGCACCTTCTGAAACTCTTCCCTTGAGCGGAATTTACCGGACATACCCCTGCGTAACACATCTGCTTCCGCCAGCGTAAGCCCTGCAAAATAGTGGGCTACCTTAATGACGTCCTCCTGGTAGACCATTACGCCAAAGGTGTCAGGCATGATATTCAGCATAACGGGGTGAGCTTCCTTTCTTCTTTCAGGATGTTGGAATCTCAAAATATATTCCCGCATCATTCCTGACTTTGCCACCCCCGGGCGTATAATAGAACTGGCCGCTACCAGCCCCAGGTAATCATCAGCCTTCAGTTTTTTGAGCAGCATCCGCATGGCAGGGGATTCCACATAAAAGCATCCGATGGCTTTCCCTTTTTTCAGTAAATACTTTATGGCTACATCCTGTTTGAAACGTTTCATATCGTGGATGTCTATCACCGGGTCATCGGGATTGTTTTTGGGAATGATCTCCAGCGCATCCTTTATTTTACCCAGGCCGCGCTGGCTGAGGATATCAAACTTGTACAGCCCTACATCCTCAGCAATGATCATGTCAAAATGGGTGGTAGGATATCCTTTGGGAGGCAGGTCTGTGGCAGTATAGTAATGAATGGGTTCTTCGGAGATCAGGATACCCCCGGCATGGATGCTCAGGTGGCTGGGAAAACCCTTGATCAGCTGCCCGTATTTTAAAACCAGCTGGCCATACTGGTCTGCATTATGAGATTCTCCTTCAGCCAGTGCATCAATCTCATGAGGAGGCAGGCCAAATACCTTACCCAGCTCCCGTATCGCTGCACGATACTGAAAGGTACTGTAGGTGGCCAGCAGCGCCACATGATCAAAGCGCTCAAAAATATAACGTGTTATATCCTCACGGTCACGCCATGAAAAATCAATGTCAAAATCCGGTGGATTTTTGCGATAAAGGTTGATAAAACGCTCAAAATAAAGATCCAGTTCAATGGGGTCTACATCAGTGATCCTTAGCAAATACGCCACAATACTGTTGGCCCCACTCCCTCTGCCCACATAGAAGTACCCCCTGGTACGGGCATAATTCACAATGTCCCAATTGATAAGGAAATAGGAAATAAATCCCTTTTCCCTGATGACTTTCAGCTCTTTCCCGAGGCGATCGAAAATGGCATTATCCGGATCCTCATACCGGTAGTTCATACCTTCTTCACACAATTTGCATATAAGCTGATAATCGCCTTCTTCCGAGCCGGTATAGGTCCGCTTGTTTTTGTGTGGATGTTCATCCCCAAACTCAAAAGCAATGGAGCAACTGTCAAGGAGCCGATGCGTATTTTCAATGATCGTAGGGAAAGCGCTGTACAGGCTGGTCAGCTCTCTCATGGAAAACATCCGGTGGTCCGGGTTGCCCTCCTCTGTTTCAGACAATCTGCTCAGCAAAATATTGTTGTCAATAGCCCTTAGCAAGCGGTGAACATTAAAGTCACGTTTATTACGAAAGGTAACAGTCTGCAAAATAACGAGCTTTTGCTGGTCATTTTTCCATTTCAAAAATCTCAGTCTGTTAAGGTCATCAGGAGTCACCCCCACATATTCGTTTTCCTTAAGGTTGTACTTTAAATCGGTTTTAAAAGGATAAACAACAAAGGCGTGTTCAAAGAAAGGAGCTCTTGAGGGTATGGGCTCACCGGAATGCAGATAGCGGGACAAATAATCATTAAGCTCCCGGAACCCTTCGTTATTTTTGGCTATCCCTATGAAAAGTTGCTCCACACCATTTCTGAAATCAATCCCCACAATGGGCTTTATGTCATACTTTTCCGCCAACCTGACAAAATTCAGACAGGCAGCAGTAGTATTAATATCCGTGAGTGTCAACACCCGAACATCATTCCTCTGAGCTTCCATTAACAACTCTTCCGTAGGTATGGTGCCGTACTTAAAGCTGTAGTAGGTATGGGTATTGAGGTACAAATCTGTTCTACATTCTATGTTGTAAGTTCAATGCTGCAGGTTCTGTACGGGTCGGCTATCCATCGAATGGGCATTTGCATGCAGCAAACCCCATCCGATGGCTGACGAGCATTATGTTTTAGTGGTTTAGATTGAATATTAACACAATAATACTAATATTTTTAGTATAAACTAATTAAAATACTAAATTTATAACCCTCAGGTATCCGATCACATTCATGATGCATATCTTAACCGGAATTGATGATTATCATTCGGGATTTACCATGGGCTGGTTAATTTAATTTCATGCCACTTAAAGCACCTTTTACCGATGCTCTCAGACTGTACTTTGTAGAAACAGGTGAGCTGTCCGCTTTTGCCGTGCGTTTCTTCAGGGAAGTTTTTAAACCTCCCTTTGAATGGGGTGAGCTATTACGTCAGTCCTATGAGATCGGGTACAGATCGTTGCCTCTGGTGGGAGTGACAGGTTTTATCATGGGGCTTGTCCTTACTCTTCAAACCCGGCCGACCCTAATGGAATTTGGTGCAGAATCATGGATGCCGGCCATGGTGGGTATTTCCATCGTTCGTGAGATCGGACCGGTCATTACTGCCCTGATATGTGCAGGACGTGTAGGGTCGGGTATCGGGGCGGAGCTGGGGTCCATGAAGGTCACCGAGCAAATAGATGCCATGGAAGCTTCCGGCACCAATCCTTTCAAATACCTGGTGGTGACGAGGATCGTTGCGGCTACTCTTATGCTGCCGGTACTGGTGATCCTTGCCGATACGGTTGCACTGTTCGGGTCATTTCTGGTAGAGAATACCAAAGGGGCCGTGAGTTTTCAGTTGTATTTTAACCAGGTCTTTGAAAATCTGGAATTTGGGGATATCGTTCCTGCCACCTGCAAATCCTTCTTTTTTGGCTTTGCCATTGGCCTGGTAGGCTGCTACAAAGGTTATAACAGTACAAAGGGCACGGCAGGCGTAGGCCTGGCAGCCAACTCGGCAGTAGTGCTGTCTTCCATGATCCTTTTTATCATTGATTTCCTGGCCGTTCTGGTGGCCGATATATTTTACGATCTGTAATTATGGATACGACCAGCCTGAATTTCCCCACCCCGAAGCCAACAGACACTACCTGTCAGGAGGTAGTGGCAGAGCTGGTAGATGTACACAAATCCTTTGGTCAGAACCAGGTTTTGCGCGGTTTTGACCTGAAGTTGTACGATGGAGAAAATCTGGTGGTCATAGGGAAATCAGGATCGGGCAAATCTGTTATGATCAAGTGCCTGATAGGGCTGATCCCTGCGGACAAGGGTAAGCTGATGGTTTTGGGAAAGGATATGCTGGCACTGGAGGGTGATGCCCTTAATGAGATCAGAACGGAGATCGGCTTCCTGTTCCAGGGCAGTGCCCTGTATGACTCGATGACGGTGAGGGAAAACCTTGAATTTCCCATGCGAAGGCATCGAAAAAAGATGGGCAGGATCCACAATTCTGAAGAGCTGGTCATGGAAGCACTGGATAGCGTGGGTCTTGCACATACTGTGGATATGATGCCTGCAGAGCTTTCCGGGGGTATGCAAAGACGTGTAGCTCTTGCCAGAACGATCATTCTGAGACCAAGGATCATTCTTTATGATGAGCCTACCAGCGGACTGGACCCTATTACTGCCAAGGAGATCATTTATCTTATTCTGGAGATACAGAAAAAATACAAGACCTCCTCTCTGATCATTACACATGATATGGATTGTGCAAGGGTAATGGCCAACAGAATGATCATCATTATCGACGGAGTCAATCATGCCGAAGGAACCTACACGGAGCTTTCCCGGTCAGGGGACCCCGGGGTGCAGGCATTCTTCAAATAGAAAGAACTATGGCGAACCAGATCATAAATCGTTTGAGACTCGGGGTGTTTGTCACGTTGGGGCTTATTCTTTTCACTATAGCCGTTTACTACATCGGTAATAAGCAGAACATGTTTGGCAGTACCATTACTCTCAGCACTGTATTCAGAAATGTAAATGGCCTGCAGCCCGGCAATAATGTGAGGTACTCCGGGATCAATATCGGTACGGTAGCCAGTATCAGAATGGTGAGTGACACTTCCGTGCAGGTGGAGATGATCATTGATCAGTCAGCCAGTGCGTATATCAGGAAGGATGCTATTGCCACCATTAACTCTGACGGGCTCGTAGGAAATATGATGGTCAGTATTGTACCTACGGACAATGCACTGGCACCGGTGGAACCGGGGGACATGATAGCTTCATACAGCCGCATTGGAGCGGATGATATGCTCAGGACCCTCAACACCACCAATGAAAACGCGGCACTGCTGACGGCTGACCTTCTTAAGATCACCGAGGCAATTCTGGAGAAAAGGGGTACGCTTGGAGTTTTGCTTTATGATTCTTCATTGGCGAAGGATCTGAAGGCCACCTTATACAACTTAAGAGCATCGAGTATCTATATCAACAGCGTATCCGGAAAGATCAACACGACACTGGAAAACCTCAACGAACCGAATGGTCTGCTGGGCAGGCTTTCCGGCGACACAACGCTGGCCGGTCAGCTGGACCATGCTATGTTTAATCTGACAGCCGCCAGCGAGGAGATCGTGTCGGTAACGAAACGGCTCAATGGTATCGTAGAAGATATGAAGACCGGAAGCGGCACCATAAACACGCTGATCTATGACACGGCGTTTGTCCATGATCTTAAAAAGAGTATGGAAAATGTGAAAAAGGGTACGGAACGGTTCAGTGAGAATATGGAAGCCCTGAAACATAACTTTCTCACCCGCAGGTATTTTAAAAGACAGGAAAAGAAAGAGAAAAAGAACAGTAGAAAGGAGGAATGATCAGGGTCAGCTACTTTTTTCGAACCTGCCGGTAGCCTCTTCTACCTTTATGCGGAATATCACCATTTTTATATTGGGATCAATGGCCTCGTGGGCACGATCGAGGCTATGCCGCGGACGGGCTGTTTCGCTGGTCAGGAGCGGATGAGTACGATTCACCAATGTTTGCAGCGCTTCCTCGGCCTCCCTTGCATGGAGTTCTGTATAGGTACCCCAGATGATCGCACTTTGCCAGTTGGCCATATTGTCTACACGATCCACTTCAAAGCAGACATGGGGATTTTCCCGCATCATTCTCGTTTTCAGCCCCTCAATAGTGTGACAATAAATGTATTCTCCATCGTAGGCAAAAGTAAGGGGTACGATGTAGGTTTTATTCCGGGAGTGGCAGCCTATACGACCCGTGACTTCGGATCTTAAAAGATTATCGATCTGGGATCTGTTCAGTTTACCTAGCATGGTGAATGGTTGCTGGTTGTTGGATACTGGTGACTGATGTATCGAAGCGCTGGATGAATGATAACCGGCGATTATTCCTGTCGCTGTTTTTTTCAGTTTTCACTTTCAACTTCCGTTCGGTTTTCATAAAGCGTTTTCCAAAGCCTCTTTCAGTCCCCTGGTCAAAACTACTATGCTGTGATGATAGTGCTTCAGGCGTTCATGCGCATCCTGCTGCTGTTCATGCCTGAACCGCTCATCTTCGTGATGCTCCGCCAGACGCTCCTCCGGCAGCTTACCTTCCTTTACATGCTTAAGATCGACCTGGCATTGTTGTACCATAGTCCGGTGCTCATTGATGGAGCCGGTATGCGACCTGAGGGCTTCCTCATGGTTTTCTATGGCTTTATGGATCGATTGCATTGCATCCTTCAAGGCAATGAGTTCGAGATCCCACGCCTTGAGATCCTGGTCCCACATTTTGATGTCAGAACTCCACAGCGAATGATCGCGATGCATCTGTATATGATCTGACTGCTGTTCTTCCATGGTGGCGTGCATTAAGGTGAAATCCAGGTGGCAGGCAGACCTGCCCCTTTTATGTGAATATCACTGCCACCCGTTACATCAGGTATGACCCATCTCAAGTTATGCCTTGATATTGATCATAAATAAAGGTTGGCAACACGTTCGAGCCCTTGCAGGTCCAGCACTTTTACGGACTGCCCGTCTATAACGATGAGTTTTTCGGCTTTGAATTCGGAGAGCAGGCGTATGGTGGTTTCCTTGGCGGTACCTGCCAGCTTGGCAAGATCACCGCGGCTCAGGTAAATTTTACCCTCCTCGTCACCATCACGCCGGTAGATCTCTATGAGGTTCATCAGCAGGCGGGCCAGCCGTCCCCTTACAGGCATATACGCGGTAGAGATCAGCCGCTCTTCCACCAACCGCAGGTCTTCACAAAGCAGATGTAAAAAATGGGAAGCAACATCAGCATCTGTCTGGAACAGATGTATGAAATCTTCCTTTGAAATAAAGCATAGTTCCACGTCTTCGATCACTCTGGCGCTTAATGCATGTTTGATCTCACCCAGCAGGGAATGATAGCCTATAAAATCTCCACGGGTCAGCAGCTTGATGATCTGTTCCTTACCTTCGCTGCCGTATTTAAAGATCTTCACCTTGCCTTTTTTTATGAGGTATACGCCTCGGGGCATGACCCCTTCGTTGTAAAGGATCTGCCCTGCTTCGTAATGCTGTAACTCACCGGCATTTTCCAATAAATGCAGTTTACTGCGAATGGAGGTATGACTTATCTTTAAAGGGGCCTGGGATGGAAAGATATATTTAGTGTTCATAGCAATGTGGTTTAGCTTGGTTTGTAATGATAAAGGTCATCAAATGTGATGATCCATACCAGACGTCAAACACTGAAAGAAAAAATTACCGTTTTCAGCCTATGGCCTAGGTGTTTTAGCGTAGATGGTTTCCTGTTTTCGGTTCATATGAGCTAACCAATACTCAGAACTTCAAACTTTAACCTGGAATTTCATCTATACCAGATGATGCTTCAGCGCATATTTGACCAGACCAGCGGTGTTTTTGACATGCAGCTTCTGCAGCAGGTTACGCCGGTGTGTATCGATGGTCCGGGGGCTTAGAAAGAGCTTTTCAGCTATTTCGGGATTGGTGTACTCCTCAGCGATGAGTTTCAGCACTTCCACCTCACGGGAAGTAAGGTCTGTATCTATAAAATGACTCTTTTGATTGTTTTTCTCCCCCTTGTAGAAGAACTGCAGGATCTTCTCTGAAGCCTGTCTATCAAAGTAGGTTTCACCGGCAGCTACTCTTCGTATAGCTTCAGTAAGTTCTGCCTTACCTGTGGTCTTCAGTACATAGCCGGCAGCACCCTCCTGAAGCATTTTAACAATATGTGCCTCATCATCGTGCATGGTCAGCGCCAGTACCTTCATATCCGGAAATTTTTCGCGAATCTGATGGGTGGCCACAATGCCATCCATTTCCGGCATTTTTATGTCCATGACCACCAGGTCAAGATCCTGATGCCTGGCTTCAAGTATCTCAAGAGCCTCAAAACCATTGGCCGCTTCTGCCGTGATGTGTATGCCGTCTGCCCTGTTTAAAAGAGCCTTGATACCATCCCTGATGATCTGATGATCATCCACGATAAGTATGCTAACGTTCCGGCGTAGAGTCATACGGTTGGTATTTAGGTATTGAATGGCTTTGGATCAAGTCCGGAAAAATGCTACCTACCTCTTTTCTGTCCGTTTGTTTAAATTTCGCAAGAAAATGGTTAAACAACCAGCGTTTGGTTATTTTAATTTAAGTACCGGGATCTCGACGGTAACGGTGGTACCGCTCCTTGCAGTGGAGTCCAGTATAAGCTTGCCATTCATTGATTTTACACGAGTGGAAATATTGCGTAACCCAATACCATTAGACTGCATCTCTTCGGGTGATCCGTCAAACCCTACACCGTCATCCCGCACCAGCAGACGTATGCGGCTGCCAATTTCCCACAGCTCGATCAGCACTTTGGATGCACCGGCATGCTTCACGATGTTTTGCAGAAGCTCCTGTAGTATACGGTACAGATTGGTAATGATGTAAGGGTCTTCAATATTCCGGTCAAGATTGGTATGGAAATCAATTTTGAGTTTTACGTTCTTTGATGTTCTGTAGATCAGGTCTTCCATGGCTTTTACCAGCCCAAACCTTTCCAGGGCAGATGGCATCAGGTCATGGGAGATCAGGCGGGTATCTTTTATGGCATTGTCCAGCAGATCTATCGCACTTTTATAGGCTTCCTTTTCGGAGTTTTCCAGCCTGTGGATCTCTTCTTCAAGGGCTTTCAGGTTCAGTGAGATGGCAGACAGAGTCTGTACAAGCCCGTCATGCAGCTCGGTGGCTATACGCTGCCGCTCCTGCTCCTGTCCCTGCAGCATGGCGGTGGTTCTGACCTTTTCCGTGTCCACACGCTCCGTAATATCGATGCCTGAGCTTAGGGTACCTTCTATGGTACCATTATCATTTTTGATCAGGGAGTTGTGCCACTGGATCATTTTCCTTTTGCCATTGGGAGTAATGATCTCGTTGTCGAAAAACTCTACCACTTCCTTTTTCCCATTCAACAGGGTTTGAAATACCTCCTGCACCATCTCCTGACCGTCCGCAGGAACAAAGCTTTCGATCCAGTTCTTTCCAAGCACCGAATCCGGCCCACGGACCTCAAGTATCCGGCATCCTTCCTGGTTGATAAACTGAAGCATCATATCTGTATCCAATACAATGAACATGGCCTTGGCCAGATTGAGGTAAAGTCTGCCCTTAGCCTTTTCCCTGTGCAGCTCGCAAAGCGTCTTTTTTCTTTGTGTGATGTCAGATATCATGGCAATGGATTTTGACAGGCCGTTTTTGTCCAGGTAGTTCAGGCCTACTTCCACAGGGAATTGGGTACCGTCTTTCCTGACCCCTTTCAGCTCGTCTGTTCCTGCTGCCATAGGGCGATTTCTGGGGTTCTTCTCAAACTTCATTCTTTGCCTGGAATGTGCAGACCGCAGGGATCGGGGTACAAGCAGCTCTACCTTTTGCCCCTTAAGCTCACCTGGCCGGTAACCGAACATTCTATTGAGGCTTGGATTGGTAAGCTCTATACACCCTTCCTTATCCACTACCACTATCCCTTCTCCAATGGATTCAAAAAGGAGCTTGTATATATCCGGTGAGGGTTCCATACCCGAGAAGTTACAGGACCGAATTTACTAAAGATAACAAGTGCTGGCCAGTGATAAATATCATACGGGGATGTGACTGCAATCACCACAAATCCCCGGTATTACAGGTATTTTCCTTTAGGATCAAAATCAGCGAGCCATGGAATTATTAAAGCTAAAAACCGGACCTTTCCACCGTATCGGCGACAGGTATGGTCATTTTATTGATGGCGAGCACTTTATGGGACGAGATGCCTTTGAGGAGTTGTGGATGACCAGCGCCCGCGCAAACATCAGCAAAAATGATACGGGCTATTCCATTGAACTGGCGATGTCCGGGTTCAAAAAGAATGAGATCAGCGTGAACATAGAAAATAACCTGTTAAAGGTTAGTGCTGCCAGGGCCATTGATGACAGGTTTATTATTCATCAGGAGCTGCCGGACCATATCGCCGAAAGGATTTTCGAGCTGCCTCAGAATATTGATCAAACCAGGATCATGGCTGAACTTGACCACGGTATATTGAAGATCAGCATTCCACAGGAAAACGGAGTCAGGAGCATTGCCAGAACCATAGAAGTAGCTTAAGACAAGCTGATATGCAGGGATGTTTAACATTGGGTAGGTATGCCGGCATAAAAGTGTCTGTTCACTGGACGTTTCTGATCCTTCCCTTGTGGATCGCAGCGGCAGGCTATTACCGTGGCTATACACCTGACACTGTCCTTTGGAACCTGCTGTTGATATTTACGGTTTTCGGATGCGTTACGCTCCATGAGTTCGGTCATGCCCTCACTGCCAAAAAGTTTAAATTCAAAACAAAAGATATAATCCTGCTTCCCATAGGCGGTGTAGCCCGTATGGAAATGATCCCTGAAAATCCGAGGCAGGAATTCCTTGTAGCCATCGCAGGTCCGGCGGTGAATTTTGTAATTGCGGCGGTTCTTTATACGATCACAGGGATCTTTGATCAGAAGCCTGTGATCACGACCGGCCTCGTTCCGTCACAGGAGAATTTTCTTTATCTGCTTGCACTTGTAAATCTTTTTATTGGCGCATTCAATCTTATTCCTGCTTTCCCCATGGATGGGGGGCGTATACTCAGGGCATTGCTGGCCTACAAACTGTCCAGAACCACGGCCACGAAAATAGCGTCCCATATTGGTCAGTTAATAGCCGTTCTTTTTATTTTCACTGGCTTTCTCTATAATCTATTTCTCATTGTCATTGGCGTGTTCATTTTCCTGGGTGCCAGATCTGAATGGTTTGTTGAACATTCACGGTTTATTCTGAGGGATTACAAGGTGAGCGATATTCTTATGCACCAGTTCCATCAGCTTGGATTGGAACAAACGCTGGAAGAAGCTGCGGCTTACATACTGAACAGCAGCGCAAGGAACTTTCTGATCATGGAGAATAATAAAGTAGTGGGTACCCTGAGCAGATCAGAATTAACAAGTGCCTTGTCAGTTATGGAAAGCTCTACTCCCGTACAGGATATTATGAACCAAGAGTTTCTCATACTTGACCCTGATATGCCACTGACGGAGATCTATAATATCCGAAAGCAGCCTTTAAATGCTGAGACCGTCATGCCAGTGATACAAAATGACCGGCTTCTGGGTGTGCTGGATATAGAAAATATCTCCGAATTCATCAAGATAAGACATGCCGTATTGAAAAAAGAGAATCACCTGGTATCCGGCTGATGCCGATAAGAAACCATTCCAGCCTCCCTACTAACTTTGTTAAGTTTGTATCCAATACAGTTTGTCAATCCTTGCGGGAGAATATGAGATCATAAATCTGAAAATACAGACGTCGGCAAAACCAGTCACAGAGTTTGATTCTAACGGATTAAGCAACAGGAAGATTAACGATTTTTGGATTTAAGATTGACGATTCATATTGTTATGGCTTCTTGCTTTCTTATCCATTTAATTCGGGAGCCCTTGAAAATTACATTTAAGTCAAAAAATGTTGATTCCGAGTCAAATGGACATGTTTTGTTAAGCTCCACGGTGAATGCAAACCT
>LYSV01000104.1 GCA_001657315.1 Flammeovirgaceae bacterium BBD 1991-12 | reverse complement strand
ATGAGCAGAATTTGAAGTTATCGTTTGGCTTGCCATGCTACTCGTAGTCGGATCTTGCCCTTGTGATGTGGTTTGCCAGTGCCATCGCACGTCTGCTGGTGGGCTACCCGTAAATTGAAGAACTGCGAACCCACAACTTTGGGTGGCAATGAATGGAGTCGGTGGGTTAGCTGGCCTTTCATTTACTGAAACGGACACCGCCGTAGAACTGCTCCAACAACCGATGTCTGATTTTGACCGAAGGTAGTAGGTGCCTGAACTCTGTGCCGAATAGCTATAAACAGTAGCATTCTTTGAAGCACTGTCATCATATCCATCGGGGTCCGTTCCTTGCCAATACCAGGTCACACCGGCTGGAACAGTACCGGATTTTGTTAAGGTTTTAGGACCACAACTATGTGAAGACACATTGAAAGCCAGTGGAGGTGCAATAGTAGAACATAAATGAGCTCGTAAATCAAGCGTAAAGGTACCTGAAAACTGGTGTATCAAAGGAGCGAAAGAACCCCAGACTTGTATAGCTAAATGCCCATTAGACAAGCTAGCCCCGTATTGTGTCCCCTGACTTGAAGATATTATTTGTCCTAAAGATATGAAGCCAGAAGGTAAGGGGGGATTAGAATCAATAAATTTTATATTTCCTGTTTTTAAAGTAGACTCATTAAACCCTGCACTAAAGGTCACCGTAAGAATATCATCTTGGATCCTTACTGTAACCCCACCACCTCCACCAGTAGGATTGGTTAAAAACTCATCGTAATTCCAATACTGATAATAGTCATCATATATGCTTTGGCTTTGAACGATGAATGGCATCGATGTCATCCAAATGAAAAAGCATGTTAGATGTAAAAGTTTACTTATATTATTCATTGCTGTATTTATAGGAATGCCTAGAAACAATATTATTGTCTTGATCCCGTGTGAGCTCCAATCTTCCCAGCGGATCGTACTTGTAGTAGGTAGTCAACCCATTGTTATCGGTAATGCTGGTCACCCCCACTCCTTTTTGGTGGGTGTAGGCAGTAACTTCCGCAGCGGGCAATGCTTGCCGTAAGGCCTGGAATTTTAGCAAAAATTCAGCAGTCGTACCGGTAAAGAAAGACAAGAGGTTCACGTCACCCGAAGAGTAACTATTACCCAACCTGTCTTTAAGATTACCACTCGTGTCATAAGAAGCATTTTCGATCTTAGCAATGATCTGTGTTTTATTTGCGTTCCATATAAAAGCTGTGGTATGCCCGTCTACTTCCTGTTGGCTAGGGTTTTTGTAGCTGTCATATTCATAGGTCACTCTTTTCTTATAGTTTGTGACTCCAAAAATTCCTATTCCTGTTTCGGAATCCGGTGTTCCGCCGTCCAGAAGCAATTCATGGAAAAAGATAGTTTTCGGGCGGTATTGCTCATATTCTGTAGCTCTTCCAAATATGGGTGCATTATCGTGAGCACCCAGGCTTTTTCTTTCCTCTTGTATAAGGTCTGTACCATTCAAATAGCTGTAGTGTGTATAATTCCATACCCCATCACTGTCTTTTACACTCTGCCAGCGAGGTAAATGGTTTGAATAGTATTCGTATCCCGATGTAGTTTGTAATGCTCTCCCGGCATTATCATAAACCGTCACTTTAGAGCTGTCAAGTCGGGAAAATCCGGTCCTGATCTTGTAATGTTTATACATAACAGGACCACAAGGTGCACTGGGATTCCAATCCCACAAGGATTGTTTACTTGGCGGCAGAGGCAGAGAAGTTATCTTTAGCCCATGGGTATCAAAAAAAGTCTCATTGTAAGTATTAACTACTCTGTTAACCATCTTAAAAACACCCTGGTCATTTTTATAGTCAATCTGCTGTTTAAGGTTGCCATTTTTATGGGCATAACTGAAACCAGGGGTTCCCGGTACTAATAATCCCCCAACGGAAAAAAATGAACATTTAAATCGAATCGTTGCAGTATTGTTACCTGTACCGTCTGCGTAATTAGAATACTCAAAGGTGGACTTCCCGTTCTCCCCATTTTCACCATAATAGACGTTCACTTGACCGTAGCCCACAAAATTGCCTGAGGCACTGGTACTGAGTGGATATACACTACTGGAGCCGTAGGTGTTAAAGTAACAAAAGTCCCCAAATTGGTTATTATAAACGGCAGCGGTGGTGTAATAGGTAACCGGCTTTCTCATCAACACTCCGGTAGATACACCCAAAGAGTCTATGTATTCGTATCTTTTAATAATGTCCCTGCCGGAGTCCATGCCATCATGAATCCGAACCCGCTTTACACGCAGCCCTGCGCTAAGGTCACTGGTATAGTACTCTGAACTCAGTTGTCTCACTAAGCACTGTGCTTTGGCACCGGTCACCTGGCGATCTATTTGGACGATTTCAACTTTATACTTTCCCTGCCCCAAGGTTTGGGTGAAGTTGCCTGTTTCGGTAAATTGTTCAATGGTTGTACCATCTTTACTGAGCTTGACAATATAGGTCGGATTGGGTGCTTCATACACCTGTTTTACCAAGTCACCCCATACTTCGTGGTTGGCGACATTGATGGCGTTTGCTGAGATCTCATAATCGCCCGGTGGTAAATTTAAATTGATGGTACCAGAACTGGCATAACCTTTTGAAATGGAAATCTCTTCCTCGACTACCGCCCCCCTTTTTATCAAAATACTATTTGCTGGTTGGCCGGCTTGTGAACCTGTAATACTGTACGTCAATAAGATATCATGCTCTGTACCACTTACGGTAAAGGGTTGTTTGAAATCAGAAGTACCATGGCAGCTTGTTGCATACCCTGAAACGAGGTATTTCCTGCATACTTTTACTGCCGGCGTTGAAGTGTAAGGGTGAATGATGTCTACATCAAACTCGTAATCCCCGGAAGCCTGAATGGAAAATGTGGTATCCACAGGTAGTAAGGCATTGCAAGGTACAGCGGCACTATATCCACGGCAAACCTCCAAATCTCCAAAGTCTTGCCTTTTGTAAACACTAAAATTTTTAGCTCGGTTATTTTCATATTCAAATTGAGTATAGCCTCCCGTAGGATAATTGATCTTTGTCAAGACACCATACTTGGCATGGATTTCCGACGGCTCTTTTGAACTACCACTTACCCGGCTATGTGGAAAACCTCCATGATCATAAGCCACCTTTGGTGTAAACCCCATATTTCCGTCCTTTCCATTATAATATCCCCATAGATCGGAAGCTTTGGAAGTTCGATTCGGAAACGCTTCATGTTCGTAATAATCAAAACTGTAGGGAGGTTTAGAGGCCGTCCCCTGGTATAACCCAACTTCTTGTACACTAGTGAGCCATAATTTGTTGCTTAACTTTTCATGTGCCAATCTGAACTCTCTCAGGACTGTCTCCACTCCACTACTACTCTTCTCGATTACCTGGATCTTGTCAAGTCTTCTTTTGATCGGATTGTTAATGGTAACCACTCCCGGGTTGCCATCACCATCCAATCGGTCGTTCGCTGATATAAACCTGACAATGGTAGAACTGCTGTCGGGATACGAAAGTAAAATCTCTTTCAGAAACAACCCTTCTGTCTCGATTTTGGTAACAGAAGCATACCCGGAAGGTGTGGAACAGTTCGTCCCGGCAGGTTCGCAACCGGTGTCATACTCAAAGCTTGCTCCTCCTGAAAGAATGGAATACTCATACATCTCCCGTTCATATTTGAAATCGATACGTTCCCCGGAAGTCGAAATAATGCTTCTTAAATACCATGTACTGGCCTGGGTGGTGGACACTGACATACCACGAGGAAAATGTGATCTTGTCCATTCAATCCAACTATCTACTTCATTGTTACCCGCATCACGGACCTCACCTCCAAATGTGTATACTGTACCATTCAAGGTTTTGATGGCCCAGTGGTCTTCATCTTTTTGTGGATAAAACTCAAAATCAAGGTCCACCGGTTGGTTCAGCCGAATTATTCTGTTTTCATCAAAGAAGAATTTACCGCTTAAGCCTCCAAAATTGAAATAGAACATGTCAGGCTCTGTATCCCAGTAGTTTTCAAAGAGCATGTCCGAGATATAACCGACATTATTTGGCGAGTCATCCACAGTATTGTCCTCACGTTGTATGGAGCAGTCAGTCAGGATACCCTTGGGTACCCATCGCCCACTTACTTGAACGCCAAAGTTGCCGTAGGTAATAGGGGTGGCAATCCCAAAGTTGTCCTGAACCCCATCCCTACTTTTAAAATCCGTAAACCCATTGATAGACCTTGAAATAGCTCCACCAGCATTCAAACTCCAGCCGGCACCCACCCAGGAGGATATTTCCTCTACCTTCAAACCTCCCGCATGATAGGTCAGAGAAATTGGTAAGCTGAGTTCTCTACCTTTAAGTTCATATAGTGGGATGTTGATCTCAGGAATGCCCGTATAGGTGCCCACCGGCACCTCTCCAAACTTACCCAAGCCGGCAGCATTTGGTGGAGGAGGTGTATTGGTAAGCAATTCCCGAACTGTATTTTGCGCAATACCTATGTGAGACAAAATGACCCCTGCCAGCAGCAGATAGTATCTGATTCTTATTCTGAACATTGATTGATGATTAAAATTCTTTTTACCAACAACTGCAAGGCTTACGAACGCATTTGATGATCAAGAAAAGATCGACCAACAGACGAGTAATTCGGTAAACCACCTCAAAAACAGATGAAAGTTATAAAATCACTAAAGGCAAAAAAATTCTAAACAACCTCAAAAAGTACATTCTACTTTCCTGAGAAAGGATATAACATTTATCATAAAAAATACTCCTATTCCATTCTTAAAATTGAAAAATTGCTTTTTCATAAAAAACATTACATTCGGCGACTTTAAAGGAGACATGATTTTTGTCAGTTATTCGGATCATAACTAATGATACACTTCAAATAGTCTTGAGAAATACAGTTGCTGACAACTTGTTTTGTCTTGCAAAAGGACACTTTAATCATTACAACAGTCAACTCATCATTGATATGATCGTTCGTGAGAATCCATGAACTCCCACGAACAATCGTTACGGGCTTGTTATTTATGAGAAATCCACAGGTCATAGATCAATACCTGGCCAAAAGCGTCCGGAGCATCTCCCCGGCTGGTGTTGGACTGCGTGTAGCATCCTGCCTTGAAATAGCAGCCTGAGGTGTTGGCCGCAGAATCATCATAGGTCCAGAAAACACTGTTCATGTTTTCATAGTACACGTCAATCACACCATCATGCGCCACGAACTTCACTTCGAAGACGTCACCCAACGTATAATTACTGTCCAATGTGGGCCCATCGTTCCCATTGAGATCCACAAAAAGCTTTTTACCTTCCAGGCGGAAAACAATAACGTCATCCCCGGAGTCATGTATCTGACCGGCTACGACATGCTTTTTCACCGGAGGCACGTGGGTGATCGCCTGTTTGATATACATAGTGTGTGTTCCCGAACTGGTAGACCAGCTCGCCTTCGGATTATTGCCGGAATAACCGGGTTCCATTTCTCTCAACTCAGACCGTGGATAGCTGGACCCGGGAGTAGTAGTACCTCCTGCATGTGCTCTGAAAACTACAGCATTGCCACTGCTGTTCAGGTGAAACCAGGTGTCATGCTTATAGGTATTCAATTCGGGTTGATATACGTCTTTTGGGTTGTCCGGATCATTGTCTTCCGGTATAGGTAGGGTCAGTTCCCACATGCCCAGATCAAGCAGGCTGGAAGGATAACCGGATGTGCCGGGTCCTCCGTCACTTTCTCCGTAGATCTCCACCTCCGTTATGCTGTTCCAGGTGTTTGATGTATTTCCAAAGCCTGTGATGCGTACATACCGGGCAGAAACATCACTGAAATCATAGCTTTCCAGTCCCGTGGTAGTGCCACTGCTAAGACCATCGAAAACGGTTGAGAGGCTCGAAGTTGAGTTCCCCACTCTTATCTTGAAATCCGCAACACGCTGATCTCCCTTATACCATGCTACCTTCATGCTGCCCACAGTTTGGGAAGATCCGAGGTCATACGTAATGTACTGGCCCGCCCCCTTTGCCGACCATCGGGTGGAAAAATTTTCATCCAGCGTGTTTTCCGGAACATTTCCATCATGAGAGCTGGCTGAAACACTAACCACTGACAATTGTGCCGCCGCTCTTTGATTACTCCTGCTTTTAGCCAACATACCATTGGTATCCAATGATATCTCCTCAGGAACGGGATCAGCAGTATGCTCATCCGTACAGGCACTTACCATAAAGAATATGGCAAGTACTGTGCTACGTATTATCCAAGGTGACTGATAACCCGGAACGTGCTTCCAAAAAAACAATTGATCTTTCATAATATTTAGGTTTAGTTTGAAATTCGATTTGAGAACGAATACTGAATGTCCGGGAGTGGCAATTCTCCGTTTTGAGAAGATCACTACACCGGCTTTAAAGGCAGGGCTTTTCTATTGTGTAACTCTACCCAAACCTGCTTATGGTTACTTTTACTGTCATTGCCGATCCCTGCGGTAGCAGCAAGGTGCCAGGTAATGACGTAGCTTTTTACAACGTGCTGAAAATCCCGTTGTGCCGGTTTCAGGATTTCACTCATCAACTCACCCTTGCTGAAACTTTATTCGGGTATATCTCTCTTTATCCTGAAAGTTCTCAAGATGGAATGAGGGAGAGTCGACGGAAGTTATCTTAAAACTTCAGGTACTCTTCAGAATATGACCCCTAACGATAATGTTGAACTATCTGCTCAGCCTTCCTACGTTTTCCTTGTTCATGAAATTTATGATCTCGTTCTCCGAAAGTATGTTGTAATCTCCGGGGATGGTAAGTTTCAGGCTGGAGGCGGCCAGCGCAAACTCCAGTGCCTTTTCATCCTCAGTGTATCTGGACAGGCCATGAATAAGTGCCCCGATAAAAGAATCCCCTCCCCCCACTCTGTCTACGATGTTATTGATATCAAAGACCGGCCCATGGATAAATCGTGTGCCGTTATACACCACTCCTGACCACAGATTATGGGTGGCACTCAGTGTTTGCCTCAGCGTACTGATAACCTTGCTGATCTTCGGAAAACGTTCCGCAAGGGTTTTGCTGATGAAAGCATAGCTCCTTTCCCCAAAACACTCATGCAACTCGTAATCCTTTTTGTCCGGAACTACACCCAGGTATTTCGCGACGTCCAGCTCGTTGGCCAGCACGACATCACATCCGGCGATCAGTCCGGGCATAACATCTTCCGGTGCTACTCCGTAATTCCACAGCTTACTGCGATAGTTCAGGTCGCAGGAAATTCTTACCCCTCGCCGGTTGGCCGCCTCTATGGCGCTCCTGCATGCTGAAGCAGTGCCAGCAGACAAGCCTGGCGTTATCCCTGTCCAATGGAACCAATCTGCATTCCTGAAAATGTCATCCCATGAAAAGGTAGAGGCATCAATTGAGCAGAAGGAAGATCCCTCCCGGTCATAAATGACGTTACCGCCACGTATGGACACCCCCTTTTCCATAAAGTACAACCCCATTTTATGTCCTTGCTGAAGAACATGTGAGGTATTCACACCCCATTTCCGGATCTCACGCAATGCCCCTTTCCCTATGTCGGTATCAGGCAGTACACTCACAAAATCCACATCATGTCCCAGTTGGGCCAGAGTAATAGCCGTGTTCGCCTCTGCACCGCCATAGTGGGCAGCATAGCTTTCTGCCTGGGCAAAGCGGCCATATCCCGGGGGTGAGAGACGCATCAACAGTTCACCAAAAGTTATAATCTTCATGGGGTCTTTAGGTACTGTTTAGTTATTGAGTTACTTGGTTATCAGGTTATTAAGGCATTATGCAGATCTAATAACTTCTTTATCATAGGAGCATTCAAAAGAGAAACGGGAAAGTCCCTTGTTCTCCGTCTTGGCTCGCCAAAGTCAGGAAAATGCCAGGCCTCCGTTGATGTCAATATTTGTACCTGTTACGAATGAGGTTTCACAGGACGCAAGGCAGGCGACCAGATTGGCCACTTCCTGAGCTGTGCCCTCACGTCGCAGCGGTGTTCCGTTGGCCACCTTTTCGCGTACCATATCCTGAGTAAATACGTCATGGAATGTAGTGGAGATCATACCAGGGCACAAGGCATTCACACGGATATTCTGCGGTCCAAGTTCCTTGGCCATGGATCGGGTGAACGTCATTACCGCCCCTTTGGATGTGGCGTAGGCAGAAGCCCCCGGGCCGCCACCATCCCTGCCTGCCTGTGAAGCAAAATTGACAATAGAGGCGCCAGAGCTCATATGAGGCACGACTGCTCTCATGGTAAGGAATACGCTGTTGAGATTAAGCCTCACCACTTTATCGAAAAAGTCTTCATCCATTTCTTCCAGCTTTTTACGGGCTACCAGCCCACCTGCTACATTCACCAGCACATGAACCTCATTCCCATAGGCTTTCAATGCCTGCTGCACTACCCGGTCAACGTCCTGCTGTTGGGTCATATCTCCCTGGATGATCAGCGCTTCACCTCCGGCATCACGGATCTCCTGAAGGGTTTCTTTGGCCTGAACCTCATTGTCGTAGTAGTTGATCACAACTTTAGCCCCTTCACAAGCCAGTTTTTTTGAAACTGCCTTACCAATATCTCTGGCCCCGCCAGTGACTATTGCTACCTTGTCTTTTAAAAGCATCGTTTTTCTGTTTTAAAATGATCTTATTATTTCTTTCGTTATCCAATAGGTTTTATCTCTTTTGCCAACCAGTAGACGGAACCTACCCCCAGCGGTACAAACACCGCGATCATTACGAAAATGGGCACATAGGAGTATTGGGAAATGACCGGGACCAGGAAGTTCATGACGATCACGGAAAATACCCCTACCGTACCTCCCAGGCCTGCCAGGGAGCCTACCGACGGGCCGCTGAACAGATCACTGGGGATGGTCTGTATGTTGCTGATCACAAACTGGAATCCGTAGAGGACAAAAGCCACAATGATCACAAAGGCGAGTGCTGTATTAGCGAAAAAGATGGTTGCCAGTAAGCCGGCAAACATAATGATCCCGCCAGTGCTGATCGTTTGCTTTCTGGCTTTATCCACTGAAGCCCCCTGTTGCATAAGGTACCCTGCATAATAGCCACCTGAAAGGCTACCCAGCGCTGCACCTACAAAGGGAACCCATGTAAAAAACCCAATCTCCATCACGTTAAAACCGTACTGATCGGCCAGATAGATGGGCATCCAGCTTACGAAAAGCCACCAGATCGGCTCTACGAAAAAACGGGAAACCAGCACAGCCCATGACTCACGATGATCCAGTATTTGCTTTAAGCTCAGACTTTCTGAAGTCTCAGGAGCTTCCTGTTGTTCTTCATTTTCCAGAATGTGAACTTTTTCTTCTTCCGTGATCCATGGATGCTGCTCCGGCTGTGTCTTATTGACCACCAGCCATGGGATTACCCAGAGCAGCCCCAGAGCACCTACGATCACAAAGGTTATTTTCCATCCAAAGGCCACCCACAGTAATGCGATAAGCGGAGGAGCTATTACCGAACCGAGTGAAGCGCCTGAGTTAAAGATACCCTGGGCCATAGCCCGTTCCTTCAGCGGAAACCATTCGGCATTGCTTTTAACGGCGCCCGGCCAGTTACCGGCTTCTCCAAGACCCAGCAGGGCCCGAAAGACCCCAAAACTTAACAGACCCCTTGCAACCGCGTGTAAAATAGTAGCCAGCCCCCATAGGATTATGGAGATCACAAAACCGAAACGCGTTCCGATCTTGTCAAACATACGACCGGAAGCCGATTGTCCTATAGCATAGGCCACCATAAAAATGTTAAGAATAATCGCATAATCACTCTTGCTCATGCCAAGATCTTCTGATATGCTGGGCCACATGATGCCCAAAGCTGACCTGTCTATATAATTAATGACAGTGGCCAGCCATATCAGCCCGATAATGATCCAGCGTAGTCCTTTAACTTTCATTCTCTACCGGATCAAAAAAGTCCTCTCTTGCAGGGCTGAAAATTCTCCCTTCTCCAGGCTCACTGCCCCGTGTGCTACATTGGAAGGGATGTAAAATCCATCACCAGGACCTATGACCTCCTTTCTGTCCCCTGCCTGAAGCTCAAACCTGCCACTGACCACATAGGTAGCCTGACTATGAAAATGCTCGTGTACGGCTCCTACCGCCCCTTTTTCAAAAAGTACACGCGTCATAAGTATTTTATCATCATATTCCATGGTCTGCCGTTTTAATCCGGGGCCATCTCTTCCCATACCAGCTCCCTACCCGGTAAAAATTCCTTGCTTGCCTTTAGTCTTTTCATGTCTTTTAATTCATTGGTTTTCGGTGAATAAGTGTAAAAGGACCGTCCCATTCCACAACCTCATTTCCGATCACCACCTCATGATGTACTGATGCTCCGTTGTCACTATTACATATAGCGAATATCATGCTCCTCCCGGTTTTGGTATCCAGCTGTACAATGGAATATTGATCGTTGTTTTTGAGGATATTTATTTTTTTGATATTGCCATAGGCATTGGAGGCTATTTCTGTCACTGGTGAATACCGTCCATGGCATTCTGTGGCAGACACAAAAACGGCATCACGACGGTTGTTTTTTCTTAAAATGAGTACCGGATCCCGTCTGAGATTGAAGGAAGGGTCAGCCTTACCTGTCCTGCCAAATATTACCTGATCAGTACTGTCAGCAGTCGCAGTCAGGGTATAGAAACGATCTTCGTGAAACCAGTTGAATACAACATTGTCCTGCTCCGGACGGCTTATAGCCTCTATTCCCAGGTGCTGATATCCATGATCATTGCCCAGGCTTTCAAAAAGCCGGAGTTCGGTTGAAAAACTGGTTTTCATAACATCACCCTGAAAGTAAAAGGGCAGATCATAGGTCTTGTGGGCACTCTCCGATGAGATACGGAACAGGTCCAGTATAACCGGATTTTCAAACTGATCATTGCTGATCATTGCTATGGTCCTGTGAAGCTCCATGCCAGGATAGGCGGAAGGTTCCACGGCACTCACCACCTGAATTTCCATATCCGAAGTATCGAACAGGTAACGGGTGGGATGATGCCGATCCGCCAGACGGACGTCACCATCAAACTGCGAACGCTGATCAACGGAAACTGTGTTGTGTGCTATGGTCTGTTTAGCCCAGGTGTTATTTTCCTTCAGGTAGCCGCCACCGTCCTTTTGCTCGATATTCACCCACCGGGCCGAACCGTAATCCTGGTAAACCTCTGTTTCACCATGATACATCAGAATGGACAGTTTGTCAAAATGGCCATGTCCCATACCATGTTTGGAGTATTTCATGACCACGCAAAGATCATTTTCAGCACTATGGCTACGGAGAATGCCGATCCCCCCCTCCGCACCCGATGCGCCGTCCTTTAGTTCCACACTTTTCCTGACGAAAGGGACAGCTTTGCCGGCCGCCAACGCACGGGCTGTACTCAGGCCCGTATCATTTAATGGCACCCTCCCCTGCTGTTCCACAACAGTGAGCAGTGAGGGATCTTTTTCGCCGAAATGATAGGCTATGTTCACAGCTGTCACGAGCTCACGTGACAAAAAGGACATCCCTTTCTGTGCATCATTGACAGGGAAAAATTCACCAGTTGCATTCGTCTGATAAAGAAGGGCATAAACAGCTTTTAGCAACACTCCTTCCCGGTAACTGAATATGTTCAGATCGGGTCGCTTGTTTTGCAACGCCTGAGCAAATATCAGGAAAGGGTACATGGCATACCGCTGATAGTACGGCCCCTCGGTATAGTAGCCGTCCGGTGAAAAGGCCTCATCGATCTGTGCAAGAAAACCGGCTTTTGCCTGCCCCGGTAGTTGAATAAGCCCCCCATCGTTATCCCTTACCATATCAGCCGGTACCTTGTGACCCGAGCCATACAAGGCACGCTGCACCAGCTTCTCATCATTCATCACCAGGCCGATCATACCCACAGCTGCATTTCCCCAGGTACTGTGATTATGGATCCGGTTGAAAAACTGAGGGGTCTCAACAGATAAAAAATCTGCATAGGGACGGAAAAATTCCCTGTTCAGTTGTTCCCTCTCAGCAGGGTCCAGCCAATTGTAAATACAATCGTAGGCCTGACTTACATATACCAGCCAGTTGGCATCGTTGAGGCACTGCCAGAAGAATTTTCCCCGGGCGTAGGAACGCGTGGCAGGGTGCCGGTCGAGTGTTGGGAACAACCGGGCATATTCACGCAGAACACCCCGTATGAATACGGCATACTGAATGTCATTGGTGAGTTGGTAGAGTACTCCTGCTTTTTGCAGAGTAGAAAAATTACGTTTGTGTTGCTCATGGGAATAGCCTCCGGCCAGGTCTTTGGGTACAGGCACCTGTATTCCCTTACGGATCTCAGCATCCACCTCCTTCTGAAGCTGCTGAAAAGACCGGTTGAGGAACGGAAGCTTTCCCAACTGCTGCTTTATTTCCCGCACACCTTTTTGCGTCAGAAAAACGGAAGGATGATCCTGTCCCGAAAGGGGGCATGTAAATAGCACCAATACTGTCAGTCCCACTATGTACCGCAGCTTACTCATCGGTTAGGGTGATATTTTCGGTGGTAAACTGATCATTGTTTGAAACGATACCCGGTGTCTGCCTGAACTCGCTGTTCTTCACAATCGCTATGGGTTCACCGTTGGTAAGGTACAATGTCAGCGGGGCGCTGTTCTGCCACGTGCAACCTTCGATGAGCATATTTTGCACTCCATGGAACTTCAGTGAAGCCTTGGTTTTGTTACGTTTTCCCCTGCCACAGTCAATGAACCGGTTGTTCTCTGCCCTGACGATGGGGCCAAATGTGCTTTCATCGGTACCTCCACGATAAAGATTCACCACCGGTCCCTGCACTTTTTCGAAAACGCTGTTGGTAACAATGACATCTTCCACATTGTAGATCCCGAGGTCTTCCACCTCCCTGTCCAGCGACAGGACAGCACCGGTAACATTCGTGAAGCGCGATCCTTCGATCAGCAAGGTATCCGCCATGGTATGCTGATAGATCCTGAGGAAGTCAAAGGAATGGTTCACATCAAGGTCAACCACTACACAATTCCTTACAAATAGTCTGTAGTTCCTGTTCATGGAATATTTGCTGGTGGTTACCACAGCGTTGCCGGGCTGGTCCGGAGATTCGGAGCCATCAATCCGGAGATTCACCAGTTCGAGAGCACCTTCATTCTCAATTCTGAAAAAGCTGGCCTTCTCTGACAGAACATTTGCCGCTGGTCCTGCCGGGGTAGTAATGGATACGGTATGATCAATGGTAAAATCCTTTGTGATCAGATATTTTCCTTCCCCTTCCAGTTGAAGTATATCACCGGGGTTACTCTTCCCAAAGGCTTCTATCAGCGTGTTTGTTCCCGGACTTACCGGAATCACCTGTCCTGATCCGAAACCCACTTCGAGGTCTGTTTTGGTATAATAGCCGGCACCGGTCTCATCTTTCGAGACAGGAACACTGACCTCCGGAAAGTTTATCTGCTGAAGCAGGTCCGGGTCCGGTGTGGAAATGCCCTTTTCATTTTTAATGACATTATAACCGACCTTTTCAAAGCCTTTTTTGATAGGAAGAATGGCTTCCTTATTGATGATATTTTCACGGAACGTAATGCCGGATATGTCATCGTAAATGGTGAAAGGTGAAAGGTTTGTATTCCCCATAAAGATATTCCGGGCCATTACAGTACCTACCGGAATAGCTGAACGTTCCTCATCACTCCCTGCACAAAGCTGCACATGATCGCAATCCATGACCAGGTTACCCTCAATTTTTGCATCTACCACCTGGTTATAGCGATTAAGGGGAGAGTTCGGCACGCCATTCATCACCACCAGCGCACCCCTGAAACGGTAACCTGTCAGCCCATACAGATAGTTGTTCCTTACCGTCTGATATTCATTGATGACCCTGATACCACCTGTGTTGGGCTTGCGGTTGCCAAAGAAATAATTGTTTTCCACCAGCGTATGTTGTCCGTGACGCATAGTGAGCGTGCCCCGGCATTCGAAGAAGACATTATTGCGGAAAATATTGCTACCAGACTTGTTCGAGATGATCTCGTGTTCACCATTGCAGCGGTCGAAGTAGTTGCCCTCTACCACAGTATTACTGTTCGTAAGGGAATAATGGCTGGTGCCTATCCTCAGGGTTTCACCTCCATTGGACCCGAGGTTCTGCCGGGGGCCGAAATAATTGTTTTTGATCTCATGATAATTCTCACGGCTCTCCTCTGTGTTCAGTCTTACAGCCAGTGTTACACCCCGGTTGCGTTTGCCTGTCAGGCTGTTGTGATCAAAGGAATTGTGACGGCCATAGATCGCCACCCACGTATCGGATTCAAACCTTTCCGGGTTATTGTAATTGTCTATAACGCAGTTATGGACCCTGGAATGGCTTGCAAGATGATCCTTGTCTTTTCTGAAGGAAATTACTTCACTGGTCGGTGTATGGCCATTTTTAAAAAAGTCCTGAGACGTCAAGGTATTCACCAGCCAGTCGCAGGTTGGACAGGCCACTTAAGATCACCTCCCCCTCCTTTTCAGCCCGTAGCGATATGGGGAGCTCTTCCGTACCCTTTCCTTCGAACAGCAACTCAGCGTCCTGCCAGGTACCTTTGGCAAGCAGAATAACATCACCGGGCTGAGCCTGATCTACGGCACGGTCGAATTCTTTCATGGAGCGTACCAGCATACCATCTGACGGACCGGAACAAGAGATAAAAAAGCTATATAAAACGAGTAGTGTGAACAAACTGTATCTCATGATCTAATAAGGCCTTAAGGATGAGAGATTTCCAGGGCATAGTATTTTACCCTCGCATAGGCTCCTTCATCTTTGGTGACCAGGTAGTTTCCAGCCTTAAAATAGTTTTCAAATGCGGACCATTTTTCCATGTGTATCCCCTTGTACACGAGGGTTTGCTTGTCGTTGAGCGTGACCTCGAGGCGACCCTCTGATGCTACGACTTCCAGTGTGAACTTTCCAAAGCCCACCTTTTCGTCGAAGTATACCCCTTCATCATCAGTCCACGCGCTAACAGGTAACAGATCCGCCCCGGAAGCTTTCCTGTCTTTTAATTGTTTGGTCTTCACGCGGATCTTCTCATTGGCCCAGTAGATCTTCAGCACGGGAGGCGCATTGTTGTCATCTTCACCGATAAGATCCCTCTGTTCATCTGTCAACCGGCCGTGGATCTGCATAATGATCGCCCGGTGGTATTTTCCATTCTTATCTTTGGAAATCTCCGGTACAGCCAGCGTACCTCTCATTCTGCCTCCCTGTTCAAAGGTCCAGTTGGTATGGTTGCTCCCGGGTACCATTTGCTCGCGTAGCTCCGTTCGGGAGTAGCTCGAATTGGCTGTTGAAGCCCCGGGATAGGTGTAAAACACCAGTGATCCATCTGTAGAGTCATTGTACATGAACGGCAGCAATGTGGCGTTGGTAGCGTACTGCAGGATCTCCGGGGGCTTGACTTCGGTCGGTTTCCCAACGGGCAGTGTCACCTTCCAGTGGCTCAGGTCAATTTTGGGTAAAAAATAATCTACCCCCTCTTTTTTCTCTACAATATCCTGGTCATTAACTGCAGGAGGTTCAGGCGCACTTTCGCTCTGACAACCGGCCACTGTGAGGGAAAAACACATCATCACAGTGGTGATAAGGTTTTTCCCGGCACGGCATTTTGTATATGATCGTGAAATTATTTCCATGGTCAATCCGGAACAATAGTGAAAGTATCCACTCTGCATTCCACACCCTCATTAGTGACGAATATGGCCACCTTCGTATTTGGCCCTGAGTTGAACGATACCGAGGCCAGTACGTATTCACTGGAGTTGCTCTGATCATTCACCGTCACGGCGTTGATCTCATCCGTGGTTTCTCCAGCGAGAATGGCCACTTTCAGGCTACCTGCAGGAGATGTTTTCATGGTATAGTAAAAGGATACAATGTAATCCTTGTTAGCCTCTACAGTGATCAGCTGATAGGCGATACGATCGCCCGCTGAAGGAAACTTTGCCGCTTTTTCTCCCTGGTGTACCGGGCTAGACGTGATCTGGATCACCTCGCCCAGATCGGCATTCCGCCAGTGATCCCTGTAGTCATCATCTCCCTGTATGTCAAAACCGGGATTGAGTATAGTGGGTGTAAAAGGAACTTCCGGCTCTTTGATCTCCACACTTTGGGTAATCGTACTATCCTTACCCAACTTGTCTGAAGCGGTCAGCGATATTTCATAGGTGCCATCTTCAGCATAGGTGTGTTCCGGCTCTTTGTCGCCAGAGGTACTGCCGTCACCAAAATCCCAGAGGAAGTCAGAGGCGCTGATGGAGGTATTGGTAAAACTCAGTGTTTTGTAATTACCTTCATCTGCTGTAAAGGAAAAATCGGCGCTGGGGGGTGTAGGATCTGGTATCGAACCCGTATCAGGCAGATCTTCCTCACATCCCACTGTTACCCAACACAGTAAGGCCACCATAAAGGTTCTGATCTGAATGCTCCTGAATGATAACTTCCTGATATTTGTGAGTTGTATTTTCATAGTTCTCATTGCTTTCACGATTTGATTAATTGTAGCCCCTGTTTTGTTTCAGCAGCCCATTGCTCACGTTGATCTCCGTCTGTGGTATGGGAAGCAGAAGGTCAGTCGCTGAAAACGCGAAACCATTGGCTCCCGCAAAATCCCTCATCACATTTTCCGCCTCACCGAACCGGATAAGGTCATAGAGGCGATGATTCTCAAACGCCAGCTCAGCGCGACGTTCATCCAGCAGCATTTGTTTGGTCAGCGTGGCGCTTCCGTCCAGGGGAAGCGTTGACAGGCCTACACGTTCCCGTATGGCATTGTAGGAAGCCAGCGCATCAAGGTCCTGTGTAGAAGCATTGCCGGCCATGATCGCCTCAGCATGCATCAGGAAGACATCCGCCAGCCGGAGCACGATCCAGTCATTGCCACACAGCCGGATATCGGTAGACTCGGTAAGGAATTTACCTACCTCATCGGTATTGTCAGGACTAAAAAAGACAGCCGCCCGTTCGGTATCATTGACATCTACAAAGGCTGCAAATTCATCGGTGATGTAGTTCAGGCCACTTACGGTCCCGTTGTTTGTCATTTCAAAGGAGAAATCCTGACTCTCCTGAGTATCATCATCCATGTACTGGATGGCAAAAATTATTTCCGTATTGCGTTCATTGTAAAATACATCATGGTATTCATCCTGCAGCGCATAGCTACCATCTGCGATCAGTTCGGCCAGTCGCGTTTCCGCAGCAGCGTAATTGTTCAGTGTAAGATGGACTTTGGCCAGCAGGGCTCTTGCCGCTCCGTTTGTGGCTCTTCCTTCGTCGACAGCACCCCTTGATGGTAGCATGGACACGGCATCTTCCAGATCGTTAGCAATGAAAGCGAGAACATCAGCGGCGGCATCACGATCGAAATAGGACTCATCCTCCGGTTTGATGACTTTGTCCACCAGAGGTACATCTCCATAGGCACGCACCAGGTTAAAATTGGCCAGTGCCCGGGTAAATTTTGCTTCTCCTTCAAACTGATCTCTAAGGGCGTCATTGTCTACTGCGTCCAAATGCCTGAGCACGGTATTTGCTCTGAAGATGACATTATAGTTGGCAGCCCAGTAGTCTCCCACCACATTATTGGTGGGTTGTACGTTCAATGATTCGAACTGAGCCCAATCCCCCTCACGGGACTTGGTACGTGTGTTATCGGAACGCATCTCTGTAAGCGCAAACTCTCTCAGCGGCACTTCCTGGAGTCCATCGTAAATCGCCAGTACTCCACCCTCCACTTCATCAGTATTTGAATAAAAGGCATTATCTCCGATCGCTGATATCGGTTTAAGATCCAGGTCATCTTCACCACAGCCTTGCAGACACATCAGGCCAAAAAGCAAGGTGATCAAATAAATATTGATTGTCTTCATAGTCATTAGAATTCAAGATTAACACCCACGGACAAGGTTCTGAATATAGGGGCAGCCCCTCGCTGGTAACCGTATGTTAAAGGGCTGTTCCGTCCCTGATTGATCCCTTCAGGATTGTACCCTTCATAGTCGTCGGACATAATGTATAGCAGATTCTGGGCAGCTAAATAGACTCTGGCCCTTCGGATCCCCGCTTTCTCGACAATAGCCAGTGGCAGGGTATAGCCAAGATTCACATTCCTTAGTGCTACATAAGAGGCATCCATAACGTCTTCATTGGTAAAAATGCGTTGTTGGACTCTATCGGCATCCGGGAAATCACTGGTAAAATCCTGTTGCCCTGAAAACTCATTTTTCAGGTACTGGGAATCGATGTTCCTTACCTCAGCACCATGTGAACCCTGGAACATGAACGTCAGGTCAAAACCCTTGAAGGTAAGATTGTTGTTCACACTCCAGATCAAATCAGGATAAGGCGAACCAAGGATAGTACGATCATCTGTATCGATAACACCATCACCGGTCAGGTCCTTGACATAGATATCCTGCGACTGCGCATTAATTGGATAAAGGGGGTTTCCGATGAATTCAGGTGCAATTTCACGTTCTACTACGTAGCCATAAAATGAGGATATGGGATTCCCTTCCAGTGCTATCCATTCTGCCGGACGCTTGGAGTCCACCGTGGTGATCCGTCCGCTGGCACCGGCAAAATTCGTCAGTGTATTTTTGTTGCGGGTAACTATGACTGAGGATGACCAGGTGAAATCCCGCGCACTATAGTTTTGAGAAGCCAACTCCAGCTCAAAGCCTTCATTTTCTACTTCTCCCTTGTTCACGAGAGCTGTCTTAAAACCGGTAACCGACGGAACCGGAAGATCAAGCAGAAGATCTTCGCTGGTCCTTTGATAGTAATCAGCCGAAAGACTGATGCGCCCCCCAAGAAATGACACATCAATACCGGGGTTGATCTCAACCAGTTTTTCCCACCTCAGTTCGGGATTGGCAATATTGGAAGGATTAAATCCGGTAACAATCCCGCCATTTATGACGGTGCCTACCGGGTTGATCAATCCCAGATGATCATATTCATCCGGGCCGCCGTTACTGCCTGAAACACCATAGCTCGCCCTTATTTTCAGGTCGGACAGTACCCTGCTGTTGGGAAAAAAATCTTCCTGGGTGATCACCCACCCCGCTGATACTGCCGGGAAAAATCCAAATTTTTCATCCGGACCGAACTTAGAGCTCCCATCGGTTCTGGCGCTGACTGACAACAGATATTTGTCTTTGTAGGCATAGTTTACCCTGCCCAGATACGAAACCAGATTTTCCTCCGATTCCTCAGTATTGCCACCTATCAGATTGGCATTGGGGATGGTCTGAATATAATCAAAATCAAAGCCAGACGCTTCCAGTCTGCTGGATTCACGATCCCAATATTCATAGGCGAATCCTGCTATAGCGCTAACATTATGTGATCCGAACTCTTTGCTAAAGTTCAATGTACTTTCCGTCACCGTATGCCATGCCAACCCTGACGACCGGGTAGACTCGGAGTCTGCCGCTCCATTTCGGGTGGCTTGTGTACCTGTCCAGTTTGTATTACGGGTATAACGGAAATCTCCTCCCAGAGACTGCTTGAAGAAGAAGCCCTTGGTTATGTTAATTTTCACATAGGAATTAGCAAAAACCTTGGTCTGGAACCGTCTCCTGTCCCTTTCCATTACTTTGGCATAGGAGTTCTGGTTATTCGTAGTGCTAATATCCGTACCGGTAAGAGCAGGATTGGGCACGCCGTTCACAAGATCAAAATCATCAAACATACGTTCCATGGCATAATCACCGATCTCAGCATCTTCCCACCTGCCATTTTCACGGAAGCGGTTCACAAACTGAATGCTGTTCTCATCGAGGCGGAGTGGAAGCCATGGAGACTGCCGTAAAGCATCATGCAGACCAATGGGAAAGCGGCGCTGCTCCGTATGTGATGGATTTAACATAACACCGAACTCAATGCGGTCATTCACTTTGGTATCCAAGTTTAACCTGAAATTGATCTTTTCAAAATTATCCGTCAACAGTACTCCTTCGTCATCAAGGTAGCTGAGTGAGGCTCTGAATTTCGTGTTTTTCGTACCACCTCTTGCTGAAAGTGCATGGCTCTGAATCACACCACCATCCATCATCACTTCTTCCCAGTCCGTGCGGGTGCCCAGCAACTGAATGTAATTCATCCTGTCGGTAAGCTCTCCGTTGTTATTTTGGCGAACAAAATCCGCCCATTCGTCTATACTGGTCAGCACGTCATTTTCAGGCACAGACTTAAACCCGACGTAGCCATTGTATGAAAACCGGGTAGGCCCTTCCTTGCCTTGTTTTGTGGTGATGAGTATAATACCATTCGCTCCCCTGGAGCCGTATATGGCGCTGGAAGCAGCATCTTTTAACACTTCCATGGATTCCACATCGTTCATATCCAGGCTGGAGAGAAAATCGGAGTCTGTTCCCACAGCTATGCCATCCACGACAATAAGAGGATCGGACTCAAACGAAATGGAGCCTTGCCCCCTGACCCTGATGGTAGGTGCTTCCCCAGCGGCAGGGTTGGTCATCTGAATGTTAACACCAGCTACCTGGCCCACCAGTGCGTCATCGATGCGTGACAGAGGTATCTGGTCCAGCTTTTCATTGGTCACTTTGGATACGGACCCTGTCAGATGTGATCTTTTTTGGGTACCATACCCGATCACCACGATCTCCTCCAGCTCCGAGATGTCCACTTCCATGCTCATGTCCAGTTGGGTCCTGCTACTGACAGGGACCTTAACAGTTCTGAAACCTATAAAGGAAAAGATAACAGACTGATCAGCGGTAACACTTATCGAGTACTCCCCGTTAATATCAGTAACGGTACCTGATCCGGTGCCCTCGACTAATATGGCCACTCCGGGTAGTGCTTCACCGGTGTCATCGGTCACCTTGCCTCTCATAGTATAGGATTCCTGCGCTGCAAGGTCATGGAATGCCAGCAGGCTCAGGAGAAGGCACAGGGGTAACCTGTAAAATTCTTTGGTAAAAATTTTCTTCATTACTTTTAATTTAAGTGCGGTGGTTTGGATACAGCAGAGGCAGGAAAGGCTGAAACCACTTTGATATTGTATATGATATCAACTATCTTTGTACATAATGGGTAGTGATAAGGACGGAATTATTTGGCGATAGCACCGTCTTTGACAATCCTGCCAAAATGGATTAGCTCTGAGTTAATCCATTTTTATTTTTTCTTTTTTCTTTCCATAGGCATTTATTGGCTAGTAGTAGGGTTACCGTAAAAGTTGAGAAGGTCGTTCAAATGGCCCCGCATGGATAACTCGGCATTTACGGCATCCTGTTCGATAATATAATTGAGTATAGTATGATGCTCCTCAAGGGCCAGTCTTGGCCGGTCTCCCCCACAGACATCATTTTCCTTGAAATAGGTAAGGATATCCGGGGTTACGATGAGCATTAGTGACTTCAATACAGAATTTTTACTGGCTTCAGCAATTTCAAGGTGGAACAGCAGATCCTCCTCCACTGCTGGCTTTCCTTCCTGTACTGCAGCCTCAAAGGCATTTAAGGCTTTGGAGATCGATACAATATCATCATCCGTTCTCCGCTGCGCCGCCAGTTTGGCTGAATTACTTTCCAGCAGCACACGGGTTTCTACCAGTGATTGGAAATCATTTCCTTCAAGTTGTAGTACATCTGTGATCAACCCTTCCAATGCCACTATACCAAAGCCTGCTACCACTGTTCCACTTTGTGGCAGGGTCTTTAGTATCCCGTAAAACTCAAGTTTTTTGATGGCATCTCTGACATTGGTGCGGCCTATACCAAATCGTTCGCTCAGCATGCGCTCAGAAGGAAGTTTGTCGCCAGGCTTCAACTGTCCGGAAGAGATAAGCTCTCTGATCTGCTGAATGATCTTGTCCACCGGTCTTTCGATCACGATCTCACTGAAGCTGTTCAATAATTCTTTTGACATAGTACAAATTAATCAACCAGTAACTGGTCGACCAATTTAATAAGGTTTATGACAATATCCAATTTTTCACAAAATATTTTTGCAAACGGTTGCAGCCTACCTCGGGACAAACCATCAGTTTTTCCTGGTAAACGAGAATAAAATAAATCCAAAGTGCTAGTAAGACTATTTAAAGCCGTTTTTGAGGGGTGATATATTGTTTTTCAGCAGTTTATGATTTTTGTCAGTTTTTTGTTTGTCTTGTTTCTTCAATTAGAGCCAACATCCGTCACACATATATGATCTTCTGTTCGGATCATTCTGGTATGATCTCAGAAGAATTTGGCTCATGATCGTACATGGAACGTCCGAACGGACGCTTTTCTACAAAACAGTTATTCTCAGGCAGGTTTGATGTTCCTTTATTTCACCCTCTTGCACGTTACGCAATCGTTTACATAATTTTTTTAGAAGTGCCCAACTTTCACTAGTTAAGAATATGGTTAATTTTAACGCTTCGCATTGGTGAGTATCACACTTCATAACATACAAGAGATCCATAGAATGAACAGTACCAACACAAGGTTGAATCAAAGTATCGGAGACCTGCTAAACTACCGGACCACAGCTCAGGGCGTTGAGGGAGATACCTCCAATGGCCATTTTAAGATCGTGGTGTATGATGATCGGATCATAAGGATACATATTACACAAAATGAATTCGACAACTTTTCCTATGCGGTAGTTGATACGCCCGGCGGTATTTTTGAGCTGGAAGATTACAAAACCGAGCTTTGGATCAAAACAAAAAAGATCAGGCTACAGGTGGCGAAGTCGCCGGTTCGATTCCGCTTCCACAACAATGATGGGAAAGTAGTGAACGAAGATGATGCTGCATTCGGCACTTCGTGGATCGGTGATCAGGTAACTACCTACAAAAGGATACAGGAAGGCGAGCGTTTCATCGGCCTTGGCGAAAAAACAGGTCCGCTCGACCGAAAGGGCAGAGGATACCAGAACTGGAATACGGATCAGTATGCCTACTGGGATGGTACTGATCCGCTATACTGCTCTATGCCTTTTTACATGGGAATTCATGCCGATAGAGCCTATGGTATCTTTCTGGACAATAGTCACAAGACCCATTTCAATTTTGGAGCATCCAATGACCGGTTCGCCAGCTTCTCCGCCGATGCAGGTGACATGAATTATTATTTCATCCATGATGATTCGGTGGCCGGGATCATCCAGGCGTACACTCAGCTGACCGGGCGTATGGAGCTGCCTCCGCTGTGGAGTATCGGCTATCAGCAGTGCCGGTACAGCTACTATCCGGACAAGGAGGTACTCAGTCTGGCCCGAACCTTTCAGGAAAAGAACATCCCGGCTGATGCTATAGTGCTGGATATTCACTACATGGACGAGTTCAAGATCTTCACGTGGGACAAGGACCACTTCAAGGACCCTGAGGGTATGATCAAGGAACTCAGAAAGCAGGGTTTTCATGTAGTAGTAATGTGCGATCCGGGCATTAAGACAGAAGACGGTTATGTTCCCTATGAGTCCGGGAAAGAAAAGGACATATTTGTCAAATACCCTGACGGTACACCGTACTCCGGGGAAGTATGGCCGGGATGGTGTCATTTTCCTGATTTCACAGACCCCAGGGCCCGGGAATGGTGGAAGGAAAACCTCCAGACCTACGTGAATATGGACATTGAAGGATACTGGAATGACATGAACGAGATCGCTACCTGGGGAAATACGCTGCCCGAGCTGATGGAGTTTAATTTCGAAGGCCAGAAGGCATCCACACGTAAAGCCCGGAACGTGTATGGCATGCAGATGTCACGGAGCACATTTGAAGGCACCAAAGCGTTACTTAAGGGGAAAAGGCCGTTCAATCTGACCCGGGCTGCCTTCTCAGGTATACAACGCTATGCCGCAGTATGGACGGGTGACAACGTGGCCAACGATGAACATATGATGCTGGGCATCAGATTGATCAACAGCATGGGGCTTACCGGCCTGGCCTTTACAGGTTACGACATTGGCGGATTTGTAGGCAATGCCAGTGAACATCTGTTTGCCCGGTGGATACAGGTGGGAGCATTTTCCCCGTTTTTCCGGGGTCACAGCATGGTAAACAGCCGGGATTCCGAACCATGGTCCTATGGAGAGGAAGTTGAGGAGATCTCACGAAATTTCATCACGCTGCGCTACAAGCTCATGCCCTATCTCTATTCTGTCTTTTACGAGGCTGTGCAGACGGGAATGCCGGTAGCCAGAAGCCTCGCCATTTACCATCCGCACGAGTCATGGGTATATGATCAATTGTATCAGCACCAGTATCTTTTTGGTCCGTCCATTATGGTAGCTCCTGTAGAAAGTGACAGGCAGTTTACCAAGGTGCATCTGCCAGAGGGAGAATGGTATGACCTCTTTACAGATCAGAAGTTCTCTGGCGGTCAGGAAATGATGGTGGAGTGCTCCATAGAAACCATTCCACTGTACATCAGGGCATCAGCGATCATACCTGTGGCACCGGAAGTGAAGGAAAACACCAAAAACCTCGGCACTGTGCTGGAAATACATGTGTGGAAAGGTAATGAAGAAAATGAATTCCTTTACTATGAAGATGATGGCGAAACCTATAAGTACGAACAGGATGAGTACCACAGACGCACCTTCCGTTACCAACCTAAAAAGTCAATTTTAGAGATAGGCAAGGCAGACGGGAATTTCAAGTCCCGTTTTAGGACAGTCAAAGTCTGTTTTCATGGATTTGACGGGCTGAAACCTTCTGTAAATGCAAAAAAGGAAAATCTCAGGTCTGAAGATTACCGGTACATTGCTCCCATTTCCAATTTCGATCCCGTGGGTGTTCCCGGCGGTGATTTTAAACTGGAGAATCTGCCTTATCTTGAATTGGAATACACAAATGATCCTGTAGAGATCAGCTGGGAATAATAGATATTCCAGGTTCTGTGTTCTGTGTTGAATGTTGGAGCACTGAACTTTCGATTTTCAACTCAGAACTTTGAACATTCAACGTTGAACTTTGAATATTTGGCATCAAATATGTTATTTGTGGTCTGATGATCAAAGAACGTTGATATGAACAGATTTTATTATGCTATTTTTTTTGTGCTGATCTTATTTTTTTCGGCATGTTCATCAGGCAAAAAGGCTTTTGAGCAGGGAGATTACTATCAGGCAGTAATAAAGTCAGTAAATCGCCTCCGGCAAAACCCGACACACAAAAGATCACGCGAAACACTCAAACAGAGTTACCCATTGGCTATTGAAACGTTGGAGAGAAACGCGGTGAACGCCATTTCAGCCAATGGTCCTTTCAAATTCAAGGAATCTCTGGGATATTATGAACAGATCAATCGAATGTATGAGGAGATAAGAAGATCTCCCGGAGCGCTGAGAGTAGTAGCCAACCCCAAAAACTATTACACCAAAGTATCGGAGCTCAAGGAAAAGGCAGCTGAAGAGAGCTATGAGGCAGGTCTGCTGGCGCTCAGCAGGGATACCCGGGAAGACGCCAAACAAGCCTTTTACCGTTTCAAGGATGTGCAAACCTTCGTCCCTAATTACAAGGACGTACAAAATAAGCTGGATGAAGCCAGATTCAGGGCTACACTCAAGGTGGTGATAGAGCAGATCCCCGTACCTACACGATATGATCTCAGTGCTCGCTTTTTTCAGGACAAGATCGAAGAATTCCTGCATACAAGGTTCAGAAGCAGCCAGTTCGTTCGCTTCTACACACCCCTGGAAGCAGAGCAGGAACAACTACCCTTTGTAGACCACTATCTGCGACTGCAGTTCGATGACTTTGTTGTGGGAAAGACATTGTTAGAGCGCAATACGGAATCTGTGAGCAAGGACAGTGTGAAGGTAGGGACCGTTACTCTGGAAGACGGATCAAAGATAGACGCCTACAATACCGTCTACGCAAAGGTCACCATTCATAAAAAGGAGGTAGTTTCCAACGGGCTTTTCAGCATGCAGGTATTCGATGGCAACACCAATGCCGTGCTGACCCACCGAAAGTTTAACGGTGAGTATGTATGGCTTTCACGATGGGGCTCCTTCAATGGCGATGAAAGAGCCCTCACCGATGAGCAGCTAAAGATCTGCAAGAGCAAAGAGGCCTCCCCTCCTCCACCTCAGAATCTTTTCATCGAGTTCACAAGGCCTATTTACGATCAGCTAACAGGAGCGATCAACCGGTTTTATGCAAAGTATTGAAAAGCTGTATGTGTTTAAGTGTTAATGTGCTGAAGTGTTAAGGTGTTAAGGTGCTGAAGTGCTAAGGTGTTAAGGTGCTGAAGTGCTAAGGTGCTTAAGTGCTGAAGTGTTGAAGTGTTGAAGTGTTGAAGTGTTAGAGTACGCTGTTTTATACTTACGACTTAAGACTTACTACTCAATACTCATTACTAAAGACTTTTTATCCCTTCATCAGTAAGTCCTATGGCGCCGTCTTTCAGGAGACCGCCAACGGCCTTTTTGAAAGCCTTCTTGCTCATGCCCAGGGAATCGGAGATCTCATTTGGATCCGATCTGTCATGCAGAGGCAGAAAGCCATTGTTCATGATGAGATTATTCAGGATGATCTGCTTGTTGTCAGAAATGGCCTCTAAGCCCGGTCTGTTCAGGGTCAGGTCGATTTTTCCGTCATCTCTGACTTTTTTGATATACCCTTTAAGAGCATCTCCTACTGACAGGCCGGAGAATATGTCATTGTGATAGATGAGGCCGGAATACTTTTGATCAATAACTGCCAGAAAACCCATGTCTGTTTTACTGTATACCAGAAGATCCACCTGATCATTTTCCTTGACCGTTGCATCAGGCTTGGTCAGGAATGCCCTGAGCTTACCAACTCCTATCAGCCGGTCTGTCCTGTGGTCCAGACAGATGCGTACCACATACCTGTTCTCCTTTTTGAACGGCACGGGTTGCTCTTTTTTGGGCACAAACAGGTCTTTTTCAAGGCCCCATGACATAAATGCCCCATGAGGTCCGGCGTCTGAAACCGTTAATGAGACAAACTGGTCAACGACACCTGCCGGATGAAGTGTGGTGGCTATGAGCCGGTCCTCTGAATCACGGTACAGAAATACGTGAATTTTATCCCCTACTACGGTTCCTTCAGGAATATACTTGCGTGGAATGAGAATATCTCCCAGATCAGACTGCAGGTACATGCCAAACTCCACCTCCCTCAACACCTCCAGATCATAATAGTTGCCAATGGTCATCATGTTGCGAAGTTAGGCAAAATACAGTACTGAGTGATTAGTAATGAGTATTGAGTAGTAAGTCTTGAGTATAAAGCAGCACCTCAACACTCTAACACTTCAGCACATTAACACTTCAACACTTCCTACATTCACCTATATTTGCGACTTTAACAAACCAAACCATATATGAAAAATATTGCTGTTATAGGATCCGGAACCATGGGCAATGGCATAGCCCATGTTTTTGCGCAGAATGGATATAACGTATCATTGATCGACATAGCTCAGGAAGCCCTGGACAAGGCTATAAAAACCATTGGTGCAAACCTGGATCGTCAGATCAAAAAGGAGATCATTTCTGAAGAGGACAAAAGTACCACACTTGGCAATATTACCACCTATACCTCATTGTCTGAGGGAGTTGGCCCGGCAGATCTTGTGGTGGAGGCAGCCACTGAGAACACTGATCTGAAATTGAAGATCTTTCAGGATCTGGATGCTGTTTGTGGCCCGGATACTATACTCGCTACCAACACCTCTTCTATCTCCATTACAAAGATCGCTGCTGTCACCAACCGGTCTGATAAAGTTATTGGTATGCATTTTATGAATCCGGTACCTGTTATGAAGCTCATAGAGGTGATCCGGGGGTATAATACCACGGATGAGGTTACCCAAACCATTATGGAGCTTTCCAAAAAGCTGGGTAAGGTGCCGGTAGAGGTGAACGATTATCCCGGCTTTATTGCCAACAGGATACTCATGCCCATGATCAATGAAGCGATCTATTCACTGTATGAGGGTGTGGCCGGTGTAGAGGAAATTGATACTGTAATGAAGCTGGGCATGGCTCATCCTATGGGTCCACTCCAACTGGCTGATTTCATCGGGCTGGACGTTTGCCTTTCGATTCTGAATGTGCTTTACAACGGATTCGGAAATCCCAAATACGCTCCCTGTCCTCTTTTGGTCAATATGGTAGAAGCAGGGCACAAAGGGGTGAAATCCGGTAATGGCTTTTACGCGTGGGGGCATGGCACCAAAGAGCTGATCGTGGCAGACCGCTTCAAATAACTGGGCAATACCTTGTTCGAGCCACGCGACTCAGAACATCATAATCAGGTAAACTTTATCAAACGAAGAAGAGGCCAGCTCATGTGGGCCGGCCTTCTCCTAAACTAAACCTCAAAACAACAACAATTCTATCTCCACGCCACAGTACTGCAGAAGTCCGTGATGTTGCGGCTGCCGTAGTGATCATGTACCGAATAATCCATGCGCAGCTCAGTTCCAACCAGCCTGCCACTACCCTCAATGTGATAACCATTCACCTCCTGCTCCGGAATGTATAACCGGCGGCCTTCTACGTCAGCTATGATCTCCAGCCCCAGGCCATAAAAGTTCGTGATGTACACTGACTGTGGATACCCTGCAGATCTAACAATTCTTATGGAATATTCTGCCCAAGTATCGAACGTCTCACTATACTCCTCTACACTGTAGCTGCCTACGAAATCGTTCCTGTAGTCATAGACCACAACGGGCTCCTCCTCTACCACTACAAGACAACCTGACAAGGTCACAGGTAATATGAATAACAATGGTAAGATCTTTTTCATGGCCCTTGGCTTTGGTTACAACCAACATAAAACAATTATGAGGCCAAAAGAAAAGATTATGGATTAAGTAACTGATAATCAAATACTTAATTTGAAAAATCATTCTTACGAACAGGAAGCAATCGCCGATTGGCAGGAGAAGATCGACGGCTCTAAGGTGGCACCAACCTTACTAAGCTTTAAAAGCTTAGTAAGGTTTCAGTCTATTGGAAACTTAACCGGTAGACCGTGCTTTAAATGGTATAAAAAACCCGTCTGCAGTTTGCTTCCAGAAAAACTATCGAAATGAGTACTAGATCCTCCCATGAAACTCCCCATTGAGCAGAAGGTTGCCGTTCTCCTCTACCTCTATCTGGATCATGGATATTCTTTCCTTGTCCTTTGTAAGGAAAAAAATGGTGTATTTATGAGGTGTAACCCTGTCTTTCAAATCATCTGAAAAGCCCATGTCAAGTATGTAGGTCTCCGGGGTTTTGATCTTTTTGTTTTTTACAATCGATCCCTTGTTGTTCTCAACTCTAAAACGGAAATAGTGATCAGGCAGGTCATTGAAACTAAGCCTCACTTTAAGATAGGGCAACGGCTGAGCAGTATAATCCGCATTCTCTACCAGCGAAACCTTACTGTTCTCAGGAGGAGGTTTGGTCTTAAAGCTATAGTCCAGTTCAAAGCCAAAATTCTCCTTTGGTTCATAGGGCAACCCTCCCTGGGCAAAAACCCCGGAAAATACCACACTAAACAGCGAAATGAAGAAGACTCTCTCCATATTACTAATACTTAAAAAGCCGGTATTATGTTTCCAGACTTTCAAGGTTTGTACAAAAAGCACACAGCAGTGAATTCCACAGCCAAAGCGTTTAACAGATAATTTCAGACGATCAAACATCCAACAAAAAGCTCAGGAGACCGGTGAAACATAACGAAAGTTAATGAAAAGCAGCTTTAAAGAAAATACGTTAATTTTAATCCTGAATTTGCAGCCCTACATAAGTTGACGTTTGGAAGCGAAGATTGACAATCATTCGGAATGGATAAGGGACACGAACCCGGATACTCTTAAAAATAATTTTGAGGAGCTATTGGTCCGGTCAGGGTTTGGTATCCTCAATTTTATGGAGCACCACTTTAATCCCCAGGGATATACCTGTATATGGCTGCTCTCAGAAAGCCACTTCGCTATCCACACTTTTCCCGAGGAAGATAAGACCTATATAGAACTCAGCAGTTGCAGCAGGGAAATGTACGATCAGTTTTTGATCCATTTGCAAGAATATAAACAGCATGAAGACCAGTTATTCCTCAAAAAGCCGATACAAGAGACGCATTCTGACCACGATCAACAAAGCTGACGGTTCTGATCAGCTAAGCCGGGGGTTTGACATATTCATCATGGCACTTATTGTGCTGAACGTTTTTGCGGTCATCACAGAAACCGTTCAGTCCATTCAGGTCCGGTACGAACGGGTCTTTTACTATTTTGAGATTTTCACCGTGATAGTCTTTTCCATAGAATATGTGATCAGGCTGTGGACCTGTACACTGATCGAAAAGTACAGGCATCCTGTCTGGGGGAGATTAAAGTATATGTTCTCCATCGAGGCGATCATCGACCTGCTGGCCATTCTCCCTTTCTATTTACCGCTTTTTTTCAATATGGACGCACGCGTGTTAAGGGTATTAAGACTGTTCAGGCTTATGCGTGTGTTTAAGCTTGGTCGTTATTTTGTTGCCTTCCAACTTATTGTGACCGTGATGAAAAAACGAAAGGAAGAACTGCTGATCACCTTCACCTTACTGGTGGTAATGCTCATTCTGGCTTCCAGCCTGATGTACTACATTGAGCACGAAGCCCAGCCGGACATATTCACCAGTATCCCTGCTACGATGTGGTGGGGTATTGCCACGCTCACCACCGTAGGGTACGGAGATGTATACCCGGTAACTCCCCTGGGCAAACTCCTTGGATCGGTCATTGCCATACTGGGGATAGGAGTATTTGCCTTACCTACGGGTATTATTGCTTCCAGTTTCGAGCGAGAGCTGTCTGAAAGAGAGAAGAACAGAAAAACCACACGCCAGCATGAAGGTAAGTGAACCCTTTTTCGAGGCCCTGTTCTTCGTAGTTCTCTTCCAGCTACTGGGAGCTATGGTAGCTGAACAATGGTTCATTGTTATCTATTATTATGGAGAACATATCAGTGACCCGATCATTTTGGGCGGTATTGTCTTTTTGTCTTGTTTTGCCGGAAGACGGTTTATACCTTCAGGCAGCTACCTTTCTTATCTTTTTCTTTTCTTGCTTTTATCTTTCAGCCTGCTGGGAGAAGCTCTCGGGTACCACCTTCACCGGCATACGGACTGGGCCAGCCTGATCATTTATGGTGGTTTAGCCGTTTCCGGAATAGCTGTCTCCTGCTTTTCTCAAAAGCTTACATCGAAAAATGCTCTCGTTTTATCCGTTGCAGCATTCCTTGTGGGCTTTACTATTATACACTTCGGATCATTCGGGTCTGTGTATATCCTGTTTCCCGCCCTTATCATCCTGATAGTTCAGTCCATAACATTCAGGCGGCACATTGTGGCGGCCACGAGTATGATGGGGCTGGCTTTTTCAGCTTTATTTTTCCTGCTGGACCCGGTACCGGTTCAGTATTTCGAAAGCCAGAATAAATACTATGACCCGGTTATTTACTCACGTGAAACAGCGTTTCAGAAAGTGGATATCACCCGATGGAAAGGACAGAACTGGTTTTACTATAACAATGTAAATCAGTTCAGCTCAATCGACCACTGGATGTATTTTGAACCTATGGTTCATCCTCTCATGCACCTGAAAGGGGAAAAGAACAGGATACTGGTAGTGGGAGGCGAAAACGGTATGGTTACCCGGGAACTTTTGAAATATCCGGAAGTCGGAGTTGTAGAACATGTACCCATTGATACCACATTGTATCACCTTGCATCGTCCAATCGCCATTTTACCGAGCTGAACAAGATGGTTCTAAGGGATAAAAAGGCTAAACTCAACAGCACTTCGCCCTTCGATTTCCTGTATAGGAACGAAGGCCGTTTCAACCTCATCTTTATTGACATCCCCGATCCGCTGGACCTTGAACTAAATCAATATTATACCCATGAATTTTATGAGCTGTGTCATGCAGCACTAACCGATAACGGGATGCTGATCACACAGGCTGGCAGTCCATACTATGCATCAAAGGCATTTTACTGCATTCAAAGAACCATGGAAAAGGCTGGCTTTTCAACCGTAGCCATGCACAATCAGATATTGACCCTTGGAGAATGGGGTTGGATCATTGGTGCCAAACACGTTACAGCCGAAGAACTTAAAGCCAGGTTGGTCAACATTGATTTCCCTTTCCCTGAAACCCAATGGCTGAACCAGGACGCTATGAAAATGATGCTTTCTTTTGGCAAATCACTCACACAACCAGACACTGCTATCAACAGCCTTAAGAATCCGATAGTACATCAATATTATACTACGGGAACCTGGAAATTTTAATTAGGAATCGTTATGAACCGCAGGGATTTTATCAGGACTTCATCTATTCTTTCACTACCTGTTATCCTGAAATCATGTGGTTGGGACAACAGGCCTGTCGCCTACCCTGTTCATGTACACTCCGATGCAGACACAGGTCATCTTATCTATAAAAGTGAACAGTTTGACCGGATACCCGGAGGTTCCGTTGATACCATGATCGTCGGAGGGGGTATAGCAGGACTTACCGCAGCGTGTAAGTTGAAGGACCGTAATTTTCTATTGTGTGAGCTTTCCAGTGACCTGGGGGGCACTTCCTCTGCGTGGTATTCCGACAAGCTCTCGTTTGCCCAGGGGGCACATTATGACATGGCCTATCCGGACACCTACGGGCAGGAGGTGTTGGAGTTCCTGGAATCACTGAATATTATCAGACATCAACCATGGAAGGCCGCATGGGGTTTTACAGACGAGCAGCATCTGGTGATGCATCGCAGAAAAAACCAATGCTATGATCATGGGGAGATCCGAAAGGAGGTACTGCCCAGGGGGACGTTGAGGGACGATTTTTTCAGTCTTATTGAAAGCTACAGGGGGGAAATGCATCTTCCCACACGATTGATCGATGAAAAACTCAGGCCTCTTGACAAACTGTCCTTTATTGATTTCCTAAAAAGCCGTCTCAACCTCACGAATGATTTTGTAGCAGGTCTCAGCTACCACATGAAAGACGACTATGGGGCTGATGCCCATACGGTATCAGCACTGGCTGGTATCCATTATTTTATCTGCCGGCCCTATAACCGGGAGGTGGTAGAGCTTTTCTCTCCACCGGAGGGGAATCACTACTTCATTCAAAAAATGGCAAACTATGTGGGGGGAGAACGATTAATGACCAACCATCTGGTTAAGCATATCTCTGAAGTGTCGGATGGTTTCCATGTTGAGGTTATTGATGTAACAGATCAGGTCATCAGGACAATAAAGACAAGGAAGATCATTTATGCCGGGCAAAAACATGCGTTGAAATATATATTCCCACAGGATCAGCATCTTTTTCAGGCCAACCAATATGCTCCCTGGATGGTAGTGAACCTGGTGCTGGACCGTACCCCGGAATACCCCGGCTACTGGCAGAATGAAATGCTTGTAGAAGACGGAACCTTTTTGGGATTTATCGATTCCACTACACAGCACATGGCCTCACAGGAACACTGGGTACTAACGGCCTACTATTGCCTGCCTCCCTCATCCCGCAATGATCTGGTCCATGTGGAAGATAACAAAATGAAGATAGCCGAGGCAACAGCACAGTATATCAGTAATTATTTTGGTGAGGACATCAGCCCAGCCATACAGCAAGTACATATCAAGGTAATGGGACATGCTATGCCCATTCCTGGCCGGGATTATCTTTTCGACGACAAGAATCAATACCGTGGAAATAAAAACATCGTCTATGCAGGTGTGGACAACAGCCGATTGCCACTGCTGTTTGAGGCGATGGATTCGGGGATTTTGGCTGCGGGATTGGTTTGAGTGTTGGTGTGCACTAATTCTTTCAGAAGAAGTATGGCTAACATTCGTTACAAAAAGATATTAAAAATGGTTATTTTGCATAAAAACTCTACATCATGAGTAATACACAAGCCCAAAAACTTGAGTTGTTTGAGTGGTTGGCTTCTCTACAGGATAAAAAGCTTATCCAAGAGCTGATTAAATGGAAAGAGGCCCATCAGCGCATTAGTGTTGAGCAATACAATAAGGAATTGGACGAAGCCAACGCAAGAATAGATTCAGGTACATCCATTGCTCATGAAGATATTGAAAAAGAATCTTCATCATGGCTGAAATAAAGGTTGTCTGGGATGTACAGGCCCGTGATTCCTTTAGGAAATATATTGATCACATAAAAAAAGATTCTTTGCAAGCGGCCGAAAAGGTTCGAAAGGAAATTTTGGAAATTGTCCGAAACCTGCCTGATCATCCGGAGAAATATCCTCCCGACAAATATAAGAGACTGAATGATGGAAGTTTCAGAGCTTTTGAAAAGTACAGTTGTCGCATAGCCTATGTCATTACAGCCGCCGAAATAAGAGTGTTAAGGGCACGACATGTAAAACAGGAACCTAAAGAGTATTAATCCTGGCTTTAATTCTGTGGAGATAGTATTCATGTTTATATTCAAGGCCTGAAACCCTCCGGATATGAACTTCAAGGGAATCTTCTCCTTTTACAAAGACTGCTACGAAGCTGACACCCGTACCGTCAGCCTGACCAATATATTCTCCAGCAAAGTAGAGAACCGACACTTTCTTAGTGGCACGGATGAGTTGTTGAATGAGCATCTTCCCCGGTTGCCAGTGGACATCACTACTGCCGAATTGACACTGGAGAATGTTAATGCCTATAACAAAGAGAAATCGCTTTATCTCTGTGCTTTTTTCATGGTAGGCAAAGGCCAACAGGAAGGGAAAAGAACAAATAGTATTTGTGCGCCGCTTTTTTTCTACCCGGCTAAAATTGAAGAGCAAGACGGATTATATTTTCTTACTGTCGACAAAAGACTTGCTTTTCCCAATACATCGTTCCTTGAAAGCCATCGGCTGGATGGCTCCATAGAAGTGGCGGAACTCTTCCATGATATTCTAACACAACCTTTTTCTTTTGAGACATGTGGTACAGTCAAAAGAATCCTGGAGAGCTCTTTTTATAATTTTCATGCTGAGGAACTTCTTTTATACCCTCAATACTCAACAGAATCAGCGCTTAAGTCCACCCTCAAAAAGACAAAGGAAGGGTTCCGGATCTGCCCGGCCGCAGCACTTGGTGTATTGAAGCATTCGACTGCTACTCTGGGCATTATAACAGAACTGAAGCAAATGCAACAACAGCCGGATTACTCCAGCGCTATTCATAACTTTTTCAACTATGACCTTGTTCAGGCAGAAAATCCCTCTCCTGTAGATATTCATGTGCCGGTTATCCTCAGCAAAGCACAGCAAAACATTATTGAGTCGGCTAACCGATATGATGAAACAGTAGCCATAGGTCCTCCGGGCACGGGCAAATCCTTTACTATTTCAACACTGGCTATTGATCAGGTGAACCGGGGCAATTCGGTGCTGATCGTTTCCAAAACCGATCAGGCTTTGGACGTTATCGATCATAAAATAGCCAATGAAATTGGCGTAGAAGGCATAACGGTAAGGGCTGGCAGAAAACAATACCTCAAAAACCTGAAGGACCGGGTTCGGAACATTCTGCTTGGTCTACCGGCGCTCTACGCTCTTAGCGATGATAAAGCGAGAGAGCTCAGGGAGAAAATTGTGGAAGACCGGACTGCACTCATGGAGCTCCAGCAAAAGTTATATGACCAGATCTCCGATGACCTGCGCTGGGGAGAATACCTGTTCAGGAATAAAAAAGGAGGGATTTTCTCATCCATTGTCAAGAAATATATAGAATGGCGCAACAGTCAACAAGAGCCGCACTGGGAGATCATCACAAAATACTATGATACAAAAGATGAATATCTGGAAGATCTTAAAGCGTATGTGCTGGCCATTTTCAGGTATCAGCTTTGGAGAATCTCAAAACACCATAGAAAATCACTCAGGAATTTTTCTCAGGCTCTGCGGGCCCGAACACTTGCCAAACAGGAGGAGCTTTTTGGTGCTGTCGATTTCAATGTAGTACTAAAAGCGTTTCCGGTATGGATCTGTAAGCTCAGTGATCTTTTTGAAGTGCTGCCCTTCAGGAAAGAACTTTTTGATGTAGTGATCATCGATGAGGCTTCTCAGTGTGACATTGCCACCTGCCTCCCAGCTCTGCAAAGGGCCAAAAAAGTGATCATTGTGGGAGACCCCATGCAACTACGTCACTATTCCTTTTTATCGAGGGGAATGATAAGCCATTTGAAAAACAAACATCGAATATCAGATCAACTTGCAGATCACTATTTTGATTATCGTGACACCAGTATTCTGGATATTTATTTTGAAAAGATCTCCCGTCAGCAACAGGTGGTGTTCCTTGATGAACATTTCAGAGGCAACGATAGTCTTATTCGCTTCAGCAATGATCAGTTTTATCAGGGGCGATTGAAGATCATAAAATCATTACCTCACCATAACACACGTAATGGGCTTCACCATACGATAACCAATGGTCATCGATCTAAAAACGGGATCAATGAATCAGAAGCTACGCAATTGGTGGAAACGATGATCAGCATTATAGAAGAACAGGAAGAGATGGATCAAAAAGCGGCTACGTCCATAGGGGTGCTCAGTCCCTTCCGGATGCAGGCTGAATTTCTTCATGATCGCATTCACCAAACACTGACGATAGAGAAAATCGAAAAGCACAAAATTAAAATTGGGACTCCCTATTCATTCCAGGGAGATGAACGGGACGTCATGTTAATCTCTTTTTGTGTGGACAATGCTTCTCACACCACAGCCCTAAGTTATTTGAATACCTCTGAAATGTTCAACGTGGCAATCACCAGGGCAAAGTTTACACAGTACATATACAGCTCCATTTCCAACGCTACAGGCGATCATTTGGTAACCCGGTATCTACTGAGTATCGATTCACGAGAGCATGTAGAAAGTCCAACGGACAATGAAATATATGATGAATTTCTCAATGAAGTGGCCCGGTTCTTTAAAGGAAAGGTAGGAGAAATACATAAGGATTATCTCGTGGCAGGTATCCTGGTTGATATTTTAGTACATACAAACGAAGGATATTTCGGTATTGACCTGATCGGATACCCTGGTAAATTTTATGATGCGAATAGTATCGATCAGTATGAAATTCTGGGACGCGCCGGAGTAAAAATGATCCCTCTACCCTACTCAAACTGGTATTACGAAAAAGAAAAGTGCATTGCTGGTCTCGAAAAGCTTATATTCGGGGCCACCCAAACTGCTGAGTGATTAATAAATATCCCACTTCCCATCCAGATAATACTTGTAAAATACATCTACTGGTCTTAGCGCAGCGCCCCCTGGTACCCTGTATCA
>LYSV01000103.1 GCA_001657315.1 Flammeovirgaceae bacterium BBD 1991-12 | reverse complement strand
CTCCAAGTAAGTCTCCATTTGAAGCATCAAAATAAACCCCGGCCTTGCCAGTCGATGTAGCTGAGAATACTCCAAAAGCATTATCACTACCCGATGTCTGAACAACTAATTGCTGATTCGGACTAGTTGTACCAATTCCAACCTTTGTTGTGGATGGAGATACATATAACGTACCTGATCCTGATGACCATGACTGAGCGTGGGTACTGAAACTAACAACAGCAATGAAAACTGCTGTCAAGAATAATTTAATTGAATTTTTCATGGGAGTTGTTTTTAGTTTCCAGCAATTTCATAAAATTTTAAACATTATAAAACGGTAATGTTTATCTATATATTACGTGGATATATGATTAAGTAAATACTGTTTATTTTTATTCAGACAAGCGAATGATCCTGTAGACTAAGGACTTAAAGGATCAGGGGTAAACACAGAATTCAACCTAATTCTTCTTTTATGGCTTATTTCCTACGTGGAAAGCACCATAAAAACCCTGGGTATTCTTTAAGCTGCCAAGTATTTTTATTCTTTTCCGAATTTACCACTGAGTTAATGATTCATTTCGGAAATACAACCTTTAGAATCTTATTGTAAAGCTCATTAATGTCGGGTGAGATTTTAAAGATCAACACCGGGGCCATAAAGATCACAGTGGTTATGCCACTTATCCACACAATGTTTAAATAAAAATTGGAGAGTTCTGGTAGGAAGCGAACCAGAAGATAAGTCAGTATTCCAATGATCAGGACGTAGACAAATTTGAGGTTATAAGGTTGTAATCCCAGATTCAAATAAATGATCAAAAATTTGGTGATGTTGAAAAGCAGCATCGCAAGTACGGAGGCAAAAGCGGCGCCTGCTATACCATACATGGGGATAAAGATCCAGTTAAAAAGGACAGTCAGGACAACCAGAAACAGAGTAGCGTAGGCGTTGAATTTGTAAAATGGTGAATTGGAGATGATAATAGTATTGGCCCCACCCACCATAACAATGAGGTTGGAAATGCCAATAAACAATATGACGTATTTGCCCGGTAGGTATGTTTCAGGCAGGATATGGAAAACATTGCTGATGTTAAGCCATATACCCAGTAATATCAGCACACCTATGATGAACTGGCTCAGGCAGCTTCTGTGATATATGTCATCGATGGTTTTCATGTCCTGTTCCTTGAATGAAGTCGCTATTACACTTGCTCCTATCCTGATAAAACCACGTGAGGGAATGGAGACCAGCGTACCAAAATAGGAAGTGATCGCATAGATGCCGGTCAGAGAGGTGCCCACAATTTGATTGATCATGATGCTGTCAATATTGATAATGGCCAGATAGCTGAAACCTGTGATCATGCCGTAAATGGCAACTTTAAATACTTCATTTTTAGAAATTACGGCGGTCAGCCTTATCCTGGTGGTAATGAGAAACTCTCCACTGATCACGATGAGGGCCATCATAATCACACTGGGCATGCAGAGTGCTACACTGTAAAGGATCACGAATTGAGGAAAGTTTATCAGATCGACTGTAAAAAGAGAGATGGCTATCAGGATTATAAACCTCTGTACCACCTCCTTGAGAAAGGAACCACTAACGGCTTTGTACAGGCTCCTGAAGTAGGCATCAAGATTGTTAAACAAGAGGGTGAAAAAGGTGATGGGTACAATAAAATACAGATACTGACTAAAAAGCGCCGACTTGCTTTGATCAGGACCTGCGATCCACGGCTCCATAAAAAAAAACAAGCCCAGAAAAGCCAGGAAGCCGATAAAACTCACAAGAAAGATAAAAGTCAGGTAGCCATGGTGTTTTTTTTCCTTATCCCGGAAATAGGGAAATAACCTTACGGTAACATTATTGACACCCAATGTGGCGAATTGTCCGAAAATAGTAGACCACGCTACCAAAAGCTTGAGAAGACCATTCTCATCGGTAGAGAGAAACCTGGGAAACAGGAGGCCGGTTGTGATAAAGCCTATAACCACACCTATATAGGTATAAATAGTGGTTTGAACGGTTTGTTTCTATTACTCCCACCTCAGGATGTGAACTTCAAATTTGGTATGTGTATAACTTGAATATTCATCCAAATAAATTCTTTTAAACCACAAGGTTATTCTATCAGGTCCCAGCTTACAGGAGTGCCCCTCCTGACATCCTTTTTAAGTCGCTTTCCCAAAAGCTCAAAATAGTATTTGGGATGCAGACCATGATTTGGTCTCAGCGACTTTATATTTTCCTCAGCAAGAGTGTCTCCTTTCTTCAGGTCTTTGGATATATATAAAGATCTCACACTTACCTTTGCCTTTTTCATTTTATCAGTCACAGTATATGTGGACGTGCCCAGTATTTCTTCGGTCTGTCGTACAGCGTCCACCATGGCCTTAAATTCTTCCTTGTTAAGAGAAAACTCTGAATCCGGGCCACCCAGGGACCGGTCAATGATAAAGTGCTTTTCTATTATTCTTGCTCCCAGGGCCACGGCTGCAACTGGTGTAGCCAGACTCATGGTATGATCGGACAAACCGATGGTTTTTTGCCATTTCCTGGCCATTTCCGGGATGGTTTTAAGGTTTACTTCATTCAGGGGTGTGGGATAAGCCGAAGTGCACTTTAAAAGGGCGACATTTTCATTACCTTCCTTTTGGCAGGTTTCAATAGCAAGATCAATATCTTCGATCTCTGCTACACCGGTAGAAATGATGATTGGCTTCTTCCTGGCGGCAATATATTTGATAAGCGGAATGTCCACAATTTCCAGGGAAGCAATTTTATAGGCCGGAACGTTCAGGTCTTCCAGAAAATCAACAGCAGCCCGGTCAAATGGTGAAGAAAAAAAATGAAGCCCGAGATCCCTGGTATGTTCCTGAAGTCTTGGATGCCATTCCCATGGTGTGTAGGCTTCTTTATAGAGATCGTAAAGTTTTCGACCTGCCCAAAGGCTGTCGGGCCGGGTGAGGAACAGGGGACTGTCTATATCCATGGTCATTGTTTCAGGCCTGTAGGTCTGAAGCTTGACGGCATCGGCCCCTGCTTCTTTGATAGCATCAATGGTCTTTAAAGCCAGATCCTGATTTTGGTTGTGATTGGCAGATAACTCTGCGATGATGTAGACAGGATTATTTTCGTCAATGGTCTTATTTTCAATAGTGATACCCATCTTATTCAATAATTGAGTCCATGTTGTTTTCTATAGTCCAGATAATCCAACGGCTTTTTGCGTCCGCCCCTGATTATTTCCAGTGCCGAATTAAAACCGTGATTAAACAACAGATCAATAGTGCTCAGGTACGGAATGAATGATTTTCCCATCTGAATATAAACTGGGTGTTCGAATTGATGATAATACAATGAGATGTTATTTTGAACGATTGCACCACCGGGCGCATCTTTTTCAATATATGCCCCGGATCCCAGGGCCGAAAGATACTCATTACAATTATTGGAAAGACATATCTCTGCCACGAGGTCATCTTTGGCACCCTGTAAATCAGGTAGACTTTTACTAAAAATGAATTCCGTTGTAATACCTGTTCTTTCTGAGATCTCGCAAATGAATTTTTCATTCAAAAGATCCAGCGTTTGGAAAGGCTCGTTCAAAACGCTTTGGATCATATTGTAAACAGACTCAAAGTGACTGCACTTCAAAAAATGGTTTTAAGCAATTTTTTCCTCCAAAGACCGGATGCATCTATCACAGTATTGCATATTAGCGTCTCTTTGTGTGAAGCTGTTTTTGTTATCTGAACATTGATAAAGCTTTCTTTATCGTTTATTTTGATCCTGTTCCGTGTTTGCCAGCTCTGTTTTTGAAGTTGAACATGATCCAGAAAAATGAACTTGTCCACCTGATCGATCATATCAAAGTATCCTATCCACGGCAAAAAGGTAGGTTGCATAATGGCGCAGATCATACATTCAGGTTGTTTATTTCTCTTTGAAATTTATGGGTTATTCCTGGTATTACTTCGTCAGGCACCCGTATCTCAAATGATTCCAGCAGATGCAGGTCCCTGACCTCCCCTGAATCATCAGGGGTGATGAGCCGATGAATTTCCTGAACAAATGAAGATGGATTTAAACAGAATTCTTCGTAGGGTACTGTTAATTTGTTTTGCTCTGGAATCTCTTGAAGATCGGCCTCTATTTTCTCGTTGATAGCAGTGATCTGACCAACAATCTGTGCAGGGATGGGTTTGCTTTTAAGCTGATCATATTCCCGGGGTTTTGTAGAAAACCAGGCATTTACATCATTCATATACTGCATGCGGCCCTTAAGGATGCTCAATGCATTATGTAGCAGCTTTCTTTTGCAATGAATGAAGACAGCCTTGGGAAAAGTCGTTTTTAAATAGCCTATTTGCAAACTTAATGCAGGAGGGTTCTTGAAAACAAGTGGCCTGGCCATGGCAGTTTCAAGTGATGCTACCTCTCTGAGCAGCAGGTTTGAGTCTATGTTGTTTAGTTTATCGGGGTCCAGCTCGTGCGATTCATCATATTTGAAGAACCTTTTCCAAAAGTATCCGAATTCATGAGGGCCATGAATTTGCGTAGTGAACCCATATTCAGACTGGTAATCTATAGCAGGCAGTGGGAGATCCAGGCTTTTGAAAAGCATCGCACCCACGGTTGGAGCTTGCCAGAACTTTGCTATGAAGTTATTGACATAGCCTATGTTCAGATGATTTATGATCGTTTGAAGAACCAGCGTAGTGCCAGACCTTGGTGCACCTACAATAAAAATCACAGGGTGATCAGGGGCTTTGTATCCTTTTATCAACTGCTGCTCAAGTCCGGCCAGCGTTGAGTTTGTGAGTTTCAGAATTTCAGTAAGGTCTTTCACGGTTTAAACAGTTTGACAATTTCAGAAGCCACCAGTTCTTTACCATGAATGTTCACCATAGGTGGTTTATGCGACTTTTCCCCATTGAGAGCTGCTTTTATGAATTGCTTAATCCCTGATTCCAGATTGGATAAGCTATTGTTATGAAATGACCCAATGTGTGTTGCAAAATCAATTTCATGGAGATATCTGGAAGACCTTACCTCCCTTGGTGAATAACTTATGATGCCGTTGGGCACACCGAACAGGTCCAGCTCCCATGCAGTAGTCCCTCCTGAAGTAAAAGCAGCTTTACTGCGACTCATCAATTCGGGCATTTTGTTTGTGTTTACATGCAGCTCCCAGGAATGTGGAAATTCATTTTTTAAATAGTGTTCAAGCTTTTCCCTGTGTTTGTAAAGGGCGCCTGTAACCACGATCATATGAATTTTATCTATTGCCAGCTTACTAACAGCCTTTAGAAGAAAAAGTGTTCTATCTGGCTCATCAGATCCTCCAAAGGAAACGAAAATAGAATTTCCGGTGTCCTTCGGGGGTGGATTGGTCAAAAAAGAACTATTAATAATGGCATAATCAAGGCCCAACAGCTTCTTTGTCTTTTCAGAAGTATGGTACTCAAGCTTTTTAGACAGGGGGTTTTGATTAAGAATAATGTCGGCACAGTAGTAGTGTTCATCAGAAAAGCTGAAATACATAAGTTTTGCCCCCGAGCTCTTTATCCTGAGCTGCAGATCATGTTCATGCAGCTCCGGCCGATCGCAATCAATGATAATAACAACTTCTGTGGCCTTCTCACCATTTGCTAATCCCTTCAGCCAGGCGAGGCAATTCTCAAAATTGATCAACCGGGTTTCAAAGCCTTTCAGATCAATATTGGAGACTTCCGAATCGGGCAACATAAATTCTATATTGAAATTATGAGATTTCAATTCCCCGGCCAGGATCAGACATCTTTTTAAGTGACCCGTGCCTACGGTTTCATTGCCCTGTGTGATAAAAACCGCTTTGAACATTCTAGTTCTTTTGTTCTACTTCCTTGTTGATCAGGTATAAATATGGATTTCTTTCCAGTATGGTGATTATCTGTTGATACTCCAGTTTGTCACACCCAAATTTTTCTATCAGTTCCTTAACCAGCAAAAAGTCCTCCTGTTCATCCACTGTAAGCCGAAAGCGACTCTCATCGGTTGGATTACCAATATTGTATTTAACGATATCTCCTGGAATGTTCCGATGGAAATAAGGTGTAACGTGTTCGCGAAAATAAGGCTCGGAAGTTTTCTGGTATGCTTCTTTCAGTAATTCGAATGAAAACAGACTATAATCAAATCCCCGGGGGAAAGTACGTGCGATCGTGTTGGATACAAACAGCCTTTTGTTGTAACCCTTCTCTTTCAGAACATTAACCCCACGAATAATCAGACCAGCATCAATAAAAGGACAGTCTGACGTGACACGGATGACAAAATCCAGATCGTGTTCCACAGCACAACCATAATATCTTGCAAGCACATCTGTTTCACTACCTCTGAATAGATTGACCTGATTTTTTATTGCTACTTCTTCAATTTTATCATCTTCCTTCTTTGTTGTCGTAGCTACGTATATAGGAAGGCGGGTTTTCCCGAGCCGTTCAAGATGATAGGACAGCAGGTCCTTTCTGCTTATGGTAAGCAATACTTTGCCGGGTAATCTTGTACTTCCACTTCTCGCCTGAGTGATGATGCCAATATTCATATCTGCTGAAAGAAATCAGTGACTTTTTTGATAACGTAATCAATCTCATTATTTGACATGGATGGATACATGGGCAAACTCAGACATCTCTCATAGTAATGCTCGGCTACCGGAAAATCACCCTCTTTAAAACCAAATGCCTGGTAATAAGGCATGTAATGAAGAGGTATATAGTGTACCTGAGTGAAAATATTATGTTGTCTTAAGTAGTCGTATAGTTCCTTTCTTTTCGTGGTTAAGATTACATACAGATGCAAAGCATGAAAATGGGAAGGGTCCCGGGCAGGTAGCTGGATGGGTAATGTTTGAAATGCTGCATCATATTTATCGGCTATTGAATGCCGCTTTGTAAGGTTCAGTTTTGCCCTTTTAAGCTGACTTATGCCCAAAGCGGCCTGAATATCAGTGAGACGATAATTATAACCCAATTCACGTAATTCATAGTGCCACCCTTCCTTTTTAGCTCTTTCATCACTTTTGACAATACCATGGCTGCGTAAGCTCAAAAGCCTGTTGTACAGCTTCGTATCGTTTGTAGTGATCATACCGCCTTCTCCTGCTGCAATGTGCTTTACAGGGTGAAATGAAAATATAGCCAGATCTGTGTACATACCATTGCCCGACATTTGTAATTTTTGCTGATCATCCAGAAAGTAGCCCCCGGGAGCATGGCAGGCATCCTCTATGATCCAAAGATCATATTGCTGGGCCAGGCGCCTGACCCCTTGCGTGTTAACAGGATAACCAGCAAAATCGACGGGTATAATGCCACAATAGGTCCCTTTTTTACTTGATTTCAACAGGTGCTCCAGCCTGTTCATATCCAGGCAATAGTTATCCTTGTCGATGTCGCAAAACTGGACGTGTCCACCCTGATAACGAACACAGTTGGCAGTGGCTGAAAAAGTTATAGGTGTAGTAATAACCCTTGAATTTTCCGATACCTTCAGGGCCATAGCGGACAGATGCAATGCTGCAGTGCCATTGCTGACTGCTACGGCATGTTTTACACCAATATACGCTGAAAAACCAGCTTCAAATTCTTCGATCTTTGGCCCCTGGGTCAGGAAATCTGAACTTAATACCTCTACCACGGCGTTAATGTCGTCCGGCGTTACTTCCTGTCTTCCATAGGGAATGCGCATATATTATACCTTAAATTCTTTATCTACGTGCTGTTGGATCAACTCTCTTATATCGTCAACGCTGAGCCAGTCGGTATTGGTGCCGGAGTTATATTTAAAGCCGGGTTCAACGTAATTTTTACCGTGCCATTCTTCAAAGCGGTGTTTTTTCATTTCGTTTGCCACTGGTAGAATAATATAATGATCATCTTTTTCCAGGGTGTTATATGAGTCAGCCTGAGTGATCATTTCTTCATGCAACTTCTCCCCCGGACGTATCCCTATAATTTCCTGATCCATATCAGGCGCTATTGCTTCTGCTACATCCTGGATCCGGTATGAAGGTATTTTGGGAACATAGATCTCCCCACCCATTGCCTCCTTTAAGGTTCGAAATACAAGGTCAATACCAACGTCAAGTGAGATACTGAACCTTGTCATTTCAGGATTGGTAATGGTGAGTCGGCCCTGGTCCCGTTGTTTCAGGAAGAGTGGGATCACCGAACCACGTGACCCGAGCACATTCCCGTATCTGACGATGGAAAACCGGCAATCTCTTACTCCCTTAATATTGTTGGCTGCTATGAAAAGCTTGTCAGAACACAATTTGGTAGCTCCGTACAAATTGATGGGCGCAGCAGCTTTGTCTGTTGACAGGGCTACTACATGATTAACGCCACTGTCCAGCGCTGCGTTGATGACATTTTCCGAACCTATAATGTTTGTTTTGATAAATTCAAATGGATTGTATTCAGCAGCAGGAACTTGTTTTAATGCAGCGGCATGGACTACTACATCCACTCCCTCAAAGGCCCGCGAGAGTCTGTCCCTGTCACGAATGTCACCCAGAAAAAAGCGTACCTGGTTAAATTTATCCCGTGGATACTCTAGTGCCATTTCAGATTGCTTCAATTCGTCCCTTGAGAGGACGATCAGCTTCCTGATATCTGAAAACTCATGTAGGATTCGATGCACTAACCTCTTACCAAATGATCCGGTGCCACCAGTGACTAAAACAGTTTTATCTTTTAACAGCGTCATAAAGTATTACAATAGTTTAAACTGACCAAACGGCATGACTTTGATTGCCAGATTCAATACGTCAGGAACCCAAACATACCCTATTGGTATCTGACCCGCAAGTTAGCATCTGCCCCTGGTTTTTTTAGCATAATAGTACTTGCCATTTGAATATTAATGGAATTCGTGCTTCCTTAATCACTTTTGCATCTTGGGAATGCATCTATGTAGGAATCAGGGGTCATGTTAATAATTTCTATACCAAGGGATTGACTGTATTCCTGAAGAACAAAGTAACCCCTGAAAGTATACGCGAATTTTTGCAACACTTCGTGCAGCCTGCGTTTACCTTTACCCATGTTATTCATCGGTTTGCCGGTCGCAGTTTCCTTGTCATAAAAGTGTTTCTGGGTGAGTAGTACTTCATTTTGGTCGTTAACCCATATGTTTTCCAGCCACGAATGATCTACTCCAAACAGATATATTTTTTGAAAACCCATATTGCATGCCACAGCTATACCGGGAATAAGTACATTATGTGGTCTGGGTAGGCCCATATTCCTCTTCATCATGAAAAATACGAATTTCGAAAACCCGGCAATTGGCGTAGTATTGAAATAAACAATATTGATCAATGAATTTTGTTTGATCTTCTTTTTCCATCTTCCAAATTTTTTAGCAGATATCGGTATAAACAGGTTTGTCTCCCAGACGGTCCTTGCCAATATGGTTTCGAACAGCTTTTCACCTTTTTCAAGATAGTGGTGGTCTACGTCATCCCTCCATAGTTCCGGGGCATTGACAATGTAGTTTTTAGGTTTGAGTTCGGTATACAGGTCGGTCTGGGCGAAATAATTCACACAGACCAATTCCTTATCCCGTATGAAGTCTTTATGATCCTGAATACTGGCTGTCAATGATGGTCCGTTGCCGAGTATCACACATTCGTCATGTACCCGGGCAGGTAATCGTACCCTAAAGGTAGAAAGGACACACATTTTTACTACTGAAAGCAAAGACTCGAAAGTGTCCTCCAAAAGGATTTGAAAGCGGGACTTATTCATTGGCCTGTAGAAAAATAACCCTTCAAGATCCAAAACCTGATACGGACCAGCATCACCGCTTTACTGGCTTTTAACTGAGCCAGGTAAAACAATGTAAGAATTACTGTGCCGCCTATCTTCACTGCCTCTCCAATTATTTTACTCAGTCTGTCAGTATAGGCCAAAACCCTCAACCGCTTTCTTTCACTCAGTCCTACTCCAATAGCCTGACTTCTGATGTAATCCATGCTCAGTCTTTTTTCAGGGATTATATGATGAACACATAATGAGGGTACATAATAGATGGGCTCCCTGTTCTTTTTCAGTCTGTAGATAAAATCCTTTTCTTCACCACCCTCGAGCCGGGTGCCCTTTCGGCCCAACTGGTTGCTGAAGGAACCATATTGATCAAAGGCCTTTTTCCGGAAGGCCATATTGGCTCCAATGGGAAATTTTGTTCCTTTAAATTCCTTTACTTCATTGCCGAGATCCAGTGCTGCTACAAGTGGCCATAGAAACCTCGACATCCACTTTGGTTCCTGGCCTTCGTAGGCCGGCATGATCCTTCCTCCTATCGCCATAGCATCCGGTTGCTTTCCGAAGAACCCGAGAATCGTTTTACAGTATTGACCGTTTACATAGGCATCATCATCGAGAAAAGCGATTATTTCTCCGCCAGACTCGTGAATACCCCGGTTTCTGGCATACGATAGTCCCTGATTTGCTTCTATAACATACGTCCATGGCAGATTTGGATGCTCCGCAAGGAATTGATTAACTTTTATATCAGTATCATCAGGACTATTATTGTTGACTACGATCACCTCGTAATCGGAACGTGATACTTCCTGCTGATCCTTGAGATGTTCAAGACATTTGATTAAATAGGCAGCTCTGTTGTAGGTGGACACAACCACTGATAATTTAACCATTTTCCCTGGCCCGTTTTTTTATCGCAAGTATCAATGAGCCTGTAATGAGAACGATCAGGGTTAGGGAGGAACCCATCATCAGTTTATTACCTACACGATATGAAACAGGTGAAAAACTGAACTCTACCACATGCTTTCCGGCAGGAATCTCAAGACCCCTCAATACATAATTCAGTCTTATATGATCCGTTTCGACTCCGTCTATTCTGGCAACCCAACCCCTGGGATAGTAGATCTCTGAAAATCCAGCCAGACTCTGTTCCGTTAAGTCAGCCTCATATTTCAGATAATTTGGTTTGTACTCTGTAAGCCTGATACTTCCTGAAGTGCTGAAATCATTTTTGGACAGTTTAAACTTTGTAACATCAACCACTGCCGTAGACTGATCCTGAAGCTGGCAGGTGGCCTCTATTTCTTCATCCGCCGAGTTGACGGCCTTCACCGTAGAAACAAGCCATGCATTACCATAAGCGCTTTGATTCCTGACCACACTGTTTTGTTCACTGCCGAAAACAAAATAATGAGTGTTCAGCATGTTGATGGCGTTCAATCCCTGAAAATCCAGTTGATTTTGCCTGAGCCGGTTGATCACTTCGTTCTTTTGTCCATCCAGGCAGTAGCTGATCAGCTCCTGGTAGCGCTGCATTTTGGCCCCATGGTACCCGCCCAGTGAACTGTGATGATAGCTTGTTCGTGCTTCATTCCACGGATTACCCAGGTTGAGCACGCGGTAATGCAGATCCTTGTTCTGAAGAATGACCTGATCTGCGGCTGTAAGCTGGAAAAAGTTATCAGTGGCCCTGCGCTGATAGTTTTCTGCATTCAGATATCTCCTGCCCACCATGAAAAGGTCAAGGAAAATCAATAGTGCAATGAGCGGAACGGCTATATTCATGGCCAATTGTTTGCGCAGTGTGAACAGGATGATAGCCCCGGCCACCAGTATAAAAAAGAAGGACCTGATGGCATCAGATTGTAACATGTGCTGCCTTTGGTCTTTCAGCGAGGATAAAAACCATGGTGGAAACTCAGAAAAACCAGCATCTACGGCTCCCCTGAAACCTGCCATGCTTCCATATAACCATATCAGCAGGCACGAGCCAAGGCTTATGCCTAGTGCGATGTAGAGCTTCTTTGTTAGCTGTTTGTCCAGAGAAAGACTCAAGACCTTTTCAACTCCAAGTGTGGCGAGGATGGGAATGGTGAACATCGCCATGGCCAATGCCATGGAGACGGCCCTGAACTTGTTGTAATAGGGAAAGTAATCGTACATGAAGTAATTGAACCATTCCAGATTCTTGCCCCAGGCCAGCAGAAGTGATAATACCGTAGCTGCTATCAGCCATATTTTGTGTTTACGCTCTACAAAGAATATCCCCAGCACAAACATAGCAATAACTATGGCGCCTGAGTATATGGGCCCTGCCACACCGGGTTGATCCCCCCAATATGTATATGCCTCCTGAACTATTTGTGGAACCTGTTGAGGTGAAGCACCACTAGCTAACAAACTCCTGGCAAATTTAGAGTCCATGTCAAGTTTTTCCCTTGTGGCTCCGCCACTGAAGCCAGGAACCAATAAAGTAAAGGACTCCAGTTTTCCATGGCTCCAATGGAATACATAATCACGATCCAGGCCCGATGTTCCCGCACTCTCCGTTTGTGTAAGCTCAGATGCTCCGCGTGTGGAGAATTTACCGTATTCAAAGGTCGACCATAAGCGGCCCATATTAGCGCCCACAGCCAAAAGTACCGCAATGAGTAGTAACCCGGTATTCCTGGCAAATGCCGGCAAGGTCTTGTTCCGGACAGCGTTTACCAGCGTGCTCACTCCGTAACAAACCAGTACCAGCATCAGGTAATAGGTGATCTGAGGATGGTTTGCCTTGATCTCCAGCGCTAATGCAAGAGCAGTTACGGCTAACCCAAGATAGGTTTTTCCCTTGTCGTAAAGCAATTTGAAGCCTGCAAGCACCAGCGGCATATAGGCCATGGCCCGGATCTTCCAGATATGGCCGGCCTCTATACTCACGATCTGGAAGGTACTGAAACCAAAGGCCAGCGCACCGGCTATGGCCAGGTAAGGCCGGACCCCATAGACCAGCATCAGTATATAAAAGCTCATCAGACTTAAAAAAGTGACACCGGGGGTACTTGACATCCCAAATGTCATTGCCTTTTGGAGATATTCCAGAAAATCGCCACTCCAGTATACACTGATCATGTAGGCAGGCATACCACTGAACATACTATTCACCCATAAGGCCTCCTGCCCTGTCTCTTTTCGGAAAACGGAGGCTTCCTGCCCACCACCAAAGCCCTGAAGTACGTCGTTTTGATAAATGGATTTGTTCTGAAAAAAGATAGGATGATAAAATACGACCGCGATCAAAAGAAAAATGACCACTGCTATCAGATGAGGGAGTACATCCGATTTAAAATCTATTTTAGGCATATATGAAGAGGATTACCATACTTTGGATGCAAAGTAATTAAATAATGCCATATCGGTCAGTGCAAAGAGGGTTTAATTTGACTATTGAAAGGTGAACTATCTTATCCTTCCCGGATTCTCAGTAATAAAGGCCTTCCAGCTTTTTGTTGAGGTTTTGGCTGATCCTTTCTGAAAATGATGGCAAACTGCCACAGCCAGAGCATCGGTGGCGTCCAGTAGCTTTGGTGAATCCTTAAAGTTTAACAGGGTCATGAGCATGGCTGCTACCTGTTCTTTGGAGGCATTGCCGTTACTGGTCACGGATTGTTTTACCTTTTTGGGAGCGTATTCCGTGATGGGGATCTCACGCGAAAGCGCTGCTGCCATGGCCACACCCTGTGCCCGGCCCAGTTTTAGCATGGATTGCACATTTTTTCCATAGAAGGGGGCCTCCAGTGCCACTTCATCCGGATGGTAATCTTCAATAAGGCTGATCACCCGCTCGAAGATCTTTCTGAGCTTGAGCTCATGACCGGTGTATTTGCTCAGGTGGATCACACCAAACTGAAGTAGCTTCAGCTTTTGCCCATAGGTAGCTATCAATCCATAACCCATAACGTTGGTGCCAGGATCAAGCCCCAATATTATCCTTTCTGTCTCGCTATTCTTCCCATTTTTGCTCATTGTTGCAAGATACATGAAATGAAAAGCAAAGCCACGCGAATATTCATCATAATAAAATTGGCCGTATTGGTCAGTATTGTGGCCTTCATTTACCTCAAACTTGAGGAAAGGAACGATCTTATCCGTAAATCAGTAGATGCCATGATCAATGTATCGTATTCTCAATACGATACCATTGCGTACGCCATCATACTCATGCCCCTCAATTGGTTTTTGGAAGCATTGAAATGGCGGTACCTTTCACGGAGCGTAACCAGATTATCTTACATACAGGCGCTGAAAGGAGTATTCTCCGGACTGGTCCTGAGCTTCATCACGCCTCATGGCCTGGGGGATTACATCGGTAGGATCGGCCTTTTGAATAAAAAAAACCGTGGAAGACTTGTTGGAGCTGTTTTTGTGGGAAGGGTGGGGCAGATGATGGCTACGGTGACCTTTGGGATCATAGGGGTGGCCATGTTGTTTGGCACATATGGCGTTTTGCCAATGCTTATTATATCGCTTACGGGGGCTTTACTGTTTGTTGGATTCCGGAAAGCGTGGGGGAGCAAAAGAGTGAAGAGTAGTATTTTTCAAAAGCTAAAGCCTTACATGCACATTATTACTGAGTTCAGCACAAAGGAGCTCATTAACGTGTTATGGTATTCTATGGTCAGGTATCTGGTTTTCAGTCTTCAGTTCTTTCTGATCCTTGACCTGTTTTTGCCAGAGACAGGTCGTATGTTGAAATTCGGTGGGATCATCTGGATATTCCTGGCTAAATCCATCCTGCCTACCTTTAATTTTCTCAGCGACCTTGGGGTCCGGGAGATCTCTGCTGTTTACTTTTTTGAGCATTTCCATAGACCTCCGGAGCCTGTAGTTGCTGCCAGCCTCATGATCTGGCTGGTCAATATTCTTGTCCCTACAGTTTTTAGCCTGCCACTGGTGCTTTATCTTAAACTTAAGCCGGAATGATGTGGGTGGCTTCCATATTTATAGTACTTTACTGTGTTTGGTTGTCCGTTATGCTGGTGACATGGCTGACCATGATCAGTGCGGACCGTACGTGTGAACACCCGCATGACAGTCCGTCGCTGTTCTATTCCATCGTGATCCCATTTCGCAATGAAGCTGAAAACCTTAAAAAGCTGATCGACTCGGTCCATGCCAATGCATTTCCTAAAGAAGCCTACGAGATCATTTTGGTGAATGACCATTCCACAGATAACTCATGGCAGGTAGCCGGAGAGCTGGAAGATGTTCGTTTGCTACGGCTGGAGGACAAATATGGAAAAAAAAATGCGCTGGCTCATGGGATTAGCGAAGCAAAGGGAGACGTGATCGTCACCACCGATGCGGATTGTGAGGTTTCGGAGAAGTGGCTTGCTTCGATCCGGTACTATTTCGAGGAAAAATCGGCAAAGCTGGTCAGCGGAGCAGTCACCTTTAAGGGGGAAATTAACCTCTTTCATCATATGCAAACGATCGAGTTCGCCAGCCTTGTAGGGGTTGGTGCCGCTACCATTCATATGAAAATACCGGGGATGTGTAACGGAGCCAATCTTGCTTTTGACAGACAGGTGTTTCATGAAGTAGGTGGATATATGGATAACGATCATCTGGCCAGCGGAGATGATGAATTTCTTCTGCACAAGATCTCAGCCAAATATCCGGAAAGAATATTTTTTAACACCGCAAGGAGATCATGGGTGAAGACAAAACCTCTGAACACGATTGCCGAATTTGCGCAGCAAAGAAAACGATGGGCCAGTAAGTGGAAATGGTATGATAATCTCAGGAATTCGCTTCTGGCAGCATTCATTGGATTGGTTAATTTGTCCGTATTGATTGCCTTGTTTTACGCTGTATATGGTGAAGAATGGGCATGGTTTTTACTCCTGCCCAAAGTGGTGCTGGAGGGAATATTTTTGGGTAGTGTGCTAAGGTTTGTTGATAAATATCTTCATCTTGTTTATTTTTCCGTGCTTCAGGTAATATATCCGTTTTACGTCGTTTACTTCGCAGCGATATCCAATATCAGTGGGTATACCTGGAAGGGGAGGAGGTATTAGTGATTTATTGATTCTTTAATTATCTTGTAATTAGGGATGTAAGCTGCTTTGGTTCTATGGAAACTCTTTCTTTACAAAACAAGTACCATCTTAAAGAGCTTGAGTTGAATGCCCTGCTGGAGATCACGCAGGCTATCAACAACAATCTGCCGGAGAAGTCCCTTTACAAGATCTACGATTTTACCATTCGTGCTAACCTGAACATCAGTAAGCTCGCGCTGTACGTCTATGATGAGGCATGGGCCTGTAAGGTCAATTATGGCACTATTATGAACTGCTTTGAAGTGCCTCTGGATATGAATTTCACCCAACTCAGGCGCGTAACTCCTATCGAAGGTCGTGATGATGTCTTTGGGGAATTTGACTATGTTATTCCCGTTTCGCATAAGTCCACCATCCTTGCCCTGGTGTTTGTAGGGGGTATTGAAATGGAAAATGAGGAAATGAAGAACAGCTCCACACGCTTTATCCAGGCCTTGAGTAATATTATAGTGGTTGCTGTTGAAAACAAAAAACTGGCTCGACAGCAGCTGGAGCAGGAAGCGTTGAGAAAAGAGCTTGAAATTGCCAGTGATGTACAGCAGTTCCTTTTTCCTGAGAATCTGCCGTATGGTGTTCATCTGAAGGTAGAGGCAAGTTATCTGCCGCATGACCGGGTAGGAGGGGATTATTACGATTACATTCCTATTAACAGGAATCAATTCCTGATCTGCATCGCCGACGTTTCCGGGAAGGGAATTCCTGCCGCATTGATGATGTCCAATTTTCAGGCTTCACTGCGTACACTCATACGGCAGACCCCCAACCTTAAGGAGATCATAGAAGAGCTGAACTATCAGGTGCTGGAAAATGCCAAAGGTGAAAAATTCATTACCTTTTTTGCCGCTATTTATGATCACCAATTAAAAACCCTGGTGTATGTGAACTCAGGGCATAATCCGCCGATCCTTGTGAACAATGGAAGTATAACCTTACTGGAGGAGGGTTCTACTGTGTTGGGGGCAATGAATCCCCTGCCTTTTATCAATGAGGGCTTTATCACGGATCTGGATGAGTTCCTGCTGTTCAGCTATACCGATGGAGTTACGGAAACCGAGAATGAAAAAGGAGAGGAATTTGGTATGGAACGTCTCAAAGAGTATTTTTCTGAAAACGGTCAACAGGATCTGCGAAAGATCCATCAGGACATAATTATTGCGCTTGACAACTTTAAGGGTAGAAAAGGGTACAGGGATGACATCACCATGTTATCCTGCAAAGTGGAATTGTGATGTTCCCTCATAAAACGCCGGTTTTGGTTCAGAAGCTCTATCCTGGCCTGAAATGGCGTCAAAAGACGAAAAAAAAAGAGCTTTTTCTGACGTTTGATGACGGACCTGTTCCAGGTCTCACACCCTTTGTATTGGATACACTCTCTGAATTTAACATTAAGGCCACCTTTTTTTGCGTGGGTGACAATCTTAAAAAACATGGAGAGATAGCACAAAAGGTTGTTTCACATGGACATGTGCTGGCCAATCACACCTTTAATCACCTCAATGGCTGGAAAACTGACACGGATCAATACCTTGAAAATATTGAGAAATGTGAGCGTTATCTAACAGAAGTGTCGACCAGCAGGCGACTGTTCCGCCCCCCGTACGGCAAGATGCGAAGAAGTCAGATCAGAAGGATTTCGCAAAAATACGAGGTGATCATGTGGGACGTACTTTCAGGGGATTTTAGCAGAAAAATATCGGAAGAATCCTGCCTGAGTAATTCGATCAAAGCCACACACAATGGATCCATCGTCTTGTTTCATGATAACATAAAGGCAGAAAAAAATCTGAAATATACATTACCCCGATATATTGAGCACTTTATTTCCCAGGGTTTTGCCTTTAAGACTTTATGAATGTCCTGTTTACGGTGTCGGGCATCATAGCCATAGTTGTCCTGCTTATAGATTTTCTGCTCATTTTCCTGTGGCGTTTCAATTTTAAAAAATATAGCCGGCGCTCTTCGTATCATCCCAGGATTTCCATACTTGTAGCTGCGCGTAATGAAGAGCAGAACATTGAAAAATGCGTACATTCCCTGCTACATCTGAATTATCCCAAAGACAGGTACGAAATACTGGTGGGCGATGACCGATCTTCCGATAGCACTCCCGAAATTCTTAAAACCCTAAGCGGCACCTATAAGCAGGTCAGTGTCCATTTCATTCATAACAATAAGGGCAGCGCCAGAGGTAAGGCCAATGTACTTGCCCATCTGGCAGAAATAGCCACGGGTGAGTTTTACTTTATAACCGATGCAGACTGTATAGTAGGTAAGGACTGGATACAATCACTGCTTGCAGCCCATGAAGAAGGTGTGGGAATCACGATTGGCACCACCGGTGTTGCTTCTACTTTTCAAAACATGGAGTGGCTGCTGGCACTGGGTATGCTCAAGGTGATCAATGATCTGGGCAGGCCGGTGACCGCCATGGGCAACAATATGTATATAACACGTGAGGCCTATGATTCAGTAGGTGGATACGCCTCCATTCCGTTTTCGATCACTGAAGATTATGAGTTGTTCAAACAGGTAAGCAGAAAGGACTTTGCCACCAGGCATGTCGTTGCCCCGGATGGTCATGTGATGACACAGCCGGTCGCCACATTGAATCAACTCATGCACCAGAGAAAACGCTGGATGAACGGCGCCATGCAATTACCCTTACCCGTCGTGCTGCTTTTACTTTTTCAGGCGCTATACTATCCGGCACTTGTTTTTACAGGGCTGAAGATCTGGTGGTACGGCCTGTCATTGCTTTTACTGAAATCGATGGTACAGGCATTCTTTATCCTACTGGTAGGCAGACGGGTAGGATCGCCAGTGCCTTTTTTCCAACTGATCTCTTTTGAATTGTATTCCGGGCTTGTATCTGTGCTTACATCAGTTTATTATATTCTTCCTTTTAAAATCAAATGGAAAGGAAGGAAATATTAATTTTACCCATTGGATGTGACTTTCTCACAAAGCGATAATTATAGTTGAAATGGATGCCTTAATTGATACCCACGCGCACATTTATCTGAAAGACTTCAGAGAAGACATGGAAGATGTACTGGACCGGGCACAGGAGCAGGGTGTACAAAAAGTATACATGCCGAACATAGACCATACTACCATTGACGATATGATGGAGCTGGAAACCGGGCATCAGCAATGTATCGCCATGATGGGTCTTCATCCCTGTTCAGTGAACAAGGACTTTCAGAGGGAGCTGTATCTTGTGGAAGAGTGGTTGTCAAAAAGGGCCTTTGCAGCCGTAGGAGAGATTGGGACCGATCTTTACTGGGACAAAACATTCTGGCCTCAGCAACAGGAAGCACTTACTATTCAATTGCAGTGGGCCAGGGCGTATCGCATACCCGCAGTGATCCATTGCCGTGAATCCATAGATGAGACGATAGAAATAGTTGGCCGTCAAAAGGATGAAAGTCTTACAGGAGTGTTCCATTGTTTTTCAGGGGATGCAGAGCAGGCCCGCCGTATCATCGATCTTGGGTTTTATCTGGGTATAGGAGGGGTGAGTACGTTTAAAAACGGAGGACTTGACAAGGTGCTGCCCGATATTGCTTTGGAAAACATAGTATTGGAAACGGACAGCCCGTATCTGGCACCTGTGCCACACAGAGGCAAAAGAAACGAACCGTCTTTTCTAAGGCTGATAGCCCGGCGTATCGCTGACCTTAAAGCGTGCACAGTAGAAGAGGTGGGGGAGACCTCTACAAAAAATGCCAATAACCTGTTTAATCAGCACGTGAATGCAGTATAAAAGGATAAACATAATTACCTCAGCTCCCAAACCGCCGGAAGCTTCCGTGCTGATCATTTACACAGGTGGTACGCTGGGCATGATCCACGATGCGGACGGAGCCTTGCAACCTTTTGATTTTACCTCTATTCTGGATCATGTTCCTTCCCTGCGGCAGTTGGAATTGAACATGACCGTTATCGCCTTTCAGGAACCAATTGATTCTTCCAATGTCACCACGGGAGACTGGATAGAAATAGGAAACCTGATCTATGAAGAATATCAAAACTTTGACGGTTTTGTAGTGCTGCACGGGACGGATACCATGGCTTATTCAGCTTCTGCCTTGAGTTTTATGCTGGAAAACCTGTCCAAGCCTGTCATATTCACCGGGGCACAGCTGCCTATTTCTTCACTGAGGTCGGATGCGCGGGAAAATCTGATCACCGCCCTGGAGATAGCGGCCAGTAAGCATGATGGCAAGGCGGTGGTGCCTGAAGTCTGCATCTACTTTGACTACAAGCTTTTCCGCGCGAACAGATCCAAAAAAGTCGAGAGCCTGTACTTCGATGCCTTTGAATCGGAGAACTATCCGGCGCTGGCCGAATCAGGTGTGGTCATTAACTATAACCACTCCGCTATTATGACTCACCGGAAATCTGTCGACCTTATTTTAAGAAGGAAGTTTGAGGAAAACGTAGCGATCCTGAAATTGTACCCGGGCATGACCCGTACCTATGTGACGGCAGTGGTTAATACCCCCGGATTAAAGGGGCTGGTCATGGAGACTTTCGGCGCAGGTAACGGCCCTACCGCCGGGTGGTTCATCCAGCTTCTGCGGGAAGCCATAGAAAGGGAGGTGGTGGTAGTGAATGTTTCCCAGTGTCCCGGAGGCCGGGTGATGCAGGGGAGATATAAAACAAGCCGGCAGTTAAGGGAAATTGGTGTGATAGGAGGAATGGACCTTACCCTTGAGGCAGCCATTACCAAGCTGATGATACTGCTGGGGGAGGGGGATGATCTGAAGGAAATCAAGGCTTTAATGCAGACCCCCAAATGTGGGGAACTAAGCCTGAATTAGAGCCATTTAAATTTGTTTTATGCTTGCATAAAGTGTTTTTTATTAATTTATTTGTGCTTCTTGTGAGCGGACGGCTTACATTTTGGAGAGGTGACCGAGTGGTCGAAGGTGCTCGCCTGGAAAGTGAGTGTGCCCCAAAAGGGTACCGGGGGTTCGAATCCCTTCCTCTCCGCAAAGCAACCCAATGGAGTGAATATCTCCGATCAGGTATTGGAAGGAGAAGTGATATCAGAGGGACGGGAAACCCCTCTAAAATGACACGGGGAAGTTGGCCCTACCACTGGAGATGGAAACGGCAACCCTTCAGAAAATATTTAGTCCTTTGTTTTGCGAGGTACGTCATTCGTGAGTTGTAACTTTTAATTAACTTTAACTATATTTCACTAATCGTTTAACAACCGTCTCTTTCACAGAGAAATACTTAAAACTTGAATTATGAAAAAACTATTTGCATTATTGGCGCTGGCTGGGTTTCTGGTTCTGGGTTATCAATCTCAGGCACAGGAAGAGTCGGCTGATACTACCTCTACGGAAGTTGATACGACTGCAGCCGAATCCACCCCGGATCCCATTGAAACCACACCTGCTGTCGAAGAGCCAGTAGCTGAAGAGGCTGAAGCCCCGCAGTCTTTTCACCAGATCATAAAAGACAAGTTCATAGAAGGTGACTGGCAATTCATGACGCCGGTACTGATCTGTCTTATCATTGGATTGGCCATATCCATAGAAAGAATTATAACACTTAACCTGGCCACTACCAATACGGATAAGCTGCTGGCTACGGTAGAAGATGCGCTGGCCAATGGTGGTGTAGAGGCGGCAAAGGAAGTGACAAGAGGTACCCGCGGACCTGTGGCTTCTATTTTCACTCAGGGCCTGATGCGAATGTCGGAAGGTATAGAAATGGTGGAAAAATCCATCATCGCCTATGGATCAGTTGAAATGGGTCGTTTGGAAAGAGGATTGGTATGGGTTTCCCTGTTCATTGCTCTTGCTCCAATGCTTGGTTTCATGGGTACGGTAATCGGTATGATCGGAGCCTTCGATGCTATTGAGGCGGCTGGTGATATCTCTCCCCAAATTGTGGCGAACGGTATTAAAATTGCCCTCTTAACAACGGTGGCAGGACTTATCGTAGGTATTATCCTGCAGGTATTCTACAACTACCTGGTATCAAAGATCGATTCTCTTGTAAACCAAATGGAAGACGCTTCTATCACGCTGGTAGACCTTCTGGTGAAGCACAAGTTGTCCAAGTAGTTCAACCGATAAACCGCGGAATATGGAAAATTTTGTAGATATAGGATTGTGGGTTGCCTACATACTGATACTGGTAGCTATAGTGTCTGCTGTTGTCCTGCCTATTGTCAATTCACTGGGTGATCCGAAATCATTGATAAAGCCGCTGATAGCCATGGCGGTAATAGGTGTTCTTTACCTTATCTCATGGTCGTTGGCCGGTGATTCGTTAAACGCCAAGGCAGTGGCGCTTGGCGTGTCCGGCGGAGTGAGCAGAGCCGTTGGTGGAGCATTGATCACTATGTATATTTTATTTGTAGTGGCCATTGTAGGAATTGTATTTAGTGAGATCAACAAAGCACTTAAGTAATGGCAAGAAACAAAGGAAGGTCCAATCCAGAGATAAATTCAAGCTCGATGGCGGACATCGCCTTCCTGCTTTTGATTTTCTTCCTGGTTACGACCACTATTGCAAATGACAGGGGTCTGAGCCTTCAGCTTCCTCCCAATCCTGAGGATATCGAGAATATCGATATCAAAATACCGGAGCGGAATCTTTTCAAGATCCAGATCAACTCAGCAGACAGGATGCTGGTGGAAGGTGAACTGCTGGAGGATGTGACCGAGTTGCGAGGCATGATCAAGGAGTTTGTGCTGAACAACGGCAGAGACCCGGAATCGTCGGATAATCCTAAGGATGCTATCGTTTCGTTGAAGACGGACCGTGGTACCACACAGGAAAAATTCATTGAGGTACTTGACCAGATCCAGGGAGCATACTATGATATGTATGCCGATCGGATCGGTGTTACGAATAAAAGATGGAGAGAGATAGCTTCTGACCTTACAGTTCCTGAACACAAGAGGTTGTATGACCAGGGCCGGGGATTGAAGGATGGTAAACTGGAATTTCCCATGAATCTCTCTATAGCGGAACCTACTAAAATAGGAGGCTGATCATGTCAAAATTTAAGAAAAAGGCCAATACAAAACAGGATATCCCTACCTCGGCGCTTCCCGATATTATTTTCATGCTGTTGTTCTTCTTTATGGTGACGACAGTTTTGAGGGAGGTGACGATCAATGTGAAGCAAAGGATACCCGATGCTACCCAGCTGCGGAAGCTTCAGCGGAAATCTCTGGTAAGTTACCTGTACATCGGGGAACCCAAGAAAACAGACCAGTGGGGTAGTGAGCCAAGAATTCAGGCCAATGATGTTTTTATTGAGCCCAGGGATGTTATCCTTTGGGTCACAACTGAAAAAGATAAACTCGATGAGGTAGAAAGGGATCAGATCACCATAGCTATGAAAGTGGATAAGGATGCTAAAAGGGGGCTGATCGCTGATGTGGAACTTGAGCTGAGAAAGGCCAATGCCAGAAAGCTACTCTACACTACCCTGCAGGAAATGGACCAATAATTGCAAAAAGTCCTTTCGACGTTAATAATGTAAATTTTATAAAAAAGGAATCTGGTCTCCGGATTCCTTTTTTTGTGGCCTTACTATTCCTGCCTGAATGGTGATCCGGTAGAGGCGATCAGGTAAAGTTACAGGCGAATCGGTATGCCTGAGACCATTTCTGCTCATTCGGTTCAGTTTTAAGATGGAGCTAAATAACAAGAAAATAATCAATGCCTGGGGTATGTATGACTGGGCGAACTCAGTTTACTCACTGGTGATCACCTCAGCCATCTTTCCGGTATACTATAACCTTGTGACTACCACAAAGGATGGAAATGACAAGGTCGATTTCTTTGGAATTGAAATTGTGAATACGGTGCTGTATTCCTATGCCCTGTCCTTCTCATTTCTTTTTGTGGCGGCTGTTTTACCCCTGCTTTCAGGTATGGCCGACTACAGCGGAAAGAAAAAATTCTTTTTGAAAATATTCATGTATACCGGTGCACTGTCCTGCATCGGGCTGTGGTTTTTCACAGGAGAAAATGTGGAGTGGGCCATCATCTGTTCTGTACTGGCGAGCATTGGCTATTCCGGAGGACTGGTTTTTTATGATGCCTTTCTTCCGGAGATAGCCTCCGAGGATCAGATGGATAAGGTCAGTGCCAAAGGCTACTCTCTGGGATACATCGGCAGTGTTATTTTACTTGTTGTAAATATTGTAATGATTGAGAACCCGGATTGGTTTTTCAACATTGAAAACAAGGCTTCGGAGTTTGCCTCTATGGGCCTTGGCCCTGCTGAAGCCACGGAAAAGGCGGAAGGACACTATGCCACTATTCTTACCAGACTTTCCTTTATGATGGTAGGCCTTTGGTGGATAGTCTTTTCTCAAATAACATTTCGTGTAGTGCCGGACTATAATTATGGAAATAGCCGTACAGGGAATATACTCACCAAGGGCTACGAGGAAATACTCAAGGTCTGGCTTGCCCTGAAGAAGCTCAGGGTGATGAAATTATTTCTTGTTGCCTTCTTTTTTTATAACATGGGTGTTCAGACGGTCATGTATCTGGCAGCTACCTTTGGCTCAAAGGAACTCAGGCTGGACAGCGCTTCCTTGATATTGACAGTACTCATTATCCAATTGGTGGCTATTGGCGGTGCTTATCTGTTTGCGGGGATATCAAAGATGTATGGCAATAAACGAGCGCTGGTCATCATGGTCTTTATCTGGGTGTTCATCTGTGTGGGCGCCTATTTTGTGACCACTAAATATGAATTTTTCGTTTTGGCTTTTGTGGTGGGAATGGTCATGGGGGGAATTCAGTCATTGTCAAGAGCTACGTTTGCCAAGCTGATCCCCAGGGATACACTGGATCACGCTTCCTTCTTCAGCTTCTATGATGTTACCTTTAACCTGTCAATAGTATTGGGTACCTTTTCCTATGGTCTGATAGAACAACTGACCAATGATATGAGAAACAGTGTACTGGCGCTGATCATGTTTTTCATGGTAGGCCTGGGCTTTCTCCTGTTGGTGAAAATACCGTTCCATAAAGTCATTAAAGGAGAAGCGGCCCGTTGATCACAGAAATACATCCTGATAAAGGAGTATAATTACGGTAAGGGCTACGCCTAGATAGATCAGCGTAACCGGGAAGCCTATTTTTAAGAAATCCCTGAAATTGTACCCCCCGGGCCCATAGACGATCAGGTTGGTCTGATAGCCAATGGGAGTGAGAAATGCAGCAGATGCAGCAAAGGCGATCCCCAGATAAAAAGGATCGCCGGATATACCCAGTTTCATGGCTGTGGCAAAACCGAGAGGAAAAGCTATGGCTACTGCACCTACATTGGTCACAAAAGAGGTAAGAAGGGTAGTAATGATCATCAGACCGCACAGTACGGAGATCCTTCCATACCCCTCCAGCAATTCCAGTATTCCTACTGCCACCAGCTTGCCGGCTCCTGTGTTGAGCATAGCCTCACCTATGGAAATGGAAAGCACCAGGATAAGGACAAGGTTGATATCCAGATCACGCTTTACATTTTTCAACGTGACAAGCTTTAGCGCCACAGCTACCGAAAAGATCAGCAGCAGGGAGACAAAGAGGTTGAAAAACTGGCCGATGAAAAGGATCAGCGCTGAAGCAAGCAAAATATACAACCGGGACTTGTCGCTTTTATTGGTTTGGATCTCCTTCTCCTCACCAGCTATTACATACAGGTCCTTGTACAGGTCCACCCGGCTCATGAATTGATCACCGGTATACATGAGCAATACATCTCCGGCCTTTAACCGGAGTCTCCCGATCTTACCACTCAGCTTTTCTCCATTACGGTGAATGGCTACAACTGCAGCATCATAACGTTGTCTGAAGTTGGATTCTTTTATGGTTTTACCCAGAAGGCTGGAATTGGCACTTACCACCGCTTCCACTACCTTCAGCCGTCCATTGGTGGAAGGAGTGAGCTTTGGAGGCAGTTCGATACCAATATCAGCCAGTGTCAGGTCTATGATATTGTCCGTATTCCCGGCAAAGATCAAAATATCGTCCTTTTGAATAACTTCATTGGGAGTTACGGGAGATATGATATTGTCATTTCTTACAATTTCCACCAGGTAGACACCATTCAGATTCCTTAATCCACCACCTATAATAGTTTCGCCTATGAGCGGAGAATTTGTACTGAGTCTTTTCTCAATAAGATACTCCCTTTTATTCAACTCAAACCGCTCGATAATGTCTGTACGCGTAGGAAGCAGTTTATTGCCGAAAAGTCCGAGGAACAAAATACATACAACGGAAACCGCCAGTCCGGTAATAAGCAGATGGATGGGATTGATCTGATCGAGCTCATTTTCGATCAGGAAACCATTCAGGACCAGTGTGGTTGAGGTACCGATCACTGTGATCATACCACCCAGGATGGTGGCATAGGAAAGTGGTATGAGCAGCTTTGAGGGTGATACCTTGTTTTTTCTTCCCCAGTTGAAAACATAAGGGGTCATGAGCACCACCACTGGTGTATTATTTACAAAGGAAGACAGTACCGCCACTTTGCTCATCATAGACAGCAGAAACATTCTGTAGCTTTTGGCACGACCAAAAAAGCGGTCGAGAAAAAGTTCTACGTTAAAATTTTCCCGTACTCCTGCTGTGATCAGGATCAGCAATACAACACTTGCAATGGCCTGGTTGGAAAAACCCTCCAGCACCTCCCTCGGCGATATGAGCCCCAGGACCAGCAGAATAAGCGTGGTGAACAGGAATGCTACCGTAGGCTTAAGCCACTGTTTGTAGATCACAACAAACAG
>LYSV01000102.1 GCA_001657315.1 Flammeovirgaceae bacterium BBD 1991-12 | reverse complement strand
CGGTTTCCTTTGCCAATGTGAGTATAAACCCAACCACGGGTGAAGTAAGTATAACAGCTGTCGGGAATGCTTCCGGCAGTGAGGTGTTTACGGTGACGGCCGATGACGGTCAGCTGGAGAATAATCAGTCAGTGGCGGACTTCACACTGACGGTGAATGCGGTGAACGATCCACCGGATTTCACATTGAGTACCTCTCTGATCGAAGTGGACGAAGATTTTGCCGGCACACAAACAGTGACAGTACTTCCGGTGACAGTTCCAGCTGATGAGGCGGGTCAGGTGGTGACCTACAGTCTGAGCCCTGACCCGATCACGGTCCTGTTTGCAAATATGAGTATCAATGCCAACACCGGTGTAGTAACCATAACGTCCAAAGAAAACGTTTCGGGAAGCCAACTCTTTACTATTACCGCTAATGACGGTCAACCTCAGAATGGAACAGCTACACAGAATTTCAGATTAACAGTCCGGGCAGTGAATGACCCGCCGGACTTTACCAAGGGAAGTGACATTGCCATTCTTGAGGACGCCGGCCCTCAGACCATAGCAGGTTGGGCTACCAACATTGTGCCTGGAGGTGGTGACGATGAAGCAGGTCAGGCACTGGAGTTCCGAACATCGATTACAGGTGACCTTACTTTTACTCAGGAGCCTTCTATAAGTGGTATCAATGGTCAACTGATGTTTACTGTAGCACCGCATTCCTTTGGACAGACACAGGTAGATGTTTATCTCGAAGATGACGGATCCAATGTACCTCCGAACGACGCGACCAGTGGAACACAAACCTTTTTGATCACTGTAACGGCCCAACCTGATCCGCCTGCATTTACCAGCTCTCCCATAACAGGCGCTGTTCAGGGAGTTCCATATCAGTACGATATCGAAGCATTCGATCCGGATCCTATGGACAACCTGACCATCACCTCACTTATCTCGCTGCCGCCGTGGTTGACGCTTCAGGACAATGGAAACGGTATGGCCCTTTTATCCGGTACTCCGGGTAATGATGATATTGGCACCGCAGGGATAGCTCTGAGGGTGGTTGACAATGATGGAAATGACGATACCCAGTTTTTTGACATTGTTGTAAGCAACACCAACGATGCGCCAGACATTACCAGCATCCCTATTGAGGTGGCTACTGAAGGTATAGGTTACATCTACAATATTTCGGCAACTGACGCAGACGCCGGGGATGTGCTGAGCTTTACTGCCCCGGTAAAACCCGGCTGGCTGACCCTTACTGATAACAATAATGGGACAGCAGTTCTGTCGGGAACACCAGACAACGGCGATGTGGGCGCCAATATTGTGAGGCTGGTGGTCCAGGACAATGCAGCAGCTATGGACGATCAGGAATTCACGATCACCGTAAATAATTCGAATGATGCCCCTTCATTTTCCAGCCTGCCCATTACCACGGCCACCGAAGATACTCCCTATACTTACGAGGTCGAGGCCAATGACCCTGACGCTGGTGACATCCTTGAGATCAGGGCGCTGGCAAAACCGGATTGGCTTTCACTTACAGAGACGGGGAATGGAATGGCTGTTTTAAGTGGAACGCCGCTCAATGCCGATGTAGGTAATGCAAGTATTGTGCTCAATGTTCGGGATGACGACGGAGCCAATGTAAATCAAAACTTTACACTCAGCGTGATCAACACCAATGATCCTCCTTCATTCACTACCTCACCTGTTGAAGCCGCATTACAGGGGGTAGAATATTCCTACCTCATATCTACCACGGATCCTGATATTGGGGATAGCAGAACGATCATAGCACCTATCTTACCCACATGGTTGTCGCTGACAGACAATGGGAATGGAACAGCCTCCCTGATAGGTACCCCCTCCAACGCTGATTTTGGGCTGAACCTGGTTGAGTTGATTGTGGCCGACCAGGTAGGGGCCATTGCCGGGCAAAGCTTCGATATTAATGTGGACAATGCCAATGATCCACCTGAGTTTACCAGCATTCCGGTCACTGAAGGGACCGAAGATGTGCCCTATTCCTATTCCATATTCACTTCAGACCCGGATGCAGGTGACACCCGGTCTATTACAGGGCTTTCCGTGCCGTCATGGCTTACCCTCATTGACGATACTGATGGAACAGCGACCCTGTCCGGAACACCAGGTAACGATGAGGTGGGCACTTTTAGTATTGTACTGAATGTCAGAGATGCTATAGGTGCAGAAGCAAATCAAAGCTTTACGCTTACCATTGACAATACCAATGATGAACCCATTTTCACTTCAACACCGGTAACGGCAGCCTTTCAGGGTATTGTCTATACGTACAACGTTCAGGCCACGGATATTGACAATGGTGATCAGGCGAGTATTTCTGCCAATGCACTCCCTGACTGGCTGAACCTGCAGGTAAGTGGTTCCGGATCGGCCGTACTTAGTGGTACTCCATCCAATTCAGATCTTGGCGACAATAACGTAAGTCTGCGTGCCACGGATGAGAATGGAGAGTTTGTTGACCAGGACTTTACGATCACTGTGAACAACTCCAATGATCCTCCGTCCTTTACCAGCGACCCTGTCACCACCGCCAATGAGGACGATCTTTATACCTATGATATAACAGTTTCTGATCCTGATGTTGGTGATGTACTGGAAATAAAATCGCTGGTTTTACCTGACTGGCTGATATTGACCGATGAAGGGGATGGTACCGCCAGCCTGTCCGGTACTCCGGTGAATGAAGATGTAGGCCTGTCAAGTGTGGTTTTAAGTGTGGAGGACGCTCAGGGAGCCTCAGCAAATCAAAACTTTACCATATCTGTCACGAACACTAATGATCCACCGTTGTTTGTCAGCTCGCCGGTGACCGGAGCCATACAGGATATCGGTTATAGTTACAGTATAACTACTTCAGATCCGGATGTAGGTGATTCCCGGTCCATAACCGCAATAACGCTTCCATCATGGCTCATCCTTACTGATAACGGTAATGGTAGCGCTTCACTTACCGGTACACCCTCAAATGCCAATCTCGGCCCCAATCTCGTGGAGTTGAGAGTAACAGACCTTTCGATGGCCTCTGTTGATCAGTCTTTTGTGATCAATGTAGACAATGCCAATGACCCTCCGTTTTTCAGCAGTGACCCCATCACTTCTGCGGTTGAAGATCAGAGCTATTCCTACAATATTGCTACCACTGACCCGGATGTAGGTGATACCCGGACCATCAAACTGCTTTCAGGACCTGACTGGGCCCATCTCACCGATAATGGTGATGGTACGGGTGTGCTGACCGGTTTACCTTCGAATGATGATGTAGGCTCGGCTACGGTTGTGATCAATGTGGAGGATGCTGTGGGTGCCAATGTAAATCAGAACTTTACCATTACGGTGTCGAACGCCAATGATCCTCCTGCATTTTCATCCAGCCCGGTACCTGTAGCAGTTCAGAACGTTAACTATGTCTATGATATTATCACTACAGATCCGGATGTTGGAGATACAAGAACAATTAGTGCCAGTACTTTACCGACATGGCTGAACTTTGGAGATAACGGCGACGGTACCGCACTGCTGGAGGGTACACCTTCCAATGCAGACCTGGGGCCTCATGATGTGATACTGGCTGTAGAGGATCTGGCAGGTGTGGTAGTGGAGCAGGTCTTCACTATAAATGTAGACAACTCCAATGATCCACCTGTTTTTACAAGCTCTCCTGTACTGGTGGCCGCCGAGGACGAGCTTTATACTTATAGTGTTGTTGCGGAAGATCCTGATGTAGGAGATATCAGTATCATTACGTTTCTCTCACTTCCTGACTGGCTTATGCTGACGGATAATGGTGGCGGTAACGCCGTTCTGAGCGGTACACCGCGCAATGATGATGTAGGTACTGCCAGTGTAGTATTGAGTGTAACGGATGGTATTGGAGCTACTGATAACCAGAGTTTCACTATTGCTGTTGCCAATATGAATGATGCTCCTGCCTTTACGAGCATTCCGAAGACAGGCGCCATACAGGACGCCACATATCAATATGACATTACAGCTGAAGACGTTGATGTTGGTGATGCTATTACCATTGAAGCCACGTTAAAACCTGCATGGGCCAGCTTTGTCGATAACAGTAATGGTACGGCCACTCTTCAGGGTATTCCGGCCAACACCGACCTGGGATCAAATGACGTGGTTTTAAAGGTGACCGATCAGTCCGGCGCTTCGGTTGACCAGGTGTTTACCATTAACGTGGATAATACCAATGACCTTCCATCATTTTCCAGTACCCCTGTTACCTCGGTAGACGAAGATGACAATTATATTTACAATGTTTCCACTGAAGACCCGGATGTTGGGGATACGAGAAGAATTGTGGCCCTTTCTATTCCTCTTTGGTTATCGCTTACCGATAATGAGGATGGCACCGCCGTTTTGGAAGGCACTCCTTCAAACGATGATGTTGGTGATCATTCTATTGTTCTGCAGGTGGAAGATGGAATAGGAGCAAAGGTAAACCAGAACTTTACCATAGTGGTGAACAACGTGAATGATGCGCCTTCGTTCAGCTCGACCCCACCCGTAAATGCTATTCAGGAACTGGAGTATGTCTATAATGTGGTCACCACCGACCCTGATGCAGGAGACAACCGGATCATTGAGGCTACCACAATGCCTGGTTGGCTGAATTTCGTGGATAATGGCAATGGCACGGCCTCACTGAGCGGCACCGCCACAAATGCTGATCTCGGTGATCATAGTGTGGTGCTTCGGGTTGAGGATGATGCAATGGCGGCAGCCGAGCAGCTATTCACCATCACAGTGGATAATACCAACGACGCACCGGTCTTTACCAGTGCCCCGGTCGAATCTGCCACCGAGGATGAACTATACACATATGATATCGTGACAACTGATCCGGACGCAGGGGATGAATTAACGCTGTTGGGTATTACAATACCAGCATGGCTTACATTTACAGATAATGGTGATGGCCTGGGCTCATTGACCGGCTCACCCACCAACAGTGAAGTAGGACCGCACGACGTGGTGCTGCAGGTGACCGATATTACCGGACAAAGTGTCCAGCAGAACTTTACGATCACTGTAGATAACAAGAACGACCGCCCACTCATTACAAGTGGGGCCATTACCACGGTGAATGAGGATAGCCAGTACCGATACAGGGTGGCTGTCACGGATGACGATACAGCCTTTGGTGATGTGGTCACGGTTACAACAGGATCATTGCCCGGTTGGCTCTCCTTTGATCCTGCAGATACCACACTGGCAGGAACACCATTGAATGGAGATGTTGGCACCTATACTATCAGCATCACTGCTCAGGACATCGGGGGTGAGCGTGATGTTCAGGAGTTTCAACTCACTGTGATCAATACAAATGATGAACCTGTCATTACTTCCACAGCTGTTACGGCTGTGGATGAAGACAGCAACTATTCCTATGCTGTAGAAGCTACTGATGTGGATGCAGGAGACATTCTGACCATTGTAGTGGATAATTTACCCGGGTGGCTGAGCCTCCAGGATAATGGTGATGGTACTGCATTGCTTTCGGGAGTACCCGAAAACGGTGATGTGGGCATTCACCCCATAACACTGACAGTGGAAGATGAAAGTGGAGCAACTGACAGTCAGGTGTTTGACATTACGGTAGCCAACACCAATGATGCTCCCGAATTTGTCAGCTCACCCCGGTTGAAAGTAGCACTGGGTGAGAACTATGTGTACAATATTCAGACTATCGATGTGGATGCCGGAGATCAAAGATCAGTTACAGCAGTTACTGTGCCGTCATATCTGTCATTCAATGATAACGGAGATGGCACAGCCTCACTTACCGGACTGATCACCAATACTGCTGCTTCGGATACAGATGTTACCCTAAGGGTTCAGGATCTTGCTGGTGATTTTAGTGAACAGTCCTTCAGCCTGTTGTTGAACACGGCACCGGTGATCAGCAATTTCCAGGTTGAACTGGATGAAGACATAGCCTATCAATTCAGCATTGGCGATTTCAACAGTGGTTTTTCTGATGCTGATGGTGATATCATCAACTTTATTTTGATCGAATCCGTGCCAGATCACGGCATACTGACATGGCAGGATTCAGAGCTATCTGTTGGTGACGAGATTTTGGTAGAGTCAGATGCCGTTTTAAGCTTTGTTTATACCCCTGATCTGAATTTCAATGGCAGTGATTCATTTCAGTGGAATGCCTTTGATGGTACTTCCCTGGCATTGGACCCGGCTCAGGTGAGTTTGCAGATAGCCAGTGTGAATGATGCGCCGGAGCTGGATAATGTGGAAGGTACCCCGATCGAATACAGTCTGGGAGACCCTGGTGTAGCGGTGACCAAAACGCTCACTATCAACGATGTGGATAACACTTTTATGACGGGTGCTGTCATTTCCATAGCGGAGAACTTTACAGAGGGAGATGTACTTTTCTTTGAAGAAACGGTAAACGCCATTATTACAGGTGAATACAGCGCTCAGACCGGGGTGTTGACCCTTTCGGGTGAAGACACGCGGTCTAACTATGAAATAGCGATCAGCAGTATATTATTCAGCAGTCCGGTCACTGGTAATGCAGACCTTTCCGACAAAAGCATTCAGATCACCGTGAGCGATGGATTGGCAGACAGTCAACCTGCCACCCGGACCATTACAATTACAGAGATCTTTCCTGAATTGGATATCGTAAACGCTTTTACACCAAATGGTGATGGCGTAAATGATGCGTGGGACTTCGTGAATCTGCAGTTTTACTCCAAAATAGAAATTGCCATCTTCAATGAAAACGGACTGCGTGTATTTGAATGTGGTGCGCAGGATTGTACATGGGATGGAACACATGACGGTGAAGACCTGCCGGCCGGACCTTACTTTTATACCATATTATTGAATGACGGAAAACGGGAATATAAAGGAACGGTAACTATTCTAAAATGAAATACCTATACAAAATAGTACCATTTGCAGTTTTTGCAGCTTTTTTGAACCTGTTTGCCGTATCCGCAAAGGCGCAAAACTTTCAATATACGCAGTACTATATAAATCCTGCCACGTTAAATCCTGCATTTGCCGGTGTCGAGTCATTTCTGGATTTCAAGTTTGGCTATAAGCAGCGCTGGCGCAATTTTGACGACGGGAACAATATGTTTTACCTGACGGCATTCGGCGCCATTGGCAGCACCCCACCCACAGCGTATAAGAAAAACTCACTCAGGGTGAGTAATCCTATTGCCTATGATCAACTCTCCAGGAATAAAAATGTTAAAAGAAAGCATGGAGTAGGTGGTACGCTTTCATCACAGTCCTCCGGTCCGTTTGAAACCGTTGATATAGGGCTGAGTTATGCTTATCATATACCTGTAACCGTCAAATTCAACCTTGCATTGGGTACATCAGTCAACCTGATCAGGAACACTCTCGATTTCACTAATTATACCGTTCGCAATCAGAATGACGAGTTTTACAGACAACTTATAAATTCTCAAAACGGAGACCAAAACCTTTTCAGGATAGATTTCGGCTCCGTACTTTACTCGGATAAGTTATATGTAGGGATATCTTCAAATGCCTTGTTTTTGGAGCAACTCAGTGGTGATGAATTCGGAGATTTTGCTACATCGGGGTCCTACGATCTGATTACCGGTCTTATTCATGAAGTGGGGCCTATGTTGGAACTTTTTCCATCCACCCGCGTAGGCTACCATGAGCTTTATGGGCTATCCTGGGATATGATCGTGCGGTTACGTTACAAAAAATTGGTTTATTTGGGATTAGGTTATTATGATGATGTCAAAACTTCATTGCTTTTTGGTTTAACATTAAACGGTAAGTTCAGCTTGAACTATTCCTATGATCACTATATTTCAGATCTGAATGACTTTAATTCAGGAAGCCATGAATTTATCATAGGTATAGCCCTCTTTAACAAATATGCTCTGGAGAATAGGATCTGGTAGACTTATACTAAAATGAGGTTCAGATTTTTCTTATTCGTCGCTTTTTTGACTTTTACCAAGTGGAAACTTTTTGCCCAGAAGATCGAGTTCTCCGATCCGGTAAAGCTGGGAAGTCATATCAATTCGGAAGCTGAAGAGATATTACCATTACTTTCACCGGACGGTAGTAAGCTGTATTTCACACGAGCCTTCCACAGAGAAAATGTAGGTGGGGCCTATGCTGGGATGGATATCTGGGTTGCTGACAAGCTGGCTGACGGCCAGTGGGGAGATCCCACAAACAAGCTGAAAAAATGGAATGACAAAGATAATAACAGTGTTATAGGAATAAGGAAAGAAGGAGATGTGATTTACTTTTTGAATGCGGATAGTGCTCAGAAGGGGATAAGCTTCTCAAAAAGGGTTAACAATAACTGGAGCAATCCCGAATTCGTAAGTATCCCAGGGCTTTCACGAGGCAGCTTTTTGGGGTTCTATATGAATTCGTCCTATGATGTATTGCTCATATCCATGCGGGGTAGGAATTCATACGGTAATGAAGACATATATGTCAGTTTGAAAAATGATGAAGGCAACTGGGAAGAACCTATCAATGTGGGGCCCACCATCAATACCGATGGTTTTGAGATATCTCCGTTCCTTTCAGAAAACAAGAAGTACCTGTTCTTTTCCAGCAACGGTCATGGGGGCTATGGTGATGCTGATATTTTTTTCAGTCAGAGGCTCTATGGGTCCTGGGATGTGTGGACGAAGCCTGTTAATCTTGGAAGAAAGATCAACTCGAAGAAATTTGATGCCTATTTCAGTATGTATGGAGACTCAGTTGGTTACTATTCCAGTAATATAGGTAATGAATTGTCAGATATTTATAAAGTGGATATCAATCTGATTGAGGATTCAGGTACCCATGCGAATATTGCCCGGGACAGGGAGTTGCTGTCCGATGAAGAGATCCAGGCGGTATTTGGTTTTGATTTTAAGCGGGTAATTTTGTTCGATCGAAATTCGTTTGAACTGAATGATATTGCCAAGGAAACATTATGGTTTATTCATAATAAAATCGGAGGTTTGACAGAGGTAAATCTGGCCATTATAGGTCATACGGATATTGATGGAGGAGAAACAGATAATCTCAAGTTGTCAAATGCCAGGGCGGGTGCTGTGGCTGACTATCTGAGAAAGCTGGGTATGGAAGGCTGGCGTATCACAACAGAGAGTTACGGAAAAAAGCTGGCTTCCTTTACCATTGAGAATCAAAAATCGTTGGACCGTAAGGTCGAAATATTCTTTTACAGACTTAAATAAGGATAATGGATATCTTGGTTTTATTGCGGGCCTTGTTGAGGAAAAAGTGGATAATCATGGGGGTAAGTATTTTTGCCACCGGTCTCGCATTCTTTCTGACGCTGAACTATAAGGAAACCTATAAATCTTCAGCGCAATTGGCAACAGGCTTCACCATAGCGGAGCAGGTGTCAGTGGTTAATGAAAAATTCAATCTGTTTGAAGCAGATGTCAAGTTCAACAATCTGATAGAGACCATTAATTCGCCCAAGGTCTTTTCTATGTTGTCATACAGGCTTTTGTTACATGATCTTGATGGTATCGAAGTGCCATTCCGGATGATTCAGAACAAGGAGAAGTACGATGAGGTCATGTTGGGAACATCTGTGGAAGAGGTAGTAGTTTATGTAAGACAAAAACTCGATTCCGTTGAGATCCTTAGCCTTTACGACGAACGTGATGTACAACTTAAAAACCTCTTAAAACTTTACAAATACAATAACTCGGCATTGAAGGATGTCATAAATGTAAGCCGGGTACGTGGTACGGACTATCTCACCATTGAAGCCTATACAGAAGTTTCCGAATTGTCAGCTTTCATGGTGAATACACTTATCAACGTTTTTCTTGACTATAACAGATCTCTCCGGTCCCAAAGGTCAACGGAATCTGCAGAAACTTTTGCCAACCTTGTGGAACAAAAAAGACGGGAGATGGAGCAAAAGTCTGAAGAGTTGAAAAGCTTCAAGTCATCCAATCGGGTACTGAACTTTGAAATGGAGAGTTCTTCCATCATTCAGCAGATCTCGGAACTGGAGAATAAAAGAAATGAAGAAAGAAGAAAAGTTCAGGGACTGCAGTACGAAATTGCCGACCTGAGTGATCGTATAAAAAATGTTTCGGAGGTATCCACGACTAACCTGAATCCTGCCTTAAATTCAGAGATCCTGACCCTGAGGGAGCAGATCTCAAGTGTTAATGGACGATTCATTGCTACAGGTTCCAGTAATATGGTACTGCTTGATTCACTAAAGGACTTAAGGACTCTGCTTCAGCAGAAACTGATACAGGCCGGTTCAGGGTCCACCTCTAATACGGAAATGGATGATCTGGTAAAGAAAAGGCAGGAAAAAGAAGTAGAACATGAAATAGCACGTCAAAATCTGATCTCTATTGAAAGCAACCTGAGACTGTTGAGAGGAAGCGCGGGAGGATATGCCTCCAAGGAAGCTACCATTGCAGCCCTTGAGCGTGAGTTGAGAATGGCAACTGATGAATATCAAAGCGCTCAGGAAAAGTACAGTAAAGCATTGGATGTAGCACTGGCCTCCGGAAGTAACGTCAGGCCGGTTTTGGAAGCTCAACCTGCTGATCAGCCACAACCTTCCAAAAGACTTATAATTACTGCCCTGTCGGGTATCTCATCTTTTGTTCTGTGTGTGGTTGTTATCGTCTTTCTGGAATATATAGATTTATCCGTAAAGAGCCCCGCCAACTTTAAAAGGCTCACAGGGATAAAACAAATGGGGATATTGCTGTCTGCCAATGTCAGGCAAAAAGATCTGATGAAGTTTCTGAAGACCAATCCTCCGCCAAAAAAACTGGTACAATACAACGAAATCCTCAGAAAACTCCGGTATGAAATCGAAGCCAATGAGAAAAAAATATTTTTAGTGACAAGTACGCAGCCGCAACAGGGTAAAACCACTCTTGTGTTATCACTGGCGGCAGCCCTGAGCAATATAAAAAGGAGGGTACTGGTAATTGATACCAACTTTGCACACAATGACCTGTCGCACAGGTTCCAGGCGAAACCTACTTTGGAAAGTATTCCTGATGCCGGTGCGGATATATCAAAATATATCACAAAAGGCGGTGAAGGGGTTCACGTCATAGGTTGCAAGGGGGGTACCTATTCTCCATCTGAAATACTTAGTCCCGGTAATTTCTTAAACTGCCTGTCAACATTGCTGAATAACTATGATTATATTTTCCTTGAAGGAGCAGCGTTAAATAACTACTCAGATTCCAAGGAACTGGAAAAATATGTTCAGGGTGTCATCGGTGTGTTTTCCGCCAAAAGTGTTATCAGGCAAATTGATCGGGACTCCATAACCTATCTGACCAATCTCGGTGATAAGTTTGTAGGTGCTGTTTTAAATAATGTGGAGATTCATAACCTCGATCAGTAGGAGGACAAGACAGTTTGGATTCTTGTCAGGCTTTTTGAACCTCGCTATCGTAATCAATAAGTTTATCCATGATCACATAGATAGCCACAAGGACGAATCCCAACGGCACCTGGAAGAGAGCTTTTTTGGCATAAGCCGCAATGGTAAGAGCAAAAAAGCCACAGGTATAGGCCAGGTATAGTATTTTCACTTTCCTGTTTTGTGCATTAAAAAACCCTGAAACGCCCTTGTAAACAATTAAAAAATAGAAGGTGATCTGAAAAACCAGCCCTATCCAGCCCATTTCAAGTGCAGTTTCCAGATACAAACTATCCGAAGGAAAGCCTGCCAGTTCATGATTGGGAGCATACCTGAGGCCATGGTCACCTGTAGTCATAAATCCCCCACCTATCGGATGTTCATAAATATATGGCTGGACAAAGGCTCTGTTTCTGTCTCTCAATTGCATGGAGGCATCTTCCATTGGAAAGAATGCAGTTCTTACCCGATTGATGTAGGTACCATAGAAAGGTCCGAATACCAGTATAACCATGATGATACCAAATGATGCCGTGACCCACAATGTCCTTGGGTTGTTTAAGGTTTGAAGGGCAAAAATGATCAAGCCGAACGGCACAATGGCAAACGCAGTTCTATTCCCTGAGTAAACCATGGCAAGGAACATCATTAACCCCGATATGAGAAAAAAAAGTTTTCTTCTCCTGGAAAAAGGTCCTGTACTCATAACCACACAAAAAATCCCGCTAAAGGCCATGGTTATACCAAAGGCGGCAACATCGGAAAAGAAAGACCACAGGTCCCACCTGCCACCGGAGAAGTTTAGTCCAATCCGTTTGGGGTTCGCTGTCACCCATCTGTAGTCATAGTCCGGTAGTCCTGCCCATTCCTGATAAAAAGTATAGAGAGCAGCTAAAAAGAACACCACCAGCCATAGTTTGGTGAACCGAACTATACTGCGGTAGTCTTTTAATATATGCATTATTATCAGGTACAGAATGAAGTAGGAAATATAACTTCTCATTCCCACCAGCCATCCGGTTATCGATCCGTCGGGATTAAAGAACTGGATAAGAAGGTACAAGGTGAACAGAACATACGTAATGAATATAGGGCTGGGTTTTATCCAGGGCCCGGGTTTGGTAAGGTGACGTTGTACAATGACCCCCAGAAAAATAACACTCAACATGGCATCACGTATGATCCCATAGGGAATATCTTCTTTTCCTATTATTCTGGCTATGATAAAAATAAATGAGCAAAAAAGGAATGTGAATATAAAACCCATCTCCGGATTCAAAAAACAGATCAGGATTATTCCCACGCCTATCAGACCTATAATAACAAGTATCCCGAATGCTGGTCTGTTGTTAATGATAAAATATATCAACGGAACAATGGCAATGCAGAAAAGTGCAATGGCCAGAAGAGTTTGAAAAACCTTGCTCTGAAAAACTCCGGCTCTCATCTTAAAAGAAGATCATTTTTAGGAAAAGAAAAGCATAAACAAACAATAGAAAGACAAAAACGATACTTCTAACAACTTTTTCATTGGTGGATGACTGTTTTTGCGCCTTCATTTGTCTACCGGGGTTTTCAACATAGATTTCGGTTGCATATAAATCTTCAGTATATACTGAAATACCGGGAATAAAGATGTTCCAAACAATTTATAACCTAACCACTGGCCATAGATCAGGCTTAATAAATACGCTATAAGCGTACCATAGGCCGCTCCCATCAGACCGAATTGTAGTATACAAAGATAGTTACATATTATATTTATTGACAGGTTTGTGATCACAAAGAACAGGTTTGTACGGGGTTTCCCCAGAGCGTTTAGTGTGATGCCCAATTGCCTGTTAAAAGGGATGAAGAGTCCAAAAAGCATAGTTACCTGAAGTATGGAGCTTGATTCAAGATACTCATTTCCTGCAATAAGCAGAATAATCTGATCAGAAAAGATCATGACCAGCAGGCAACAGGGGATGATAAATGAGAGAATAATACCAAGAGACTTTTCATAAAGCCGCCGGGCATCCTCCATGTTCCCCTCCTTGATCCTTCTTGCCAGTTGTGGATAGGATATAATGGAAAGACTCACTATGGGTATTTCCACCAATGCCAGTATTCTGATGGCTGGATTGTACAAAGCTACTGCCTGAACGGTCAGCAGGCTTCCCAATAGCCAGCTGTCTATATTGCCAAATGCCATGGAACTCAGGTTAGTGCCAATGGTGAATTTCCCAAAACCTATTAATCTTTTAAATTGTTCTGCAGACCATTTTAGCCTGGTCAGAAAAGGCTTTGTGAAATATATATTAAGAGGGATGATCAGTAGCAATATGCCGATCTGGGAGAGAACCAGTTGTATAACCGTCACCTCCTGATAGAAAAACAGACAGTACAGTGTAAAGAGAAAAAAGAGACCTTTTCTTAACAAAAAAGCATAAAATGTCCCTTTGTATTCAAGATTGGCCTGTTGGATAAAATTACATTGTGAAAAGAAACCAATAAACAAATTGGCTACAACAAAGGCATAGAGTATAGATTCAAGGTCGGGAGAATTCCACAAAACGGACAACGGTCTGGCAAGGCCTGCAATGAGTAGGGAAGATCCCACTGTGTAAAGAACATTCTGAACGGATGAGCTTGTCATTATTCCGGTATGTTCTGACTTATCCGAGATGTTCAAAAACCTGACCAGTGGGTTACAGACAAAGGCCTTTCTCATAGACTCGGCCATGGCAGAAACTGATATGAGCAAAACCCATACACCAAACTCTTCCCTGGGAAGCACTCTTACCAGGACGAGGAAAGTGAGAAGTCCTATACCTGATTCGAATACCTTGGTGGAAAAAGTATAGGAAGCTGACTTGAGCCAATAAGACGACTTAAACGCCCGCTTTGCTTTCGATATCCATTTCATGGTCGCCGTTACCAGTTCATGTCAGATTCGTATCCAAGATCGATCAGGGATTTACCGGCAAGTCGTTTAAATCGGTTTTTCTGTACGGAGGACCATTTTTTCCACTTGGGCTCCTTATTGAAGTTTTCCGGTTTGGCTATCGGGTTCCAATTCACTTTTTCATCGGTGCCCCTCAATACCGAAGAACCTAATACGGGTGTTTTTTCCATGCCCTCCCAGTCATATTTTGAGATATCCAGTGACAGATAATTCAGGACATCGGTCATTACCTTCCTTGTGTCAAGGTTTAAGGAGTTATAGTCCACCAAAAGAATTTTGGATCCGTGGGAGTGTTTTTCAGCCATTTCCCTGAAATCAAGTATTTTGCCAGCCCGATCATTCCACCTTTTGGTCAGGGCATTAAAATTACCCCTTCCTCCCCACGAACTCATGTATGACTCTATGGTATCCCTGCCGTCGCGTGTCAGAATAATTATTTTTGTATTTGGAAACAGGTGAAAGAAATTCTCAATTCCCAGACAATCCGGGGTTTTTAATACAACGACACCATTTTGAGGCTCGAACATCCTCGCCAGGCCGTTTCCGAGGCTTGTAAGCAGTTGATTTGCCTTTTGGTCCAATATTTCTTTATCCCTGATCCAGTAGCTCCAAAGCGTAACCGTTTTAGTAACATATTCCTTAAGGTAGTCTGAGTAGGACAAGATAAAATCCTCCGGTGGCTGTTCTTCCCCTGACAGAACGGATACTTCCGGGTGGAGACTTAGCAGATGATTGAGATAGTTGGTGCCACTCCGCTGCATGGGAGAGGTAAGGTACACGAACCTGACAGCATCATCATGATCCTCATCAGGATGTTTATTGTTCCAGTTAATTTCTATAGGTTCGCCTTTGACCATGAGCGGCCTTGGCGACTTGAGTTCATTAAACACAAAAACTCCCCGGAGGTGCCTGTATAATTTGCCCTTTCCAAGTACACTACGGGCAATTTTCCTGATAAAATTGCTCAAAACCCTAGATTAAGTTCAGCCCACAAAATAAACAGGTTAAAAATAAAAATTGCTAAGTTTACGATAATTTGTGCGTTAAATCACAAATTAAAAACAGCATCAAATTTTTAATATTCAATTGTTTATGAAAAGCTTATACGGGATTTTCTTTCTTCTTTTTTTTGGCTCATCACTTAGTGCCCAAAATGTTGACTACAACCGGATAATCCTGCCGGATGGTGCAGAAGACATATCCATTGAAGAGCGCCTGGTCAGAATAGCATGGCGTAATTATCCTTTAAATGAGGAGTTCAGGCGAAATGTGAACATCGCCAGATTACAAGTGAAAACCAACAGATGGTCATGGTTGGATAATGTTGGTGTTGTAGGCAACCTGAACGAGTTCAATCTGGACCCGTCACGGGACATCGATAACCGGTCGCAGTTTTTTCCCAGGTATAATGTCAGTGCCAGAGCTTCATTGGGCATGTTTATCAGTCTCCCTATACAGACGCAGATCAGTAAGGAAAGACTTTCCATTGAGCAGTCCCGTCTGAACGAACGCAAGTTGCTGGTCAGAGCAGAGGTGCTTCGTCTTTATGAAGCCTATAAGGCAGCTGACGAGGTATTTCAGATCCAGAATGAAATTCTGGAAGATTCCCAGACTGAATCAAATGTACTGAAGGCACAATTTGAGAGCGGCCAGATCCAAATTGATGAATACAACAATGCCCAGACCACTTTGTACAAGAACAGACTTGCGCAAATAGCAGCTAAACAAAGCCTCGAACAGATCAAAATTGATCTGGAAATGATACTGGGGGTTCCTCTTGAAGAGGTTTTATGATCTCCTTAACACCACCTTATCAATATTCGTTGATCAGCAAAATGCGCTTGGTTTCAGACTGTTCTCCTGCCTTGATGATCACATAATAGATCCCTTTGGCCATGGAATCAAAGTCCACTTCCTTTTCAGAAATGACAATGGAATGACTCCCTGCCTGAAGGAACTGGCTTTTTACAATCGGTATTGAAATACTGCCTGAAGCGTTAACCAATGTAGCCTCAACATTATTGGATTTACTTAGTTCCAGATCAAATGTCAGATCTCCCTTGATGTGAGGATTGGGATAAATGGAAACATTGAAGTTGTTTTCATCTGCAAAGTCCGCTACGCCTGTAATGACTGTAGGCCTCGATCCGTATTCGAAGGCTCCCCGGGAGTAGCCAGGGTCTGCATTACGGGGGAAAAAGTTGTAGTCGAACGTGACTCCCAGACCACTAAGGTCCTGTCCGCTATTTCTTGCAGGGGAGTCTTCCCTGAGATAGAAATTATTGTTATCAGCGTCTTCAAAGCCAACTTCATCGTACTTTTCCCGGGTATAGTTGCCTGCAGAATCATAATCCCAGTCATTGTTTTTGAAAAATATAAAGGCATTGGCCTTGTTGTTAAACTTCTGATAGTTACCGGGGTTAATGATAATGTTATTGTAAAAGGTATTTCCCGTCGATACTTCATTGTTAACTGTAATACCCGTTTCTGCTACGTTAAGAATGGTATTGTTATTTACATGCATCCCCAGATCAGGGTTTACCCCCTTGTCACCAATAAATACACCGGCACCACCGGCGTCCTTGATCAGGTTATTGAATATATGTACACCTCCTATGCCAAAGACGTGGATTCCCCCGGTGCCTCCTTTTTCAATCCAGTTATTGTATACTCTGGCCGAAGAGCCACCCCCGATGACAATACCTGCTGCCTGAGTAGCGATGTTTTCCGTACCATAGTTATAAATCCGGTTATTGTAGATCAGAGCTCCGGGGAGTCTTTCAGCCGAACTCACCTGAATGGCGTCCCAGCCGGTATCCCTGAAAATGTTATCATGTACTTTTATGCTTTCCAGCAGGACTGGAAATACTTCTTTCTTTTCTCCTCCACAGTCAATTTCAGTGCCATAATAGCTGGTATGGCCCATATAGAAACCTTCAGTACCTACGTCATGCACATAGTTATGGTGTACATCCACATTTTCCACCACAAAATTTCCGCGCTGTGTGGCAGGATCACATTCGGGCCGCATTACCATATGAAATGCTGCTCCCTTGGTATGGGCAAATTCAAGATTGTCCACTTCAAAATCCGTGCTGAATATAGAGATGGACAAACCATCAGTCCTGTCGCTTATACGCCCATCAATGAATATTCCGTACCTCATGCCTTCCACACCAGTACCTGTAAGCCTGAAATGCTGACTGTTTTCAAGTCGAAGTCTTGATAGTGACGCCTTGCCTCCACAATTTTGTATAGTGATCCTGTTACCAGGCTCTCCTGCAAAGTTTTTCATTTCCAATGAGTAGTACGTGCCTGCTTCCAGGCATATCACTTGTCCCGGCTTTATATCGAAGTCATTACCATCAACAAATTGTGGACCCAATTCGGGATCCGGTTTGATGATATGGTCACAATTACATTCCTGAGCATTGAGATACCCTGCGAACATTAGGGGCAGAGCAGTAATGAACATCCTAATTGCATTAGGATGAGAGAAAAGTGTTTTCATCAGTTGATTTATTGTAAAATATGGTGAACAAGGTACAAATTTTTCAACAACTTTAAGCTTATTAAAGTTTACATATGATACTTTTCAGGCCCCTTTCGTTTCTGCTTATTCTTTCAGTGGACGTTTTATCCGTTTATTCGGTTTATTTTCCGATCAATGGTCCCTGGTGGAAATCCTGGGTCACTCCGTTATTGCCTTTTTACCTGTTGTTTTTGCTGCTTTTTTTGGTCGGCTGTTTGTTGCTGAGGCAAAGGAAACTGTCTGTTCTGGCTGGTGCTTCTGCGGTACTTATCCTTGTAATGATCAGCCCGGTATATTGGTCGGTGCTGAAAAGTTCGTCACAGGTGACTGGTGGTAATATGCTTAGTGTGATGAATTACAACGTTAGTTTTTTTCATACGCGCGGGAACTATACAGAAGCATACGATGATCCTCAACAGAATCCGACATCCGTTGCCATGATAGACTGGCTCGAGAATCAATCTCCCGATGTCATCGGGTTGCAGGAATTTTATGATGATACGGTTTCGGTGATCTACAACGTGAGGCACAGAATGAAGGCAGCCGGGTACAAATATCATCACTTTATAAATAATCCGCGGGTGTTGAAACCAAGGAAGAGAGGACTGATCATATTTTCAAAATGGCCAATAATCAACCACGAAAAGATCCATTTGAGCAGCAACCGCTTCAATGGAGTACATTATGTGGACATACTCTGGAAAAACGATACGGTGAGGATCATAAATCTGCATCTGGAATCATCTCAACTAGCCTATTTGCCTCGCAGGGTGAAATCATCAGGTTGGATGAACAAGCTTAAGTGGAAGTACAGCAGTCTGAGAAATACTACCATCGCCAGAAATGAACAATCCCGGCTCGTGATGGACTATGCCTCAGGATCTCCTTACCCCACGGTAATTGCGGGTGATTTCAATTCCCAGTCCTATTCAGGGTTGGTAAAGCAGTTCATCTCTGAATTCGATCATGCGCATTTAAGTCGGGGAACCGGAATGCTTTATACCTATTACGGAGATAATCTGTGGCCAGTGGGCATAGATCATCAGTTTTACAATGATGGATTAATTGCCCAAAACCTGATGATCCTCAAGGATATTGAATACAGTCCACACAGACCGGTAGTAGGCTTCTATTCATTGAAGGCACCGTAAAATTCACTCATAAGATGCTTCCTGCGTTCAGAAGGACGTATTTCTATCTCAAACCCTTCTTTTTGGAGATATTGAATGTAATCCTTTCTCATGTATGTAGTATATTTCAGGTCCTTGTACGTAATGATGACAGGAAAATAGCTTTCGACAAACTTCCGGTCATCCAGTAATCCCTTGTACATGTTATTGGCGAAGGTGAAGCTTTTGAGACCACTATCTTCCAAAAGAGGCGGCAGTGAGTCATTCACTATGAAAAAAGACAGCTTTTTATACCCATGGAAGATCTCGGGATTCAGAGTGAAGAAGGTGGGAATGTCGAATGCTGCATGATTTTTTATGCCCTTCTTATCCGCTACTGCATGGGCCATGGCAATATTGTTAAGCCCCATTAGATCTACAGTTTCTCCGGTGTATCCATAGGCGAAACCACCTGCTGCACTTACCCCCACACCCGGCTTTTCCACATTTTCGAACATAGTGTTCAGTGATTCACCGTTTTCCCTGCCCAGTTCTGCCAGTCTGAACTCATGAGCTATAGGTGATTTTACATCTATATAGTCGTGCAATGGAATTTTGGGGGTAGTATACAGGAAGAAAAGGACCAATGACATCCATACATAGGTAGGAGTACGATCCGGGATGGATAGGTTCAATCCTGCCGTTGTTTGCCAGAAAGTGATGTTCAGTGCCGTTGCCAGGTATATCGGGAAGTAAGGTTGGTAGAATCGCGCCATATGAAAGTGGTCTCCTCCGGTAACTACGGGTATGAGCAGACTGATCAGGGAAACACCGGTAAGCAGCAGTTGTACCCTTTCATTGGTACTGAAGACAAGCCTGCCTGACTGCCTGTAGCTCGCTAAGGCTTTCCGTAGCAAGGTGAGCCCGGAATATCCCACGCCGCAGCTCACAACAAAAAGAAAGGGAAGTTTGATACATGCCCGGATGAAATATCTTACTCCCTGAAAAATGTTATACAGCGTGTCAGAAGAGACCTTGGCATAGTAGGTATTGGGTAGGGGATATCCAAAGTATTGCAAACGGAATATTGTCAGGCCGATCAGGGTGACGGCAGACAGGATAATACCTGGTAGCACCAGTTTAATGGCTGATCTGATGTTGTACTCCTTTAGTAAAGCCATCACTACCAGAAAGACAATAAAGACAGGTGCCCATAAAAGACTTTCAGGACGTGTAACTATCATCAGTGCGCTCAGAATCGCATAAACAAAGCGAAATCCGTGCAGGTTGTCCATTAGTACAGCAAATGAAATTGTGGTGGTAAACAGGATGATTAATACACTCCATAGCCCGGTTTCCATTAGGGTGATAACCGTCCAGTCGATATAACCGGGCACAAGGAACAGAGCTCCGGGCAAAAAAAAGGAGGTTGGGCTTATGATCCTTCGTGCATCGTTCATTAGATCCAACAGGCTGGCTGTTTTATAGAGCGTAAAAGCGATCAACAGGCCGGTAAACGCCATAAGCATCATTTCGTAATTTTCTGAGATCGCATAAAAACCACTGATTATGAGTAACCAAAACATTGAGGTAAAACCTTCTACGTTCTCACCACCCGGGTTATATACCAGGCCATGCCCCTCTATTAGATTTTTGGCATAGACGAAATATATGTTGGAATCATCAATTCCGATCAAGGGTTGATCATAAAGGAACCAGTACATGATCACCGTCACCGTTGTGGCGATCAAAAAAAAGGCAAATGTGAATATTTTTCTGGTCATTGAAATCATCATTGTTCCTTTTGGCTGAAGTTCGAGATAATTTTTTTGAAACGCACTACCCGATCTTCCCAGGTATTGTTTTTGGAGATCTCTACACGGGATTCCTGTAGTTTGGCAGAGTCTGTCCGGATGCTTATGTCAATGTTGTTCAGAAAATCCGATTCATCCGATGAAAGATGTATAACTTCCCCGAAATCGTTCAGGTCTTCTGAAAATGCTGTAGTAACCACAGGCTTACCCGCCGCCAGATATTCATTTATTTTAAGGGGATAGATGCATGCGGTGAGCTCGTTGACCCTGAACGGTATCAGACAGCAATCCATGAACTGCAGGTACTGTGGCAGTTCGGTATACTTTTTTTTACCGGTGAAAATGACATTTTCAAGCTGCTCAAGAGGCCTAAAGTCAGGTTTTAACTTTTGACCTACCGGACCTACCAGCAGCAGCAGCTTGTTCGGATGGGCTTCTGCCACTTTTTTTAGTAGCCCGGTATCCACCCTGTGGTCCAGGTTGCCGGTATACCCTATGACTTTCCTGCCATCATCCGGGAGGTCTTCGGGTCTTTCAAATGTTGTGGTAATAACTTCATTGAACAGGCTGATATCAGCTGCATTGGGGACCAGATAAACAGGGTGACCCTCCTGCTTTTTTTTTCTTTTCAAATGGCTGGAGGTGACCACAGTAAAGTCTGCCTGTGCTACGGCCTTACTTTCCAGTGGAATACCATGTTTATGGATATAGTTGGATTGCTCAATGTTATCCACCGAATGATATATCTTTAGAGCCGGTTGATGATTGTCAGGAAAATGAACATGATAAAAGGGGTTGAAGGAATTGATATAGATGAAATCTTCAATGGACCAGTCGTTTATCACCCCTTCTATGGTTTTGGAAACCCGGTCATTGTTTATGCGGTGAAATACATTGTAGAGTCTGCCTGAAGGCAACCAGTTGATAGGATACATCAGAGGGGAACATACTGCATAAAGATTGTCCTTCAGCTTTTTTACCGGATCTTTGCCGGTAAGAATGGCTGGCTTTCTTTTGAGAATGAAGTCTGCTTTAGGGTGCCTTACATAATCCATGAATGTAAACGGATTGTCTATATAAAAAACCCTGTTGGTTTTTGAAAATTCCGTAGCGAGGGAGAAAGCGGTAGATGCATAATTTCCGTCCCACCGTGCCAGCGCCAGCATAATAATGTCCACTTTATGGTCAAATTCATTTACCATTTCTCCGGTTCCTTCACATATACCCTGATGGTGGAGTTGGCTCTTCTTCTGGGGGCCCGAAATGAATCTATTTCCGTATAATCGGCCCTGAGTAATTCATTTAATTCATTTGGATAGAAGTTATTCAGGTTTGGGATCTCCTGAAAAAGCACCAGATCATAGTAACCCTGCTGTACCCTGCTGCTGAACAGCTCCAGTTCTCTGTCGAACATACCTACCCCCAGGTGATACCATAAAGGGGTACCTTTTTCCAACTCGTAGTTCATTTCAAGGGCCAGCGGGGTCAGTTCGGTCATATTCAGTACCCTGGGGCTTTTGTTTTCCTTAAGGAAAGGACTGTTCACAAGCTTCGTAATGCCATTTATCGTATTCTCAGGCATATATACCCCATTAAATGCCTTGAGGCCAACAAATTTCCATTTATCCATACCCGGCACTTCTTCAGCATCTGAGTTTTCTGAGGCATAGGTTTGTATGGATATTTTGTCAGGATCACGGGCAAAGAGCTCGGGGACAATACGGTCGGCTATGCGTTTGATATATTTCCAGTAAACCCCTGACCACCAAAAGAAAATAAGCGCTACAGAAGGAATAATGACAGCAGCCCTTGAAAACTCCAGCTGTAGCGGAAGGCGGGACAGTATAAGGGCAATAGCGAAGCTGTGAAAGAAAATATTGTTGTCAGGAGGGGTGTAGGAGGTTACCTGGAATAGCAAAGCCTCGCAGAGTATACCTACAATGAACAGGTAATAGATCACCTCTCTTCTTTGCTTAAGGAGATCATTGGCTTTAAGGTCATGAAGAAACAGGAGTACTATCACCAGCAGGTAAAACTTGATCCATTGGGATTTCCCCAGAATCATGACCATAAAATCGAGGAGTGCCAGCCGTGAATTATGGGGTTCCTGCCCGTAATTGAACCAGTATCCAAACTCATGAGGGATCAGTGGCAGAATAAAAATAAGCGCTGAAGCTATAAAGGCACCCGTAAAATGTGCCAGGGGGATATATTTTTTTTCAAGAAGGCAATTGATCAGCAGCACTCCCCCGGCTATGAGAAGCCCGAGCCCCCCGGCATCTTGCTTTGTGAAAAGGGTCACAAAACAGAAAAAGCCTGCCAGATACAGATCAGTTTTTTGTTGTCCCCGGAATAAGGGAAAAGGTATTTAAAGAGGAAACTGAATGCTACCAGCTGATACACAATGACCGAATGATTATACCAGGGCCAGAAGTTGAAAAAGGAATAGGAAAGGCAAAATATAAGCACGGCCATAGTTCTGACCCCATCCTTTACCCTGAAGGAAAATAGTATTGATCTGAAAGCCATTCCGGAAACAATGTTGATGAAGACCTGGGCCTTTATCAGAGAGGCAAGGTAAGGACCGAACAGCTTAAAAAACAGGGCCGGAATAAGCCAGTAGGTATATCCCATCGGCAAACCAAAATCCTTAAAGGGCATCTGACCGCTATAGATCCGATAGGCACCCTCCCATGATAGAAAAATATTCACCCGGTAGGGGAAATTGAAAAACAGGGGAACCGCAGCCATCAGCACTATGATCACTGTTTCCAGAAAGTAAAAACGGTTCGTTATTTTCAAATGACGAAGTACGTATTGCTGTATCATTGATTTAGAAGGTGTACCAGTGCTTAAGATCTTTTTGGATAAGTTTTTCCAGCTTTTGAATATCTTCCTGATAGATCTCCCTGGTCAGCCGTTCTTTCATTTCCGGGCTTAATGGTGGCCGTTCAAGATTCCTTGAACGCATTTTGATCAGGCCGTGCTGAATGAAATCGATCTTTTTAGCCTGACGGATCACAGCCGGAGAGATCTTCTTTAGAGTATTAATGATCATGCCATTCGCCCCAATAAGGCGGTGAACAGCCTTGTTTTTGATATGCCCGGACTGGTTAAAGACCACATGCGTATTGTCCGGTGTGAAAGCCGGGTCCACTTCCAGAAATGTAAATATCTCCCTGAGCAACCCTTCCACATTTTTCTTCAGATCCTCATAAAAGAGGATTTTTATTTTGCGAGGGTCAAATTGCTCATAAAAAGGACTGAGGTTTTTAAAGTAGAACCCTTCCCTGACCAGGTCCGGGCGCTGCCACCAGATAGTTTCCCTGTCAAAGGCATCTTCAAAGTTTTCCGTAGGGAGCTGATTTTCCCTTGCCAGGTGCAGATACCTCGAATACAGTCTTTCCGCTGGCTGCCGGAATATGGCGATCAGTTTTGCCTCAGGAACATACTTTTTAATGGTTTCAATGCTGTATTTGCCATACAAATAGGTATTGGAGACCTCACCCCGGACCTTGAAACGCTCTGAGTCCCTGAACAGCTCAAGATAATCATCAAGTTGAGTTACCGAATGTTCGTAGTGATAAATATCTTCCTGAAGTGTGAAATCGCTTACCTTGTGCTTTTCATAGGCAAAGAAATTTGGCTCCTTTACCGGGCACATGAATATCTCCGGATGTTGCCGCAGGTAATTATCCAGTGAGGTAGTTCCCGATTTACCGGCTCCTATGACAAGAAAGTCAGGGAATATTTCTTTCTGCGATGACATGCCAACTCACAAAATTATACATAGTATTTGCATTTCAATGGCTGCTGAAATTTAAACGTGAAATTAATTTTATTTGTAATCCATCCAATATAATTTTGGCTGTAATTTTACGAGGAAAAGAATAACACAGTCTTGTCTCACATAAAGCTTTTAAGGCCAAAACACTGGGTCAAAAATTCCTTCTTGTTTATTCCCGCCTTTTTCTCGGGAGATTTATTCGGTCAGTTATTTAACATTGATCTTTTTTTGGGATTTCTGGCTTTTAGCTTTGCAGCCAGTTGTATTTACGTTATTAATGACTATCGTGATATTGAGGCAGACCGGCTTCATCCCAAGAAAAAGAAGCGACCCCTCGCCTCGGGGAAGGTGACTAAAAATGAGGCAATCATCGTGATGGTTGTCCTTGTAATATTATCTGTCGTGATATCGTATGTGGTTGGTGCCAAATTTGCTTTTGTACTGGGTATTTATTTTATAATGAACCTTGGGTACTCCTTTGGGCTAAAGAAGATCGCCATTCTGGATATTATGATTGTAGCCATAGGCTTTGTGCTCAGGATCAAGGCAGGTGGCGTGATCAGCGAAATAGCCGTGTCACAATGGCTAATGGTGATGATATTCCTGCTGGCCCTGTTCATTGCCGTGGCCAAAAGGAGGGATGATGTGCTGCTCAAGGAAGCAACGGGCGCTGACGTTCGTTTGGCCTCAAGCAAGTACAATCTGGATTTTCTGAATAGCTTGCAATCCATCCTGTCCGCCATCATTGTGGTAGCGTACCTCATGTATGCTATGTCAGACCATGTAATGGAAACCTTTCAAACCTACCGGCTGTATTATACGACTATTTTTGTGATCGCCGGTGTGATGCGGTATCTTCAAATATCCCTTGTGGAGAATAACACCGGCTCGCCTACCGAGCTATTGTATTCAGACCGGTTTATCCAGATGACGTTGTTTTTGTGGTTGCTGAGTTTTTACCTGATCATCTACTCCCCCAATCTTAATATTTTTCAATAATGAAGAAAACATTAGGTAACTGGGGCAATTATCCCATGGTTGAAGCGGACGAAAAAAGTTACTCTTTCGATGATCAGTTGGGAACGATCCTGGAAAACGGTGATAATATAATTGCTCGTGGTAACGGGCGTTGCTATGGAGATGCAAGTTTATCGGATCAGGTGATCTCCACGCTAAAGTCGGACAATATACTGGAGTTTGATACGAATAATGGCATTTTCGACGCCCAGGCTGGAATTCTGTTGAAAGATATATTGGATGTCGTGGTTCCCAAAGGATGGTTCCTGCCGGTTACACCAGGTACAAAATATATTTCTCTTGGTGGGGCACTGGCCTCCGATGTTCACGGAAAGAATCACCATGTTGACGGTTCATTTTCGGATCATGTGTTGTCATTCAGGCTCATGATGAGTGATCAAACCATAAAAGAAGTGACACCTGACGATTATGATCTGTTTTATGCCACAGCCGGAGGCATGGGACTGACCGGGGTCATTTTGTCAGCAAAGATCCGGTTGAAAAAGATTGAAACCTCCTTTATTCGTCAGAAACAGGTGAAGGCGAAGAATCTGGACGAGATCATGGACCTGTTTGAAAGCCATGCGCACTACACCTATTCCATGGCCTGGATCGATTGTCTGCAATCTGGCAGGAAACTGGGGCGCAGCATTATGATCGTGGGGGAGCATGCCAGTACAGAGGAGGTAGCCAGTAAAGACAAGCTTAAACTGCCGGGGGAGAAAAAGCTTAATATGCCGTTTTATTTGCCCGGTTTTGTGCTGAACCGGCTTTCCATTAAGGCATTTAACCTGCTGTATTATTTCAAGAATTACCGGAAGGAAATGAACAGTGTGGTGCCCTATGATGGATTCTTTTATCCATTGGACAGCATATTGCACTGGAACCGCATGTATGGCAAGCGGGGTTTTGTACAATACCAGTTTGTACTGCCTCTTGACAAAAGCCGGGAAGGTCTGCGTGAGATACTGGAGCGTATCAACAAAAAGGGATGGGGTTCCTTTTTGGCTGTGTTAAAATTGTTTGGAAAACAAAACGGTATGATATCCTTTCCGATGGAAGGGTATACACTGGCGCTGGACTTCCCGGTACGTAAAGGACTGCTGCCCTTTCTGGATGAGCTGGACGAGTTGGTCCTTAAGTACGAGGGTAGAATATACCTTTCAAAAGATGCCCGTATGAACAGAAAAATGATGAACAGTGGCTATCCTGAGCTGGAAAAGTTCAACCAATTGATCAATACCTATAACCCTCAGCATAAATTCTCATCCGTTCAGTCCAAAAGGTTGTTTGGTCTGTGAAACAGCTTCTGCAGGTCTGGCGAAACACTCAATTATAACGTGATCAAATGAAATGGGTATTAATACTCGGTGCCGGAAGTGATGTAGGTGTGGCCTGTGCTCGCAAATTTGCTGAAAATGGCTACTCTATTGTCCTGGCAGGTCGAAATGCTCAGCGGTTCGAGCCAATGGCCAGTGATCTGGCCATACGGTTTTCTGTGCAGGCAAGAACATGTGAATTTGACGCTGTTGATTTTCCCGGTCATGACCGACTGACAGAGGAGCTCGGTTTGGTTCCTGATGTGGTGATCTGTGTATTTGGTTATCTTGGAGATCAAAAGGAAGCGGTGGTGGACTGGAAGCATAGCCAGAGGATCATCGATGCCAACTATTCAGGAGCAGTATCAGTACTTAATGTATTGTCCAGAGCCATGGTGCAGAGAGGGCAGGGGAGCATTATAGGTATTTCCTCAGTGGCCGGTGAGCGTGGCAGGCAGAGTAATTATATCTATGGCAGCGCCAAGGCTGGATTCACGGCTTATCTCTCAGGGTTGCGTAATGAACTGACACAGCACAAGATCCCCGTGTTGACAGTAAAGCCGGGTTTTATAGATACAAAAATGACGGAAGAACTTGAGCTGCCACCTCTGCTTACGGCCCAACCCGGGGAGGTAGCTCAAAAGATCTATAAGGCTTACCGAAAGAAAAAAGACGTGATCTACGTCAAATCCATCTGGCGCTGGATCATGTGGATCATCCGGAATATCCCTGAGTTTGTGTTTAAAAAGATGAAGCTGTGAAGACGCTGGCCATATTTGATTTCGATGGTACCATCACCACCAGGGATACGCTGCTTGAATTTACCAAATTTGTTCGTGGTAAACGGACATTTTATGTAGGGATGCTTTTACTGTCACCGGCATTGATCCTTTACAAGCTAAAACTCATACCCAACTGGAAGGCCAAGGAATACTATCTGAGCTATTTTTTTGGAGGGATGAACCATACAGATCTGGAAGAAAAGGCCAGAGAGTTCACTAAAAACCGCCTGGAGAGCCTGATCCGGCCTAAGGCACTGCAACAACTGGAAGATTACAAGGCGCAGCCTGATACTACTGTATTGATCGCCACAGCCTCTGCTACCACATGGGTGGCTCCATGGGCTGAATCACACAGGTTTGAGATCGTAGGTACCTCTCTTGAACTGAATGACGGTCATGTCACTGGTAAGATCCACGGGAAAAACTGCTACGGACAGGCCAAGCTGGAGGCCGTGCGCGGTCGCTTTGATCTTTCAGCATATGACGAAGTGCACTTTTATGGCGACAGTTCGGGCGACCGGGCGTTTGAAGGGGTAGTTGCCAGGTTCTTTTACAGACATTTTGAGTAGAGTATGTCGCCTGTTGTCCTCGAACATCGATATCTGATCTGATTCAGGGATTGGTAACGGACCTTTTGGAAGAAAGTAATTTTGCAAGTTTTTCTTCAATCAGAGGGTATTTATTTCTGAGATATTTCATTGAATGTTTTTCCACTACATCTGTGCTGAACCAGGCAAACAAAATGCAGAAAAGGATCGGAGTGGCAATGAGGATAAAATCATTCTGGACATCCATTCTTCTCAATTCGTTAATGATCACATAGCCTATGAATTGATGAAGGAGGTAAAGTGCATACGATATTTTTCCCAGGAAAAGTAATGGTTTAAGTGCCAGGAAACCAAGCAGGTTATAGGATACCAGGTAGAAGATGGTAAAAAAAACTGAAATAACGATCACCCCAATGGTATCTGAGTTAATGAAAAGAACAGACACAAAGCAGTACAGAATTATCAAATGGTTTATCCATGATCTTTCGCCCGTCCTTATTCTGTAAAATATGGTCCCGGCAAAAAAGAGCATACCGTACCGGAGGTTAAATATTGTCGTGATATATGGGATTTTCAGATATGAGTTAATAATCATTATCAGCACCCAAAGCGAAAAATAGATGTTAATCTTATCGACCTTCTTGTAATAGAGCAGGACAAACATATAGCCGTAAAAAACAAGTTCCGGAAGCAAGGACCAGTAGGAATCATCGACATGTCGTACATTTAGCAGTTCCTGGATCATAGTCAAACCAACCGCAGCCTCCCATAGGGAGGTCTCTTTTCCGGGCAGTCCATAGATTGACACAATGGTAAAGGTGCAAATGAGACACCACCAGTAGGTGGGATATAAACGTGTAAAGCGTCTGTACGCGAACTCAAAGGGTGATTTTACCCGCTCAACAGTGAGATAAATGACAAATCCGCTCAGAACAAAAAATAGTTCGACCCCATAACTCCCGTACTTGAAATCAAATACCGGATCAATGCTGTGACCATATAAACCCCGGTAATGATAAGTATAATGAAAGAATACGACAGCCATGGCTGCAAGGCCTCTCAGAGCATCGAGCTCACCGTATCGTCGCCCTTTACTCATTACACGTAGTCTATTCTTACTATTCTTACTTTTGATTCTTCAGCAGCCTTCTCTACAGCTGCATGTTTGTTGAGGTACCATGTGACAAGAGTATAACTGTCATTAACCGGAACTTCGAGCATGGCCACTTCATATGGAGTTTCTTCTTTGGACAGACTTGGTAATAATCGGCGCAGGGCATTCTGGCTCTGATAGTTCCTGTCTCTGAACTCATCCATATGCTTTTTATGTATCATAAGAGGGTGACCTATAATAATATTGACACCTCTCTGTTCAAGGTAGTTTTTTGAGGCCATTTTAAAGTGTCCCGGAGTGTCACGATAAGGCTCTCCGTAGAGTGCCACATTGCGATCATTGAGTCCGAGCATATCAATAGTATATAGCTTTGAAAAGTAGGGGATAGCACCGGCCGGACTCACGGCTATGGTCAGGTCAGAATCATTAAATAATTCGTTCAAGGTCAGGCCAATTCCCCGCCAATCCTCATGTGGAGCATGGATGTGCGATCTTAAAAGAGGAATTGACTCCAGTCCGTACTTATAGCCGGTAAATAAATTCATATAAAGGATCGAAGAAAATAAGTATGTAGCTGTTGTCAGTCTCAGTGCCTGCTTGCTCAAACCTGCGATATACGGAGACAGACCTATCATGATCAGAGGTAATATTGGTATCATGAATCTATATTCCATAAAATCCCCTCCTATGTAGACATAATAGAGCAGATAACCACCAACAACAAACAGAAGGGGTTTAATTTCCGGCAAGGTAAATTTTGCATGATCAAATTGCGTCATTTTTTTTGTAATACTATGGATCATTAGTATTATGGTTGGCAATCCGAAATATATAATGAAAAAGGAAGCTACGTAAGCAGCCCCCCTTGATAGTATTTTCACCTTGTCAATTTCAATATTCACTTTTGCGTTGAAAGTATTGGGCAGCAATGAACCGTAAAAGTCTGCTTTCCATATCAGCCATGGGGTTATCAGTATTATTCCGGGCATGGCGGTTAGCAGCAGCTTTTTAAGTAGATCGGTTTTATGATGGACAACATGATTGACCAGGAGAGAAAGATATATAATCCCCACCATCAGTAAACCATCCGGTCGGTTAAACGTGATAAAGGCGGAAAGAATACCAACTATAAGATAGTTTATCAGTTTTCCGTTTCGGATTATCCTGCAAAAGAAGTAAAATGTACCCGTAAAAAGAGTTGCCTGTAGCTGTGTTTCCAGCCCTCCTGTTACATAACTTGAAAAAGAATAGTTGAAGCCCAGTAGAACCAGTGCCCACAAACCTATGGTTTCGTTA
>LYSV01000101.1 GCA_001657315.1 Flammeovirgaceae bacterium BBD 1991-12 | reverse complement strand
TATGTTGCCGGTGTTTCCACATTACCCAGAGTAATTGAGTTAAACGCTAAAGATTTTAAGGAATACCTTGAGCATGAGGGGCTACATGATGTAATAAAAGAAAGAGAACGTGAGGGAATATCCAGTCAACCCGCAAAGGAAAGGTATTCCAAACATGTAAAGGCGCTACTGCAGGTCGCTGATGCAAGAACGGACCATTACAAAACTACACTGGGATACCCCATAGAATTTATTCCGCAGCAAAACCCGTATGACCTGAAGCAAGGTGATGAATTTACACTAACGTTACTTGCAGAAGGCCATCCCCTTGCCAATCAGGTAATTCATTACAGCAGCAGACCCGGAGCCACAACAGAAAATTCACAGCGCACAGACAAAAAGGGGCAGGTTAAAGTAAAGCTGAATAAAACCGGCAAGTGGTATGTTGCCACAATACACATGGTCAAAGCTGCTGAAAAAGACATAGACTATGTTTCAAACTGGGCTACGCTGACCTTTGAAGTGAAATAACGGGTGCCTTAAAGACTGTCCCAACAAATTCAGAAAGCAATGGATCCTACCTATATCAGTGACAAAGAATATCAAGGCATGGATTTTGGAGAGAAACCTTTGGAACGCGGTGACTATGAAAACTGCATGTTCAAAAACTGTATTCTCACCCATGCCAACCTGAGTGCAATAAGCTTTATAGAATGTGAGTTCGAGAGCTGCGACCTTAGTATGGCCAATGTCAATGGCACGGCTTTCCGGGAGGTGAAGTTCAGGAACTCCAAGCTGTTAGGCATTCATTTTGAACACACCAACGAGTTCCTGTTTTCCATAGCTTTCGTTGGTTGCCAGTTGAATCTGTGTTCGTTCTACAATCGTTCGCTAAAGGGTACAGATTTTGAGAACTGCAACCTTCAGGAAGCTGATTTTGCAGGGGCTGACCTGACTGGCGCCACCTTTAACAACTGTGACCTGCACGGCGCCCTTTTCGACAACACTATCCTTGAAAAGGCGGACCTTCGTTCATCCTATGGCTTTTCCATTGACCCTGAAATGAACAGGATAAAAAAAGCCCGGTTCTCACTGAACGGGGTCACGGGACTTTTGAATAAATATGATATTGAAATCACATAACATCTGCTACCATGGACATAAGAGATATCCAGACATTTTTGGCCTATTACTCAAGGATAAAAGATCGTACACGGCGTTTGTTTGACTCTATACCACCAGATAAGATCGAATGGACTTACAGGAAAGGTAAATTTACCATTGGTGATCTGATCCGTCATATGGCACTAACGGAACGATTCATGTATGTGGAAAATGTTCAGCAGAAACCCAGTATGTACACCGGATGTGGAGAGAATTTTGCCAAAGGGCTGGAAAAGACTATTGAACTGTATAATCGACTGAATCAGGAGTCTATGGAGATCCTTTCAAAACTCACCCCGGAGGATCTTGAAAAGAAATGCGAAACTCCGGCAGGCAGCAAAATAACGATCTGGAAGCTGTTGAGAGCCATGACTGAACATGAAATTCATCACAGGGGAGCGTTGTACACCTATTTGGGAATGCTGGAAGTACAAACCCCTCCTATTTTTGGCCTTACCTCGGAGGAGGTGATCAGGAAAGGTGGGGAGTAGTTATTAAGTTATTGGTTACTAAGTTATTGGGTTATTGGTTAAGGTTGCCAATGAAGATGAGGAGTTTCCTTTTATGAGTTTACCTCGTAAAACAGCAAAAGATGAATTACCACAATAAAAAGTTCAGGCCTTTGAGTAATACTGAGAACGGGGAGACCTCGGAAGAGACCCTTTTCATTTATCAGCAGGAAGGTAATATTCTAACCTCAACCTACAGTGGTGGAAAAATCGTCAGTGGGCATTTGATCGGATTGGTGGATGACGAAGGTTGTATCGACATGCGCTATCATCAGGTGAATACGGACGGTCATTTGATGACAGGGGTTTGTCGCTCCAGGCCCGAGATCATGCAAAATGGTAAGATCAGGCTTCATGAGGCCTGGCAATGGACCTCAGGAGACCGGTCAACGGGTGAATCTGTGCTTGAAGAGATTTGACAAAGGAAACAATAGTTTTGATCTTTGAGTGTAAAGTGGCTGGATGGAATGGTTTCTGGCATCGCAAACGCCATGCTCCAGCATCCTCGTTTTTGGATACGGAGACGAGATAATGAAAAAAGTCTGTACAGCCCGGAAATCACTTCGACCGGATCACAAAGGTGATCTTACCGGTAGACACAGGCGCCACAATAGCGTTGCTTGAGGTCTTGCTAAAAGTGAGTTTTTCTACTTCCTGACGATATACTTTTTCGACTGCCGGGCTGACTGTACTTTGCAATCGGCGAATGGATAGAATCTCTCCCTGATCGTCAATTTTAATTTCAAATACGAGGCGGCCGGTTTCGCTTGATGTATCCTTTGGTTCAGGCTTAAAATCCCACATCCAGCCAGCCATATCGAGAGACGAGCCTCCACCACCTCCCGGATTGCCATATAATGCACGTGAATCCAGGGTGCCTTGTGGATCTCCCTTGTCTCCGGTCTCATCGAGATTGTCACCCTGATTGGCAGCCTCCGCTTCACTGCTTTCTCCTTCATCACCCTGTGCGCCATCAGCAGGTTTTACCGGCTCTTTGTTTTCTACAGGTTTGGTTTCAAGCTTTTTCTCTTCTTCTTTCTTTTCTTCTTCTATCACCGGTTCAGGATCCTCTTTGGGTACCTCGGGAACCACATCCGGGCTCTCCTGGGTATTATCCACCGGTTCCACTACTTCCTGTACAGGCTCCGCAGTTTCTTCCACAGCTTCCGCGGTTTCCACTACTTCTTCAGCGGCTTCCTCTGGCAGTTCCTCGGGCGCGGCTTCCTCCTCACTTGTATTCTCATTGGGAGGTGTCTGAGGTTGCACATCGCCCGTACCGGCATCGCTCAAGCCAAAATTCAGTTCAATACCATATTCCGGCAAAGGCGGATCCGGTTCACGCCACGCCAGAATAAACAAAAAAACGATCAACAGTAAACCATGGATACCCAGGGATATCAACATGCTGACTTTTTGATTCTTCTTTTCCTGTTGAGTAGTCATTTGATGATCGTTGTTTGTTGATCGTCCATGGTTGCAAGTTTGTTTTAAACCATCAACCAGCAGCTATCAACTATTTACTCTTCACAGCTACCGAAACCTTTGCTTCCAGCGAGGTGGCAATGCCTGCCACATAAACAAGGTGTTCGGACGGCACGGCTTTGTCTATGTGCAATGCCACCACACCTTCATTACCAATTAATTTCCTTTTTAGTTCACCTTCCAGCATAGCGCGGCTTACCCTTTTGTCATTAACATAATAATCCAGGTCTTCCGTAATAGTCACAGACACCTTCTGCATCTCTACTGTGCTGGCCTTGCTGGTGGGTAAATTCACTGGTAAACCCGACGGTGTGATAAATGATGAGGTAAGCATAAAAAAGATCAGTAACAGAAACACAATGTCCGTCATGGAAGACATACTGAACATCGGCTCTATTTTGTGTTTGCTTTGCAGTCCCATTATCTCGGTTCTTGTAGTAAGTCAATAAAGTCTATGGAGTTGTATTCCATCTTGTGGATCACCTTTTGTACCCGGGTCACCAGATAGTTGTAACCCAGGTAAGCAAGAATACCTACAAACAGGCCGGCTGCCGTGGTCACCATGGCGGTATAGATACCCTCTGAGAGCAGTTTGGGACTTACTGAGCCTTCCTCCTGCGCTATGGAAATAAAAGCCTGGATCATGCCGATAACCGTACCCAGAAAACCGAGCATGGGAGCAGCTCCGGAAATAGTGGCCAGCAGAGACAGGTTCTTTTCCAGTCTGAATATCTCGATCTTACCTACATTTTCAATGGACACTTCAATGTTTTTTAAGGGACTACCAATCCTGGCCACACCTTTTTCGATCATTCTGGCCACGGGAGAATCATGCTGCTGACAGGTCAACCGGGCACCTTCCACATCTCCCCGCTCCACCTGCTGCCTGATCTGTCCCATGAACTGGTCCGGCGTTTTGGAAGCAGCGTTGATCGTTCTTACTCTTTCTACAAAAATATAAATTGCTACAATGGATAAAACCAATATGGGTATCATCATAAAACCTCCCTGAAGAAGGAGGTCTATGATCCTGACGGAGTCTGAAGCTGATAGTACATCGGTTGTATCCTGCGCAGCAGTGGTGATTTGTGTTAATATCATTTATATCATTAGTATTTTATTACCCAGACACCATCGCCATATTGGCCCTTGAGCTCGTTGGCTGTGTCCTGGGCATCGTTCCATGTGTCCTGGTCATTAATGGTAACACGATAGAATTTAACCCTGCCGTAAGGCTCAATGATCTTGACATTTTGCCCTGATTCACTTAGTTCTTTGGCATAATCCATGGCAAGGTCCCCATCAATGGCGCTGGCAACCACCACGTAATAACGACCCGTTCTCGAGGAAATTGCTTCGATCATACCGGTTTCAAGTTCAACTATTTCATCGGCAGCCTGTTCTGCTGCTTCCAGCTCCGCCTGTTCACGAGCTATACGTTCTCTTTCAGCCTGTAGCTCTGCCTCTCGTTTTCTTTTGGCAGCAGCCTCCCGTCGTTGTTTTTCAATACGCTCCTGTTCTGCGATCTGGGCCGGTCTGTGGAAACCAAAGTACCAAATGGCCCCGGCAGCCAACAATAGTACAATGACAATACCAATGACCATGCCGGTCCGGTTACTGTCATTTCCTGGTGGTGTGTAGCTTCCCGGGATGTACTCAGGCTCATCACTGGCTCCGGCCTGGGACTCCTCGCCATATGAACCACCTGCATCAGCCGTGTAGGCATAGGTATCTTCACTATCTGTGGGGTCTTCGGACGACTCTGACTCAAGAGGCTGGTAGTCTACATCAGGCAGACCGAAGCTATCGTCTACCTCATTGATATCATCCAGGTTTTCTTCGTTGATGTTATCCTGATCTTCCTGATCCTTTTTTTGTTTAGCCATTATTATACAGTTATGGTTGAATGTCTATGGTTAGTTTTCACAAAAATAACTTAATTTTTCGCTGCCACAAGTACGTATCTAACGCCCTTACTGGCAGCAATATAGAAATTTATAGCCATATTTTTCAGTACCCGCTAAAAGCTGTATGACGCTCCAAGCATGAACTGCAGCTCACGTGAGGGATAATTGTAGAGAAGCTCATATTGATTTCCCAGCAAATTGTTAAACCTCAGGAAGACGGCGATCTGGTCCGATACCAAATACTCTGCCTTAAGGTTAATATCCAGAACTGCGTCAAGATCAACCGTTTCGGAGGTAGTATTTTCAAGAGCCTGGATGCCTCCGAGTGCATAGACCTCACCTCCAAACAACAGCTTGTCGTAGAGGTTGTAGGATGATACAAATGTAAGCTTGTAGTTGGGTTTGTGCCATGCATTCTCAATACCTTCAGGCGTATCATAGGCAAAGACATCTCCCCTGAAGCCCAACCTCAGCTTTTCTTCGTTGTTGTAGGACAGTTCGCCAAAAACGTTAAAAACCCCGGTGTTGTCGTCGTCATACAATGCAATGAACCTGGACTGATCATCGGGATCGTTAATGAAGAAGTACATATTCTTATAGTTGGCTGCGCTGAGCCCGGCACCAAATCTCAGCTTGCTACTCAGCTTACCGTTGATCCCTCCATGAAGCTCGAACGTTTTGTTCTGATTGTATACTGCTGTGTTGGCCCTGAGAAATGGATTCTCAGCAGTAAGCTGACGTAATGTATTTTTCACAATGTCCCCCCTTATACCTGCATACACCTCGAATCCCTGGCTGAGTGTGTAGGAAGCTCTGGCCAAAGGATAAAAATGCAGTTCTTCAGAGTCTCCCAATGTGTCGTTTTCATAGACAGCATTGAACCCGGCTGTGATCTGAAAGCCTTCATACTGAAAACTGACCGTGGGTGACACCCTGAAAATATTTCTCGTCTCGGCTTCGATCTGCTGGTCTTCCTGTGTGATCAGATCGATATCACCGACCAGCTCTGCGCGGGCATTGTCCCCAAGTGAGTAGCTACTACGAAAATCAAATTGTACTTCACTTTCACGGGCGTCAAAATCATCGCTAAGGTAATCGAACTGCATCCCTGCGAGGTATTGAAATCTTGCCTGTTTGTTGGTGTTCTCAATGGCCGCTTTAAGATAAAAGTTGCTGAATCTTTGTTCATCCACATTCTCTCTGGCATCAGCATCGGTTTCATCATATCCATAAAAATGATAGTTCCTGTTCTTCAATCCAACGTCACCGCTCACTGTAAAATTTTCATTGAACAGCTTGCCAAAAAGATCAAGATCAAACATGCCCGATCCTGAATTGGAATCGTCTACCGGTCCGTTTTGAGAGCTCAGGTATTTGAGGTGCGCACCATACATGTTTTCCTTGCTTCTCTTGCTGCTCACATGTCCTTCCAGATAAGGGGTCACATAATTTCCAAATCCCCCTCTTATATAATTCCCATAGATCTTTGAGATCCGTTCGCTCTTCATTCGCAGAGGCCGCACCTGTACCTGCAGATCTGGTAGTTTGAAATTGATCGACTGAAAAAAATACTCAAGCTGCTCCTGCTCCTGCTGGCTGCTCATCGGGGGTATTTTTTCAAAATTCCTGTTGGCCCGGGGCAGATTGATCTCCCGGTCCTTGACTATTTCTATTTCAACATCTTCAATTTCCCCATCGTTTTCCCAATCTTCCTGAGCCAGCAAAGCAGAAGGGCCAAATAGTAAAAACATGAATGTGGTCAACAAAAAAATCTTCATAAGAGCGTGATAGATTTTATCTATATACAAATTATAAAATACTAATTTTCAGGATTTTGATTATCCAAACCTAAAGTATCAGATTCATTAATTTCAGGCGTAACCAGCTCGGATTCAAGCTGTTCAATTTCATTAAGTTTTTCCTGTGCCTGCTTTCTGATGTACTCCAGGGGGAAGTTTTCGATCACTGATCTCAAAGTACCTCTGGCCTGGAAAAGATCCTCCAATGCAACGTAATTATCAGCCAGTAGTAAATAGGATTTTCCTACCCAGTCTTCGTAAACATTGAAGTTATTATTAAGCTCGATCAGCGATTCAATAGACTGCTGATAATCCTTTTCCTGAAAGAAAATGTAGCCCAGCAGGTATTGCGCTTCCGCACCGTGTTCATCCCGGGCGGTGTTCAGGGTATTCAGAAATTCATCCCGGGCGGTGTTGTAGTCTCCCTTTCCAAAGGCTGACTTACCCAGGTAAAGTGATGCCTTGTTTTGCGAGCTGATATTCACGTTACCACGCTCGAGTATGATGTTGGCATACCGGTTCACCGAGTCAAACTCACTCATCAAATAATAGGATTGCATAAGCCCGGCCCATGCGTTGTACTGTTCCTTTTTGGTAGAGGCTACATCGGCCAGTTGATAATAGAAATACAGTGCATTTTCATACCGGCCACTCCTGAATTCTATCTCCCCTATTCGGGCAACGACCCTGTTGAGCTGTTTGAAGGTACCCTCCGCCATCAGTTCATTGTAATAGTCGAGGGCCTTATCGAATTCACGTAAACGATAATAGCCTTCTGCGATGTAGTACTTTGCTTCCAGTACTTTGGCATTGTCCGGATATTCTTTTATATACCGGTCAAAACCGGCAATGGCCTTTTCATAATTCAGGTTAAAGTACTGGTTTTTGGCCGTCTCAAACTCCACACTTTCCAGTCCTTTTTTATCGGGATTGGCCTGGCGGTACCGGGCGAGATACTGATCAAACTCGGCCGATCTGTTTTGCACATTAAGTACTTCCTGAAGAGGCAGAATCGCTTCACCGGCGGCTGAATGTGTTATGTATTTACTCAGCACAGTTTCATAATCCTCTATGGCCTTGTCATACTCCTGAAGGTTATAGTAACTGGAGGCGCGCCGCATATAACCATAGGGTACAAACCTGCTGTTGGGCTTTTTCACGATCAACTGTGTGAACCCATTGGCTGCCTGCTGATATTCCCCCTGCTCCAGCAGGAGCTGGGCTTTTTGAAACAAGGCATCATCGAGGTACCGTGATCGTGGATAGTTTTTGATCAGATGGTTGTATTCACTTACGGCCCCGGAAGTATTTCCCTGGATACCCATGACCGTTCCAGCCTGTAAATGTGCATAATCGTTATCGATCTTGTTGAACCTGATGGCTCTGTTGTAGTAGGTCAGCGCATTGTCGTATGACTTGGTTACGTAGTAACAATCTGCCAGTCTGAGCAGGGCATCATCATAATACTGCTTGTTTTCGGCCGTTCCGGGGTCGTTCACATATTCCTTAAAATGCACAAGCGATTTATCGTACTGTTTGGTATTGTAATAGGCATATCCTATTCCATACCGTGCCTTGATATACTGGGGTGTACCGGAAGCCAGCATGTTGCCCAAAACCGCCTGATAGTTGGCAATGGCCTGTTCATATCGCTTACCCACAGAGTATGCTTCGCCTGCCCAGAAGTTGGTCATTGCCTTGTACTGATAGTCTACCGGGTATTTCAGTGCTTTCCTGAACATTTCTATGGCCCTGGGATATTCTCCTTTATTGAAAAGCTCGGCTCCCTTGAGATAGGTGGCTTTCTGATATACCTTTTGCATGCTGTTGTTTACTGTACTCAGGCTTTCTATGTGCTCGATAGCCAGGTTATAATTGTTTGCGTTGAGATAAGCCTTTGAAAGGAGATCATTTACCTCATCGGCATGATCACTTTCCGGGTAGTTCTGCGCAAATGAACGGAAAGCCTCAATGGCCTGTTCTGACCTGCCAAGATCGTAACTTACCTTGGCGTATTGATAATGGGACTCTTCCTTCAGCCTTTCGTCAATATCTGATCTTCTGGCATGGTCAAAGGCCGTCAGGGCATACAGCTGGTTGTTCTTTTTCAGATAAAGAATACCCAGGTAATAGGAAGCATAAACTCCAACACTGTCCTTGTCGGAAGCTGCCTTTTTCAGATCATCTATAGCCTGATCGAAATTTCCGAGCCTGTAATTCAAGTATCCTATGCGATAGTGTATTCCGGGGCTTGTTTTTTTTACCTTTTCGCGGTAAAGATCATAATACTGAGAGGCTTTTGAATAATCGCCCTTACCCATCCAGGCATCGGCTGTGAGCAGATAGAAATCCGCAGTATTCACTCTTTGGCTACCTGACAGGATCTGTTCACTGTAGGCTATCAGGTCATCATAGCGCTTTTGCCGGTAGTACAAATTTGCCAGCAGACCCGGTACCACTGCGGCATATGCTTCATTTTTACGGGCACGTTCGAGATCTGCAATGGCCTTGTCATATTCTCCCTTTTCATATTCAATATATCCGGCGTAGTAGGAGGCTGCAGACGACCATGGACCGGACTGTCTTTTCAGAACATTAAAACTTTCGAGAGCGTTGTCAAATTTTCGCTGACTGAAATACGAGTATCCCAGTTTATATCTTGTTTCCTGCCGTTCTTCCTCCGTGATCAATGAGAGGTTCACTTTGGAAAAATACCGCACCGCTTTGGTATAGTTCTTCTGCCGGAAATAGTAGTCACCCAGCTCAAAGTAGGCTAGTACGGCGCGGGGGTGAGTCTCATTTTCAGTAATGAATTGCTCGATCAGTTTTTCTCCGTCTTCATGGTAGAGGCTCAGCGCACAAAACGCCCGGTAATATTCTGCATCAAGTTGATTTACCTTATCTCCCTGTGAGGACAGGTAGCGCTCAAACATCTGACGTGATGCTGTATAGTTGGACTGGTCCATGAGCTGCAACGCTCGCCGGTAGAGGGATTCATTTTCAGTAAAATACAGGGTGTTTTGAGCTTTCACCACATACAGGCTTGCAAAAAACAAGACTACAAATAGCCTGAACTTCATGTATAGTATGATTTAATAATGGTCAGTTAACTTACTATTAACGAAAGATATAGTAAAAGGTATCTGTTAATCGATAAAATACTAAATATCATGCCAAAGCTAAGGAATTGGGGAGATAGTTGGAAGATGGAAGTCGGAAGCTAGAAGTTGGAAGTTGGAAGTCGGAAGCTAGAAGTCGGAAGCTAGAAGTTGGAAGTTGGAAGTTGGGAGATGGAAGTTGGGAGATGGAAGTTGGGAGATAGGGGCTGGAGGTTGGAGGTTGGGAGTAGCTATGGTGTGATTGGTCTGTTGAAATGTTAGTGGAAGCTTTAGCGGAAGCGGGGAAGTTGGAGGCTGGTCAGGATTTATTATACGCCATTTAGCTCAAGTACGAAACAGCCAGCCGGTCAATGCAACAGCCTGAACACCAGCTCTTTCAGGATCTGTCCTTCAGCCATGGACGCATTGTCAATACCCTTGGACCTGAGATCAGCCTGTTTTATGTGGTGAATGCTGTTGATGACGGCAGGTAACGAATGATGTTTCAGGGCTATAAGGTAGTCTTTGACAAAATACGGGCTTACTCTCAGTAGAGAAGCCAGGTTGCGTTCTGATTTGTCCTGGGCATGGTGAGCTATAAGCAGTTTGCTGAAAAATGAGAACAGAATAGCAATGACGGGCAATATCGGATTCTTTTTAGGATTGGCTTCGAAGTAATTGACAATTTTATTGGCTTTCAGCACATCTTTTACGATCAGCGCTTTTTGCAGCTCAAAGACGTTATAATCCTTGCTGATGCCTACGTATTTATGAACGATCTGCTCGTCGATCTGAACAGGATCTTTAAAGTTGATCAGGATCTTGTCGATCTCGTTGGAGAGTCTTTCCAGATCGGCTCCAATGGAATCGGCCAGCATCTGTATTGCCTTGGTGTTAGCGCTGAAACCTTTGGACCCAATATAGTTTTCCACCCAGCCAGGCACCTGATTGTCATACAGCTTTTTGGTGGTGAGGGCTATCGCATGTTTTTCCACGGCCTTCCCGAGGGCCTTACGCTTATCCAGGGCTTTGTTCTTATGACAAAAAACGAGGACCGTGGACGGTACGGGATTTTCAAGGTAATCACACAGCAGCTTCTGGCCTTTCTCCCGGTTGATGTCTGAAACATTCTGGGCTTCTTTCACAATGACCACCTGCCGTTCGGCCATCATCGGAAAGCGCCTTGCATGGGTGAGCACCTCATTCATGGCTACATCCCGGCCGTAGAGAATGGTTTGATTGAATCCTTTCTCTGCATCGGAAAGTACATGCCCTTCTATATAGTCTGTTATCTGGTCGATGTACCACGTTTCCTCGCCCTGCAGAAAGTACACAGGAGCGTATTTTCTGTTTTTTAAGTCCGACAGAATTGATTCTGCAGTAACCGCCATAGTCTATACTTCCTTTACGATAAAAAAACCATCATCTCCTTCAGGCTGATACAAGGGCATAAAGATCATTCCATCATGCCCGGACCGTATCTCCCCTGATCTGTCGCTGGCCAGAAGTTCTCCCTTTTTTACCGGTGCAAAATTATGATAGCCTGGTTTCATTCTGAAGGATGATCTTGGTTGTATCTTATGATGATAGATAACCGAAACGCGTCGGGGTAGGTTCAAATGGTGTTCCGTAATATACTCGTCGTAGTGAGAGTACACCCTGCGTGTCTCTTCTGAGATCATACCTGAGGCATGGAGCAGCTCCCAAATGCCTGAAACATGGAGGGCATGCGCCTCATCTGTACCCACGGCTCCACCTTCGAAAGCAAAGGAAACAAATCCCCGCTGATGCATGTACTGCAACAATGTCCCATCGAGGTGTCTGTTGAGATCAATAACAATGGGTAATTTCAGTGCATTCACTACGGGATTCTGGCTTTCATCCTCAGGGATCACGATGAAGTCGCCCTGCTCCGATGAGGTAGAATGCAGATCGACCAGTATCTTCGGCTCATGGCGACCGGCGGGTAGTGCCCTGAAAAATTCGACTAACTGCCTGACCTCCCGATCTTCTGCCTCTGTCCTTTTTCCATCCTGCAAAATTCTGTCAACCGAGCCATTTTTCCAGCATCTGTTGAGATCGTAATGCAAATAGCGTTTTCCTTCATTCAGCGCCTGCAGGTTGCCTCTGATGCCAATAATACGCCCCCTTAGGGGGATGTTATCCAAAAGTATGGTATTGACCACACTCTCAACTGCTCTCACTCCCGACTTTTCGTTGCCATGTATTCCTCCCACAAGGACTACCAGAGGACCATCCTTACTGCCCTCTATGCCGGCGATTAGTCTGTCCAAATTAACTTTTCTTATCTTTGTTTAAAATTTTAAGCAGGCTGGAGGTAATGCCTAAAAAATTACCCTCTGAGACGATCCCTACCAGCTTCTTGTTCTTCACTACAGGAAGGCAACCGATCTTGTTTTCCTGCATGATACTCATGGCTGCAAAAATAGTGGATTCCGGGGTAATGGTGATAGGATTTTCGATCATTAAGTCCTTTACTGTTTTATTTTCCCGCTTATCCAGCTTGTACTGCTGGCTGAAGAAACGCATCAGCATTCTGGAGGATAGCAAACCCACCAAACGGCCTTTCTCGTCTTCCACGGGAGTAAACCTGATTTTTTGCCAATCCATAACATCCGCCACAAGCTCTGGTATATCATCCTTAAATACGGTAAACAGATCTGTGGTCATAAATTCTTCCACCAGTATATTGGTAGGATGGTAGTGAAAAAGATCCGTGAGGCTGGCATACTTCCATTTATGTACAGGTAGTCCGAGTTTCTGATTTTTGACCATGGCAGATGTTAGCAACACCGACATTTCCTCTTTCCCTACTTCCTTGCTGAGTTTGGAATGTGACTTGAGCATCCAGGTAGTGCCGTTCTGCCCTGATTCACTTCTCGCCTCTATGATCGAAAGATACTTGTCAATATCAGTTTTGGCGACGTTGTTTTTCACGAGACCTTCCCGTGCAATGGGGATCAGTTCCTTTTTGATCAGCTCGCAGACTCCGATCTTCTTGCCATTGAACCATTTCAGCTCACTGTGCAAACCACTAAAAGCAGTAGATATATAGTTTGATTTGGCATCATCAAAATCCATAACTTTTGGAACGTCCGGGTAGTGGTCACCCATGGCTGTCATTAACCCCAGCCAGAAAGCTGCATTTGATACTTCATCAACTACGCTGGGCCCCGCCGGCAGCACTCTGTTCTCGATCCGCAAATGTGGCTTTCCATTGGGGCTTATCCCGTAACAAGGGCGGTTCCACCGGTATACGGTAGAGTTATGGATCGTCAACGCCCTCAATTTCGGTGTAATTCCCTGCTCTATCTGGTCAAAAACGTCGTGCTCTATATCTGTCATTAACATCACCCGAAAACGCACGATATCCTCCTTATAGAGATCCAGAATGGAATTCTTCAGCCATGAGTTGCCAAAGGTCACACGAGGACTCCTGTCCCGTAAATGCTCATTGGTGATCCGGGTATCGATAGACTGCTGGAAAAGCGCAATCCTGGTTTCATTCCACAGGCGCTTGCCAAACAGCATGGGCGAATTGGATGCTACAGCCAGCACAGGGGCGGTAAGAAGCTGAGCAATGTTGTATTTTTCTGCAAATTCATCAGGATTCACCTGAAGATGCACCTGAAAGCTGGTATTGCAAGCCTCCAACATAGCGGAATCATGCTTTATATTCAACTCGTCCAGTCCTTTTATCCTGAATTCATGAACTTTCCCCCTCATTTTTTCCACCGCCTTGATGAGCGCATGATAACGGTCCAGCGGGGTAATGTTATCCAGTTCAAGGTCAAATTTCCTGAGGGTAGGCAAAATACCAGTGATCACAAAATCAATGTCGTTCTTATTGGTGACCTCCCTAAGCTCACCGAGCAGTTCATTGACCCTTGCCTCCAGCGTGTTAAAACAATCGCCAGTAAACAACAGAGGCTCTATGTTGGCCTCGACATTGAATTTGGCCAACTCTGTGGTAAAATTTTCAGGCAGATCATCCAGTACCTCCATAGATCTTGGGGAAGGCTTGTAGTACCTGTCGATCAGACATATCTCCTGCTCCGCCCCGATATGCGGGTGCTCGTTCTCAAACCAACCATTCTCCAGCATATAATCCAGGGCCTCAACATCTTTCAACAGCTTTTTGGTGAAATCATTAAGCTGTCTGTGATTAGAAACGAGTTTTACATTCAGATCTCCCATCTCTGAATTGGGTCTGGTTATCTTTTAAAGATATACGATTTATCGGCCTATTCATAATATTCAACCACCTATAACTAAGCAACCTTCTCTAAAATCTACAAACGGAAATGGTCTCAGCAATACTTGCCTCACCTGACCGAGCAGGGCGGCATCCATCCTGAAATTGCTATTAGTATCTCTAAATCAACAGAGTAGAACCTTTAAAGCAGGCAGATTTTTTGCGGGACAGCCTGGACTAAGAGAATTCACCCTGCCTTCTGCAGTTTCACATGTTCCAATGATCAGACAAGCCTTGCTCTCTTGTACAGCGAGGCGAATGTAACTCCTACGACGGCTCCAAACAAATGGGATTCCCATGAAATATTGTTATCAGTGGGCAATACTCCATAAAAAATAGACCCATAAATGAAGACCACTACACATGCAATCAGTATGGACATAAAATCCCGTCTGAACAGCCCAAGAAAGATGAGGAATGCTGCCAGTCCGTAGACCACTCCGCTGGCGCCAATATGATAAGATGGTCTGGCAAACAGCCATACGAGTATGTTGGTACCAAAATAGCAGGCAGCAAATACGGTCCTGGCGACACGAGGGTAATAGAAAAAAAGCGTAGCCCCCAGAAAAATGATCGGTACAGTATTGGAGACCAGATGCTGGACATTGCCATGGATAACAGGGGCAAGAAGTATTCCCGGCAGACCGGCTGTGCTCCTGGGAAGGATGCCCAGAAACTTAATATCATAGCCATAAAGGAAGTCAAGGGCAAAGATCAGCCACATCAAAAACACCAGTCTGAACGGTGCAATGGAGCTACCTATAATGGTTCTGTTGTTTCCCTTAGGCATAAGAGGGAATCTGATAAAACAACAAACTTTCAGGTAGGCTGAATGCCATATTTCCTAAAGTTAATGTACAGAACAGCATGACCTCAACCGCACCTTATAGGGCAAAGAAAACCACGGCGGTCATCCCATCTTCGAAGGGTCTTTGATCATATCCAGATTGATCAGTTTTGACTCTTCATAGCCAATGGACATATATCCAAGAACCCCACCGGAGGCCTCGGCAACCTTTCTGGCCATATCCCGGATACTGGAGTAGAAATCTATGGCAAAGTTCTTATCCAGTTTTGATAAAATGCCATTTACCCGCTGAAGTTTTTCTATTATCTGGGGATTGCGTACTTCCGCGTCGAGAGGAAACTGCTGGATCATTACTTTCAGTTTGTCTTCAAAATCCTGCCCTACCTCTTTGTAATAATCGATCAGGTCCTTTCTGGCCTTCTGCTGCTTAATTTTTGACAATGTTACGGCCTCCCTCACTTCGGTTTTATCTATTTTATTATCCGCCCCTGCTATCAGAATAGAGACCAGAAGGGGTACCTGATACATCAGTTCCTTGTCTTCCTCGTTAAGTTTATTGAATTGATCCACCATTTCTCAGACAACGTTTTGGAAATTAGTTTTTGATTGAGCTCAAGCGTCAAAAATATAATAACTATGTGATCATTTCATAAAAATTACTTTATTTTTATCCATTGTTCGCGATGGTTTCCAAACCGTGATACCTGTATGGCCAATGCACTGATTTTTTAAAATATTAAATACCCGAATGAGGTATCAGCGGGTGAAATTTTTAGATAGCTGATTTTTTTACTCATTTTACTATCTTGCTTTTTTAAAACCAACTAAAAGTTTTTATGTACGAAAAAGACCCGGTAAAGATATTTGTGGTTGAAGATGATCCGGCCTATACAAAATTCCTTGAATATGTTCTGAGCCTGAATCCGGATTTTGAAATATCCGTTTTTGGCACAGGTAAGGAGTGTCTGGAAAATCTGTACAAGGAACCATCCATTATTACGCTGGACTACACATTACCGGACCTGCCTGGTGAAAAAGTACTCACAGAGATTCAGAAATTCAATTCACAGATCCAGGTGATCATCATTTCGGCCCAGGAAAAAATAGGAACCGCTGTAGAGTTGCTCAAGCTGGGTGCGTATGACTACATCATAAAAGACGAGGAAACCAAGGACCGCTTATTAAATACGGTCAATAATGCCAGAAAAAATCTCTCGCTGGTAAGGGAAATAGATCACCTGAAACAGGAGATCTCTGAAAAGTATGAGTTTGATAACAGCATAATAGGGAGCAGTGTTGCCTTAAAGAAAGTGTTTTCACTTCTGGAGAAGGCGGTCAAGACGAATATCACTGTTTCCGTTACCGGAGAGACGGGTACCGGTAAGGAGTTGGTCGCCAAAGCCATCCACTATAATTCTGCCCGAAAGAAGAAACCATTTGTAGCCGTCAACATCACTGCCATTCCCAAAGAACTGATGGAAAGTGAGCTGTTTGGTCACGAAAAAGGAGCATTTACAGGAGCCAATACCCGGCGGGTGGGAAAATTTGAAGAAGCCGAAGGAGGAACTATTTTTCTGGATGAGATCGGGGAGATGGACCTGAACCTTCAGGCCAAGCTTTTGAGGGTACTACAGGAAAGAGAGCTTACACGCGTGGGTGGCAATGAGGTAATAAAGCTGGATATACGGCTGATCGTAGCAACCCACAGAGACCTGGCAGAAGAAGTAAAAAACGGAAACTTCCGCGAGGACCTGTACTATCGTCTGCTTGGTTTGCCTGTGCATCTTCCTCCTTTAAGAGACAGGGACAAGGACATCATAGTACTGGCTAAATATTTTTTGAAGGAATTTGCCCGCGAAAACAGCCTGCCCGAGCTGGTGCTTGGCGTAGAGGCACAGGAAAAGCTCATGAGCTATCCTTTTCCGGGAAACGTAAGGGAGCTCAAATCCATTATTGAGCTTTCAGCAGTGATGGCCAACGGCCATGAGGTAATGGCAGAAGACATTAACTTCAACAGCATCTCAAAGGAGACCAATTTCCTGTTTGAGGAAATGACCCTGCGGGATTACACCTTTAAGATCATACGATACTTCCTTGACAAGTATGATAACAATGTATTAAAGGTAGCAGACAAACTGGACATCGGAAAATCAACCATTTACCGGTACCTGAAGGAAATGGAAGAAGAAGTATAACAGGTCATGAAACCAGACAAGAATCTATCAGACTATGTAAAGGAAGGATCTTTCTATAAAGCCGTGGTAGAAGACGGCTCTGACATCATTTTTATTGTTGACTACTACGGCAATATCCTATACCACAATCCTTCCGTAGAAGAAACGCTGGGACACGAGCCCGGTAGCCTGATCAACCGCAATTTCTTTAATTATGTCGAGCCCGAGACGCTTGCTACCCTTCGGGAGGACTTTGAAAAAAGCACTACCAGGCCGTATGATGAAAATGTGGAGTTCCGATTCCTTTGTAAGGATGGCAGCTTCAAGTATCTGGAGTTCAATTCCATCAATCTAAAGCACAAAGAGAATCTGGAGGGGCTCATTCTTGACTGCAGAGACATCTCCCAACGCAAAAAAGATGCTGAAGAGCTGTTAAGAGCGCAAAAGGCAAAGGAGCAGTTCCTCGCCAATATGAGCCATGAGATCCGTACACCCATCAACGGGATTGCAGGTATGGCTAATCTCCTGTTTGAAGCCACCAGCGAACAGGACCGCTTCCAGTATTTAAATGCCATCAAGCACTCTACCGAAAACCTCAAGGTCATCATCAATGATATCCTTGACCTTTCTGTAATAGAATCCGGAAAGCTGAAATTCGAAACGATCGGTTTTAATATTAAGTATCAACTGGGCGCTGTGGTTGATACATTTATCTATCAGTCTAAGGAAAGGGGCATCAACCTGGGTTATTCCATTAGTCCGGAGGTAGACCATGTGCTGCTCGGTGACCCAGTCAGGTTAAATCAGATATTGATCAACCTGATCAGCAACGCATTAAAATTCACGCATATCGGAGAGATAAGAATTGATGTAGAGCTGGACAGAAAGGAAGGTAGTGAGTACTGGGTAAAATTTGACGTGAGCGATACAGGGGTGGGTATCCCGGAAGAAAAGGTGGACAAGATCTTCGACAGCTTTACCCAGGCCGATGAAAGTGTGACAAGGCGGTATGGAGGTACCGGATTGGGATTATCTATCGTAAAGCAACTTGTAGAGCTGCAAAATGGCAGTATTACCGTACAAAGCAGGGAAAATCAAGGAACCCGATTCATCTTTACTATCCCTTATCAGTTCGGCAGTGAAAAAGACCTTATCCATCCACGGGGCAGATCTTCTACGATCCAGGCCGGCTCCCATTCCTTTGCTGGTCTGAAGGTCCTTTTGGTAGAGGACAACGACATTAACAGGCTTTACGCATTGAATATCCTGAAAAAATGGGACTGCACCGTGGACCAGGCCGAAAATGGCTATACGGCGCTTGAAAAACTCAAGGCCCATGAATATGATATAATACTTATGGATGTTCAGATGCCCATTATGGATGGATATGAGGCCACGAAAAGTATAAGAAAGACCTTTCCGGTATCAAAAAGGGAAATCCCTATCATTGCACTGACAGCCAATGCCATAAAAGGTGACAACGAAAAGTGTATAGAACTGGGAATGAATGATTACCTGCCAAAACCCTTCCAGCCTGAAGATCTGTATAAGGTATTAACAAAATTTGTGGCTGAGACAACCGAGACCCCAAATGCACATGTAGAGATCGTCACAGACCTGACGTATCTGAAGAATGTTTGCAACGGAGACAAGGTATTCATGAAAGAGATGGTGGAAACCTTCATTAAAAATACACCGGTTGCTATCAATGAAATGCAAAAATGGCTAAATGAAGCCGAATGGGGCGAGGTCGGAAAAGTGGCGCACAAAATTAAACCTTCCATCACCTTTATGGGGATTGACCGTTTAAAGCCGCTGATCAAAAGTATTGAAGAATTCGGAAAGGAAAACTACAATACGGACCGCATCCCAGGTTTGATAGAGACCTTTTCAACAGAGTGCCAGAAGGCCATAGATGAGCTTAATGTTATACTGGAGAGGGATCTTGTCTGAAGAGCGAGTGAATTTTGTGAATTGTAAATGAGTGAAGGGTCAATGGAAGGATTTGTAAATGGACAGACAATCGGGGAGAACTAAGAATCTAAATCAACATCCTGGCAACTACCCAGGAAAATCACTTTTCAACTCCCCTATTCCCGACGAGTTGGCTTTGAGATCACCAATTTCAAGGGTTACTGCCGGTTCATAATAGCAAGCTTCCTGTAGACGAGCGCTTTGCCTTTCACACCAACCACTACGTAGTAGACACCATTTGCCATATCGGTCGTTTCCACACTGTAGATACCGTTCTCGTCAAAGTCAATACTTCCCTCACGCATAGTCACCCCTCTCTGATCCACGATCTTCCATTCATAAGGTTCCAATGGGGCTTCACCAATCGCGAAATTAAGGATCTTATCGGCTGGGTTGGGATAGATGCTTATCGCCTTTAAGCGGGTAGTCAGGCCTTCGTCGATTGACGTAACCGTTCCTCTGTTCTTGTTAGGTGCCTTGACTACTGCAGTGGCATAGATTTCACGGCTGATCTTGTCCTGTAAAAAAGCGATCACATAAAGGTTGGTCTGATCATATATCTCCACATCAATATCCCACTGAGCGCCTATCCTTTGACTTGTTCCGGGAGTCCAGGCAATATCAATGGATTCACCATCTGCCCCAAACATGAGCTTTTTCAATACATTGTGATACACCCGGCCACTTACGTTAACATCATCTTCCACAACAGCAGCATGCAGTACTACCTGACTGTCCAGGGTCACGTTGGCCTGAAGGGTGATGTCCACAGCGAGTTGATCCACCGGGCTGGACAACGTATCAATAGAGATGTCAAACAACGGGTCTTCCAACGACCTTCTGTCAATGTCAACTTCAGACAATCCAAAAGTGATGTTATTGTATTGGCTTCCGTCCATCACGGTTATCGGTGGTTGGGACACTCCGTAGAAAGTCACCCTGGCAGAAGGATCATTTGGATTATCACGGTTCAGGCGATCTGAGCCTGTAAAATCAACATGGTACTGAATGGTCGTAAAATCGATCTCAGATGCCCCCATGAGCTGGCTTTGCCCTACATCCAAAAGGTAAGCATTTGCATTATTGCTCGCTTCCAATCCATTATCTGTAAAATGCTCCAGCAAAACCGTTCTGGTCTTATTCCCAATGAAAATATTATCAAATGCAAAACCATTGAGATTTGTTCCCGCCGGATTACTTCCATCACTGGAAAAAGCTATCCTGAAACGTACAAAGCTGCGATCCGTGACAGGAATCTCATCAAGGCTGTAGCGAGCAGAAACCCAGCCATTTGTCGGTTGGCTCCAGCCCAGATCTCCTTCATTAAAATTACCTGACCCATCACCAGGTTGGCTTGGAAGCCCCTGAAAATCATACCAATTCAACCCCCGGTTCAAATCACCAAGATTACTCCAGGTCATCCCTCCATCGGTGGAATATTGTAATACAGCCCCATCAGATCTTACCTCAGTGTCCACCCAGATATCCATAGCGATCATAGGCCGGGTCAACTGCGACAAATCAAAACAGGGGCCGTTGACAAAGGAGTCCTCATCAGGAAAATGAACGCCACCGTTTCTGCCCGTCCACCATGCATTATCACTTCCGGTGATCTCAGAGCCATTCGGAATGCTTCTTAGCCAGCTCGTGTCACTGTAGACAGGCTGCCCCTGAACCACTTCTTTCAATGCCGATGTGGCTACCCAGCCTCCTGTACCATTTTCAAAACCTTCAAGGTAAGCACCCATAGCTGATGGTGTAATAACGTTAAACGGTAAAATGAAAACAGTCTGAACAACTGAATTAACACATCCGTCGTTGGTTTGGATGGTGAGTGAAACATTATAGTTACCTACAGTAGCATACTCATGAAAAGGGTTGTCATATGTACCGGAAGTCCTTCCTCCGTTCGTGCCTGCCGGGATAGTGCTTCCCATATTTCCGGAGATCATATCGCCGTCACCAAAATCCCAGGTATAATTATCTATACTGCTGAAACCGGAGACAGAGGTATCGCGAAATTCCGTGGCGTCACCATTGCAAATGGACAACCATGCAAAATCAGGTGCAGGGGTATTGCCCACCCGTATATTCATATCGGTCGATGAGACACATCCCTGCGCACTGGTTGCGATCAGTATCACAGTATATTCCCCCGGATCTTCATACATATGTACAGGGTTTTGATCGCTACTTACCATACCATCACCAAATTGCCAGTTCCAGGCAATTATCGTGGACCCTACCACTGTGGAGTTATCAAAAAACTCAATCTGATCTTCTACACAGGAGTTTATTACAGTCATGGCAGCATCAGGGCTTGCCTGAACTATCACCTGTTTCACCAAGGTGGTGGGGACATCAAATGAGTTCACATATGTGTAAAAAACATCGATGGTATCAGCACTTAAACCGTCCGTATGGAAAACCCAGTCTCCGTTGGTTTCCTGCGTTACGATACCAGATACAGGGCTGGTAAACTCAGTACCGGGGTTACCAGTAGATGCATCAGGAAAGCCAAGTAACCTTACCCTACCGATATTGGCACATACAATGGGATTGTCGTTGATATCGGAGGGTGCTCCCTCAATCGTAAAGTCTATCGTTGTTACAGGATTTACAATGACCTGCTGTGTATTAAAATCGGTGCAGCCATTGAGGTCGGTAAATGTATAGGTAACAAAGTTGTTTCCTACCGTAGCTGCTGTTGGCTGAAAGTCCACCTTATCCAGTCCCACCTCTATTCTGGGATTTGCCAGACCGGACCCGGGGCTAATTGAAAACACCCCTCCTGCCTGATTTCCCGACAATGTGATATCCGGAGCAGCTTCATTGGTAAAAGCGGGCAGGTTAAAGAAGTTAACCACAGGTAATGGATTAATATCGACTGCTACCTGATCTGATACTGAAGTACAGGGACCCGCTCCATCCGGATCATCAGTGGTAAGGGTAAGGATAACGGTAGTTCCAACCTCCGAAGCATCAAAGGTGTATACTGCGTTGGGGTCATTGACATTACTGAAAAATCCTGAACCACCACTCCATGTGACAATATTGGTTGAGCCACCAATTGAACCTGGGAGTGTTATGCTGAGTGCATCTTCACAGATATCCAGCATAGGACCACCGGCTGATACCTGGGGAGCCTCATTAATTGTTATAGTGACCTCATCAAAGTCCTGTACACATGGGCCGGGGCCATCAGAATCATTTGTGGTCAGCCGAAAAACCAGAGGACCAAATTCATTGGGGGCTACCAGATAGCTTGCGGTCACCACATTTCCGGTCAGGCTGCTGGCACTCAGTGTACCTGTTCCTCCGGAGATCAATGACCACGTCCCGGAAGTAGCACCCCCTCCTATCGTACCACGTAAATTGACCTGCCCAGGTTCACAGAATACGGCGCCATCATCATCTACCGTCAGTACCTGAGGCGCCTGATTGAAGGTTACTTCTACCTGATCCGCACTTATGCAACCATTATTGTTTTCAACCCACTCAAAAACATAAACACCATACTGATCAACCGTTACGCTTGTACCGGGCGATGTATCATCATCAAACGACTCATTACCGGGTCCTGATACTTTGGACCATGTACCCATTCCTCCTATCGTGCTTAAAGTAGCCCCAAGTACATGATCCAGATCACATTCTTCATCATCAGGTCCGGCATTGGCTATGGGTTGAGGCGTCACGTTAACAATAACATTTACAGGTATACCATCACAGCCATTTGATGTAGGCGTGATCCGATATTCTACCGACCCGGCCATGGTTGGGTCTGTTGTAGTGAGTACCTGTGCAATGAGGTTCCCGGAGCCGGCAACCGCTCCGGTAACATTTGTATTATTCACTACAGCCCAGCTAAATGAAGTACCTGCAACAGCGTTGGGATTCGTTATAGAAATACCGGTAACCTCACCACTACAAATGGTCTCTCCCGTAGCATCAACATCCGGTCTCGGATCCACCACCACCGATACACTGTTCACTGCATCAGGACAGCCGTTCGCGCTCGCCGTAAACGTGTACAGCACCGTCTGAGGCGTGCTCGTTGTATTGTCAAGGCTCTCTGTGATCGTTCCTGATGAACCCACACTCTGGCCCGTGTAGTTCACGCTACCCGTTACCCCCGCAGGATACGTCGCCGTCAGCGTAATGCCGCCGTTCTCAGTTGGCGTAGTGTAGTCAATGTCCACACCTGTTCCCTCACATACCACCGGGTCGTTGTTTGTCAGCGTCTGGCTGACCACAGGGTCCACCGTCACCACATAGTCCTGCGTCACCGCATTCACGCAGCTCTCAGGGCCGGGACCCGTAGCCGTGACCGTATAGGTGACCGTCTGTATGTTGTCGCTGGTATTCGTCAGGA
>LYSV01000100.1 GCA_001657315.1 Flammeovirgaceae bacterium BBD 1991-12 | reverse complement strand
ATCCGGCCCCTGCCTGTTTAGTGTAGTTGGATCGTGAGACCCAAAGAATATCTCTACCAGCGTTGTGTATGACACCTCGGCAGGATCATATAAAACCCGGACAGCCTCGGCATGGCTTGAGGCACCTGCACTCACCTGCCTGTACGTGGGATTTTTTTCCTTCCCGCCGCTGTAGCCTGACACCACATCATATACGCCCCTGACCCGCTCAAAAACGGCTTCGGTACACCAGAAGCAACCACTGGCAAAGTAGGCTGTATCCAGTTTTTCAGCCTGCTCCTGACTAATAGTTTGAGCCTGATAATCAGCTGACTGGGTCGTGCCTGAGCAATTGCAAAAAGACAAGGCAAATACATAAAGCAGCAGAGATCTGGTATAATTCATGGTGACTTCTTTTATTATCCTCTGAACGTTTGTCAGGAGAATATGTTTATCTCCCAGACGACAATTCAGAGGTTTTACCTGCCATGTAATTCCGTTTAAAACAACTGATAATTTCCCCTTCTTCTGAATTTAGTCGTATCCAATGGCGGCATTTGGGTCTCTCCCATGTATCTGTTCCTTGATTGATGAAAAAGTTGATTGATGATCTCTGCAATGCTACCTTCACCCCTCATCCTCCTTCCAAATACACTATCGTTGACCTGTCCTCCATGTGCTTCCTGCACCTGATGCCATACTTTGTTGAACCTGTCAGGAAAGTTCTTTTTGAGCCAGTCTTCAAAAACCCGTGCGATCAGCCCGTTTAACCTTACCATGGTGTAGCCTGCTGAAAGGGCTCCATGTTCTGCTGCTCTTTTTATTACTTCCGGCATTTCATGATGGGTTAACCCCGGTATAACAGGAGCATTCATGACCATTACAGGAATTCCGGCTGCACTCATTTTTTCAATGGCTTTCAACTTTTTGATGGCAGAGGCTGTTCGTGGTTCCATCACTGACCTTAACTTTTCATTTAAGGTGGAAATGGAAAGAATAACCATTACCAGATGGTCTCTGGCCAGATCCTGAAGGATGTCCAGATCCCTTAACATCAGTGTATTCTTGGAAATGATAGCTACCGGATGCCTGTATTTGGCAAAAACCTCGAGCAATCCTCTTGTGATTTTAAGCTTTCTTTCCAACGGTTGGTAGCAATCCGTATTGCCGGAGAGCACAATAGGAGCAGGTTTCCACGAAGGTTTAAGCAGGTGTTGTTCCAACAGCACGGGAGCATTCCTTTTTACCACAATTTTTGACTCAAAATCGAGCCCGGCATTGAAGCCCCAGTATTCATGGGTGGTTCGCGCATAGCAATAGACACATCCATGCTCGCATCCCTGGTAAGGATTTAGTGAATACTCCATGCCCACATCGGGGCTATCCACCTTGTTGACTACCTTATTGGGGGTTTCGTAAAATATCTGTGTCTGGAGGGATTCAGGGATCAGCTCCTCATCCAACCCTTCGATATGCTCAGTTACATACTGTTGAGCCAAAAAGGGGTTTTCTGTCTTTATCTGAGAGCCTCTCCCTTTACGATATTCTTTTTCCATCTACTAATTTAATAAGTAATTACTAATAATATTAGTAATTACTTATTAAATTTTCACGGCATCTGATCAATCGGGGCCTACCCATAATGCACACATTTCTGCACCCTAGTAGGCTTGGGTTTGGGCTACAGATTCGTGGCCTTTCAGCTACTTCGGGTCCTGAAGCCGATAGGCGTAATGGGCTGGTCCTTCTCTTTAGTTAGCTCCTGCAGGCAGGTAAAGATCTGTCGAATGCTAACGTCATGGCCATTCAATCGGTTTTCCATTTCATTGAACCTGATAAGAAGATCTTTATTTACACTCAACATCTTTCTGAGTTTGGTGTATATCCGCATGATCTGGACATTTACTTTGATCGCTCTTTTACTGTTCAACACACTGGACAGCATTAAAACCCCATGTTCGGTAAACACATAAGGTAGCTTTCTTCTGCCTCCCCAGCTTGATGTCGCATTTTGCGACATCAAGTTTTCCCATTCTTCGTTGGTAAGTTGAAACATGAAATCTTCAGGAAATCGCTCATAATTTCTTTTGACCTGCTCGTTGAGCCGCCGGGTTTCCACCTGATAAAGCTCTGCCAGGTCACTGTCCAACATTACCTTTTCATCACGAATGAGGTACATCTTATTCATAACTACCTCCTCAGGGACTATGATCTCACTGGTATCCATGGTTTTCTGTTATTTTTTTGTTTTCATGGGGCCGCCAAACAATAATGGCTCGAATATTAACAGGATCTGCTTCTTTCCTTACTTGTCTTGAAGCCGATGGGCTCCACCGGCCTGCCTTTTTCTGTTATGAGTTCCTTCAAACAGGAGAAGATATGCCGGATGCTTTCACCCTGATCAGACACGGTTGCTTCCAACTCGTTCATTTTGATCACCAGTTCCTTATGCGTGAGTAACATCTCCCTGATTCTCATGAATATTCGTATGATCTGAATATTCACCTGTATTGCCCGATCGCTTTTCAAAACACTCGATAACATGGCTACCCCCTGCTCTGTAAAGGCCATAGGAACATATCGTGCTCCACCCCAGCTTGAGGTCACATTTTGTGATCTCAAGTGATCAAACTCTTCTTTTGTCAGCTCAAACATAAAGTCTTCCGGGAACCGTTTGATATTTCGCCTTACGGCCTGTTTCAGTGCTCTGGTTTCTACATCATAAAGATCAGCCAGATCATGATCCAGCATTACTTTACATTGCCTGATAAGAAAGATCTTACTCATTACCACTGCCTCGGGTACTATCGTCCTATGGTTGCTCATAGACTTTCGTTTGGTTTTTGCATCCGAAAAGGTTGAACTTTCCGTTCCCGATATTTCCGATCAGAAGAAATTACCATTCTTATCTCTCCATAGCTGAAGTCTTCGGGCAGTTGTCTTTTAATGGCTCCAAGGCCCGCTTCAGGAAGTTTAGAAAGTACGTCCATGATTTTTTCTATGCGATCCTCCGGGACAACATCGCTGGTCTGCACCTGACCCTTTTGAATCAGGATGTTGAAATGCGATTCTATAGTACCCCTAGTCAGACCTCGTTCATTCGCTATTTCCTGAATGCCCTTACCGCGTTGAAACAGCTCAAATGTTTTTTGGAAGGTTTCTCCTGGTGTTCTGCTCCCAGTTCTTTTGGTTTGGACAACTGGTATTCGGGATTCCAACCCTTGCTCATTGCAATACTTTGAAATCTCGTTGAGTATGACCTCACCATAGCGCTGCACTTTAACTTCACCAAATCCGTTGATTTGTTTAAGATCTTCTTTTGTACAAGGCAGGTACGTCACTAATTCTTGTAGACTGGCATCGGAAAAAACAATATAGGCCGGCACGTTTTCGCTATCTGCGATCATCCTTCGAAGAGCTTTTAATGAGGAAATCAGGTCTTCATGGGTATGAAATTCTTCGCTACGCTGCTCCCATTGACCTGCTTCCAAAGGCTTTATCAACGTGACCTTTTTTCCGCCGTTCAGAACTTCCCTGCCTTGTGAGGTGAGTTCAAGAACAGGATACTTACCTGACGATCTTTTCATAAGATCCTGTTGGATCAATTCGTTGATATAATGCCTCCAGTCCTCTTTTGATACATCAGCGCCTACTCCATAGGTTTTCAGCATCCTGTGCTCTTCCCTGATCTTTTGTGAAGCAGAACCTCTTAAAAAGTCGATAACATAGTTCACCCCAAACCGTTGATGAAGCCTTACCACTGCCGACATTGCTTTTTGCGCGATCTCCGTACCATCTGTTTCTTCGTATTTGTTAAGACAATTGTCACAGCTCCCACAATACGAAGCAGATCTCTCTCCAAAGTATTGCAGCAAAAATTTTCTTCTGCAGGTTTTCAGATTGCTGTAGTCAGCCATTTTCATAAGCTTCTCCTGCATGATAGCAGACTGAGACGGATTATCGGATATCGTCACGAGATTCCTGAGAGTGAAATAATCGGCATATGAGTAGAACAACAAGGCACTACACGGCAGCCCATCCCGGCCACCCCTCCCGGTCTCCTGATAGTAGCCTTCTATATTTTTTGGCAGATCCATATGTACTACAAACCTCACGTTCGATTTGTCTATTCCCATCCCAAAGGCGATCGTAGCCACGATGATCTTTGTTTCATCTTTCAGGAATTCTTCCTGATGCTGATCCTTTACATGCCTTTCCATACCGGCATGATAGGATTTGGCCAGAAAGCCATCATTTCGAAGATTTTCGGCGAGTATTTCTGTATCAGCCCTTCTGAGTGTGTAAATGATGCCTGAATCGTCTTTATGGCTTTTCAAAAAATCCAGCAACTGTGTATACGTATTCCGTTTCGGCCTCACCGTATACTGTATGTTGGGACGATTAAAACCAGTTACGAATATTTCTGGCCGGGTAAGTTCCAGCTTTTCCACAATATCGCGCCGGGTAAGGTCATCTGCAGTGGCTGTGAGGGCAATGGTGGGGACTTTATCACCCAACATGCTAGTGATCCGGGACAACAGCAGGTACTCCGGACGGAAATCATGACCCCAGGAGGAAATGCAGTGCGCCTCATCCACTGCCACAAGCGATACTCTTACCTTTTTTATAAGATCGATGAACTGCTGTTCCCTGCCGAGCAAGCGTTCCGGTGCAATATAGATTAGTTTAAGCTCACCATTACGCAACTGCATCAATATGTGGTTCTGCTCTTCATGGCTTTGTGTTGAGTTCAGGAAGGCCACGGGAATACCATGAAGCCTCAGCACATCCACCTGATCTTTCATCAGTGCAATGAGTGGAGAGACCACCAGCGCTGTACCCTCTTTTACCAGTGCCGGTATCTGATAGCAGAGTGATTTACCTCCACCGGTAGGCATCAGTACGACAGTGTCTCTGCCGGAAAGCACACTCTGAATGATCTCCTCCTGATGAGGACGGAACTGCTGATAGCCAAATGTATTTTTTAGTATTTCCAGAGGATTGTTTGCTAACATGATCTTTGAAAGTTAAAATGGAGTAATTGTGGAAAGATCAATCGGGATATATGATCTCTTCCATTGTTGTGGTAAAAGGATATATGGAAAGACAACAGGCACTACGAAAAAGTAGCCTGTTGTCTTTCCTGTTTGTATTCTATTCGGATTTTTTCGCTCCGATCATCAAAAGCTCATTCAGATTGATCTCCGTGACATAGCGTTTTTCGCCGGCGTTGGTCTCATAGGACCGATGGATCAATTTCCCTTCTATGGCAATCTCCTTACCCTTAGTGAGATACTTTGAAACAAGATCGGCCTTTGGGCCCCATGCCACTACATTGTGCCATTGCGTGTCTTCTACCTTTTCTCCTTCGTTGTTGTAGTAAACATCCGATGTTGCCATTGTGAACGTGGCCAGATTTTTTCCGGATGTCAATGTTTTTACTTCAGGGTCCTTACCCAACCTTCCGATCAACTGTACACTGTTTCTTAGATTTTTCATACGACTTAAAATTTTACAAGTGAATAAATGATTTCAATACTGTTCTCAGAACTCTTTTTCGTTTTGACCGAAATGTTCAAATGAGAACGATGCAAAGTAAGGAGGCTGGAAAAGGGTGAGTCGTATGATAAGCGTTTGTATCCGTTTAAATTACGTTTGTAAACGTTTGTAACCGATTATAGTATTGAAAGTCAAATACTTAAAAGAAAAACAAATTGGTGATACTTGTTTTAAATGGAGCTAATACTTCGATGCTAAAGCAGGATCGCGCAGCACCATTTCGTTTTTCAGTGGATTGAGTTGGAGGGTAGAAGTCAGCGGCAAGAGTCCTGTACCCTCAGGATATCGCCGCCTTCCGGTCAGCTGACCCTCTATTTCAGCCAGGGCAGTCGCCAGAAGAGGTTCTTCAATATCTCCCAGTGGCTGCAAGGGAAATTGTATGTCGCTTACGGTGTATTCCGGCCCTGGTACGAAGCCCTGTTCATAGTCGGACTGACCGAGGCTGTTGGCCACACGGAAAACAATGGGTAACAATCCGTAGTCATTGTCTGGATTTTGCTCATCCTCAAAAGGTATGGAGCTCACATTTTTACCCACGGTGGTCCCTCCTATGATCACCACATCCATATAGGGAGTCAGCCCGTTAATGATCAATTCACTCGCGCTGGCAGTGGCGGGACCCACCAATACAAAAACCCTACCGGAAGCAAGGTTGTTTCCTATGTTTTCAGCCTTGATCCGGAATGTACCTGATAGGGCCGATTCCAGTTGCGGATCATTTTCAAAGAGACCTTGATAGAGCTCATTCCATTGATAGCGGTAGAATACGTCCTGATCAGTAACATCGGGAGCTATCAGACTGGCCAGATTGGTAGTGGCATCCACTGAACCACCCCCGTTGTACCTAAGGTCTACTACCAGCTCGTCAATGCCACCGGCCTGAAATTTCGCGAAGATATCATCCATTTGATCGTTGTACGCAGTGGATGCACCCACCCCGGGAGAAAAAAAGTTGTAGATATAGTATCCGACCTTTTTACCGTTCTGTATGGTGTAGATGGAATCCAGAAAATGGGGATTTTCTGCCAATTGCACCACACTCAGTGTTTCCTGGAGAGGCTCATACTCCTGCGTTGTAAAATTATACCGGTCGTAGTCGATGGTGTGGTGTTGTGCTATGTCCTGAAGAAGCTCCTGATAGTTACCTAGTGTTATGGTGGTATTGTTGATCCGCCTGATAATATCACCTCGTTTAAGACCAGCGTTTTGTGCAGGGCTACCCTCCTTTACATAAATGATGACACCCAGCACATTATCTGTCCCGCTCTCACGGACCAGGCTGAGTTCATAGCCCGCTTCCAGCACCACGCCGTCCAGTTGACTGATCAGCTGGTCATAATCCGGAAATATTCTGGAGAACCGATCGCCGGAAAAAAGTAATGAATTAAAAAAATCCGTTGTTGCCAGTGTACGGTCCGGATCAGATGGCATCTCATCCGTCCAAAGGTACCGGTCGGTCATGGTATTAAACATCCAGTCGTTTATGGGGTCAGTTGCTGGATTTTCAATCCCATCATCATCATTCTGGCAGGATACCATTCCCAACACCAATAAACCATAGCCAAAGTATCTCATCACCTCTTTCTTCATAGCCTTTGCATTTTCTATAGTACAAAAACGTGTTTGATAGCTTGTTAAATATAGCTAAACCAGAATAATTCCCTCGTTCTGTCGTCCGTATGACCGGTACTGTTGTTTCCGGTGCCGCTCACCAACGAACCATGCCAGAGCGGCATCCACCTGATGCCAGTTGGTGATAGCGGCCACTTCCAGATGAAAAAGCCCTTCAAGGACCATCCGAAATCTGTTCAGGTCTTTTTTGTAAAACTCACCGATCGATAGTATCCGAACAAGCGCAGCAGGATATACCTCGTAAACCTCAATGCCTGACTTCACTAACTGATCCCTGAGTTTTATCGCTCTTGCCGTCAGCCCTCCCAGAAACATGGGAGACATAGCGCCCAGCTCCCTGTCACACTCCCGGTAAAAGTAATCATCACCTTTACCTGTATTATAGACTGAAGGCAGGCTTAGGGGAGCATCCAGGTATAGTCGCTGAGGATTCGTATCCCGGATCATCTTTATTACAAATTCATCAGCATCGTGGTTTTTTTCGGACTGACGGACCTGCAGACGGGAGCCTTCTTGCCAGCACATGGCCGTTGTACCAGCCATTTTTGATCCGTAGTCAACCCCTTGAAACTGCATGTCTGTTTCTCCGGCATTTTTCGCTGCAATACCTGACCTCATTCCATACCTTGGCCCATTTTTTCCTCCATGTAAATGATCTGCTACAGATGGGGCAGATCTTTTCCGGAAGGTCATGTTTTGCATGTGCCATATTTATTCAACAAATCATTGCTGACGGTGTTTCAACTATTATTATTCTCATGTAGCAAAATCTGATTTTGTATAACTTAGTGATTTCCACCACAGGGTCCAGTGGGCTGGTAGGCTGGTTAGTGCCTTCGAGACTTAATGGCGAAGCGACACAAGTTTTTATGCCACTAAAACACTAAGGTTAACGTGAGTTTGATTTAAAAACGGTTCATCCGAAAACGAAAACGCGATTTGCGAGGCTTCAGCGCCGGGTTTGCGCTTCGGCAGCCTCGGCAATCTCATTCTAACAGGGGACTGCTCACGGAGTCCTGCGGGCCGCGCTTTTTCCAACGCAAACCCCTTCAAAAAGCTCGCAGATCGTTCTTTCTGTTTTTTTACATCAACTCAGGTTAAGGTTACACAAAGTAAAATCTGAAAAACCATCCTATTCCTGGCCCTGGTAATTGAAAATTGACGCTTTCAGTATTCAGTTTTTATACCCTTGAACAGCTTTGAACAATATTCGAAAGCTGAGGTATTACCGAACGGGACCTCTGAAAAAAATTGAGGCTGTCTCAGAACGAAACAGCCTCGGTCAAGTTAGTGGTTTAGGCTAAGCTTGATTAAAAAGGATATTCATTTTTTTCGATCACATGATCTGCTATACGTCTTCTTGCTTCTTTCAGGTTGAATGGTTCCATTTTAGTGAACCGCTTCAGTCCCATCAGCATCATACGCTGCTCGTCGCCTTCTGCAAATGCATAGATCGCCTGCTTTCCTGCATACGCTGCCTTTTCAATGGCTTCATAGAGGTAAACCCGCATGATGTCTGTCTGAATGGCTACAGCTCCCTCTCCGGACTGTTGCGCCAGCTTCTCTACCCTGAGCAATGTGGATTCTGCTACGTAGCCTTCGATAAGCATATCCGCGAGATTCATTAAGATCTCCTGCTCCTCACCCAGTTTCTGCATATATTTCTGTACAGCCGCTCCGGCCACCATCAGTCCTGCTTTCTTGAGGTTGATCAAAGCCTTTTTCTCTTTGGTAAACAGTTCATCACCATCCGAAGCGCCAAAGTCAGGAATGGACATCAGCTCTTTCTGCACCGCCATGGCCGGGCTCATCAGATCCAGTTTGCCTTTCATAGCTCTTTTTAACAGCATATCAATGCAGAGCATCCTGTTGATCTCGTTGGTGCCTTCAAAGATACGGTTGATACGGGCATCCCTGTAGGCGCGGTCCATTGGTCCCTCAGCAGAGAATCCCATACCTCCATAGATCTGCACACCTTCATCCACCACAAAGTCAAGAACTTCAGAGCCATGTACCTTCAGAATGGCGCATTCTATGGCGAATTCCTCCACTGACTTCAACTTGGCCTTTGCCTCTTCCATACCGTTGGCAATCATGGCGTCATAGGCATCGTCAATGTTCTGGCCAGCTCTGTAATGCGCTGACTCTGAAGCAAAAGCGCCAACCGTCATCTGCGCGATCTTATGTTTGATGGCTCCAAAATTGGAAATAGAGGTGCCGAATTGCTTTCGTTCACCAGCGTAGTTGACAGCATCGGATACAATGGACTTGGAGGCTCCGACAGCCGCAGCACCCAGCTTTATCCTTCCGATGTTTAAAATATTTACAGCTATTTTAAAACCGTTCTCACGATCTGACAACAGATTTTCCACGGGTACCTTACAGTCGTTGAAGAAGATCTGACGTGTGGAAGAACCCTTGATCCCCATTTTCTTTTCTTCTTCATTCATGGTGATGCCTCCGAATTCCTTTTCCACTATGAAGGCTGAAAGGTTCTTGTCATCGTCGATCTTTGCAAACACGATGTAGATATCAGCAAAGCCACCGTTGGTGATCCACATCTTCTGGCCATTGATGATGTAGTGTTTACCATCATCGGTGAGCACTGCCTTGGTTTTGCCACTGTTGGCGTCCGATCCTGAATCGGGCTCAGTCAAACAATAGGCGGCTTTCCATTCTCCTGTAGCCAGTTTGGGCAGGTATTTGGCTTTTTGATCCTCATTACCGTAGTACAATATGGGTAATGTACCAATACCGGTATGTGCAGAAATGGCTACTGCAAAGGAGTGTCCTGCGCCCAATATTTCCGCCACGAGCATAGAGGTATTAAAATTCATTCCAAATCCACCATACTGCTCAGGCACGGAAGTTCCCAAAAGCCCAAGCTCTCCGGCCTTATCCAGCAAGGCGGGCATAAGTTCCGGATGCTGCATGGAGTCAATCTCATCCAGTTTGGGATCGATCTCCTGTGTCAGAAAATCGCGACAGGTTTGCGCGATCATTCGCTGCTCTTCACTCCACTCTTCAGGAATAAAGATCTCTGAAGCCGGGGTTTCTTTGATAAGAAACTCTCCGCCTTGTATTGCTTGTTTGGATTCTACTATAGTACTCATATCTTTTTGTAGTTAGTAATGAGTCGTAAGTCACTAGTCATTAGTCTCAAATACCGTGGAACAACTTAAGACTTACGACTAAAGACTAAAGACTAATTCAAAAATTCATAGATCCCGGCTACTCCCTGACCGCCTCCCACGCAGGCGGTCACCATGCCGTACTTGCTTCCTTTTCTTCTCCTCATTTCATTCAGCAGCGTGATGGAAAGCCGGGCTCCAGTGCTTCCCAGCGGGTGGCCCAGGGCTATAGCCCCTCCATTCACATTGATCCTGTTCACGTCCAGATCCAATTCCTTGATCACCGCAAGCGACTGAGCTGCAAAAGCCTCATTCAGCTCGATAAGGTCAATATCGTCTTTTTTCAGACCTGCCCTTTTCAACGCTTTTGGCACAGCCTCTACCGGTCCGATGCCCATGATCCTGGGCTCTACACCTGCCACTGCATAGCTGACCATACGGGCTTCCGGCTCCAGACCCAGCTCCTTCATTTTCTTTTCTGACATCACTACTACAAAGGCTGCTCCGTCGTTTGTAGGTGAAGAGTTGCCGGCGGTTACTGAGCCTCCCATGGCAAACACCGGTTTAAGCTTTGCTAGTACCTCGACATTGGTATCCGGGCGAGGGCCTTCATCTGTATCCATCACATATTCCTTCGTTTTCTTCTTGCCCTCCTCTACGTATGTTTCCTCTATGGTGATGGGTACGATCTCATCCGTGAACTTATTGTCGCTCTGGGCTTTGGTGGCCTTCATGTGTGAATTGTAGGCGAATTCATCCTGCTGATCACGGTTGATCCCGAATTGCTGTGCCACCTGCTCCGCTGTCAGTCCCATACTGGTGTAATAATCAGGATGTTCGGATGCTATCTTGTAGTTAAGCGCTGTTTTCCATCCCATCACCGGCACCAGACTCATAGACTCCGTGCCTCCGGCAATTACCACATCCGCCATACCTGCCTGTACCTTCGCCGATGCCAGGTGAATGGCCTCCAGGCCCGACCCACAATACCGGTTGATCACCATACCCGGGGTTTCTATCCCCAAGGCCATTAATGAGATCATGCGTCCCATCTGCATACCCTGCTCTGCTTCCTGTACGGCATTGCCGACGATCAGATCGTCTACCATACCTTTCTCCAGTCCGGGTACCGATTCCACCAGGTGATTGATCACCTCCACCGCCAGATCATCGGGCCGGGTAAAACGAAACCCACCTTTTTTGGCCCTTCCTACGGCTGTTCTGTATCCTTTGATTATGTATGCTTCCATTTTCGTGTTTTTTAGTCCTTTTGATCCTTTTTAGGTTTATTTTGCTTTCATTACCTTGATCAGTCGGCTATCGGCAATGAGCTGTCGGCAATTAATTTGCTCCATATTTTCCGGGATTATTGATCATATGATGTAATAAGCTACCTACTTCCGAAGATTGATTTTCAAGATCAATTTTTGTTTGCTCATCCAAATAGTTACAGGCAAAAGCAAAGTCCAACCATACCTGTGTTTCACTATTTTCCATATCCGCATCAGTGGCTTTACTGACAAAATGAGCCGGATAAATCCTTTTGCGATATGCTTCAGCTATTGCAGTCGAAACTGATCTTGAAGATCTTCGTATCTGATCAGTCAATGAGTATCGCTCCTCCTTTGGAAATGATTTAGAGACCTCGAAAATCTTCATTGCCAGTTCAAAAGACTTTTTGTAAACCGTTAAATCCTTAAATCCTTTGACACTCATTCTTTTATTGTAATTTGCAGTTTTTGCCAACTGCTATTTGCCAACTGCCGACTAATTCCTCAATGGTTTACCCCCCGTCAAAATAGCCTGTATGCGCTCAAGGGTCTTTTTCTCACCTGTAAGGGACAGGAAGGCTTCTCTTTCCAGATCCAGAAGGTATTGCTCTGAAACCTCCTGAGGGTAGGAGAGGTCTCCTCCACACATCACATAAGCGATCTTCTTAGCGATCTTGACATCATGATCGGAGATGTAATTACCCATACGCATACCATTCACACCTGCCATAAAAAGCGCCATACCCGTTTTGCCCTGCACCTTAACATTGGTAGCTTCCACCGGCCTGGTGTAGCCGGCCTCGGTAAGCTCCAGCACCGTCTCCTTCGCGTCAGCGATCTGACGGTCCTTGTTAATGGTAATGTTGTCCTGCGGCCTGATGATGCTCATAGCTCTTGCCTCCTCCGCTGAGGTAGCTACCTTAGCCGTAGCTATATTCATAAAAGCGTTTTGTAGTGCGTTTAATTCCACATCACCTGTTTCGATGGCATCGGATACTCTTTTGGTCAGCTCTTTGGTGCCGCCTCCACCGGGGATAAGCCCGACACCGACCTCGACGAGGCCAATGTACGTCTCAGCAGCCGCCTGCACTCTGTCGGCATGCATTGTCATTTCACAGCCACCTCCCAGCGTGAGTCCGTGGGGCGCCACCACCACGGGCACACTGGAATACCGTACCCTCATGATCGTGTTCTGAAAGTGGCGGATCATAAAGTCCACCTCATCATACTCCTGCTCAATGGCATACATGAAAACCATCCCCAGGTTCGCACCAGCCGAAAACTGAGCACCCTGGTTGCCAATGACCAGGCCTCTGTAATCTTTTTCAGCCATATCAATGGCTTTGTTGATACCTTCCACTACTTCACCACCGAGTGTGTTCATTTTTGTATGGAACTCAATACCCAGCACTCCATCCCCCAGGTCAAAAATGCTGGAGCCGGAGTTGCTCCAGACCACTTTATTTTCACGCAGATTGTCCAGCATGATATACTCCTCGGCGCCTGGTACGGGCTTGTAGGCTTTCGAATCAATATCATAATAGTGTCTTATGCCCTCTTTGGCCGTGTAGAAGGACTCAACACCCGCTTCGAGCATATCATATACCCATTGGTCAGGCTTGTAGCCCATCTCCTCCATTTTTTCCACCGACTTCTTCACACCTACGGCGTCCCATGTCTCGAAGGGGCCTACTTCCCAGCCAAATCCGGCACAAATAGCGTCGTCTATTTTATATAGCTCATCCGCTATTTCCGGGATTCGGTTGGTGACATATTTAAAGAGTGCATAGAAGGAGTCACGATAGAATTCACCTGCTTTATCCTTACCGGAGAAAAGCACCTTGAACCTCTCTTTAAGATTATCAATGGTTTTGGTCGTTTCAAGGGTAGCGAATTTAGCCTTTTGCTTAGGCTGGTATTCCAATGTTTTCAGATCCAGGGTAAGGATTTCCGTTTTGCCATCCTTTTTAGTCTTTTTATAAAACCCCTGTCCCGTTTTATCTCCAAGCCATTTATTTCCCTCAAGCTTACCCACTACCTCAGGCAGTTTGAAAGTATCACGGGCCTCATCATTGGGCAGTCCCTGATAAAGTCCATTGGCCACTTTGATCAACGTATCCAACCCCACCACATCGGACGTGCGGAAGGTAGCAGACTTTGGCCTGCCGATCACCGGGCCGGTAAGTTTATCGATCTCATCCACATTGAGGTCGAGTTTCTGCATGGTGTCTATTACTTTCAGAATAGCATAGATCCCAACACGGTTGGCGATAAAAGCGGGGGTGTCCTTACACAGCACCATGGTTTTACCCAGGTACAGGTCGCCATAGTGCATGAAGAAATCCACGATCTCCTGATCGGTCTTGGCTGTGGGTATGATCTCCAGTAATTTCAGGTACCGCGGGGGGTTGAAAAAGTGTGTTCCGCAGAAGTGCTTTTGAAAATCCTCACTTCGCCCGTCCAGCATGAGATGGATGGGAATACCTGATGTATTGGAGGTGACCAGTGTGCCGGGCTTTCTATGCTCCTCCACCTGGTCGAAGATCTTCTTTTTGATATCAAGATTTTCCACAACTACCTCAACTATCCAGTCGCAGTCTTTGATGAGGGCCATGTCGTCGGTGAAGTTGCCCAGTGCAATACGGGTGGCAAAATCCTTGTCATACAAAGGAGCCGGTTTTGACTTAACCGCCGTATCGAAAGACTGCTGAACGATCCTGTTCCTGACCGCCTTATCATCCAGTGTGAGTCCCTTTTTTTGCTCCTGCTCCGTGAGCTCACGAGGTACCATATCTAGCAAAATCACCTCAACTCCTATATTGGCGAAGTGGCAGGCAATACGGGATCCCATGATCCCCGAACCCAAAACCGCCACTTTGTTGATTCTTCTGGTCATATTTAATTGTTGTTACCTTTAGGATATATGTTATTCGTTTCGATTATTTCGTTTACATCATTGATCACTTCAAAGAATACCTGCAGTTTTTCCTCAGGGATCTTATGACGAATGACCTCATTGAATCGTAATACTGTTTGTCTTGACACTTCCTTTTTCTTCTTACCCTTCTCGGTCAGATAAATCCGTACGGAGCGCTTATCATTTCTGTCAGGCTCTCTGTAGATCAGTCCTTTTTCCTCCATATTTTTTAGTACCCTGGTCAGGCTCCTGGACTCGAGGCCCATAAGAGGGGCGATCTTGGTGGCCGGGGTGCCTTCCCTGGAACTGATGTTCAACAAAACAAACCCTATTGAGGTGGTGATATCCTGTTTAGCGGCCTGCTGATTGTACATTCTGGCGATGGCATGCCATGCTGTCTTAATGTTGTGATCTATCGTTTCTTCCCGCTTCATTTTGTATATTGAGAGAAATTGCAAAAAACTCTCCCTGCCGTCAGATATTGACGGGTAACAAATATAATAAAATTTGTTATGCATGCATACTATTTTAAAAAAATTGTCCTGTCCCGCTTGTTCACGACATTTAAAAAATAAAAGGGACACAGAAATTTTATGGATCGAAGACACTTTTGAACGTTGGTCCATATCCCGAATATTACTCAATAACCGTAACCCCTTCTGAATGTTGTACTTCCTGGATGCCCTTCTGTTTACAGCTCATATACTGGTGATCGGGGTAAATCTTTTTGCGTGGATCTGGAAGCGGACGCGCCGGGCTCATCTATGGGTAGCCGGAGTGACGGTATTTTCCTGGCTTGTTCTGGGAATATGGTATGGCTTTGGATATTGCTTTCTTACGGATTGGGAATGGGATGTTAAAAGAAAGCTGGGAGAGACAAATCTTCCACACTCCTTTACCCAGTACTTATCCAACAACGTACTGGGGCTGGAATTAAGTACCACATTGGTCGACGGACTGACACTCTGGCTTTTTGTGGCTGCGATTGGCTGCTCGGTCTATCTCAACTTTGTGAAGCGCCAGGTGGTCTGACGGTTTGGAGCCGTCTGACTCCGGCAGGATCAATTACCCAACGCTGTGATCACAACCTTTCTCCGTCCGCCATAATCACGATGCTCACAAAGATAGATTCCCTGCCATGTCCCAAGGTTCAATCGGCCATTGGTAATAGGAATGTCCACCGACGGACCCATCAGTGAGGCTTTTATGTGTGCGGGCATATCATCCGGTCCCTCCATTGTATGCCTGTAGTAAGGTTGATTTTCCGGTACCATGCGGCTCATATGACTTTCAAAATCAAGCCGTACTGTGGGGTCGGCGTTTTCATTGATAGTAAGGCTCGCCGACGTATGTTTAATGAATACCTGCAACCTGCCTACTTTAATGCTTTTCATCTCAGGCAAAGATGCTGTGATCAGGTCCGTGATCAGGTGGAAACCTCTGGGAAAGGCAGGCAGACTTATTTCGTTCTGATAGAAGTTCATATCAGTTTTCTATTCTTTCAAAGGCTCCCAGGTCTGGCATCTCATCACGGGCGTTACCGTCGAGATCAAGTGGTATCCCAAGGTCAACTCCTACGTCCTTAGCCGGGGAGAGCGTGTCCAGTTCGTAAACATAGTCTCTGGGATCGAAAAATTTCGGGTCCTCATTCAGAATATTATCATTACCCGCCAGGTCTTCATTAGGTGTTCTGAAAAGGTTATTGGCCAGGTCAAGCGTTACCAAGGCTTCTCCGCTATTGCTAATGATCAGTTCCTCGCTCAGATTTCCCCAAATGATGGTGTTCTTCATCTCCACATTGAGGTCAGCCACCAGCAGCGAATTATTGGCCAGTACAAGATTGTCTGCCAGTACCACCGAGGGATCTTCCCGGAAAAAGTCGAAGGAGAAGTTGGCAAATGTACAGTGCTCATAGCGGTAGTTTCCACCGGCATAATTTCCCAGGGTGTTCACTGCGCAGTTGTTGATCAGGGTATTGTAAGCATACAAGTCTGACGTAATAGCGATGATCCCGAAGCCAGGCTGAACGAGGTTGCCGCCAATAGGAAGGACCGTATTGCCACCAATGTTTTCAATGCGCGTGTTACTTACAATAAGGTCTGGGTCCGTGTCATTATCCGGGGTACCCAGATAAATACCTACTTCTGCATTTCGTATCTCCGCATGATCAATGATGTTGTCTTTGCTCCCCGGTAAAAAGATGATCCCACCCCACTGCCCGGGGGCATTCTCAAATCGTTCATCAAAGCGGTCATTTGAAAAGATCACCTTCTCTTCCACCGATCCGTTGACCTCAATGGTACCTCGTACAAAAATGAAGGACTGGCTATGTGAAAATATTCTGGTGCCCGGTTCAATAGTGAGGGTACAGGAGCTATCCACAAGTACTGCGTTGTAAATGATGTAAGGCTTTCCGGCTGTCCAGGTGGTGTTGCAGTCCAGTACCGCATCTCTGAAAAAGTTGGCGTCCTGACCCCAGGAAACCAGCTGCACATGTTGCTGATTACCATTGGATACAAAATTCACCCGATCCTCTACTATGAAAGGTTCGTTTTCATCCTGTGGATCAATATTCACTTCCACCAGTACCAGCATACTATCCTTACCCAGTAAGCGGGTATTGTTAAATTGAGACCCCGGCCGGCCGTTAATGAAAATGGTGTAGGGCGATGATGCGCCACCTTCAAGACTAATCTCATTGATGCGCACGGCATTGTCATTGTCATTGTATACCCTGAAGCGTTTGGTAACATTTCTGATCTGAGGGGAGGATTGTGTGAAGACGGTATCAAAAAAGAGAGTATCTGTCGAAAAACGAAGTGTAGCGTCACCTTCAAAAGTAAATTGCTCCTCCTCGGGTGTGCAGGCCGCCAGAGAGACAATTATTGCTATAACAAAGTGTGGAAGGTTTTTCAACATGAATCTTAGTTCTGAGTCGTAAGTATTAAGTCGTAAGTTATAGTGACTGAAATCGTCAACACAATAGATCCGGGGGCACTATCAGCTATCAATCATCAACTAAAACGATCTTACGATGGTTTTTATTCCACAGCGCCTTCTTTCATTTTCTCAGCGGCTTCGGCTATTCTTAGCTGTTCGATGAACTCGTTGATCTCTCCGTCCATGATGGCAGGCAGGTTATGCTGACTATAGTTGATCCTGTGGTCAGTAACACGGCTTTGAGGATAGTTGTAGGTCCTGATCTTATCTGACCGGTCGCCACTGCCCACCATGGACCGTCTTTGTGCCCCTACCTCCTCATTGTGTTTAGCCAGCTCTATTTCGTAGATGCGGGAGCGGAGTACCTTAAGCGCTTTCTCAAAGTTTTTGATCTGTGACTTCTGATCCTGGCAGGAAACCACAATGCCTGTAGGAATATGGGTCAGCCTTACCGCCGAATATGTGGTATTGACGGATTGTCCACCTGGTCCTGAAGAGCAGAATGTATCCTTTCGCACATCATTCATATCAATCTCTACTTCGACGTCATCCATCTCCGGCAGGATGGCTACGGTAGCGGCAGAAGTATGAACGCGGCCCTGCGTCTCTGTTTGAGGCACTCTTTGCACACGGTGCACTCCGGACTCGAATTTGAGCGTTCCGTAGGGTTCCGTTCCGGTAACGGAGCATACAATTTCCTTGTATCCACCGCTGGAGCCCTCCGTGAGATCCAGAACAGTAAGCTTCAACCCGCTTTTTTCGCAAAACCGTTGATACATACGGAACAGATCACCGGCAAAAATTGCCGCCTCATCCCCTCCTGTGCCGGCCCGTATCTCCAGTATGGCATCCTTGTCATCATTGGGATCCCTGGGGATAAGCATCTGCTTCAGCGCTTGTTCCAGCATTTCTTTTTGTGGCTCCAGTTCGTCGAGTTCCATTTTCGCCATCTCCCGAAACTCATCGTCTTTTTCGGTTTTCAGCACCTCCCTGGCGTTGTCGATATTGGAAATCACATCGCTGTACTCCTTGTATTTGGTCACTATCTTTTCCAGATCCTTATATTCCTTGCTGAGCTGGGAATACTTTTTCATATCGGACATGGCGTCCGGCTGCACAATAAGTTGTCCTACCTCCTCAAACCGGTGTTTGATCTCTTCCAGCTTTTCAATCATGAGAATTGAATTAAAAGTGCAAAATTAGGGATTTTGTGGGATATGTTTTGAAATGGTTAAGTGTTCTGGTGATGAAGTGTGTTAAAGTATTAAGGTGTTGGAGTGTTAAAGTGTACGGGTATTAGCGGTTGAATTGGGAATATAGTGATAATTTAGTCTCACTAATTTTCTTAGGCATGAATAAGTTAGGTGTTTTATTGATGTTTTTTATCTGGGGATGTAACGCCGGTTTGCCGGAGGAGCAGCGAAAAGCATTGAGGGAGGAGATGGAAAACCGGGAGGTTAAGAAGGTAAGTGAACATGAAATTTTCAGAAAGGCGCTGGAGATGGGAAAGGCCATCGCCGCAGAAACAGGTGACACGATTACCAACCGCATCATGGAAAAGTATAATGCGGAGATCAAAATGGTACACCTGGCGGATTCGTTGGGCCTTGATGAGACCGAGCTGAAGGTGCTGAAGGCCTACTCCTACGCTCCTGACCCGGGTGAGCTTGAGGATAATATACAGAAACAGGGAGAGAAGTATCTGATCTACTCAAAACCCGTTTTAAATGCCGCCGGGGACAGCCTGCAGAAACTCATCTTCATACGCATCCCAAGGAAAGAGGTGGTGCTGTCGTTATAACGCACATGCCCACTTTTATCCGTAAACAATGAAGTTGCATATATTCGGAGCTTCCGGTTCAGGAACTACCACACTGGGCGAACATCTCGCCGCAAAATTGCGCTGGAAGCACCTGGATACCGATGATTACTACTGGAAGCCCACTGACCCTCCGTACCTACAAAAAATACCCCTGTCACTGAGAACCGCACGGATAACCAGCGATTTTAAGCAACACAATGAGGTCATCATCAGTGGTTCCATGGTAAGTTGGGGCAAACAATGGGAAAGTGTCTTTGACCTCGCTGTATTTCTCTATATACCTCATGCCATCCGAATGGAAAGACTCAGAAAACGGGAGTTTGAACGTTATGGCAATGTATTAACGACCGATAAAGCCGCCATTTCCCGTTTTGAAGCTTTTCTTGGCTGGGCCTCACGTTATGACGATGAGACGTTTGACGGACGTAGCATCAGCACACATCAGAAATGGATGGACCGGCTCAATTGTCCAATACTCAGGATTGAAGGCGATACCACCATTACGGAAAGGATGGACCTTGTGCTTGACAAAATAAAAGTCATAGGCCATTGTAAAGGCCTATGACTTAGAAGGTGCTCAAGTTACCGGCATTTGTAAATAGCCATTATTACACCATTTGCAGTGGATCCGGTTCTTAGCAATGACAGATCACCCAGGAATTTGCAATGCTGAAATAAACGCTTTCCCCCGCCAAGAACAACCGGAAAGATCCACAAACGAAGTTCATCGACAAGATCATTCACGAGAAGAGTATTGATCAATTGCCAGCTACCATGGACCTGCAACAAAGGTCCATCCTGTGACTTAAGTCTGGTTACCTCCCTAACGAGGTCACCCGGGACAGGTATGGAATTTCTCCACTCCAGCCTGTCGAGGGTATTGGTTACCACATATTTGGTTAAATCATTGAGTGGACTGGGATCAGATTCCTTTGCATTGGCCGCAAAAAGCTCGTAGGTTTTTCTACCCAGTAGCAGATCATAGGGTTTGGACATAGCTTCCTCTTTGACCTGTACCATTACTTCATCCCAGTACCTAGTAGCCCACCCTCCATGTTCAAAACCGTTTGAAGTATCTTCCTCCGGCAACCTGACCGCCTGCATCACACCATCAAGAGATAAAAAGGTTAAAACAGCAAGTTTTCTCATAATCGTTTTCGGTTATAAAATTTTATCGTCTTAAGTTTAGACGAAAGAGGGATCGAAAACGAACGAAAATGATATAACTATTTGATAATCAATTTCTTGATTGTCTTGAGATTTGGTGCTCTGCCCAATCCGGGCAGTTCTCCATGATGTAATTGTGCAGATTGGTTCCTTCAGAATTAAGCGGGTCTATCGATTTGATCAATTGGAGCCTGAGTTTCAATAGCTCGTTATAGTTTGCTCGTCCGGCTTCCTTAACCATCCTGATCCTGTTGGTTTCAATGCAGGCATCCTGTTCAGGATTGAATATACCATTCAGTTCAGTACACTGATGACATATCCCCTTTTTATTGATCAGAGAGCATCGCCTTTCAAAAATGCGGCTCATATCTCTTCTTGCATCAGCTATGGCATGTTTTACCCTGCCTTCTGTCAAACCCGTGATGAGCATTATTTCATGCACCTTGAAGCTGTAAACTTCCTTAAGCAGAAGGCAAATTTGATGGGTAAGAGGGAGTGTTTTGGTAATACACGTAAAGCAAAAGCTTATATGTTCACGGATCACAAACTTCCCCTGTTCTGAGGTGCGGGAAATACTCACCTTGTCTTGCAGTATTTGTTCGTTTTCCAGATTGAACTCTTTTCCAAGATCCTGCCAGTTCTCTCCCCATTTTCGGCTCGCCCTAAAACTATCTTTTATGAGGTTGGTTGCAATGGAAAACACCCACGATTTAAATGATGATCTTTCCTGAAATGAGCTGAGATTTTTAAATGCCCTGATGTAGGTATCCTGAGCAATATCTTCGGTTTCCTGTCTGTGATTTACCATGCGGTAGATGAAAGACCTCAACTCATTCCTGAATTGTACAAACTCGTTCTGATATTTCTCTGTCCTGGTCATCCCAACATAAATTTAAGTTATTGCTGACAGTTCCGTTCTTTTTGTGCACACATAACCCGTGACTAAAATACAACAGACATTCATATCGGCTACTTGCATTCGGGAAAAACAGCCGAGCGAGGAGTTTTCTTATTTTTCTTCTCTGGATTGATCAGGCGTTAGGAAAAAACCTGGTAGACGATGAGCGCCGATACATAAGCCAGTCCGGACATATAAAAAAGCTGTAATACAGGCCACTTCCAGCCCTTGGTTTCACGATACACAACAGCCAGGGTACTCATGCATTGCATAGCGAATGCGTAAAATATCAACAGGGAAAATCCGGTAGCGAAATCATAGCGGGGCAATCCCGTAGCCGGATTGATCTCGGCGCGCATTCTGTTCTTGATCGTGGATTCATCTTCCACTCCTCCGATACTGTAAATGGTAGCCATGGTACCCACAAATACCTCCCGGGCCGCAAACGAGGTAATGAGTGCAATGCCAATTTTCCAATCATAGCCCAGCGGCTCGATAACAGGCTCTATAGTCTTGCCAAAAATACCCGCATAGGAATTCTCAAGCCGAAAAGCGTCGATCCTGTTCTGCAGCTCGGTCTGGCCCAGCTCGGGATAACGGGCGGCTACCACCTCTTCTGCGTTTTCCATCCTGTCACCCGGGCCATAGGATGCGAAGACCCAGAGTATAATGGAAATAGCCAGTATGACTTTACCAGCCTCCAGCACAAAGGTTTTGGATTTCTCATACATGGTCATGCCCACATTGCCCCATCGCGGCATCTTGTAGGTAGGTAGTTCCATCACCAGAAAGCTTCTTTCCCGGGTTTTAAGGATAACCTTCATAACGGCAGCCGACAGGATGGCCGCCAGAAAACCGATCAGGTACATTCCCATGAGTGCAAGCCCCTGCAGGTTGAGTATTCCCCATACGGGCTGGTCAGGTATGATAAGGGCAATGAGTATAGTGTAAACCGGCAGGCGAGCGGAGCAGCTCATGAGGGGTGTCACAAATATGGTGATCAGCCGTTCTTTCCAGTTGTCAATGGTGCGGGTAGCCATAATGGCTGGAATGGCACAGGCTACGCCGGAGATCAACGGGACCACGCTTTTACCATTCAGGCCAAATTTACGCATGATCTTGTCCATCAGGAATACCACGCGTGACATGTAGCCGGATTCCTCCAAAATGGCAATGAAGGCAAACAGAATAGCGATCTGCGGGATGAAAATAACGATACCTCCAATGCCCGGAATAATACCTTCCGTCATTAATCTGGTCAGCACTCCATCGGGCAACCGGGATTGTAAAAAGGAGCTAAACTCCGAGAAGGTAAGATCTATGAAGTCCATGGGCACTGTAGCCCAGGCGAATATGGCCTGAAAGATGAGGAACAGGATGCCCATAAAAATAAGGTAGCCCCATATCCGGTGGGTGAATACCCTGTCCAGCCGCTGGGTCCAGCGACGGGGTAAATGTGTGAAGTTCTCCCTCACAGCTCCATTGATGTATTCATTAATGGCAGCGTACCTTTCCAGCGTTTCCTTCCTTCTTAGTTCATCTTTATTGAAACCATGCTTCTCTGCAATATCCTGCAGCAGATTCTTTTCATTTTCCGTGAGCCCCTGGCTTATACGATGCTGCTGCAAGAGTTGATAGGCAGCATAATCCTGCTTAACAGAAAAGATCTCCTTCACAGAATCAACGGCCTCTGCAGCGTATGTGCGCGCATCAAAAATGGGGTTTGATCGAATTTCACATGTTTTAAGCAGCTCTTTTTTTAACCGGTCCAGCCCTTTTCCCCTTCGGGCGTCCATAGTAACCACCGGTACTCCCAGCTCTTCAGACAGCTTTTCATGATCTATTACCAATCCCGTTTTTTTGACCAGGTCCATCATATTCAGGACCAGGACTGTGGGTATGTTCAGGTCATGGATCTGGGTAAAAAGAAGCAGGTTGCGCTTGAAATTGGAAGCATCCACGATTACCACTACCTGATCCGGATGAAGAGCGTTGTTCTTGTCTCCCAATATATCGAATACGATTTTTTCGTCAGTGGAATTCGGATAGATACTGTAGGTGCCGGGCAGGTCAATGATCTCTGCGCGGGTGTCTGCATCAAGCTGGCATGAGCCGGTTTTCTTGTCTACCGTTACTCCCGGGAAGTTCCCGATTTTCTGGTTAAGGCCTGTTAAATGGTTAAAAAGAGAGGATTTGCCGGAATTGGGATTGCCGACCAGTGCAACTCTTCTTGCAGCCGTTCCAGTCATTTATTGTATGGAGATGGTGTTGGCCTCGTCGAGCCTGAGCGAAAGATCATACCCGGCCACGCTCACACAAATAGGATCCCCCAGAGGGGCGGCAAAATTAAGCCGGATAGGCTGGCCGGGAAGACATCCCATTTCAAGAAGTTTTAAAGACAAAGCCTCATCCAGCAACCCACTTATGATGCCGCTTTCCCCGGGATTCAGATCGGCTACACTTTTTATCTTCAACTTCTTCTTATTTAGATTAATTATAAACAATGCGAAGATATGCCGTAAAACCTTGTCAAACAAGGAATCTTAAGGAAATCGGGTGGAGCGGAAAAGTGATTTTTATGGTTTTGAGAAAAACCGGATCATGCCGCCCACAGGATATGCCTGACAGCGGGCGCCGTCAGTTCGATGATACCTTGGAAATTCATGATCCTTAGCTCATCAGCTACTGCCTAAAAAAACACCCGAAACGTAAAATTGGGAGTGATCCCCAGGGCGTTTTGCTCTACTACCTGGGGTTGATCATTAACGATCCGGTAGTAGATATCCACCACATTTTCCCTGTCCAGTACATTCCAGACTGCAGCGCCGGCCTGCGCCTTGACGGTTTTGAACAATGTGAAATTATACCTTGCGGAAACATCCACCCGCAGGTAGTCTTCAAGCCTGGAACTATTCGGACTTTTATAAACGATCTCATTATTGGAAATGCTATCGGGCTCAGTGAAAGGTTTCCCGGAGTGCCAATTCAACCCCGCCGAAAACTCAAACCGGTCTGATTCATAACTCCCGCCGGCCGTTACAATGTGCTCTATGTCCAGATTATTGGGAAAGGTGGAAGGCATGAACTCCGGAAACTCAAAGGTGTTATCAGCGTAGGAGTAGCTCATCCAGGCTGAAAATCTGTTGAATCGTTGGTTGATCAAAAGATCAAGCCCTAGGGCATCGTAGTTTCCGGTGGACCGCACGAACCGGAACTGATTCTGAAAACCCTGGCTGGAAGAGGTGATCCCTTCCACCTCCTTGTAGTAGCCTTCCAGACTTATCAGCAGTCCGCCCTTCTGAAAGTGAAGCCCTGTGGAGGCCTGGCGGCTCTGTACAATGGGAATGTCCTCATCGTTGGAAAGCACCCATCGTCTTTGTTCTATGCCGAGAAAATCATTTTGAAAATCTATGGCTTGCGTGGTGGTCTGGCTTTTGAACTCTCCAAGCACCTCCCAGGTGAAATAGTCCATGAACCTGTGGCTAAAGGCAAGACGCGGTTCCGGCAGAATTCGTCCGAACCTGGGAAAGTAGTTTCCCCTGATCCCCATGGCCAGGTTGGTACGGCCTGAAGATGATGTATATTCTGCTTCACTAAACACGGCATGGCTTCTGACCACTCTTTTTGTAAACCTTCTGAACCTCGGATTATTGATATCTTCCAGGTTGCTCACCCCTATTTCAAAGAACTGATACCCGGAGAACAATCCGATCCTGTCTGAAAGAGCGAGTCTGCTGTCGAGCTTAATCCCGGTGTCCAGCACTTCATTTTCCTGCTGCAGGCGTTGGTCATTGAAAACGTCATAGTTAACGGCCAGGAGCTGATATCTGCTCAGGTATACCTGAGCTGAGGTCCTGAGGCTGTTATTCCATAACCGGCTGTACACTATGGATGATGCCAGGCTGTTTTGCTCAAGACCACTTGTCCTCGACTCCAGCACATTGTCAATAACGGCATTTTCCTGATATTCTATATCATTGGATACGTTCAGAAAGTTAACCCTAAGCTTGTCTTTGGGTGTAGCATCATACAGCAGGCGGGCGCTGACATCAAAGAAATCAAAGTTTTCGTCCGTTGCTATCCGGTCGTCATTGGCAGTGACCACATCACGGAATACATCCGTATCACGGAAGGCCCTGTCGAAATACTGACTGTATGTAGGTGTTTGAACCACCCCTGCAAATGAACCGCGTGTGGATAACTGGGCTGTTATCTTTTTGGACAGAGGTATTTTCACAAAAAAGTCGGCATTGATCATGTTTATGCCTCCTCCGCCGGAAAATTCCTGTGCCAGTTGATCCTCTGACCGGACATCTATGGTGCTGGATACTCCATCACCCAGTGCGGCTGTTGTACCATTTTTAACAAGTGTGACCTTATCCGCCAGATAAGGGTTATAGGCAGAAATGAGGCCGAAAAAATGACCGGTCTGATACATTTTGATGCCATCCCACAGCACCAGATTCTGATCATTGGTACCACCACGCACATTGATATCGGACACGGTTTCATTGGTACTTTGAATCCCGGGTAGCGCCTGAATGGTCTGCAATACGTCGGGTTCTATAAGGCCCGGCAGTATCCCGAGCTGAGCAGTATTAATAGCAAATGAACCTACGGAGGTTCTGTCAATACCCCTTGCCAGAAAATTGGTTACTGTGATCTCCTGAAGTGTTATGGGTTTGATCTGCATGAGCAGCGTCGGGCATGAACCGTCGTTTAGTATATCAGTAGCCATAGTTTGCGTATTGTACCCGACAGACCGGATGACAATGACCTCGCCTTCTTCAAGATCCTTTATTTCGAAACGCCCCTGTTCATTACTTACATCATATTTCTCACCCACCTGTACGGTAGCTCCCAACACAGGCTCGCTGGTTTCTTCATCCATCAGGATCCCGCATACGGTGGTCTTTCGCTTCTCTGCCTTGCGCACGGCTATGAATTGCTCATTCAAAGTCTCAAAAACAAGGCCGGTAGACTGCTCCAGGTAGGCGAGAACATCTTCCATGGAGAGCTCTTTTGCCGGGGGAATAATCTCAAAGCCCTGAATATTTTCGTCAGCATAGGTAAACGTGACTTCATGGCGTAGTTGTAGTTCTTTCAATACCTCCGGCAGTGCGGTCTTTTTTTCCTGTGGTAGTGCTACCAGGCTTATCCAGAAAAGAAAGGTAGAGAGGAGCGTTTTCCTAATCATTATCACCGGAGAGAATAATACGCCTGTCATCAACCACCTGCCACGAAAGGTCCAGTGGCCTGGAAATTGATCTTAGTGCAAGGGTGATATCCTCATGGGTAAAGCCCCCTGTGAATAACTGTTTGGTATTTACATTTTTAATTTCTACGGACAGATCATACTGTCTTTCCAGCTCGCGGATGACCTCTGCGAACGGAACACTTTGAAAATAGCTTTCACTGGCAATCCAGCGGGGTGAGCTCGCTGCCGTAGCAGCATACTCCTGTATCTCACCGTCCATGTTCCGGAAGCCCTTTCCGACAGACAGTTCCACCTGTTTCTGATCTGTATCTACTTTCACGAGGCCCTCATAGCAGGTCACGTCAAAATAGCCTTGCCTGAATTTTACATTGAACTGCGTACCGAGAACGCTGACAACTCCTGCGGGAGTCTGCACGGCAAATTCTGAACCACGGGCTACCTTGAAAAAGGCCTCACCCTCCAGTTTCAGTTGACGATTTCTTTCCCAGCTTTCTTTGCTATAGGCCATGTATGAGGCTGCATTGAGTATGACCACCGATGAGTCCGGTAAATAGACTTCTTTCTGTTCACCTGCCTGGGTACGAATGGTGGTGACCGGATCACGAAGGAAGAGCAGGTAACCCACTGTCACTACCAGAAATACTGCCGCCACACGCAGCAGGGGTTTTACCCATGTCATGCTGATCACCTTCCCCACTGCTGATCTTTGCTCACGTACCTGCTTCAGTTCGGCCTCTACGTTATAATCAGGCGCCCTGAAGGACGGTACGGCGTTAAGCAATCTGTTCAGCTCCCTGAAGTCAGCAGTGTCTCTGAACTCCTTTTCCTCCTCCTCGTTCAGAGTACCTTCGAGCCACTTTTTTATGTATTCTTCATTTGCCATATCTTATACCGGATAACACTACAACAGGTTCACCCTTCATTTTCCTACCCTCCCAACCTAAATTTTTCCAACTTTTTCTCTCAGAATAGCCAGAGCGGTGTAAATCCGCTTTTCCACAGCCTTACGGGATATGCCCAGCATATGGGCTATTTCCTTGTGTTTCTTACCCTCGATGCGGTTCAGCATGAACGTGACCCTTTGTTCTTCCGTCAGACTTTCGATTGCCTGCTGAAGTCTGTCCATGTATTCATTCCCCTCCATTATATACTGTGGGGACTCTTCCGTATGGGACTTTGGTTTTTCCTGCCGGTAATTGACGACTGTTTTGCGCCGCGCCACCTCGTTGAGCATTTTGTTATTGGCCACGGTAAACAAAAAGGACCGCGCCTTCTCCGGCATTACCTTTTCGCAGTTATCCCACAGCTTGATGAATGCATCCTGCACCACATCTTTCGGATTAAAAGCTGAGCCATATTTATAATACAAAAAGTTATGAAGGTCCCTGGAATGAGTTCTGAATAGCTCATCAAAAACCTGCTCATCGCAGCTATTGTCTTTCGGTTCCTGACTCAACGCCTGCCATTTTTTTATGCCGTGTGAAAATTTTTTCCCGCCACAGGTAGGAGTTCGGCTCCGTCACCTGTTTCATACTAAAATACGCCATAAAATATGAAATCCATAGATAGATTAATTACCCTGCTGATGTTCTTTGCCATTATTCTGGCAGTGCTGGTACTCAGCAGTTGTCAGGATGAGTCCGACGAGCTCATTGATCCAGCCCCGGATGAAGCTATAGCGGCAGATTCCAACATAGCGGGACTCGTCGGTCGTACCGCGCTGAGAGATGGCTCAAAAGACAATATACTGGACCGCTCAAGCTGTACCTCCGTAGTGCTGCCGGTGACGGTTATTGCGAATGGCCTTGAGATCACTATTGATGATGATGACGATCTGGCTACGCTGGAAAAGATTTTTGATGAGCTTGACGATGATGAGGATATACTGGAAATCCTTTTTCCCATTACTGTAGTACTTGCTGATCATACTGAAATGGTGATCTCCAATGAAGATCAGCTCGAGGATCTGGTGGAAGACTGCATTGAAGGTGGTGACGATGATGACATAGAATGTCTGGACTTCATATACCCTGTTACGGTAAACACCTTTGATACCAACAGTCAGGTGGCACAGACTGTTACGCTCAACAACGACGAAGAGTTGTACAATCTGTTTGATGACCTGGACGAGAATGACCGGATAAGCTTTGTATATCCCATCCTGGTGGTACTGTACGATGGTGAAGAGATCGAGATCAACAGTAATGAAGAGCTGGAACGCACTATTGAAGAAGTAAAGGATGATTGCGACGAAGATGACGACAATGATTTCGATGAGGACGACATAGATGACACCCCTCTGATCAATGTGCTGACCGACGGAAAATGGGAGATCACCTTCTTTTTCGACGAAGTGGATGAGACCGCTGATTTCAATGGGTTTGTTTTCACATTCCTTGAAGATCAGACTGCGGTAGCGGAAAATGGTAGCGTGGTCATAGAAGGTTCGTGGGATACCAACGGAGATGATGGAGTGCTGGAGCTGGAACTGGATTTTGGCAGCAATTCTCCTTTTGACGAACTGAACGAGGACTGGAAGCTGATCGAATTTGATGGAACGATCATCCGACTGACAGATGAGGAAGACGGCGGTACGTCCGATGAGTTCCTCACCTTTGAGCGGCCATCCGGTAACGGATCAGGCAGTTCCCTTCTGTCAGGTGTTATCACCGAAGGCACCTGGAAAGTAGCCCTTTACGATGATAACGGAGAAAACAAGACTTCGGATTATGAGGGTTTTACACTGACTTTTTCCAACAGCGGCACTGTACAGGTCACCAATGGGTCCGTCAATTTGGAGGGCACATGGTCAGAAATCACAAACGATGGCAAACAAAAGGCACTTCTGGATTTCGGATCCAACGAACCGTTCGATGAATTCAATGATGACTGGGAGATAGTGGACGCGACTGACACACGGGTGGAACTGAAAGATGACAGCAGCCCTGAAACACTTGTATTTGAAAGAATCTAATTTAAAACTTAATAAATAAATTTTTTGTCATGAGAAGTATCGAAAAACAGATAAAGACAACTGCGGTAACATTTTTTACAGTAGCTGCCATGGTTTTTTTAATGATCCTGGGCACAGTATTGCAAAGCTGCAGTGATAGCGATGACCCCTCGGCAACCCGGGTTGATCTGGAGATGAAGGCTACCACCAGCCTGTCTACACTGAAAAGCGGACGAACAAAGAACTCCGGTCTGGAATTTCAGGAAGTACTTATCGGTGTAACGGAGCTGGAATTTGAGACACTGGAAGAGGATGACGCAGAAGAGAATGGTGAATACGATGATGAAGATGGCGATGGCGAAGATGATAACGAAGAGGTAGAATTTGAAGGGCGTTTTGTAGTGGACCTCATCAATGGCACCAGCACTCCTGACTTTGGTGTTTCGACTGTAGTACCCGGCGTCTATGAGGAAATTGAGATCGAAATGGAACCCATACTGGAAGGTGGCAACACCATGTTCATTGCCTTTGAGTTTACCCCGGAAGGAGCAGATCCCGTAAACGTGGAGTATTCCAACAAGTATGACCTTGAGTTTGAAATTGAAAGAGACGCCGGATTCACACTGGATGATGGTGCTTTGAACCGGATACTGATCATCTTCGATCTGGATGCCCTGTTTGACGGAGTAGACCTGAATACTGCCTCAGCAGACACAGATGGGGTTGTAAGGATCAATGAGAATTCCAATGCCGATCTGGCGGATATCATTGAAAACAATCTGGATGACGTACTGGAGGCAGGAGAGGATGATGACGATGATGGTGACATTGATGATGATTAACGGATCATCCATTAGTATCAAACACATTTTTTAACCTTTAGCTTAATACTCACCGGAGGCCGTCCTGTAAATGAGGCGGCCTCTTCTGTTTGAGGGTTGCAGAATGTAAAATTGTATTTCGTATGGCCAGAGCAATATGATTTTGGATCTTTAAGAAGAAGAAGTAGGGTTGCTAAACAAAGACCTCAGAAGCCTTGAATTTTTCAGGTATCATCCCGCTACCCACAGGGTATTGAGCAGAGAGTTTGGTGGTAAAAACCAGACAGTTTTCGTATCTTCACTCGATGGAATATCAGAATTATATTGAAATCAGACCTGACAAAAGGTTTGGACGCCCTTGTCTTAAGGGAACGCGAATTTCAGTTTATGATGTCCTTAACTGGTTATCCAACGGAATGTCCGTGGAAGAGATAATGCAGGATTTCGAAGAAATAAACGAAGAAATGATAAAAGCCTGCCTCGCATTTGCCGCTGATAAGGAAAGGAGGCTGAGAATAGCCTCTTGAAACTTCTTTTCGACCAAAATATATCCCCCAGAATAGTCCGGCACCTGGAAGCCTCATCGTTTTCCGAATCCACTCAGGTAAGATATGTAGGGCTGGAAGATGCCGCGGATGGCGAAATTTATGAATATGCGAAGTTAAATGGTTTTACCATTGTGACTTTTGATTCAGATTTTCTGGATCTGAATACAATAAGAGGCACTCCCCCTAAAGTAATCTGGTTAAAAACAGGCAATATGACTACCAAAGCCATCGCATCATTGATGGAAAACAATCTTCACACTATTAGAAATTTCCTGAATAGCGACAATGATGAGATCCTTGAAGTAACGGTTTAGGAGTTGCTTGTAATTTATTTCCTATCTCAAAAGTCAAACCTTACGTGGACATGCTCAATTCCTTATGCCCCTACTTAAGAAAAAACTTAACGTGAGTACTTTCTCCCCTCACGAAGTAACACTCTTTCACCGTTTTTTAGACTAAAGTAAGTCTCCAGCGTAACCTCCCCATCCATTTCCGGTCTGTAAACCTCGAAATGAAGGTGTGGCCCGGTGGACCAGCCTGTGTTGCCACTGAGGCCAATGAACTGGCCCTGAACTACTTCATCGCCGGGTTCGACGGTAACGCCACCTTTTTGCAGATGAAAGTATTTGGCTATGGTGCCATCGTTGTGTTCTATGAGAATATAGTTACCCAACTCCCGGCAGCTTTCTTCCGGACAACCCCGGTCCGAATCTTCCTTGATGCCAATCACTCTACCCGAACGGGCAGCGGCTACACGTGTCCCCTCTTCCATAGTAAAGTCCAGCGCCTTCTTACTATGATGTGAAAACTGCCCGTTATATCCCTGGAACAGTCTGTAGGACTGGCCTTGCTCAAATGGCAGATGATATACTGCATCCTCCGAATGTTGTGCTTTGTTTACATTACCCCTTACAAACCGGTACCGGTACTTGTATTTCCATACATTCCCGTTTTTTCTTCTGAAGGTAACAAGCACGGTAGTATCCCGGGGTTTGGCGATCCGTACCGCCGGCAGCTCATGGTCAGACTCCATGTTTTCAAGATCAGCATCCACCAGTACTGAATAGTCGCAGTAGTTGTTATTGATAGCAATAACTTCCACTACCCCCTGGGCTACCTGTCTTTTGGTAACGGTCAGCTCCGGTTCAGGAGCCCAGATCAGTATAAAGCACAACCACGTCATTTTCATTCTTTTATTTCTGCCAGATCAAGGATAAAGGCGTATTCCAGCGCGGTTTCCCGGTATTGCTCAAATCTGCCTGAGGCGCCACCGTGTCCGGTCTCCATATTGATTTTCAGCAACAGCCTGTTGCTATCAGTTTTCAGATCGCGAAGTTTGGCTACCCACTTGGCAGGCTCCCAGTATTGCACCTGTGAATCATGCAGGCCTGTAGTGATCAGCAGATTGGGATAGGACACCGCTTTCACATTGTCATAGGGGGAATAGGAAAGCATATAATCATAAGACTGCTTCTCATTGGGGTTCCCCCACTCATCATATTCTCCAGTGGTAAGGGGGATATTCTCATCCAGCATGGTAGTCATGACATCCACAAAAGGTACAGCCGCCACTACTCCCTTCCAAAGGTCCGGCCGCTCATTGATCACCACACCCATAAGCAGTCCACCAGCACTTCCCCCCATGGCAAAAAGCCTGGAAGGATCTGTGTAACCTGTCGCTGTCAGATGCTCTGCACAATCAATGAAGTCATTGAAAGTGTTTTTCTTTTTGAACATTTTGCCGTCTTCATACCATGGACGGCCCAGCATTTGCCCACCCCGAACATGGGCAATAGCAAAAACAAATCCTCTGTCCAGCAGGCTAAGCCTTACGGAGCTGAAAGTGGGATCAATGGTGGCCCCATACGACCCATAACCATAGAGGAGGGCCGGATTACCAGCTTCCCTTTTCAGGTCTTTTTTGTACACCAGCGACAAAGGCACCTTTACACCGTCCCTGGCTTTGGCATAGAGACGCCTGGTCTCATACAGAGCAGGATCATAGCCTCCTACTATCTCCTGCTGTTTGAGCAGGGTCTTTTCTCCTGAGGCCATGTTATAGTCGAAGGTAGAATTCGGAGTGGTCAATGATGTGTATCCGTAGCGAAGTACTGTAGTATCAAATTCTCTGTTGACAGAAACATAGGAGGTATAGGCTTCTTCTCCAAAATCGAGATAGTGCTCCTTTCCGGTTTTCTGGTGGATGATCCGCAGCTCGGTAAGTCCGTTTTTGCGTTCTTCTACCACCAGATATTCACGAAATGCCTCCACCCCTTCCAACAGCACATCCGGCCGGTGGGCAATCACTTCCTTCCAGTGGGACCAGTCCGTCCTGTCCACCGGAGTTTCCATCAGCCGGAAGTTTTGTGCCTCCAGGTTGGTGACCACGTAGAATTTATCTTCAAAATGTTCAATGGAGTATTCCAGTCCTCTTTCCCGCAGAGTAAACGGCCTGAATTCACCCTCCGGTGTATCGGCATCCAGTATCCGGTAGTCATTGGTAAGCGTACTGCCCGACCAGATCACCAGAAACCGGTCAGACCGGGTTTTGTAAATGCCAGTATAAAAGGTGTCATCCTTTTCCTCATAAATGAGCACGTCAGCAGAGGCAGAGCCCAATATATGCCGGTAGATCTGATGGGAACGCAGCGTTCGTTCATCCTTTTTGGTATAAAAAAGTGTTTTGCTGTCATTGGCCCAGGTGCTGCCTCCTGTTGTTTGGGTAATCTCCACATCCAGCAGTTCACCGGTATGCAGATCCTTAATGTAGATGGTGTATTGTCTACGACTTACCGGGTCCACTCCAAAAGCCAACAGCCTGTTATCCGGACTTACATTCAGCCCGACCACCTGATAATAGTCATGGCCCTCTGCCATTACGTTAACATCCAGCATTATCTCCTCGGCCGCTTCCAGGGTTTCCTTTTTTCTGCAGTGGATAGGATATTCCCTGCCCTCCTCGTACCTCAGATAGTACCAGTAACCATTTGAAAGGTAGGGAACAGATTCGTCCGTTTGTTTAATGCGCCCAACAATTTCCTTGTAAAGTGTTTCCTGAAATGCTACGGTGTGCTTCATCACCTTTTCCGTGTAGTCATTTTCAGTCTTCAGGTACCGGATCACCTCCGGATTATCTCTGTCATTGAGCCAATAGTACGGGTCCGTCCTTTTGTGATCATGCGCGATCAGCTCTTTTTCAATTTTTCCCGCCCGGGGAGCGATGGGATGGTCTTCCACTTATTCTTCTTTTTGTCCGCCGGATGCAAACATAAGGATATCCGGACTATACAAGGAAATTTTAATCCCTCTGTAAATGACCTTTAACTGCAACGATCAGAGGTATATTTTTGTTTAGGGGTATACAAGTGTGCGACGGACTACCTAACGTACGACAAGATTGGAACAGCTATGACGAGGAAAAAGAAATTGAAAGAGAAAGCCAGCGAAAAGGAGCGTGACCGGAAGGATCAGGAAGACCAGTCTGAGCCTGCAGGTTTTGGTGGATTTCCTGACCGGGATCTTAAGAAGAATCTTGGGTGTGGTTAGTGATGGTTATTGGTTACTGAGTTATTTAGGAAATGAGGAATTTTAGCTTTTTAATGTGCAAGCTTCCCATAACTAAGTTCCAATATAGAGCCTCCTGCCACGTAAAAGCGTGGTGCGGAATTCGAAGTAATTCACCGATCCCCTACACGGAAGGTCATTAGAAGCAGATAAGTTCAATTTTAGCCATTTAGCGCACATTACACCCATACAATCTGGGGCATTGTGCTTTTATTATCTTCAATTTTTACTATAATTTTTTCTCAAAATAAAGTTCTGGTAAAATGACCTTTACCTCTTGTTCTGCTCCTTCTTTAAGCCAGTAAACAATGAAGTTCACACTGGCACTTTTCAGTTCGTAATTTTTTTCTTTCATTAATTCAATTTGTTTTACGAACTGCCGTGAGAATTTTAAAACAGATTGCCCTCTTGAATTCAAATATTCGTCCCCGTTCAAAGTCAAACGATCTCCACTTATCAATTGAGAAACCAAATGTTGTTTGTTTATAAAGTAATCCAGCCAAACATCTTTGTAAGTCAGATGCATTGCCATGTCGTTTGGGGTCAGGTAGATCTCTACATCTTTAACCTGTTCTAAATTTTCTACCGAAATGTTGTCAAGGAAATCTGAGTCCAGGTGAATGGTTAAATTCCGCTTTGCCCTTGTCATGGCAACATATAACTGTCGTTTGGCTTCATCCGTGGCAGGGTTGAAGTTTTCAAGCATCAGGAAAACATTGTCAAACTCTTTACCCTTGGCTTTGTGAATAGTTGAAACGAAAATGGTTTCTCCGTTCTCATTGAAGAAGTCTTCCAGCCTGGATTCCCGTATGAAAACTTCCAGATCCGATTTGCATTTTTTCTTTGGGTTGGTTGCCTCAAAATCATTAATAATAGTACAGCATACTTCTAATTTCGTGCTGTTCCTGAACGTGTTTATCAATTCTCGTTTTGCATTTGCCCAAATATCATCACTGATTATAAAAACGTCATCAGCCAAATTCAAGCGACTTAAAAAGTATCTGACTTCCGAAAGATTATACAAACTGAAACTGTCATTCGTTTGGATCAATTTCGCCTGCATACCATTTTTCAAAAGTAGTCCTGTGATTTGCAATGCTTCCTCATTCGTCTTTGTAAGCACACATGTAGTTCCTGTAAGTCCGGTTGTAAGTATGTCATGTACAAGCGGAGTAATAAGATTACCACCCTGGTAACACACCAATTTTATTTTTCCATTGTTAGCTTGTCTGGCAATAATTGGCGTGTCTTTTAAACGATGGCGGATGCTCTTTACAAACTGATTGGTGAATTCAACAAGGTTACTTTTGCTCCTGTAATTTTCAACCAATTCATATTTCGTTGCCTTGTTTATTTGAATAAACTGTTCGAGATATTTGGAGCTTGCTCCCCTGAATTCGTAAATGTTTTGGTCATCGTCCCCCACTGCGATCACTCTCATTTCCTCATTCTGTTCCATCAAAGCAGTTATCAGACTGAACTCATCTTCGTCCATATCCTGCGCCTCATCAATCACCAAAACTGTTTTGGTAATCCGGCTGGCTTCAACTTCCTTGTTCCTGATTTTCTCAATGGTCTTTTTCAAAATCACATCGGATTTTTCCAAACTGCCAACCTTGCCTAATAAGTCAAAGCAGTAGGAGTGAAATGTTTTTATCTCAATGTAATTTGCCGCATTGCCAATGAGTTTGAGCAATCTCTTTTTAAATTCCGTTGCGGCTGCTCTTGAGAACGTAACCATAAGCAATTGCTCATGCTTTACGTCTTCCATCAAAAGCAATGAAGCAAGTTTGTGCACCAGCACCCTGGTTTTTCCGCTTCCGGGTCCGGCTGATACGACAATATATTTTGTTTCATTGTCGTTTATGATTTTCAATTGGGTGGGTGAAAGTTCTCCGAAAAGTTGTTTGAATTTTCCCGGGGTCATTTTGAGTTTAAGGTCGTCAACCCTGCTGCCCGGAAAATATTTTTTTAAGAACGAGCCATAGTTTAGCTGAAAATAATCCTCTATAAACTGTAATGCATCTTTGTAGTCGCCTATCATCTTCTTTGCATATTCACCAACGATATGAATTTGCTGAACCTTGTTTTCGTAAAACTGATTGAGTTTCTGATAGTCCTCCTTCGTATATCGCTTATAATTGTCCTCTTCTACTCTTTCGATAGTCAACCGGTTATAAACCACAAGAAAGCCTCCTTCAATTTTGATGGCTTCAATTCTTGACAGATAAAACAGAGTATCTTCAATGTCATCTATACGGATGCTTTGTTTGAAGAGATTTTGACTGATCTCATAGGCGGTTTTCAATTCGTGCACCGAAAACTCTACCAAAACCTCGTCTTTTGTATCATCCTCCGATGAATTCAGGTTTCTTTGATAAAGGAATTCAACAATGAACCTTGCCAGCTCATGCCGCCTTTCCAGCTTTTCTTTCAGCAATTCTTTCGGATGCAGGCAGAGCACAAGCACATGATTCCTGGAATACGCCAGGTTTTGCCGCTTAATCCAATTCTTAATGGCCCAAAAGTTGATGATGGTTTTAATCCTGTTGGTATTCACATTATCGCAACCTTTGGTCTCAGCTTCTTCGTTGAGCTCCTTGATGTGAAATGTTTTTTCCTGTTCATCAAATACGGAAAGCAGGAAGTTTTCAATCCTGCTGAAAGTTTCGACGATATTGAGTGAGCGGTTCTTGTTTTCTCCCTTTTTGATGAAGGCTGTTAAATCCTTTGCATCAGCCAAAATCTTCTCCTCGCGGAGAAGATTCACAATGTTTATTACTTCTTCTTTTACAATTCCCAAATGATCACCGATGTAATCAACCCTTGATTCAGCCGTTTCTTCATTTGATTGCTTTCTGCTTTTACTGGAAAAAAGTTTTTTGATGATCCGGACCCCTTTTTCTTTCTGCTTCTCCTCAAATCTTTCTGAAGCATTGATTTTGTCAATGGCCTCCTGTGCATTCCTGGAAAGAATACTACTGGCAAAAACTCTCGGCATATTTTGGCCTCGCTTCAAATAGCCCGAATCTTCCAGTGCCGCAATGGCTGTGGTTACCCTCGTTTCGATCTCTACAACACTATCATCCCAGCCGGCTTTTCGCGCAATCTCCAAGGCTGAATTTGAAACTGTTGAACGAAATCTTGTTATCTCCTTTATGGCTTTCCAAACCTGCTGGATCTCTTTGATGGAAAGTTTTGTTTGGTTTAGCAAGATGAAATGTTTGCCAAGATCTTCCTCGTTAAACAACACAAAGCAATCGGCAACGATGTTTTCATCTCGTCCTGCCCTGCCCGCTTCCTGGATGTAGTTTTCAAGTGAATCGGAAATTTCATAGTGAATCACCATGCCTACATCTTTTTTGTCGACACCCATTCCAAAAGCGGAAGTCGCCACCATGATCGGGACTTCACCGGAGATAAAAGCATCCTGGTTGGCAGTTTTTTCTTCCGCATCCATTTTGCCGTGGTAAGGTTTTGCATTGAAACCATCTTCTGTCAGCCTCTCGGCAAGTTTGTATGCTTTCCGTGTTCTTGAAACATAAATGATTGTCGGGCAATTTTTCTCCTCGATCAAATCCCTTACTGCCTGGTACTTTTCTTCTTCGTTGCCTTTTTCAAAAACCTTGTATTGAAGGTTTGTTCTTGATGTTTTGGAAGTGAACAGTTCAAGGTCAAGGGAAAGTTTTTCCTTGAAGTAGTCACGAATATCTTGAATGACCTTTTGCTTAGCCGTTGCTGTAAGGCATGAAACAGGAATTCCATCTTCAAGATTTTTCTGTTCCTGGATCGATTTGATGAAATCACCTATGTATAGATAATCAACCCTGAAGTCCTGCCCCCAAGAAGAAAAACAGTGTGCCTCATCAATGACAAAACGAACAGTTTTCCGTCCTAAAATCAATCGTTCAATGGTCGGTGAACGCAGAGATTCCGGCGAAATGTAAAGGATAGAGGCGGAACCATCTTCAACCCGTTCAAAGGATTTTGCCCGTTCAATCGGGTCTAGTAAGCCGTTTATTGTAACTGCTTCGGTGATTCCGACTTTTTCAAGATTGTCCACCTGGTCTTTCATCAGCGATTGCAAAGGTGAAATCACAATTGTCAAACCTTTTGAACTTTCACCACTCATCAATGCAGGTACCTGAAAGGTGATTGACTTACCGCCACCAGTCGGGAAAACTGCAAGTATGGATCTATTGTCAACGGCTGCTTTAACCGCCCTCTCCTGCAACGGCTCACCTCCATACGTTCTGAAGGAATCAAAACCGAACAACCTTTTCAGGCCTTTGTGTATGTCCAATGCATTGTTGCAGTAAATACAACCACTTAAGCAAGGTTTATTTCGCAGACGAAACATGATCTGCTCAACTTCAGGATAATTTTTCAACACCCATGGAGGTGTGATAGAATGTATTTTCTTATGCTGGATGAATGAGTTAAGCAGGGACAGGCAGTAAGCAAGTTCAATTGCGTGTTCTGAAATTATTTTAACGAGGTCAACTTGTTCGCAAATTTCATTTTTGAATTTATCACGAATCAATTTTTCTACATCAGCGCTTTCACTTGAGTATGCCATGAAACGAAAAAAGGAGTGGAACTCCTTCTTGTCATGCAATAGCAAATACAAAATTTGTTTAAGTGTTTCATCGGTTTGTTTGAAGGCTGCAACTTCATCATTGAATAAATCCCTGGCTTTGATTGCGTCATTAAGCGGGTTGTTTGTATAATCAGATTGAAGCTTATCGTCTTTTACCAATGCATGGTAGGGTTTGGCCGGAAAAAGAAGAGGGGAAAGGAATAGCGTGTCAATGATGTTTGCAGGATTTATCCCGGCATCATCAAGTGCCTTGCCAATAAACTTAATGTCATGATTGAAAATGTTATGTCCGCAAATGAATTGCGTACCCATAAGGAACCGGATGAAATCGGCTACCGAACTTTTGTGAAAGAAGCTTCCATCTCCCCTGACACTTCCAATGTCAAGGATCTTTCGGCTCTTTGGCTCAACTTCCGTATCAACGAATGCAATTGAGGGCATGTTTATTTAAGAAGAGTTTATTTATTCGTCATTGTGTCCGTTGCCCCCCGAGTGCTGGCAGTTTGCAACTGACGTTTAATCAGGTTTCGAAAAAGCAAGTTACACATGTCTGCCGAAGCTCCGATAACCATTAGAGCGGGGTATGGAACTTGCTGAAACAGGTGAGCTCTAAGTTATGCTTCCTTTGCCGATATCGATCATTTTGGTGACCCCAACGAAATGATCATCTATTCGTTCTCCCGAGTTTTCACAGGATTTGGAAGCTTTCTGAATCGCATTGGCAAAGTTTCTCCAATTTTTGTAGGCAAGTATCTCCTGTAACTTCCAGGCACTCCAACATTCCCAACCGTCAAGATTGTAACAAGCTTCTTCAAGCTTTGAGAAAAACTCAGATATCAGTTCTTTCTTCATGAGTTAAAGTTAGCGGTTTGCACAATGAAAAGATAACATCCGAATATAAACAATTCCACTTTCAAACGTTTGCAAACACCTAAAAATGGCTCACAAGTACCTTCCCCTACCCGGTCTGTGTCTCCACAGACCATGGGATTAGCGAAAACCCTGTTGATTTTCAAAGTACTCTTTTAACGAGTCAGTAGATTCCTCACGACTAATTACTCAAGATTCCCGACTAAAAAAATTCCCTATATTAAGTTTTCAGTAAACAAAATGTACTTTACATCCGTGAACGGATCCTTACAAAAACTCCCCCTCACCAAACAGGAAGAGCTAAAGCACCTGACCGACCTGCTCAGCAGCTACAAGGAAGTAGAGATGGTGATCCTCTTCGGCAGCTACGCCCGCGGCGAGTATGTGGAAGACACCTATGTGGAAAACGGCATCCTGTACGAATACAAAAGCGACTACGACCTGCTGGTGGTGACCCGTAACGATGACCTGAAGGCGAACTTCAAAATAGAGACCCGGGTGGACGAGCTGCAGGCCATCCGCATGGTGAAAACGCCCGTGAGCCTGATCTTCCACTCCGGTAAGCATTTGAATCAGGCGCTTAGAGAGGGCAATTACTTCTTCAAAG
>LYSV01000099.1 GCA_001657315.1 Flammeovirgaceae bacterium BBD 1991-12 | reverse complement strand
TCCCTTTACAGAACCAGCAGAGCACTGTCCTCAAGGGCCTCCACACTGAGATCAGCTTTTTCCCTGTTCATAAAAGCTCCTATATCGGTTATCCACCAGTCCTGAAGAGCAAACATGATGTTACGTTCTGTGGAATTCTGATCCAGGAAATACGCCCTGAGCAAACCTGAACGTACAAAAAGGATTTTGTTGCATGGTTCACCGTTTCGAATAGGAGAATCCTTTTTCCTGACGGCCTTATGCACAAATGTTTTCAGCAAGATTTCCTTGTCTTTTTCGGACAGCTCCGTATGCCGCGTAATATTTTCAATAAGATCCTCCATGTATCTGAAAATGCCACATTTCAGGGAAGTATCAAAATCCTTAGTGTGCAGGCTGGTCCATTACACCTGGATCAGCTCATTTAATATTTTCTGCTTTTGCGTAAAATTTCTGAAAACTGTTTTTGCTCCGGTTTGTTCAAGTTTTCCATCTCCCTTTATATCAATTCCAATGAAGCGAATACCAATTTTCCGGCATACTGCCAGATCCCAGACACCATCTCCAAAATAGATAATATTATGCAAAGGGATCCTGCCATTTCCTGTTAACTGCTCAATGGTACGATACAGGATCTTTTCTCTTGATTTATGATGATTGCTGTTGGAGAATGCAACGCCATCCGGGTCTATGGCTATCGCTTTCAGTTTTATCAACGCCGATTCCTCCCATGAACCCGTAGCAATGCCAACGGGCCAGTCGAAGGAGGTCTGCAAATGATCAAAGAATGCTTTGGCGCCCGAAACCTCTGTGAATTGGGAAGGGTCCCGTAACCGTTCTTTTCTCAGCATTTGAACGAAATTTGAGGTCATGGCCTTATATTCCTGCCTGGTAGGTTCCCTGCCCAATTCCCTTTGCACGATCTCTTCGGTGATCCCCCAGTCCGTCACGTTCTTCAGCCCGGCCCAGTCCTGCTGTGTGATGTCAATACCAAACGTTTTTTCAAAAGCTGACATAAAACATCCGTCATCCACCTTTTTTGTATCAGTCAGGGTACCGTCTATGTCGAACAGGATGGCTTTCATCTTATCGCTGTACAGTCACTACGCGAACCGGACCGGCTTCCATTGTCTTCATATTTCCCTGATCACCTGACAGGGATTGCCAAAGGCCAGCCGGTTGTCCGGAATATCCTTATTGACCACTGAACCGGCCCCAATAGTTACATTGTTGCCAATAGTCACCCCAGGAAAGATCACACTGTTCCCTCCTATCCAGACGTTGTCACCGATTTTCACAGGCCTGGCCGAAGTCAGATAACGGCTCCCACTATGGTCATGGATGATCCTTTCAGATGCCTTCAGCGGATGTGTAGCTGTGTAGATCTGGACGTATGGGGCTATCAGCCCATTTTCACCAATGGTAATCCTGTTGTCATCCAGAAATACACAATTCATATTCACAAATGTGTTTTTACCAATGGAAATGTTCTCGCCGTAGTCACAAAAGAAAGGGGTCTCTATCCATACATTGTCCCCCCTAAATCCAAACAGCTCGGCTAGAATCTCCGACCGCCCCGAGGGATCAGCGGGGTCTGCGTTGTTGTATTTCCTGAGCAATCTTCTCGCATTGTAGTAGATCTCCAGCAACCCGGGATCTCTGGGGTCGTAATGGTCCCCGTTCAGCATTTTTTCTTTCTCGGTCATTGATTCAGGTGTTCTGTTTCAGGGTCAGACGGCTACAGGGTATTCTGAAAATGGCCGTTAGCTCCTACGTTGTGACTATTGCTATTCTCCCTTTCTCAGGTCTTCCACAGTGTGCTGTTCCAACGAAAAGTACCGGAATTCATGAACCACAGCATCACCCACAGGGCTTTGAGCCTCCATACCTACCTTTACCGGTCCTTTACCAGGCAAACGGGCCAACCGTGCCATGTTGAAGTCTACCCCATTATCCGACCAGTGCATGGCGTACACCTCTCCTTTTCTTATCATTCTCAGCCAAACCATTTCTTTTTCATGTACAACGGCACCATTGGCGTCGTCAGAAGTCCCCTGAGTCACTACGGATACAATGCTTCTGCCAGTTGCGTCGGAATTCTCAAAAGCAAATTTTATCCAGTGTGCACTGTCCATGTGTACCATCAGTGCAGCTGCATTCCACATTGCCCTGAAGTCGGGCCTCACAAGCGCAGTGGCTACAAAGTCCCCTTCTACATCCCTGTACAAAAAAGGGGCGGTTGCCGTTCTCTCAAGGGTTTCGGGATTGTTGAAAAAATCCGAACTGCGGTCAGCAGTGATTTGAATAGCCCCATCGTGTGACCCAAAATTTTCAGGAGGATTCATCCATTGAAATCCATTCAGATCTTCATCATTCACTAACGCCAGAAGGTTTTTTTCAGGATCCATTTTTTCATATTTGGACAATACTGATGAGTTATGCTGCACTGTGCGATCACAACCCAACAGCAACACTAAAAGAAAGGGAATTATTAAATTTTTCATCATCTTATCTATCTATTTTCCGTTCATGTTGTCAAATTCCTGCCTTGTGAGTTCATACCTGTTCACCTTTTGATGAAAATTAATAATACCGGGTGTGGTTTCATATGCTCTCACAAACCGGAAGCCCAGCTTTTTTAAAGTACTGTTGGGTGCAGGATTGAGGGCGTAAGGCTCACATACCAGTGTTTTCAGCCTAAAACGATCAAAGTAAAAAGGGATGGTTTTCCTCAAAAAATGCGTCCCGATTCCGGATTGTCTGTTTTCGCTATTCCATAGATGCAAATGCATGTTCGCCGAATTGCCGTAGTTGATATAGTTGATATTGGAGTGCCCCACCGGCTGGCCATCCAACTGCCAGAGTATGTAGTAAAGCTTTTTATCTTCTGTCGGCTTGTCCAGTTCCTTGATCAGCATGTTTATCCAATCCGACCGTTCAGGAAGCTTGCCCTTGTCCGCTCCCATACCACTTAGAAAATCGACATCAGCGTGGACGAAATAATCTACGATCAATTCTACGTCGCTCGCTGTGATCTCACGAACAGACAATTCCATAGCATGTGATTTTGTAATGGCCTCCGGTACTTACCTCCTTTCGATACCTCGTACATTTCGCCGGCGAGTCTATGTTAATCAATTGTCAGTGAATTTCCAATGGAATACCTGCGCAGCCAGATTGGTATCAGGTGATAGTTTCTGTTACTTCAACTCAACCTAATTCCATCCTGAAGCTTTCCGGACCGAATATTCAATCTTTATTTGAACGAACATATGTTGATGACTCTGATCTACAGCGCCGGATCGACGTTCAATAGTTCATAGATGGAGTCTTGCTGAATTATCATTCAACTAAATGATTGAATGATAAAATATTTGGTGTCTTCCATTCAGCCAATTTAATATTGACATACTTCTCCGGAGCATTGTCCGGATCGGAGGTTTAGGCTGAAACGTGGTCAACGGACTGTGAGATCAGGACCTATGTTTTACGGAGACCGCTTTCATGTTTGCCTGACCAACTTTCAGGGTAAAAATATTTCTGCTCCGGTGTGAACACGTTTCAGAGCAGAGACCAATGACACATCAGGTTCAGTTTTTTTAGTTGTATATACTCTATTGAAGCTACCCTTATTGATAGTCAAAAAAATATATAGTATATTTGTGCTATACTATAGAGTCTTGATACTAAGTTTTGCATGCAAGGATACTGAGAAAGTTAGCAGAGGAGAATTTACCAGAAAATGGAGTACGGAAGTCAGACGAGTAGCTATGAGACGCCTGGATTATTTGAATGCAGCCATTGGTTTAGAAGATTTACGTATTCCACCCTCTAATCGATTACATGCACTTAAAGGCGACCTGGCAGGTTATTATTCCATAAGCGTGAACATGCAATGGAGAATCGTTTTCATCTGGCGTAATGGCCATGCCCATAACGTTAAAATGATAGATTATCATTGATATAAAAGGATATGGAAAAATTAATGAATGTTCATCCCGGGGAGATACTGGAAAAGGACTTTTTGGAACCTATGGGAATCACTGCTTACAGGCTTGCCAAATCCATAGGCGTACAGCAGACAAGAATTAGTCAAATTATTAAAGGGAAGATGAGTATTACTGCCGATATGGCCACTAGGTTGGCACGGTTTTTTGGTACGTCAGCCGAGGTATGGATGAACCTGCAATCACAATATGAAATCCGTAAAGTGAAGGAAAAAAATAAAGCAATATTAGATCGCATTTCCCCATGCGATCAATGATGCAATAATCCCGGAAACACTTCATTTTCATCTTTCATAAAAAGTGTCTCAATAAATCCTGAGGTTATTCGAAGAATAGGGTTGGGGATCGTAAAAATCATGATCTTAATAATTCTTAAAGCAGAGAGCTTTTATCATTATATCAAAAAAAGCCATGCTTAAAAGAAACATTCTTCTTATCCTGCTCCTGATCACTACAGACCTGATCCTTTTTTCACAGGAAAACAGTTCAAATGAAGAGATCGAAAAAACCGTAGACGAACAGATTTGGAAACCTTTCAAAAAGGCGTGGGAAGAAAGAGACTGGAAGCTTTTTAATAACCTGCATACCTCTGATGTACTCCGTATCACCAAATGGGGGATAAGGGCCGGCGAAGAATACAGGAGCACCATCAGGCAGGCTTTTCAAAAAGAGGATGCAAGAAAAAGGACCATCGACTTTTGGATGGAGCATCGGATCTATTCAGAAAATGTAGGCTATGAAGTAGGTTACTACAGAGCAGTCTATGAGGAGCCTGGGAAGGAAAGGCACATGACCTACGCACAATTTCATGTTCTCCTGAAAAAGGCGGATGGAAAATGGAAGATCGCCCAGGATTGGGACGCCAGCTCGATCAACGGAACCCCCGTCACTGCTGAAGACTTTGCCAAAGGTACTCCCCTGGACCTTGATCTTTAGGTGATCTATTCCTTCAGGATCTTACTTTACATAGCATAGTGATTTTGCGGCCCAAATTTCATGTTTTCAGTGCCGCCAGGACACAAAGGCACTAAAAAGTGAATTAGTCAGTTCCTTTTCTGAATTTCGATGGTGTAGTTTTATATACTTTCTTAAAAAGCGTATTGAAGGTGGGAACTGAATTGAATCCACAGTCATAGGCCAGTGCAGACAGCTTTAAATGATCATATTTCGGATCTTTCAGCCTGAGTACGGCTTCTTTCAGCCGAAAGGCATTGATATAGTCTGTAAAACTCACTTTGAATTCCTGATTGATCACCCGTGACAGGTGATGTGGCAGCACATCTATACTATGGGCCAGAACCTGCAGGGTAAGCTCAGGATCAGTGAACGGCTTTTCCCTTTGCATGAATTGCTCCAGTCTGCTTCTGATCTCCCTGACCTTTGTATTGCTCAACGAAGAGGTCCCGTATTTTGCGCGGAAGAAAGAAACCTTGCCTTTATCCATGAGCATGATGTAGCCGGTGGAGAACAGAGCCAGCGCATACAGCACTGCTCCGCCAATGTAGCCGGTGTAGTGGAACAGTACCGGCGAATAGGCGACCATGATGACCGCCACCACCCACAACAGTCCCTTTAACCAGATGGAAGTGCCCTGATCGGTATCTTTACCTTTCCGGTAATAAATACGGAAGGCCAGTACATAGTACAGCAGAATAGAGAAATAGGAAAACCAAAGTCCGCCATACTGCCAAAAGGACCACTGGACGAACGGACTAATGACGACCAGCAGAAAATAGGGAACAAAATGCCAAAGGTATCCCCTGTCCCATCTGAATCCGGGGTCCATCTTGGCCTTAAAATAAAGAAAGAAAAGCGGACCTATGGCAAACTGATGAGAGATACCGATGTACACGGATGTTCTCCATACCTCATACCATGTAAAAAGATCCGGATTCAGCTCCCGCAGGTGAACAAATATGTTCTTGGCAATTCGTACACTGGTGGCTAAAAGCAGCAGGGAAAAGATCTTATTGGAAATGTTCCTATTCTTCAGCCAGAAGATCGCAGCAAATACCAGTCCCTGAAATGTGCCGAAAAAGGCAAAAAGTGTCGGGATGTCAATATTAAACCTCACCTGAACATCAGTTAGTATTCAAAACACCAATAAAGAAATTTTACAGTTCTACGTCCTTAAATATTATGATTTTAATAGAAAGTTTATGCCCAAATCCACACCTTGGGATCATCCTCCACATCTTAAAATTATTTGGTTGGTCAAAAGTATATGAAAAAAGTATCCAGAAGATTATTCACAAGGAATATGATGCTATCGGCTATGGTCCTGGGTATGCACCCGGTAGTGTCCTGTAGCAGATCTGCAAGGTCCAAAATACAGGCGATCTCACCAGTACAGCCGCGGATACTGGATCTTAAACTGCTGACCTCGGCTCCATTGGATCAGATGAAGGAATTCTATGTGCACAAGCTGGAAATGGAACTCATTAGCCACACGGATCGTGAACTTACCGTCATGGGTGGCAGAACACCGATAACCTTTGTCAAAACTGCTGATGCCGGAGACCCATGGTACCATTTCGCATTTAATATTCCTGAAAACAAAATTCTGGCGGCCAGAGACTGGCAACTGAGCAGGAGCCCTCTTATACCCACTCCAAAGGATAAGATCGATGTAAAATACCCGGAGGATGTCCGGCACTTTCGGCACTGGAATGCCCATTCCGTATTTTTTTGGGATCCGGCTGGCAATCTGCTGGAATACATTGCCCGGCATGATATGGACAACGGCGCTACAGGATCTTTCACGAATAAGGACATCCTTTATGTTAGCGAGATCGCTTTTGTGGTAGACGACCAGGCTGCTGAGGCAAAGCTTTTAAACAAACACCTTGGCTTAACGCCATACCCGGCCTCTGCCGGTTTCTGGTGGGCTATGGGAGATGAATCCGGACTTCTGTTGTGCATCCCCAAACGCATATGGGGAGAGAATACTCCAAACCCAAAACGCTTTGGTGTGCACAGGACTGAAGCTACTATTGCAGGGAATGATGACAAGGTGTACCGATATGACAACTTCCCGTATTCTGTGAAAGTCAAAAAGAATACAATATAGTACCCTGCCAGTATGCCTTATTCTATCCTGCTGTACCGGATCCGCCAGTTCAACGTCCATGTTTCACCCCCGTCATTCGAGGATTCCCAGTCCCATGTCATTGCATCAGAGGTTATATTGTAAAAAACCATGCGTTGGGTAAATTTTTTACCGTCTTTTGTGTCGAAGACCCCGGTTTGAAAGATCCGCTTATCCCCTTCAAACTTTCCGGTAAAATCATAATACCCTCCCTGATTATCAGCCCAGGCCTGTTTCCATTTTTTAAACCGGGCCTGATAAACGCTTATGCTCGTACCCCTGAATCCTTTGGACTGTCCTTCCAGTATCTGAAAATTTTCCTGAATAACTTTGTCATCCAGCGTTTTGGTAATGTGGTTGATGCCTTTGCCTGTTTTACCATCTCCTTCATCCCAGGTAGCTTCCCATTTTCCTACCCAAAAGTCGAAGTATTGTGTTACACTGTCAGACAGGTCCTGTCCCCGGGCCACAGACGCCGTGAACAGGATAAGAATTAGTGTTCTTTTCATAGGATCGTTCGATTAGGAAAAAAATTTCAGGCAAAATAGGCAGCTCGTCCCACACAAAGGGCAAATCCGATAATATTTACCCCGGGTTAAACCGTGTTGGTACTATAATCCGCCAAATTAATTAATGATGCCATGACCCTGATCTCCAAAGAGATATCAGCCTCGCGGTTCCAATTATTCCACTACCAGACTATACAATCTCTTTCCTAAACTGGTTGGGAGTAAGCCCGTAATACATCTTAAACTGCTTAATAAAGTAGGAAGTATTGTTATAGCCTACATCGAAACAAACATCTGTGACAGATTTTTCTGGTATTTTCAATAGCTCACAGGCTTTCTGTACTCTTTCATGGTTAATATATTCCATAGGCGTCTGCCCAAAATAGCTTTTAAATACCCTGAAAAAAGTAGGCTGGCTCATGTGGATCTTCTCAGCCAGGTCCTCTACACTGAGATCAGCAGTCAGGTTAAATCTGATATACTGACTAATATAAGTAAGGCGATTGCTTAGAAGAAGATCCTTATTTTGTGTTACAGATCTGTTTTTTCCTCTGGCCTGGATAAGCAATATGATCAACTGCTTAAGCCCCAATGTTAGTATAGGACTGCTCCCGGATTTGTTTTCCTGCTTGTAAAGCAAATGTATCAATTCGGAAATAACTGAGCTGGAGCCGTTATAATTTTCATAAAAAAGCCGGGAGAGGATATGAATAATATCTCCATGGTCCTGATTAAAGTAGTGGTCTTCAACTCCGGAAAACGATTCCTTTACACCTACGTAGAACATCCCTTTCAACTCTCCGTCAATGAAAAGCGGTTTATATGCTGTTGCATACCAGTCATTCACCACAAAGGCTATACCCTGATAAGTCTGACCCTGCTCTACTGCCCTTGCTACCGGAGAATATGACGGTATGTAGGTATTGATCGCCCGGCTACCATCATGTTGTAAGACGTTGGTAGCTATGCGTAAAAACCCCTGTGGAACCTTTTGGAAGACAGTTGATGTGCTAAAGGTTTTTTTCTGTATCCGATCTACGATATGGTTATTATAGTGTACCTGCTGATCCTGAATATACCATAGGGGAACCTTTATTTTGCTCATTGAACCATTGATCTGGTGTATGGCCATTACATTGATGGTACGCTCCTGGTTTTCCCTGATGGACCCTTTTTCAAAAAGCAGGTTTTCCGCCACCTGCAGGGAGTGGACCACTTCTGCCTGTTTATTGGTATTTTCATTCTCCAGGCAATTATACAGACGTACCAAAAACTCTTTCAGGTCATATGTTTCGTTTGGATGAGGCATTTTGTTAGCTGCATGTTATCATGTCCATGCATTATGAATACAACAGACAAAAGTCCGGAAGGTTGATATACAGAAGGCGAATACTGTGATCCGCTGTCAGACCATTCATACCTGTTCTTTGGCAACTACTTTTGATTGTTCGTTATGAAACAGGAAGATCAACAACGCAGTCGCTACTTTATGTAATTGACCATCAGGAGTATAACAACTGACTTACGACAGCCGGTCAGGCAGGCGCTGTCAAACCATCAGATCAGAAAAAACCCATTGCACGTCCGAAGTAAGAATAAAAAATAATCTGTCATACATTCAACGCCGTAGCGCGGCAGGGTATATTTTTGATACAGATTTTTCAAGCCACCCAATAAACGTCTGTCATCCGGTAAATATGGCCAATGTTTTAACGATCACCTGTGATATACCCCAAAGTAAGGGGATACCCACAAAGGCCCAGGACAGAAAAATGAGAATGGAAGGTGTTTTATGTCCGTTTTCCATGACAACATTGATTTAAGTCATATTTACTTTTTCTTTCACTGCTTCCGATGTGGCACTCTCTTTGGGGTGCCGATAATTATAATGATATTTTTCCGCAACAGGTTTCACCATAACGTTGCAGATAAAGCCTATCAAAAGTAATCCCGCCATGATGTACATAGTAAACGAATAGGCCTGGGAAGCTGGAAGCCCAACAGTCTCTATCTGATAGGCTCGTAAATAATTGATCAGCGAAGGGCCAAACACCGCTGCCAGTGACCACGCAAGCAGCAGCCGTCCATGTATTGCTCCTACCTGCATTGTCCCAAACATATCCCTGAGATAGGCAGGCACCGTGGCAAATCCACCTCCGTACATACTCATGATAACACAAAAGGCGAGGATGAACAGCACCACACTGCCCATATTGCCAAAAGCCGGTACCATAAAGTACACAACGGCCCCCAACAGGAAAAAGATGCCGTACGTATTCTTGCGACCAATCTTATCCGAAACAGAGGACCAGAAAAACCGACCCGCCATATTGAAAAGGCTTAACAGTCCCACAAAACCTGCGGCAGCGGCTGTGGTTATGGCAGCGTCAGCTCCTACTTCCTGTATAGAAAACATCTCCTGTATCATGACGGAAGCCTGCCCCAGCACACCAATACCGGCTGTGACGTTAAGCATTAGTATCGCAAATATCAACCAGAACTGTGGCGTTCTAACAGCGTTGTCGGCATCCACATCTGCATCCGTGATCATCTTTCTGCTCCCTTTGGAAGAAGCAATATATCCTTCGGGTCGCCAGCCCTCCGCAGGAATGCGCACCGTAAATACTCCGAACATCATAAAAAGAAAGTAAAGAACACCCATGGCCAGGAAGGTTTCCGCCACACCCACCGAAGTAGGTGAGCTAAAAAGATCCATCAGATAAACTGACAGTGGTGACGCTATCATTGCTCCCCCACCAAAACCCATAATGGCCATCCCGGTAGCCAGACCCGGACGGTCAGGAAACCATTTAATGAGTGTGGAAACGGGTGAAATATAACCAAGTCCAAGGCCTATACCTCCGATCACACCATGTCCGAGGTACACCAGCCATATACTATGAAGCCATACCCCAACAGCCGCTACGGCAAACCCTCCACAAAAACAGGCGGCCGAAACAAACATTGCCATTCTGGGGCCCACACGTTCGAGCCACTTGCCAAAAAAGGCTGCAGAAGCGCCAAGGACAAACAACGCAATGCTGAAGATCCATCCAAGAGTGGTCAAATGCCAGTCCTGGGGGTCCGACTGTGTAATTCCAAGAATCCGCGTCATAGGCTCATTGAAAACACTGTAGGCATAGATCTGACCTATACAAAGATGAATAGCCAGGGCAGCCGGAGGTACCAGCCACCGGCTGTAGCCCGGTTGTGCAACGCTATGCGCCTTATCCAAAAATGATAGCCCTGTCATACTAACATGTTTTTAGTGACAATAAAAGCTTTATGAAGTACTTCTTACAAGAAGGGTAAGTGGAAGATCAAGACACCCGGTGATCGAAACCCGTTGAGTAAACCTACCTTTTTGCATTATACCGATTATAAACTTTGTACCTGCAAATTGATGTTATTTACTCAAAAGGAATAATACTACTCTATTGATTTAAGGGACCAGATTGAGATTATATTGCTATTGTTTTACGTTGTACAACCGTACTTTTGGTAAATTGAGGAGAGTGGACACGTAAAATCCTGTATACCCCCATTTTGTTACAAAACTTATTTCAAACCATACAAATGCATCACAGTGTAGCACCGGTTCAGGTAAAAAGAATAAAGGTTTTAAAGGAAACCACTGAGCCGGATCTGCTTGCAGTAGAGGAGCCACTGGAAATAAGAATTGGCTACGGCCAGGAGCACAAACGAAGGGAAAAAAGCCTGTCAGTGACGATGCGTACACCTGGCAACGATCTGGAACTGGCCATGGGTTTCCTGATCAGTGAGGGAATCATTGGTTCTGTCAATGAAGTTTTGAGCATAAAGCATTGCCAACGGGTGAAAAAAGAGGAAGAAGCAGGCAATGTTGTACGTGTGGAGTTATCTCACCAGTTGGAGATAGATCTGAAAAAGTTGCAAAGGCATTTTTATACCTCTTCCAGCTGTGGTGTATGTGGTAAATCCTCCATTGAGGCCGTGCAGGTCAGCGCATGTGAGCCAATAACACATGGAAAACCTGTATTTGACCGGCAACTCATCCATGAACTGCCTGATAAACTTCTCGAAGCTCAGAATGTATTTGAACATACAGGGGGATTACATGCTGCAGGCCTGTTTGACAATAACGGCAGGCTTCTGCTGATGAGGGAAGATGTAGGCCGGCACAATGCACTGGACAAACTGGTGGGCGCAGCTGCCAGCCGGGGTATGCTTCCGCTGCGTTCCTACCTGATACAGGTAAGTGGCCGGGCAAGTTTTGAATTGGTACAAAAGGCGCTGCTGGCAGGTGTACCCCTGCTTTCAGCAGTAGGTGCCCCTTCCAGCCTGGCAGTAAAACTGGCCGGATCAGCCGGGATGACATTAATAGGATTTGTACGAAACAACCGATACAATATCTATACAGGGGCAGAACGCATACGATTGCCGCAAGGCGCTAAGGTTCCAACCTAAACGCTATGGCCAAAAGCATCCGTCTTAGTATGGATTGAAAAAGTTACGCTGCTACAATAAGAAAATAAAGACAGGTATTCGAGTATTTAAATATATATATCTATGAAACTCAGGATCCAAGGAAATTCAATACGACTACGGCTCACCAGGACCGAGGTAGAACGGTTCGGTAAAGAAGGTATAGTAAAGGAAAGTGTACATTTTGGCTCCGAAATGGCTCATCACTTTCATTATGAGATCAGGGTAGAGCCCAATATTAATGTTCCGGATGTAAGCTACAACAACCAAACCATACAGGTGATGGTGCCCAAAGCTGTCGCCCAACAGTGGGCAAATACGGATGAAGTAGGTTTTGAACATGAAGTAAATACGGGTAAGGATCCGATTCACCTGCTGGTAGAGAAGGATTTTCAGTGTCTGCACAGGGATAATACCGAGGAACCGGATAATTACGCACACCCTCTGGCTGGGTAATTCCAGGATTTTTGTAGAGTGCAAAACAACAGAGCATTATGAAAGCAAAAGACATCGTAACCTCCGAAAAAGAGGAACAACAGGATAAAAAAAAGCCGGAAAGGCCACAAAAGCCGAATGCCCAGCCACCGTTGGAGTTTAATGATATCAGGATCACGCAACCAGGCAAAGCCGCCGCCGGGCTGAAAGGAATAACTGTAGCGCTGAACCATATCGTGAGTGAGATGGGACCAGGTGGTTTGCGAACGATGCTTAAACTGAATCAAATGAAAGGCTTTGACTGCCCTGGGTGTGCTTGGCCAGATCCGGATGAGAAAAGATCTTTTTTGGCGGAATACTGTGAAAACGGCGCCAAAGCTGTGGCTGAAGAAGCGACCAAAAAACGTGCTGATCCTGAATTCTTTAAAAAACATTCCATTTATGAGCTTTCACAATGGTCTGACCATGAACTGGGTAAGTCAGGACGGATTACACACCCCATGGTACTTTATGAGGGTAAAGAGCACTATGAGCCCATCCCGTGGGACGATGCTTTCAGCATGATTGCCAAAAAACTAAAGGCTTCGTCACACCCTGACAAAGCCATTTTCTACACATCGGGACGTACAAGTAATGAGGCGGCCTTCCTATACCAGCTTTTCGTACGCCAATATGGCACCAACAATCTGCCGGATTGCTCTAATATGTGCCATGAGTCCAGCGGAGCTGCATTGGCAATGACTTTAGGAATAGGAAAGGGTTCAGTGACGTTAGATGATTTCAACAAGGCAGAAGTTATTGTGATCATCGGGCAGAACCCGGGCACAAACCATCCCCGGATGCTCATAGCGCTGGAAGAAGCCAAGCGCCATGGTGCCAAAATCATCGCAGCTAATCCACTACCCGAGGTTGGCCTTATGAAATTCAAAAATCCACAAGGCACCAGTATGATCAACGGGGGCACCGATCTCACCGACCTGTTCCTCCAGGTGAGGATCAATGGTGATGTTCCCCTTCTCAAGGCCATCATGAAGTTAATGTATGAGGAAGAGGAAAAAAAACCCGGAACAGTCTTTGACCATGATTTTATACAGGAAAAAACAACAGGATATGAAGCACTGCTGGAAGATCTTAAAAGTGCCAGTTTCGAAGATCTGGTAAATGTCTGCGGTGTTTCACCGGACAAGATCAGGGAAGCTGCTGACCTGCTGGTCAGACATGACCGCATCATCGTTTGCTGGGCGATGGGACTGACACAGCATAAAAACGGTGTTCAGAATATTCAGGAGATCGTCAACCTGCTACTACTGCGGGGTAGCATCGGTAAGCCTGGAGCCGGAACCTGTCCCGTACGCGGGCACAGTAACGTACAGGGTGACCGGACCATGGGCATCTGGGAATTGCCGAAACCTGAATTCCTGGATAAGTTACAGGATCATTTCAATTTTGACCCACCCCGGAAGCATGGCTATGATACGGTGGCTGCTATCGAAGCAATGGCCGAGGGTAAAGCTGACTTTTTCTTTGCTATGGGTGGCAACTTTCTGTCCGCCACGCCAGATACTGAATATACGGCCAGGGCACTCATGAAATGTGATCTGACGGTACAGGTATCTACCAAGCCTAACCGCAGCCATCTGATACATGGCAAAGAAGCACTTATTTTACCCTGCCTGGGGCGTAGCGAGCGGGATATTCAGGCCTCCGGTGAGCAATTTGTCAGTGTAGAGAACTCCATGGGTGTCGTGCATCAGTCCCGGGGCGACCGCACACCGGCCTCGGAACACTTGCTCAGTGAGCCTATGATAGTCGCCCGGCTGGCTGAGGCTGTGCTGGGATCCTCCTCCACGGTAGACTGGCAGCATATGGTGACCAACTATGACCATATCCGGGATGCGGTGGAGGCCGTTATCCCTGGCTTTGAGAACTACAATGAACGTGTACGCAAAGATGGTGGGTTTTACTTGCCCAACGGTGCGCGTGAGGGCAGATTCAATACCCGCGACGGCAAAGCCCATTTCACTGTCAACGAAGTCCCCCGCCATCAGTTAAAGGCCGGCGAGTACATTATGATGACCATCCGCAGCCATGACCAGTTCAATACCACCATTTATGGCCTCGATGACCGTTACCGTGGTGTTCACAATGAACGCCGCGTGGTATTCATGAATCCCGGGGATATGGCAGAGGCTGGTTTGAAAAAAGAGCAGGTAGTTGACCTCCACAGCCATTTCCAGGGGGAAGAGCGTGTAGCCTACCGTTTCCTGGTCGTGCCTTTCGATATTCCCAGACGCTGCGTGGCCACCTATTTCCCGGAGGCCAATGTACTGGTACCCATAAAAAGCAAAGCCGACTACAGCCGTACGCCTGCTTCGAAGTCCGTTGTGGTCACGATCAGGGCCTCACAGGAATAGCACAAAATTTTCTTTCAGTACACATATTGTCTGCTATTCAATTTTTCGTTCTTAACTTTAAAATGAAATATGAAGAAGTTAAGGTCTCTGGTCGGCATTTGCACTATTTTGGTGGCCCTCGCATGCAATGCCGACGATTCAGACAGCAAAGGCCAGCAAAAAATAGACGTACAGACTTATGTTGAGTTGTTAAAAAAAGGTGATTACCAGTCAATAGACCTCCCACCTTTTTCCCATGAGGACATACCTGCTCTTTTAGAACATTGTGAAAACCAGGAGACCATCCAGAACTTTCCTGTAAACCCTTTGGCCTCCCAACATCGTCAGAGTTGCCCCTTGGGTATGTTTGTGCTTTGGACCATTGAGTCCGTTCGGGTAGTGGAAGACACCGACAGCGAGCCCATGATCATGCGGTTCCCCTCCCAGCATCCTGTTCTGGCTCTCCGTGATGCCAATGAGCTGATTTTGACAGAAGATGTGGGGTCTCACGAGGTTGCCGCCCGCGCCTATATCGGGTGGTGGCAGCAAAGTGAAATTGGAGGCATTGACAAGATCATGGGCGAGGATCCATTAAAAGACACCCCTTACCGGTGGCATTGACCGGATCCCGATGTTCTTACCCCCGAGTCTGATCGGGTTCTTTCATATTGAAGATCAGCACCTTACCCCCTTTAATGTCCTGTTTAATATACATGGAATGCCATTTTGTTCATGTGTTCCACATTCTTCCGGATGAACCCGTGCCATTGTTGGTGCATGACTGGTAAGCACCTGCCGGTACGATTACTGGCAGGGGTATTTATAACAGATCATTGATCTTTGCATATTGTAATAACATGATCGTTTTTCCATCCCTGATCTCTCCACTATCTATCATTTTCATGGCACTCTCAAAAGGCAACTCCATAACTTCAATGTCCTCTTCCTCCTTCAGTCCTCCCCCCTCGTTTACCTTCATATTATGGTCATACTCGGCCACAAAAAAATAGAGTATCTCGGTGACCGACCCTGGAGACATGTAGGCCTCAAAGGCCTTCTTTACTTTGGATATCCTGTAACCCGTTTCTTCCTCCGTTTCTTTTCTGATACACTCCTCAGGGTTATCTTTTTCGAGCAATCCGGCGCAGGCTTCTATCATCATTCCCGTTTCGTTGCCGTTTATATAAGTGGGTAGCCGGAATTGCCGGGTCAGTACCACCGTTCCACGCTCACGATTGTAGAGCAGGATAGTCGAGCCGTTGCCTCTGTCATAAGCCTCTCTTTCATGTGTCTGCCAGGTTCCATCACTATGTTGAAAATCGAATTTTATCTTCTTCAGCACGTACCAGTTGTCAGACAGAACTTCCTCAGACTTGATCCTTATCTTATTGTCCATATATGTTTTTATATTTAAGATTCTTTTGAGCAAGATATGAAAATCAGCTACGGCCTGTACCTCATAGTTGCAGAGAATGTTGATCAGAACCTAAATACAACAATTCGTGCCCTTAACATTCTGATATGAACGTTGAAAATTTCATTTCCAACCAGGAAGGAGCAACTGCTAAAATAATGCTTCATCTCAACGATATCATGCTATCCATTCCCGGCGTTACCAGCAAGATCCGCTTTAATATTCCCTTTTACTACAGAAAATCATGGATATGCTATCTTAATCCGCTTAAAACCGGTTCGGTTGAATTTGCTTTTGTACGAGGCAATGAACTTGCCAATGAAAGCGGGTTACTACATTCCAAAGGCAGGAAACAGGTCTATAGTGTGGAATTCGGGGCCGTGAGTGACATTGGTGAAGAAGTCATGCAGGTTATTCAGGAAGCCATACTGCTGGATGAAACGGTACCCTACGCATCGAAAAGGTCAAAATAAACCGAAGCTTAGCATACAGTTACTTAGCCCACTCACCAGTACTTTTCACCGTTTACAGAGATAGGAGTGAGATTGCTGCTTAAATCTCTAACTTTAGTAGCATAACCAAAATCAAACTGTTAATGAATTTAAAACTTAAACCACTCATTTTCATTTTCTTAGCTGTGGGTGCCTGTGCCCCACCGGAAGAAAAGGAAGAAGTTGCGGAATTCAGGGTTCCGGTAGAGTATTACAAGCTGGACAATGGTCTGAAGGTCATTCTGTCAGAAGATAAAACAGCGCCTACGGTAGTAGTGGCAGTATATTACAACATAGGGTTCAGGATCGAGCCCAGGGACCGCACCGGCTTTGCTCATTTATTTGAGCACATGATGTTCCAGGGCTCAGGAAATCTGGGTAAGATGGAATTTATCCAACTGGTGCAGAAAAACGGCGGGGTGTTGAACGGATCTACCCGGTTTGATTTTACCAATTATTTTGAAATCGTCCCTTCCCACAAGCTGGAAACTATGCTTTGGGCTGAAGCCGACAGAATGAAGGGCCTGGCCATCACCCAGGACAACCTGACCAACCAGCAGGGTGTAGTGAAGAATGAGGTGAAGGTGAATGTGCTTAATCAGCCCTATGGAGGCTTTCCCTGGCTGGACATGCCACAGTACGCGAATACCAACTGGTTCAACGCACATAACTTCTATGGGGATCTGGAAGATCTGGATGCCGCCACGCTGGAAGATGTACAGAAATTTTTTGACACCTATTATGCCCCAAACAATGCCGCTATTTCCATAGTAGGTGATTTTGATCTGGAGCAGACAAAACAATGGATAGCGCAGTATTTCGGAGGTATTCCCGCTGCCGAACTTCCTGAGCAGCCTGATATTTCGGAGCCCCGTCAGGAAGAGGAAAAAGAGTTCACTAAAGACGATCCTCTGGCCAATAAACCTGCTATAGCCATGGCGTGGCACATGCCGGAAAGGAACACGCCGGAGTATTATGCTATGGGGCTGCTGGACCAGATGCTGGTACAGGGCGACAATGGTCTGTTACCTCAGAAACTGGAAAATGAAAAGGGGTATACTTCCAATGTGAGCGGAGGGATCAACTATCTGGGCAATATGTTCAATTATAAGGGTCCTATGTTATGGATGTTCAACCTTACCTATGACAATGAAACCCCAACCGATTCCATTATCGCTGCCGTTGATGAGGTAATGACCGAAGTGGGCGCCGGCGTAACCCAGGAAATGATCGATAACGCCATTGTGAAGATCAGGTCTAAGCTGTATGACGACCTCGGCGGCTTTTTCGGCCTGGGCAGGGCTGACCTGCTTTGCAGCTTTGCACTATTTGATGACAATCCGGAGCGGATCAATACGCTGGAAAGTGAATTCAAAAAGGTCACCCCTGAAGTCGTCGATAAAACGGTTCGCGAATACCTGCGAAAAACCAATCGTACCATACTCACTGTAAATCCTCAGGCTAACTCAGAAAATACTGCACTATGAAAAGGACTTTTTTATTCGCATTTCTCCTGGCAGCCGTCAGCTTAAGCGCCCAGGAGCAGGAAAAGGAACAACCACCCGCCGGTGGCGCGCCAAAGGATTTCGTGCTTCCGGATAAGGAGGTTGTACAACTTGAAAACGGCTTACAACTGGTTATGATACCTTACGGAGCCATACCCAAGGCTAACATCAATATAGTGGTAAAAACCGGAAACATCCATGAAAAAGAAAACGAAGTATGGTTGAGTGACCTGATGGCTGATCTTCTTGAAGAAGGAAGTACGACCATGAATGCTAAGGAAATTGCCAACAAAATGGCAGGTATGGGAGGTAACCTGAACATAGGGGCAGGGCCACACAACACCAGCCTGAGTAGCTCCGTGCTTTATGAATTCGTGCCTGAGGCCATTACCCTGATGGCAGATGTACTTAAAAATCCGGGATGGCCGGCATCGGAACTGGACAGACTCAAGAATGACATGAAAAGAAATCTCAGTGTGACCCTGACACGTCCGCGCTCCCAGGCTAACCGGGATTTCTATGCCGCCATTTATCCCGACCATCCTTATGGACGAATATATCCAACGGATGAAATGATAGATTCCTACACGTTGGAAGATATAAAGAACTTCTACACTGCCAACTTTGGCGCTCAGCGTACTACCATCTACGTTGCCGGCAAATTTAACGCGGATAAGGTGAAAAAATCTGTAGAAACAGTCTTCGGCGATTGGCCGAAAGGACCGGAACACTCTTTTCCTGTTGCTGAAGCTACGGTGGCACCCGGCGTACAGCTTATTGACAGGGAGGGCGCTCCACAGTCCACAATATTCTTTGGGCTGCCCGTGGCGGATCCTTCCAGTCCTGACTATGTTGCATTGGATATCACCAACTCGCTGCTGGGAGGATCCTTCGGCTCGCGTATTACCAGCAATATAAGAGAAGACAAGGGCTACACCTATTCCCCTACCAGTATTCTGGATAACAACTACAAATCAGCCGTGTGGTATGAAAGAGCTGACGTAACGACCCAGTTTACCGGTCCGTCACTGCAGGAGATCAATAAGGAGATCAGCAAACTTCAAAATGAAGCTCCCGCGCAGGAGGAACTGGAAGGGATCCAGAACTACGAAGCAGGCCTGTTCGTTTTACAAAACTCCACTCCCGGCGGGATCATTGGGCAACTGATATTTCTGGATACCCATGAACTGGATGACTCTTACCTGACCAACCGGGTAAAAAATATCTACGCTGTAACTCCGCAACAGGTACAGGAGATGACAAAAAAATACATTCGCCCTGAGGACATGACCCTTGTCATCGTTGGTGATAAAAAGATCATCGAGGAGCAAATCAAGGATTATGAAGAAACGATAAAGAATTATTGACGCAGGTCCACGTGCCTGATCATCAGCAAGTTGAAGCAAGAGAGGCTGTCTGTAACAGATAGCCTCTTTTTTTATTCATTCAAATCGCCCCACATTCGCCGGCTGCATGTGTTCCAAAATAACGAGGGGTCCCATTCTCACAAGCCGCTCCTGTAACTTAATCACAACATAACACACATCCCTTATGGTAAACGATCATTAACTCTGATATAACAATCTGGTAATTGCTAAGGTATAATTTCGTTGCTTAAAAACGATCGACTATGAAAAAATACCTGGACCAGCTTAGCCGGAGACAGTTCATCCGCAACTCCGTCGTGGCGGCTACCGGTGCCAGCCTGGCACCTGCACTTCTGACAAGTTGTAAAGATGATGACCCCGACTTCAATCCGGAGGGCGAGTTTGGCTTTTTCGAAGGAGTAGCCAGCTTCGATCCTACGCAGGACAGGGTGATCCTGTGGACCCGGTATACCCGTGCCTCCAACGAGGAAGAGCGGCCTACCCTGCTGCTCGACGTTGCCACAGACAGTGATTTTACCAGTCTGGTCGCCAGCGAATCCGTTGAGATAGATGTGGATAGTGACTATACTGTGAATGTAGACCTCAGCAATCTGACCTCCAATACACAGTATTTTTACCGGTTCAGAAATGAAAGGACGGGATCAACCTCTGTTACCGGGCAGACAAAAACCTTACCTGCTTCAGGAGAAGCCAGTGAGGTAAAGCTGGCAGTAGTTTCATGCGCCAATTTTCAGGCAGGCCTGTTCAATACCTATGGCGCTGTAGCTGAGTCAGATGCCGATATTGTGATCCATCTGGGCGATTACATATACGAATATGAGTCTGGTGGTTATGGCACCAATGACCTGACTGCCACACTACAAAGGCAGCACGTACCGTCCGGTGAGATTGTGAACATTGATGAATACAGGGCCCGGTACCGGCAGTACAGAAGTGATGAACAGCTTCAACGAGCCCATCAGTTGAAGCCCTTCATTTGTGTCTGGGATGATCATGAGATCACTAACGATGCCTATAAGGATGGCGCTGAAAATCATCAGGCCAATGAAGGGGATTACAATACACGTAAAATGAATGCCATTCAGGTATGGCATGAGTACCTGCCTGCCAGGGTGACTGACAATGCTGTTATTTACCGGAATTTTGAAATTGCCGGAATCTTAAATCTGATGATGCTGGATACCAGAATTATCGGCAGGGAAAAACAGCTGAATTATGCTGATTACCTGACAGCCACAGGACTTGACACATCGTTCTTCGCAGACTGGCAGAACCCCAACCGGACTGTACTAGGTACTGAACAACGCAATTGGCTGACTGCACAGCTATCTTCAAATAACCTGAAGTGGCAGGTACTGGGGAGTCAGGTACTTATGGGCAAATATTACATACCGGCAGAGCTGCTCTCCATAACAGCCCAGATCGCTGCATCAGGTAGTGCTTCGCCCGAACTGCTGAACAATTACAATACAACCGTCACCGAATTACTTACCATAAAAGGACGAATAGCGCAGGGCGATCCGACCGTGACGGCAGAAGAAAGAGCAAGGGTGGAAACCGTGCTCCCCTATAACCTTGACGCATGGGACGGCTATCCGGTTGAAAGAGAGACTGTCTTTACCAGTGCCGCGGGAAAACGCCTGGTATCACTGGCCGGCGACACGCACAATGCCTGGCATTCAGCCTTATCAGATGTGAACAGCAACAAGTCAGGGGTAGAGTTTGCCACAGCGTCGGTATCGTCGCCAGGGTTTGAAGACATATTCGGAACGGACCCGGCCGTGATCGGTGCATTCGAAGCAGCCAATGTTGCATTGATCGACGACCTTATCTATGTAGACGCTTCACAAAGGGGATTCCTGCTGGTCACCTTTTCAGAAAATGAAGTACGGGCTGAATGGAATTTCATTCAAACCCTGGGCGTTGAAAATACCAGCACCACAACAGGCAATACAGCCATTGAAAGTGCATAATATCCTCAGGTTTTGATTGGTAAGGCTCCTCGGTACGGGGAGCCTTTTTATTGGTTGTAGGAATATGCCCCGATCACATGTGAAAATGCTCGTTTGCTACATAGTTGGGAAAGATCTGATAGTGCCTTACCTTGATCATTTCATAGATCTTTTGCCTCAGTTCCTGAATGTTTTCCTTCTTCTCTGCTGATATAAAGACCTTGACGTCATGGTTGTTCATACCCTCAAATACATAGTTGGAACGGTGCTCACTATGCTCCTCATCTACAAGATCTATCTTGTTGAATACATAGAGCGTGGGCTTGTCAATAACACCAAGCTCCTTCAGGGTTTCCCGTACTACGCTGATATGGTCTTCACAGGCTGTGTGGGAAACATCCACCACATGGATCAGAACGTCGGCTTCCCTAACTTCTGCCAAAGTAGACTTGAATGACTCTATCAAATGATGCGGCAGCTTCCGGATAAAACCCACCGTATCTGACAGCAGAAAAGGAATATTGTTAATGACCACCTTTCTGACCGTGGCATCTACTGTGGCAAACAGTTTATCCTCAGCTTTCACATTGCTTTTAGACAGTAACCGCATCAGTGTGGATTTACCTACGTTGGTATACCCTACAAGTGCAGCTCTTACCACCTGCGATCTGTTTTTTCGCTGTACTGTATTTTGCTTCTCGATCTTGTCAAGTTTCTTTTTTAATACAGAGATCTGATTGCGGATCATCCTGCGGTCAGTTTCTATTTCCTTCTCACCGGCTCCGCCACGTGTACCGGTACTCCCACGCTGTCTTTCAAGGTGTGTCCACATACGGGTAAGTCTTGGCATCAGGTATTGATATCTTGCCAGCTCCACCTGTGTTTTAGCCTGTGACGTTTGCGCTCTGTTAAGAAAGATATCCAGTATGAGCAAACTCCTGTCATAGATCTTACATTTAAGCTCACGCTCAAGATTGCGTAGCTGAGAAGGTGACAGGTCATCATCAAAGATCACCACGTCAATGTTTCGGCTTTTACTGTAGGCTTTTATCTCTTCCAGCTTACCATGGCCTACAAATGTTTTTATATCCGGTTTTTCAAGCCTTTGAAAAAATCTGCTTTTTACTACTATTCTGGCAGTTTTTGCCAGAAAATCAAGTTCATTCAGATGTTCCTCTATTACCGACTGATCTTCTCTCTTTCCAGCTACAGCTACTAATATGCCCTCCTCTTCCCTGAATTTTGTTTCTACCGGATCAATCATATTAATTCCAATTTAATGCAAATTTTCTACCTGGAATATAATTATTTTACTACATTTAAATTTCTCTAAATAGACCCTCAAAGTTAAGGTTACTTTTGACTATATTGCCAAATTAACCTCCACATGTGATAATCTAAACAAAATAATTTTGACTACGGACGGCGTGAGTTGGGAAGGAATTTAGTTGGCTTATGAAGGTTGCTATTGTCTTAAATACATCATGGAATGTATATAATTTCAGAATGGGCCTGATCAGGGCTCTTCAAAAAAACGGGCACGAGGTTGTTGTTATTGCCCCTGAGGATAAATATTCTCAAAAAATTGTTGATGCCGGTTGTGAATACCACAAAGTAAAAATGGATAGTCGTGGCGCCAATCCCATAAAGGATTCGGCCCTGCTGCTGGAGTTGCTCCTGATCTACAGGAGAACCCGGCCAGATGTTATTCTGCACTACACCATAAAGCCGAATATTTACGGTACTCTGGCCGCTACGCTACTGGGGCTCCCGGTGATAAATAATGTATGCGGGCTGGGTACAGTCTTCCTGAATGATAATCTGGTCTCCAAAATAGCCGGATGGATGTACAAGATGGCTTTCCGGTTTCCGCAAAAGGTGTTTTTTCAGAACAGGGATGACTTTAAACTGTTCACCGACAGGAAGTTGATCCGTAGTGAAATAGGTGATATCATCCCTGGGTCCGGCATAGACCTGGCCCACTTCAGTCCCTTCAAATTCAAAAGGAACAAGCGGTTCACTTTTCTTCTGATATCCAGACTGATCCATGATAAGGGAATTGTTGAATACATAGACGCTATCCGGTTACTACGCTCCGAAGGCCTGGATGCCCGCTTCCAGTTGCTGGGAGCAAAGGATGCGGAACACCGAAGAGGAATTGACCCGACTATCATTGACGGATGGATAGAAAAAGATACGGTGGAGTACCTTGGCACAACGGATGATGTAAGACCCTACATCAATGATGCCGATTGTATTGTACTACCTTCCTACAGAGAGGGCACACCCAGAACACTGCTGGAGGCAGCCAGCTCGGCTAAACCAATCGTAGCCACTAATGTACCGGGATGCAAGAGCGTGGTTGTACACCAGTACAACGGTCTTTTGTGTCAGCTGAAAGATCCTTACGACCTGGCCGAAAAGATGAGGTCCATGATGCTCCTGAATGATAATCAGATCGAAAGGCTGGGGAGTAACGGACGAAAGAAGATGGAAAGGGAGTTCAACGAGTCACTGGTCATAGAAAAATACCTTGCATCCCTCTCAGAACTAAAAAATTAAATCTTTCCTCACGGAATATCGGTCTTTTACCTCCACACCCCTTATATTAGCCGATTAATAGGGATACTTTTTTCAGGTTCTGAGATCTTTGCCCAAATATTTTTAACTTTTTTTTTAAAAAGTAACAGGTGAAGCTATATTCTAAAACGTTTTACACCCTGATGTTTGTAATAGGTACCTTAATGGTACTTCAATCCTGTCAATCCTACAAGCAGAATCTTATGTTTCAGCAGGAAGGAGATATCAGTTACATGAACGTGGATGTACTCAATGCCCTTGCAAACTATATCATTAAACCTAATGACAGGCTGGAAGTACAGGTATATACACAGAAGGGAGAAAGGATCATTGATCCTGAATTTGAGTTGGCGGAAGGCGGTCAGAATATAGAAAACCTTCGACCGGCATTGACTTATCTTATTCGCGAAGATGGCACTGCCAAACTCCCAATGATCGGCAGTTTAAGATTGGAAGGCCTGAAGCTCCATGAGGCAGAAAAACTGCTGGAAGAGAAGTATGCGGAATACTATAAGGATCCCTACGTATACCTTAACTACCTAAACAAAAGAGTGATCGTATTGGGCGCTCCGGAGGGGCAGGTAATACCCATAGAGAATGAAAATACACGTGTATCCGAGATACTGGCACTTTCGCAGGCTATCAACAACGATGCAAAAGCATTTAACATCAGGTTGATAAGAGGTGAGGAAATGTACCTGGTGGATTTTTCCACACTGGAAGGATTTACCCGTTCAAATTATATAGTCCAGTCAGAAGATGTTATCTATATAGAACCTATCCGTCGCCCCTTTAATGAGTTCCTAAGGGATAATGGTCCGGCTATTTCCATAGTAAGCAGCCTGCTTTCTCTTATCATTGTGATCATAAGCCTGAACCAATGAGCGAGTTGGAACACAACAAGGTAGATTACCAGGGTATTGACTTTGACAAGGCGATGACCGTTTTGAAGAAAAGTCTGGTTTGGGTCATTCTGATATTTGCCACTACTGTTTCATCTGCCTACCTCGTGATCCGCTGGACAAAACCCTTGTTCGAATCGGCTTCTGAACTGAAACTGGATGTAGAGACCAGGGCTACTGAACTGGGACTCACCACCTTTGGTGAAAACAACAATCTGAATGTGATATCCGGTGAGATCGAGCTGATCCGGTCCCGACTGTTTTTCGATAAGATCATTGACAACTTCGATCTCAGTATCTCTTATTTTACGGCTGGTAATGTACTGAACGATGAAAAATATCAAAGCTCACCCTTCAAGGTGGATTATATTCTGAAGGATCCGGCTATATACGATAAGCGGATAAACATAGAGCTTATTGACAGAGATCGCTTCAAGGCAAATTTCGATAGTGAGGATATGTCCGGTGCCAGGGAATATCAGGTAGGTGAATTGATCAGTCATCCACATCTGAATTTTTCTCTTAAGCTCACCGATAACTATATGGAAGGTGGTGATACGCGATACTTTTTTGTGATCAACAGCAGGGCCAGCCTGATATCCTATTTTGAAAAGAATCTGGTAGTGGAGCCTCTCAATCTCAATGCCAATACCATAAAAATAGCGCTGAGAGACTTTAACCGTTACAAGGCACGGGATCTTGTTAATGTTATTGACAGCCTCTATCTACAATACTCTCAGGAAGAAAAAAACAAGGAAAACAAGCAGAAAATAGAATGGCTTAACAGTGAGCTTAAACAGATAGAAACTCAACTGGAAGAGTATGAGAGTTACTTTGAGAATTTCACCATTGAAAACCGGACAAGTGATCTTGATGAAGATCTTAAAAAAATAATCATTGTCATTAATGAACTGGATTCCCAAAAACTGAATTACGAGAGCAGGATCCAGAGTATCAATTTGTTTCTACGCGACCTCAATAACCACCAGTTCAGTGAGGTAAACTATGAACAGTTCCCGGAGTTCATCAGCGGGAACATCCAACTGCTGAATGAACTCATACAGGAACGTGAGCAACTCAGGCTGTCCTACACAGAGACCACATTTGCGCTTACCAGAAAGGAAAAAGAAATAGAGCGCCTGAAAAACGCACTGGCCGAAAATCTAACAGAGCTGAAACAGCGCCACCAGGACAACATTGCTGAATTGGTAAAACGCAAAAATGTATTACAGGGTAATTTTGAAAAACTGCCGGGAAAGAATACCGAGTTTAACAAAAAGAAAAGATTTTTTGAGTTGTATGAGGAGTTTTACCTTTCCCTGATGCAAAACAAGGCTGAATTTCAAATTGCAGAAGCCGGTACCACTACCCAATTCAAAATACTCTCCCCGGCCAGTCTTCCTTCAGCCCCCATATCACCCAAAAAACTGATTATTATGGGCATAGGGGTGGTCAGTGGTTTTGTATTGAGTTTTACATTCATCGGTATCCGCTATCTGCTTCACAATAAAATAACCACCTTGCATGAGCTTGAGAAAAGTGTCTCCACTCCCATCCTCGGATCTGTAGTAAAGACATCTGATAAAATGGAGGTCACAAGTCTTATTATAGACAAAAGACCAAAATCAGCCGTAAGTGAGGCACTGCGTTCAGTACGTACCAATATTGAGTTCATGCTCAATCAGGAAAAGGAACACGTCATTTCAGTAACATCTACCATCAGCGGAGAAGGAAAAACATTTATTGCGGTTAATCTGGGAGGGATCATGGCACTGTCCAGAAAAAAAGTAGTGGTGGTAGACCTTGACATGAGGAAACCCAGGGTGCATTTATCCTTTGACAATGGAAACGGCACCAATGAAAAGGGCGTTAGTACTATCTTAATAAACAAGCATACTATTGAAGAGTGTATTGTAAAAACCAGAATTGAAAATCTGGACTACATTCCAGCAGGCCCCACACCACCCAACCCTTCCGAGTTGCTGCTGAACAATGAATTTAATGAGCTTATCTCCTCATTAAAGAACTCCTACGACCTGATCGTGCTTGATACACCTCCCGCAGGCCTGGTAACGGACGGTATATTGGCCATGAAGAAGGCAGACCTGGCCATCTACATTGTACGTGCCAACTACTCAAAAAAGACATTCCTCAAGACACTGGAACGGCTGGTACGCGTAAACCAGTTCAAAAATATTTCCGTCATACTCAATGCTGTGCCCAAAACCTCCGGAAATGGGTACGGATATGGCTATTATGATGAAAAAGCCATGAAATTGACGAAGACATAAAGCAGATATCGGCAGTGTTCAGTTTATTCAAAAAGCGCACGGCACATCATAAATACCCGACAGATATCCATTCCCATCTCCTGCCAGGTTTGGATGATGGCGTCAAATCATTGGAAGAATCAATGGAAATACTCCATCAGTTCCACGAGCTGGGCACGAGGAAGCTGTATACCACTCCGCACATCATGAGTGATCTTTATCCCAATAATGAGGCAGATATCCTGACGAAGCTTTCCGAATTACAAAAAAAGATCGCAAATACAGGGCTGGAAATTGAGATCCTGGCAGCAGCAGAGTATTATCTTGATGAGACGCTACTCAAAAAAACAGAAAGTGCATCCCACGAACTGTTAACCTTCGGAAACAATTATCTGCTCTTTGAGACCAGCTTTATGAATCAGCCTTTCCATTTGAATGAATTTATCTTTAAGGCCAGATCCAGAGGTTATCATCCCGTACTGGCACACCCGGAGCGATATGCCTACATTCAAAATGACCACGAATTAGTGGATGATCTTATCCAAAGAGGAGTATTATTGCAGCTCAACATTATTTCACTGGCCGGCTACTATTCAAAACCTGTACGAAAGCTTGCAGAAAGGCTAATTGAGAAAGGCCAGGTACACTTTGTAGGCAGCGACTGTCATAACATGCACCAATTCGCCGCAATAAAGGAAGCTATGAACAACAAATACTACCATAGGGCCATGGACCTTCCGCTAAAAAACTTTAACCTCTGATATATGATCCTTGTAACAGGCGCCAGCGGACTATTGGGAAGTTATATCTGCAGGGAATTGCAGACCCTGAATGTTGACTTCAGGGCGTTGGTAAGGCAAGGTGGCAGGCTGGATCTTTTAAAAGACATTCCTGAAGGCAGACTGGTCTACGGAGATTTGCTGGATACATGGAGCCTGGAAGAGGCTTTAAAAGATGTTGATAGTATAATCCACTCCGCCGCCATCATGTCATTCAACAAAAAAGAGCAGGACATGATGCACAGGGTGAATGTAGAGGGCACCCGGTCACTCATCAATCTGGCACTCAAAAAGAATATAGAATATTTTGTCCATATCAGCTCGGTAGCTGCGCTTGGACGACAAAACCGTTCCGGTGTTATAAATGAAGACAGTCAATGGACCTCCTCCAGGTGGAACACCGGCTATGGAGAGTCAAAACATCTGGCAGAACTGGAAGTATGGCGGGGTATGCAGGAAAACCTGAACGCGGTGATCATCAACCCATCCCTTATACTGGGGCCGGGTGACTGGGACCACAGTAGTGCCAGACTTTTCAAATATATCTGGGATGAAAAACGTTATTACACGGAAGGTTGGCTAAACTATGTAGACGTGCGGGACGTGTCCGGAATAATAAGGGAGCTGATCGAAAAAAGAATAAAAGGAGAGCGGTTCATAGTGAGTGCAGGAACCATGAGCTACAAAGATCTTTTTGATAAGATAGCCGTAAAACTGAACAAGAGATCACCCTATAAAAAAGTAACTGCTTTTACACTCAAACTAGCCGTGGCCGCAGAGCGGATCAAATCGCTTTTTACAGGAAAAATGCCCTTGATTACGTCAGAATCAGCCAAAGTGAGTCAAAACCAAATTTCATATGAT
>LYSV01000098.1 GCA_001657315.1 Flammeovirgaceae bacterium BBD 1991-12 | reverse complement strand
GATATAAATTCACCATTATCGGTTTAGGCTTTGCCTGGCTCCTATTGTCAAGTTAGCTTCTTTACGTTACTTTACAATGTCTTGGAATTCAGGTTAAAATATGGTTTTATCCCTGCTGATGTGCTGGTTTTTATGTGTCTAAGCGTGGTGGTTTGAATATGGAAAAAGGGATCAGGTTGTGCCGGCCAGTCTTTTTCTCAGCAGGAATGCTGATGACAATAAAACGATCAGTCCGAAAATGAGATAAAACAAAAGCGAGCTGGCCCATACACCGGTGGAAACAGGTCGGTCATCTCCAATAAGTACAAAATTTGCCCAGAAATACGGATGTGTACGGTCATGTGTATTGAGGTATTCAATTTTGGCCTGTCTTAGCGCCTCATCCTTGGGAAGTCCCCCATCGATGCCCTGATAAAACTTCTTCATCAGGTCATATGTCGATTGGTCATCTGCCTGCCACAGGGACATGACCAGATTTGGACTGCCGGAATAGCGAAAGGCGCGAGAAAGACTCATTATACCTTCGCCCTGTTGCAGTTTGCCAAAGCCTGTTTTACACGCTGAAAGTACGGCCAGTTCCGAATTCAGTTGCATATTGTAAAGCTCAAATGCGTGAAGAAAATTATCACTCTCGTAAAGGGCTGAATCCGAAGCCTGAGCAGGAGACCCGTCTGCGGCTTCTGAGAATAGAAACCCCGAGTAGCTGGGATTATCATCATGCACAAGTGCGTGCATGGCCAGATGCAGTATCCTTGCCTGAGGTGCAATTTGCCGGAAAGTATTCTCAGAGACCTGCTCACCTGTAATAGCCCTGCCACTAAGCAGGCCCGCTATATACTCTACCTCTTCCTGGTTAAATTTGAGTGGTGCTATAGTTCCACGTGTGGCAGAATCAAGCAGGTTCATCCCTCGTGCCGAAGCATATAGTTTTGTTTCACTGTATTGAGGTGCGACTTTCCGTCGAAAGATCTGTATCTGGATTATCTTCCGCCATCAGGGAAGCAGAATACGCATACCGGATATTCGTATCTCTTATAAGATAGGGCATCCCGTAGGCTTCTTTTTCAGGGCCCGTCACGAGACATTCGAAGGGCAGATAATTCAGCATTCCGTCAGGAATGATAATGAGCTTATCGATCTCATCCCCATGCTGCAGTACAGGAGCTATAAGCACATTATATAGCTTATACGCGTCTTTTTGGTATTGTTCGTATTCTTCATTTCCCCAGTTGATCGCTGAGCTACGGCTTTTCAGCCCCTCTATAAACTGAAGCAGCTCCTCTTTGAAGGCCTGCGAAACTTCTGTCCTGATCGTTTTGAGACCAGAGTCTGTAATTTTGAAAGTATAGAGGAAGTTATCGGTCAGCATGTATTCAATAACAGCCGTATTTTTAGTGATCATGCGCTGAATGTCTTCCACGCCGTTTATCCCCTTACCGTATTTCAATTGATAGTATTCAGGATATTGCTTCTCCAGCACCTGTATGAGTGAGTCATAGCTAAGTTTGTAGTCAAAAAAGTTTGCCCGGGCTTCAAAGATCTTTTGTTGGTTTTCAGGGTCATTACTGCTTTCAAGATCGAAGATCCGTTTTTCATTGTAGGCAAGCTTGATCCGTAGCGACTCCTCCAGGCTTGTGACATCTGAAGGGATACCTCCGAAGTCTCTGGCTTTCACCGCCTTTATCCCTTCGTACAGAACAGTGGCCTTTGTTTGTTCGACTGTCTTGAACGCTCTCTCGAGGTATCTCTGTTCGCCGGTATCGGTGTACAGGTCATACAACACCTGCAACTGATTTTCAAACACTTTTCTACTCTTATCCAACAGGCCCAACTTTGAGCTCTCGTTGTGATAGCTGGTCCTTAACCAATTGATATGATGGATCGCGAATTGCCACGTACTGTCTGCCGAAGTGAGATGGCCCTTTTGCTGACTGCTCAGCTCAGTGAATATTTCACCTTTACTACTCAGTGCATCGAGATAGAGCATACGGTCTGACACGGTATCCTTTACATCCGGGTGACTGAAAGGATCTGTATTTTCAAATTTTTGCAAGTTGAATATCAATGATTTTTGAAGATGCTCAAGCGCGAGGTCTGTTTCACCCATTTTCCGGTAAAGTTTCCCTATTCTGTAGTAACTGTCTGCCACGCCCGGTAGCTTTTTGTTGTTGTATCCATCCTTCAGGGTATTTAGCGCAATCTGGTAGTGTTCCAGTGTTTTGGCATGTTCCCCCTGGTCCAGATAGCTTTCGGCTATATTATTATTCGTCTCCGCCACGGTGAGGAATGATTCCCTGGCAGACGCCGTCTTCAGATTATCATTGAAATACTGCATGGCTTCTTCAAACCTGCCTTTTTTAACCAGGGCTCTTCCTACTTCATTGCGTAGTGATCCTATTATAGGGTCATGATCTTCCAGTGTTTTACGGAAGATCTCCAGCGAGATCAGTGCATATTCCAAAGCGAGATCATACTCGCCAATCTCGAAATTGGCCTTGGCAAGATTATAGTAATTCCTCGCGAGGCTCCGATGATCGGGCGGCAGTGAGGTCTTCTTTATCTCAAGCTCCTTATGGTGATAGGCCAGTGCCTGTTTGTAATCTCCGTTCTCACGGTACATAGCCCCGATGTTTCCCAGTACCAGCGCAAAATTGTAGCCTTTGTCTGTGCCGTTGCGCCTTCTTATTTCTATGGCCTTGAGGTAGCTTTCCAGAGCAGGGTCCACAGCGCCCAGGTTAAAATAGATATACCCGAGATTATTGTAAGCCTTGGCCAATCGGGAGTCATCCGCGGATAGCATTGCAGAACGGATATCGAGTACCTTTAAATTCAGCTCCAACGCTCTTTCCCGCCGCCCTCTGTACGCTTCCAGACCACCCAGTGTGGAGTAGCTTTCTGCGATCTCCAGGCTTTGTTCCTCAAACACCTGCTGTTTCAGCCCGAGCGCCTTCTGAAGATGATGGTACGCAGAATCCAGGAGTCGTTTCCGTATATACACCAAAGCCTGGAAATCATAATATTGTGCTTCCAGTACCGGATTCGAAGGCCAAATATTATAGACCTTGCTTAGTGTAAGTTTCAGGCCCTTTTCCGCTTCCTCCGATCTTCCCATCACATAGTCACAGACGCTTACGTAATTCTCATGATCCAGCGCTCTGGCCCATAGCAGGGAATCCCCGTCGATTTGAGCAGCCTCTTCCCATAGCTTAGCCGATCTTTTAAACCAAAACCGGGCGCTGTCATAGCTGGATACATCATAAAATGCTTCGGCCTTTTTTGAAGCTTCATGTGCTTTAAGGGTGTCGGGTACCTGCGCGGCTGCCGAAACAGATGCCAGCATCAAAAAATATATAATTCTGTAAGTTTGCTTCATTCCTGTGTGAACAATTAACAGACGTTCTTTTGAGTAACATGATGATGTTGGCCAACTTTGACACCTTAAATTAAACCATTATTTTAAAATTTGGGCAAAGTAGTATTACATGATATTGACCCTATGTACCTTTAAAGGCGATTTACTTGGAAAAGGTGGGTTTATATTCTGATATCGAGATAATTGAAGGAATACGGTCGGGCGGTTCCCGCTTTGAAAAATATTCACTGGCACTATATCGTTCCTGTGAAAACTATATGCATGATGCAGCCAAAAAGCACCCCCTGCTTTCGCAAATGGACATAGGGGATGCCTACATTGATGCCGTGGATGCAGTGATAAGAAAAGTGTTGTCGCATACATATAATATCAAGCTCGCAAAGCTGTCTACCCTACTTTATCAAATTTTTTCCAATAAATGTATTGATCAGCTAAGAAGAATTACGAACCATAAAAATGAGTGGCAGCGTAACCTCGACAGCATTACCGAAGATATGCCGGCTGCGTCACAGGATTTCCTGAAATCAATGATGGAGCAGGATGAAATGAATGATGTAGTAGGTATTATGGATCAGCTTGGAGAAAACTGTCGCGAACTGATCATGGATTTTGACTACTGGGGGTTTAAACCTGAAGAAGTAGCGGAGAGGAGGGGTTACAAAAACGGTAAAAGTGCCAGCCAGGCCAAGTACAGGTGTATGGAGGAGCTGAGGAAGAAGATGAATCAACTACAGGTGAATAAAAGTGCTGATAATGAAACCTGAATATGAAAACCGGATATCGTCCTATCTGAATCACGAGATGGATGATGAAGAGAGGAGGGCTTTTGAGGAGGCCTGCAGGCAGGATGATGACCTGAGAGTCGCTCTGAAGGCAGAGCTTAAGGTGCGGATGGCTATTCATGAGTATGCCAAAAAAAAACGTAGGTCATTCTATGACCATTCCGGTCAGCCAGACTTAGCCAGGGCACGGGATAAACCATCCGCCTCATGGGGCACTTATCTGAAAATGGCTGCATTGTTTTTGATGATCCTTGTGCCGGGTTATATTGTATACCTGAACTTAAAGTCACCTGACATGGCCGGGATCTACGAAAGTCATTTTCAGCCCTATGCACTAACTGTCGAAAGGGACTTTACCGGAGGTCCTGAAAACGTTACGGACAGCTTATGGCAGGTTGCAGGCCAGGCTTACCGGAGCGGGGACTGGAAAAATTCGAAATCTGCACTCTACAACCTCCTGGACTCTAAGAGCTTTGCTGCTGCTGACCTGACGAGGCTGCTACTGGCCAATATTGCACTCGAAGAAGATAATCCGGGCGCCGCTATTGACCTGTTAAAGAAGGTAGACCGTGATAATCTTACACTCAGGTATGACGTTTCGTGGTATCTCACCCTTGCTTATCTCAAGTCAGGGAGCAGGGACTCAGTACTCATGGAATTGGAGATACTTAAGAGTAGTAAAGAGTATGGAAGGCGTGCGAAAGAGATCAGAAAACGGCTTTAGACCCTTCGTGTTTATTGTAGGGTTAGTGTAAAAATGGTGCCCTTGCCCCATTCTGTTTTTACTGATATATTCCCATTATGCAGCTTCATGATCTGCCGGGCAAAACTCAGCCCAATACCTGTGCCATTCTTCCGGGTAGTGTAGAATGGTATGAACATCTTTTCCAGCACCTCTTCTGAAATTCCCGGACCGTTGTCAGCTACGGTTATGCTGATCCTGTTGCCGTATAAATGCCGGGCAGATATTTCAATATGTCCTTTCTCCCGTCCATTCAGCGCTTCAATGGCATTTTTTATAAGATTAATAAAGACCTGCTCAAATAGCTCATGATCCACTTTGGCCCTAACGGCTTCCTTCAGGTCAAGATTGAGAGTAATGCCAGCTTTGTGAAGGTCCGGGCCCAACAGGCCGGCGATCCGCTCTATTAAGGTCCTGAGATCCACATCTGTCAGCCTGAGCTCAGGTACCTTTGAAAAATTCTTGTAGGCATTTACGAAATGAATGAGGCCCTGGCTTCTGTTCTCAATGGTCTTCAGGCTGATCAGGATATCATCCTTCTGTTCGTAGGAAAGGCTCTCCATACGCCCGGTATTTTCCAGCATTTCATTGACTGCAGTACTCAGGGATACAATGGGTGTAACGGAGTTCATGATCTCGTGTGTAAGCACGCTGATCAGTTTTTGCCATGCGTCCACCTCCTTTTGCTCCAGCTCGGCGTTGATATTCTGCAACAGCACCAGCCGAAAGTCCTTTTGCTGCAGTACGAAATCCTTTGCCTGCACAGAGAGCTGCTGCATTTCTCCATGCATAAAAGTCTTGATAACACGCTTTTCTCCGGATTCCAGTGCCTGGATATTATTGTAAAGTTTGTGATCAATACCTTTAAACTCTTCCACTGATCTGATATAGGGCTTTTTAAAAAGAGCCTTAGCAGCAGGATTCATAAACTGTATTTCACCCTCAGCATTAAAACTAATGATAGAAACCCCAATGTTTTCATTTAGTGTTTGTAAATAAAGATACTGGGATTCCTTCTCCATACTGATCTTCTGGAACTCACGAATGACATCATTAAAAGCCTTGCTCAGCCCCGCCTGGGACAGGCCTCTTTTTTGGCCCGTGAATTTATTAGTGAAGCCACCCTGCTTAATGGAGATGAGGAATTGTGTAAGATCCTTGTTTGTGCGCTCTGTGTAGTAGATCAGATTAATGACCACCACTACCAAAAGTATAGCCAGTACCAGCGGAGTAAAGAACCATTCTGTAAAAGTAAGAGCCCATATCAGGGCAAGGGAAAGGGCAAGGATAAGGATCACCCTCAGGACAATGTTCCAGCGGAAGTTTTTTAGGTTCACCTTTGTTCCTGTGACTTTCTATTGGTTGGGGTGCTATTTTTTTCTGTATTGCTCAATAAGTTTATCCAACAATTTGTTGGATAAGCGAAACCCTCCATTGACCACCTGAAGAAGTGTTGCTATTAAATCATCTATTAAGCCCTTTTTGTCAGCCAAAAGCAGCACACCAATGGTACCGATAATTTCTAGATTGTAAGATTTAGCTATCTTTCTACCTTTAAATTCATCTATGATCAACACAGAGTCTTCCAACTCAAGAGCCAGTGTAATAGAGCTTGCCTCCCCTTTGTCAAGCTTCGTTTCCAATTCAAGTTGTTGACTATAATTTTGCACCTTCCGGACCCTGATCCATTCAGGTAAACTTTCACCGAATTCTTCCTTAACTTCTGAAGTGATGAGTACTTCCTGATATAGCTTTTGAAGTATATTCAGTAGACCGACGTTGCTCAGAGTAATGAGACAACTGGTATCTGAAATAACGATTTTATTCATTAATGATCTTTTCTATATCCTCAGGAGTCTCCCCGAATATAGATATGCCATATTTTCCTACATTTTCTATAAACTCTCTTTTTGATATTCCTGCAAGATCCGCTGCCTGACCTGATGATAGTATGGCTTTCTCAAAAAGTTGGGCCGCGAGTTGCATTTTGACTTCCTGTAAGTTGCCTGAGTCAGGCAACTCTATGGTTAAAGTTTTCATTTTCATCAACTATGATTTTGTAATATAAATTTAACTACAATCAGTGGAATTGTCATCATCTGTGTGGCGCTGCCTGTTCATGCCCTCTTAATACCTGATCCCATACCTGTCCAGCTTTCGGTAAATGGTGGTCCTGCCCAGTCCCAGCTCTTTTGCAGCCTTACTGATATTGCCGTGGTTTTTTTGAATGGCTCGTTCTATGGCGGCTTTCTCCATTTCATCCAGATTCAGGTTGCTATCATTCAGGGGTACTTTTGCCTTTTGATCCAGCAGGAAATCGTCAGCGGTGAGCCTGCTTTTCTCTGCCATGATCACCGCCCTTTCCATGGCATGCTGCAGCTCCCTGATATTTCCGGGCCATGAATAATTTATCAGGTACTGAAGGCCCTCGTCGGTCAGTTCAGGTTTCGGTTTGCGGTATTTCTGTACAAAGACTGTCAGAAAGTGATCTGCCAGCAGTGGGATATCATCCACCCGCTCACGGAGGGGAGGGATGGTAAGCTCAACGGTGTTCAGCCGGTACAGCAGATCTTCACGGAACTCCCGGCTTTGCACCATCTGGTGTATATTTCCGTTGGTAGCGGCTATAATGCGGGAATCGATAGGGATCGGCTGATTTTCTCCTACCCGGGTGACCTCACGACTCTGTATGGCCGTGAGTAGTTTGGCCTGTAAACTCATGGACAGGTTCCCGATCTCGTCCAGGAACAATGTTCCCTTGTGGGCCAGCTCGAATCGTCCCTTTCGGTCCTCACGTGCATCAGTAAAAGCGCCCTTTTTGTGCCCGAACAGCTCACTTTCGAACAGATTTTCTGTAATGGAACCTAGGTCGACTTTTATAAAAGCCTCGTCTGATCGTTGGGACTTCTGATGTATGGCCTGTGCCACCAGCTCCTTGCCTGTACCATTTTCTCCCAGTATAAGCACGCTTGCGTCGGTAGCCGCTATCTTGTCAATGATGCCAAATACCTCCTGCATAGGCTTTGAATTCCCAATAATCTCAGAAGCCGACGTGGATATCAGTTTTTTCAGGGATTGCCGCTCATTTCTGAGGTCAGTAAGCTCTTTTTTCGACTGACTGTGATGGAAAGCGGACAATACCGTCGCCTGTAGCTTTTCGTTTTCCCATGGCTTCACCACAAAATCAGCAGCGCCGGTCTTCATGGCTTCCACTGCCAGTTTAATATCTCCATAGGCTGTGATCATCACCACCTGCTGATGAGGGAGCTTCTCCACAATGGTTTTCAGCCAAAACAGGCCTTCCTTTCCGCTCGTAACTCCAGCGGTGTAGTTCATATCCAGCAGAATAACATCATATTGATGATGATTGATCAGGTAACTGATCTGCTGAGGGTTGCTTTCCGTCACAATCTCTGTAATTAAAGGTTTCAGGACGATCCTGGCCGTATGCAAAACATCAGGGTCATCATCAATGACGAGAATCGTACCTTTTACCTTTTTCATGAGCAATGATCGATTTATATTGAAGATAGTAAATTGTTCCAGATCGGAACAAATAAGTGTTTCTTTTTGGAACACAATTGTTGTTCGCTAATTATGGAGTTGAGTTAATTAACTGAAAGTCAGTAATTTAAAAACAAGGCATTAGTTTTGAGAACTACTTAGGCGGCCACCTACGAATTAAATTACAAACGATGATCAAGAACTTTCTGAAAATAGCCATAAGAACATTGAGTAGAAGGAAATCCTATACGATCATTAATGTACTGGGGCTTTCCACAGGTCTGGCGTGCTCCACCTTTATTTTTCACTGGGTCTACGATGAGTTCCATTACGATACATTTTATCCTAAAAAGGACCTAATGTACAGAATTGTAGCAGAAGTTGGTGTAGGGCAGGACCGGTGGGAACAAGCGGTGACCAGCCTGCCTCTGGGCCCGGCATTGGAGTCCACTTTTCCAGAGGTACAGACCTCAGTCAGATTGGCTCCTGCCGATGCCATGATCGAACATAATGACCAGCGTTTTATTGAAGATAACATTGTGATTACAGACCCCTCCTTTTTCAATTTTTTTGATTACCATTTGCTCAAAGGGAATGAGCAAACAGCATTGGTCAAACCCTATCAGATGGTGCTCACGGAATCCATGGCTAAAAAATACTTCGGTGAAGCAGACCCAGTAGGGCAGTTATTGCATCTTTATTTGCTGGACCCGGAGGGAAATGGAACAGACTATGAGATCACCGGGGTCATTGAAAATCCCCATCCCAATTCACACATCACATTTAACTTTCTGACCACAATGGCTACAATTGATCTGGTAGACCAACGCGCCAGCCAGGAGTGGTTCAACAATAGTTACTATACGTACCTGTGCCTAAAAGAAGGAACAGATCACCGAAAGCTGGAAGAAAAACTGCCTGCTTTTGTAAAAGACAATATGGGTGAAGCCAATTTCCACTTTTTCCTGCAGCCTATTGAACAGATACACCTTTATTCAGACCTGCTGTATGATGCGGCTGGCAACGGGAGCATCGAGTATGTATGGATATTTTCAGCTGTGGGTATCTTTCTACTGGCAATTGCCGGCATCAACTATGTCAATTTATCCACTGCCTTTTCACTGGAACGAGTCAAAGAGGTAGGGGTGCGTAAGGTATTGGGTGCGTTCAAAACACAGATTATCGCTCAGCATATGGCAGAAACTGCCATACTAACGCTCATATCGCTGATATTGGGAGGTTTACTGGTGGAGATACTAAAGCCATACTTTTACGAACTGGTTGATAAAGATCATCTTGAGCTTGGCTGGAATACCATCATGCAGCCGCTGTTTGTATTTTGCATTCTGCTCATACTTACAGCAGGGATTATGCCTGCTTACCTGCTGGCAAAACTGAATACCATCACCTCTTTAAAGGGCAAAGTGGAAGATAATGCCAAAGGCGTATTAAGAAGAGCGCTAGTCGCATTCCAGTTTGTAATTACACTGATCATATTGGTAGGTGTGATCGTGGTAGACCGCCAATTGGAGTTTGTACAGGACCAGGACTTAGGTTATGACCAAAGAAACCTGCTATTGTTGTGGGTCAATGGTAGTCCAGGTGTAATAGACGGATTTGAACCTTTCAGAGAAGAGCTTCTCTCGTATCCAAACACCCAAAACGTTGCTCGCTCCAATACATCCCTTGTTTATGGGCTCAGTAATTCCACGGGTACCGCAGAAGGGGATACAGGTGAAAAAGTGCGTAAAAAGCTGTACAGGCTGGTGGTAGATCATGAATATATCAGAACTTACGGCATGCAGATTATGGCAGGTAGGGACTTTTCGCCCGGGATTCAGAGTGATTCCACAGAGGCCTTTGTCCTCAATCTGGCTGCCGTCAGAGGTTTCGGCTGGGAGGCAGAAGAAGCCATTGGCAAACGCCTTGAGTTTAACGGCCGGAAAGGACAGATTATTGGTGTGGTGAGGGATTTTCACTTTAACTCCCTCCATCATGCCATAGAGCCGGTCTGTATGTATTTATCTCCTGGTGATTTCTCCCTGGTGACTATCAAGGCAGCCATATCGAGTGAAAGAATAGCACAGGTACAGAACATCTGGGAAAAGCACTTTCCGGATGCACCTTTTGATTTTGGTTTCCAGGATGAGACCCTTTTTCAGCAATACCAGTCGGAACAACGCCTGGGGCAGATATTTGATATTTTTTCGGTCATTTCAGCGCTGATTGCCTTTCTTGGCCTGTTCGGCCTCGTTGGGTACACGGTAAGAAGAAAAACCAAAGAGATAGGTATTAGAAAAGTGCTGGGTGCGTCTGTGGTGCAGATCCTGAATCTCATTTCACATCAGTTCATAGTTATCATAGGCTTGGCAGCCATCATCGCTTTTCCTTTGTCATGGTGGCTCATGGAAAGCTGGCTCCAGGACTTTACTTATCGCATTGACTTCAGTATCTGGTTTTTCATCATTGCGGGGGTCACACTTTTACTAATGGCACTGACGGTTATTACTATGCAGGCTTTAAGGTCGTCACTTACCAATCCTGCGGATGCACTAAAAGAAGAATAAGATCATGCTCAAGAACTACCTGAAGGTACTTATCCGGAATTCGCTGAAAAACATCGGCTTTACCACGATCAACATTATCGGGCTATCATTAGGTACTGGTACATGCCTGTTGATCGCTCTGTTCGTAGAGGATGAATTAAGCTTTGATACCTTTCATTCCAATGGTAACGAGATCTTCAGGGTGATCAGTGAACGCAGGTCTGCTGAGGGCTCCACCTTCTCCGCCTATGTTCCCATACCCTTTACGGAGGCGGCTGAAGGACGATATCCTGAGATCAAGGGTATTCTGGAAGTGGTACCTGCCATTGAGAAGCTTTTTACTACCGGAGAACAGGTTTTTTATGAGCATGAGGGATATTACGCGGGTCCCAAATTCTTTGATTTTTTCGATCTGCAGGTGATCCAGGGGAATGTTCAGGCCGCTCTCTCCCGGCCACAAAGCCTTATCCTGACCAGAAAGCTGGCTGAAAAATATTTTGGAAGGTCATGGCAAAGTCAGGATCTGTTATCACAATCCATAACGATCAACAATAAGAATGAATACACGATTGGCGCCATCATCGAAGATCTGCCAGCCAATTTTCACCTGCAGTTCGACTACCTGATATCCCTTCCTACCCGTCATGCGATGTTAACTGAATACCAGCTGCAAAACTGGCTCTCACCAAGGATACACAGTTACTTCCTGCTGGACAGAAGCAAAAGCCGGCCTGAAGTGGAAAGAAAACTTGGTGCATTCACCCGTAGCAATGTTGACGAACAAACCGTGGAATACGGCTATCAGTACAACTTCATTCTGCAGCCGTTGCAGGACATCCATCTCTACTCTGCTCACTTCAGTTTTGATTCGGCCATAAGAGGGAATATCCTGCATGTGAGGGTGCTGACAGGTGTGGCGGTGATCATCCTGCTACTGGCCTGTGCGAATTTCATAAATCTGTCCACAGCATGGGCAGGAAAGCGGGCCAAAGAGGTGGGGCTGCGCAAGGTAGTGGGAGCACGCAGGGGACAGATCGTCTATCAGTTTTTGGGGGAGGCTCTTTTTATTTCCTTGATCTCGTTGACCATGGGTGCATTGATGGTAGAGGTAAGTCTGGTATTCTTCAACACACTGTTTGAAAAGCAGATCAGTCTGGATCTCATCCCTGATCTGGGCTTTCTTTCTACCGTTTTGGTCACACTTCTGCTCACCGGGCTACTGGCGGGCAGCTACACGGCATTCTACCTTTCTTCTTTCCGGCCCTCGAAAATATTGAAAAAACAAGCCTCCGGATCAGGTTTTTCTCCCCTGAGAAAGGTGCTGGTCGTTTTCCAGTTCAGTATGTCTGCATTATTGATCATGGGCACGCTCGTGATCTATGGCCAACTGGACTACCTTCAGACCAAAAATGTGGGGTTCAACCGCGATCACCTGATGATATTTCCGATCCGTGGTAAGATAAGGACTGACCCCGATGCCTTCAAGGCGGAGCTTTCACAGCACTCAGGGGTGGTCTCTGCCTCGGCGAGTTCCGGACTTCCGGGGTTCTTCGTTCAGGGTGATGAAGTGCTTATTCCTGAACGCCAGGAGTTACTGCCTGCCAAAATGATATTAGTGGACGAAGACTTTGTTCCTACACTTGGCCTGGAAGTTATCTCCGGCCGGAGTTTTTCTGCTCAACTTGCCTCTGATGAGATTGAAGGCTTTATCCTTAACGAAAAAGCAGCCCGTGCAGCAGGTTGGACACCGCAGGAAGCCATTGGCAAGCGGCTTGACTGGGACATCTGGACAGAAGGGGATACCCTGAAACGCGGAAGGGTGACAGGGGTGGTGCGGGACTTTCACTTCAGGAGTATGCATGAAGAAATTAGCCCTATCGTTATGCACATTTATCGCCCGGAGTTCTCCTACCTGTCCGTGAAGCTGAACAAAGCGGATCTGAAAGCAGGCATAGCCCATGTAAGCGAAACCTATGCTCGCTGGGTGCCAGACTATCCGTTGGAATATCATTTTCTGGATGAAGATTTTGAAGCCCATTACAGAAGTGAAACACAATTTTTGCACCTGTTGCAGATCTTCAGTATACTGGCTATTGTGATCGCCTGTCTTGGTTTGGTGGGCCTTGCTGCCTTTTCTACGGAACAAAGACAGAAGGAGATCAGCATTCGAAAGGTGTATGGAGCCACTATTGGTCAGGTGCTTATCCTGATAAACAGCCAGTTCATGAAGCTGATACTTATGGCTGTTCTGCTCGCCTTGCCGGCAGGTTACTACCTTTCCGGCCTGTGGCTGGAGAGTTATGCCTACCAGATCGACTCGGTATGGCCACAGGTACTGATCTCAGCTATTGCGAGTTTCCTGCTGGCGGTAGTATCGGTGAGCTACCTTGTAGTGAAAGCTTCGCTGTCCAATCCGGCTGAAATTCTAAGAAATGAATAAAAAATACACAATACTCAGGACTTAATACTTAATACTCAATACTAACCTACTGTCATGATACGTAACTACCTTAAGATCGCATTCCGGAACCTTATAAAGCAAAAGCTCTATTCGGTGATCAATATTTCCGGTCTGGGCTTTGGAATGGCCTGTGTGTTACTGATCGTTATTTTCGTAAAAGATGAGTTGAGCTATGACCGGTTCCATCAGGATGCTGATGATATCTATCGTATTGCGTGGTGGTCAGACAATCCACAGACACGTACACCCCATCCCATGGCTCAGGCATTGGTCAGGGACTTCCCTCAGGTAGTAGCAGGCACATCCCTTTCTCCACTCTGGGGCCCGGGATTAACCAGGCAGACCTTTTCCGTACGAAACCCGGAAAGTGATATCACTTTTGATGAACGGGATATTCTGAGCGTTGACAGCACCTTCCTGGAGGTTTTCACCTTTGACCTTGTAAAAGGGAACAGGAAGGAAGTGCTTCGTAATCCTGGAGGAATGCTGCTGTCAGAGTCTGCAGCTAAAAAGTATTTTGGAGACGCTGACCCCATAGGCAGGCAACTGACCATCAATGACGACAGTACCCTGCTGGTAGTGGAAGGTGTATTTGCTGATGTACCGGACAACTCTCATTTCCATTTTGATGCATTGGTATCCTATGTCACCCTGAAAGCCGGAGACCCGGATAATGTCTATTACACATGGGCAGATTTTGGACATTTTAACTACATCCGGTTGATGTCGGGAAGCGATCCCGTGGCGCTCCAAAACGAGTTGATGGACTGGATCATCGGCTACATTGAAGTATCAGAGGAGGACATGCAACGTGCTGTGGAGGCTAATGTGCATTTTAAATTGCAAAGGATTACGGATATTCACCTCAATTCCAGAATACGATGGGAGCTGGAGGCCAATGGTAACATGAACTATGTATATATTATGACGGCAGCGGCCTTTCTTATCCTGGTGATTGCCTGTGTTAATTTTATGAACCTGACCACGGCAAGGTCTGCTGACCGGTCAAAGGAAATAGGGATCAGAAAGAGCGTGGGTGCCTTAAAGCAACAGCTCACGTGGCAATTTCTCGGAGAATCAGTCCTTACCGCTGTGATGGCCATGATACTGGCCGGTTTTATAGCGGAGGTCTCCCTTCCTTTTTTCAACTCCGTCACCGGCAAGAGCCTTTCTATTGAATACTGGCAGGAGCCTGCACTGGTCGGGTGGCTGCTGGGAGCAGGCCTACTTACCGGTATCATTTCAGGTCTTTATCCGGCCTTCTTTTTATCTTCCGTTCACCCGGTTATCAGTCTTAAGGGTGTTGACAGGATCAGTCCTAAGGGAGCCTTTTTCAGAAAAGGACTAATGATCTTTCAGTTTGTGGTTTCCATGACACTCATCACCGGTAGTGTGGTCATCCACGAACAACTACGGTTTATACGCAACAAGGACCTGGGATTTGACCAGGAGCGGGTTATGGTCATTCCCCTTAAAAATTATGATCTCCTTGGCAGCTTTGAGACCATACGTAATGAAATGATGCAGGTCAATGGGGTGGTATCAGTTTCCGGTACATCCAACATACCGGGCAGGCAATTCAACCAGAATTCTATCTTCAGGACAAGCGACCCACTCAGCCGGATCAGTTCGTCGGAGGTATTTGTAGACCATGACATTTTTGATGCTCTGGGCCTGAATATTGTACAAGGGAGAGGGTTTATGAGAAGCAACCCTGCGGATTCGGGCGCCTTCGTGATCAATGAAACTGCCGCAGCCAATCTGGGGTTGTCTGAACCCATAGGCAAGGAGATCACCTGGGTATGGGACAACAACGGGCAGCCACCGGCAAAAGGTACTGTAATAGGCGTAGTAAAGGATTTTCATTATAATTCATTGTATCAGCCGGTAAGACCTCTCTTGTTTAGCCTGAGAACAGCCTATAATCATATTCTGGTCAGGTTGAATACGGACCAGCCTCTCACGACTATCGCTGGAATTGAAAGGGTGTGGAAGCAGTTTGAGAACCGGTTTGAATTTGAATACGGCTTTCTTTCCGATAACCTTGATGCCCAGTACATCGGTGAGCAAAAGACGGCCCGGGTGTTTGGCGGATTCTCCTTCATAGCGGTGGTTATCGCTTGTTTCGGCTTGTTTGGAATCGCCTTCCTGAGCTATTCCCGGCGATCAAGGGAAGTCAGTATCCGTAAGGTAATGGGAGCTTCTACCACTGTATTGCTACGCCTGTTGGTTTCTGACTTCGTCCGGCTTGTGCTTATCTCAGTAGTTGTAGCTACCCCGCTGGCATGGTACCTGATGGACCGCTGGCTGCAAAGCTTCACCTACCGGGTCGGGCTCGATCCGCTTGATTTCGTGCTGTCTGCCGTAACGCTGCTGGTCGTTTCCCTGCTCACGGTATCTTATCTCACCTGGCAGACGACAAGACAAAATCCAGTAGAAAACCTGAAGGAGCAGTAGTGTTCCATACAGGAACAGGTGTGTTCCGGAGTGGAACAATTTGAAGGTGGATAGATGTTTGAATTTGTTATAAATAATTGATTATCAGTTATTTGTGAAATAAGGCATATTATGTGATCAGTATTCCATCCGTTCAAACCTTACCAGGCAGGCCTGGTAAGGTAAGCGAAAAATCAGACATACAGTATGATCAGAAATTACATCAAAATAGCCCTCAGGAATCTTATCAAAAGCAAGACCTTTTCGATCATCAATATTACCGGGATGACCATGGGCCTGGCCAGCTTCTTCATCATTTCCATTTTTATATGGGATGAGCTGAAATACGATCGTTATCATGAAGACAGGGAAAGAACCTACCGCATCTACAACATTCATCAGGGGGATGAGGGAACCACAAAACATCTCCCCATCGTGCCCCTTGTTTTTGCGACTACACTGGAAAAAGACTACCCACAGATAGAATCCACACTACGGGTCCTGGATACCTACGGCAATATTCTTATGAATATCAATGATAACCGGTTCTATCAGCAGCAAGGCATATACGCCGAGCATACCATCTTTGACATGCTGAGTATTGAGTTGATCGAGGGTAGTGAGGCCCTGAAGGGACCTAACGAGGTGGTGCTTTCCGAAAGAGTGGCGGGAGCATATTTTGAAAAGGGCGATGCATCAGGCAAGACCATACTTATCGATAAAGTCGAATACACCGTAGCGGGTGTATTTAAAAACATACCTGAGCATTCCCATCTGCAAACAGAGGTGATCATATCACTGGAAACCTTATTTCAAAACTGGACCGACGAACGACTTAACAACTGGGTATGGCAACAGTTTTTTACCTATGTGAAAATCAGGGAAGGTCATGACGCCGCAGACCTGGCCGTTCAGCTCCCGGCCTTCAGCGAAAAGTATGCTCATCCAGTTACCAAACCGCTGGGCTTTTTCTATACTCCGTATTTACAGCGGATCGATGACATCTACCTTCACTCTTCACATTTTGAATGGGAGATTGCAAGGCGGGGAGACATCTTTACGGTATACGCCTTATCAGCCGCCGCATTGTTCATCCTTGTCATTGTATGTGTAAACTATATCAACCTTTCCACAGCAAGGTCACTGAATCGCCTGAAGGAAGTTGGCATAAGAAAGGTGATCGGGGCTCATAAAAAGCAGCTCATTCTCCAGTTTCTTGGAGAGTCGGTATGGATTGCTATGATCTCCGTTCTGCTTGCCGGGCTGGTTGCAGAACTGTTGCTTCCCCAGCTGAACCATTACACCGGGAAAAATATCCAGACTGGGTTTTTAACAGAACCACTGTCCCTCGTCCTTATGGTCTCCTTTGCCCTGGTCATTGGCATACTGGCAGGCACCTATCCGGCCTTTTTTGCATCATCCTTCAATACCCTGGCCATTTTCACCAAGCGATCCTCCGGACGCGTTTCATCCGGCAGCATTTTTCGTAAGGCAACGGTGATCGTTCAATTCACACTATCCATTTTCCTGATCACGGGCATGGTCATTGTTCATCAGCAGTTGTCCTTTTTGCGTGACAAGGACCTTGGCTTTGACAGGGAACAGGTGGTGATTATGGATCTTACGAGAGATATGCGGAGGAATCCCGAGCGATTGGAGAGCCTGAAAAATGAATGGACCCGGCACCCTGCCATTCAGTCGATCACCTATTGCTTTGGCCTGCCCGGACAGATCGTTTCAGGTGATGAGATCAGGAATAAGCAGGATAAAACCTTTGCAGCCAACCACATTATGGTGGACTTTGACTATTTCAGTACCCTTGGTCTGGAAGTGGTTGCCGGCAGGGCTTTTGACAAAAACTTTATATCAGACCCTGTCAACGCCTTTGTGATCAACGAAACGGCTGTGCGCAACCTTGGCTTTGGGAGTGCAGAAGAAGCCATTGGCCAGTCCCTGAACTGGGACCTTTGGCATTTTGATGACTCCGTGAAGCGGGGGCAGGTAATAGGTGTTGTAAGGGATTTTCATTTTAAAAGTCTGAGGGATCAGCTCACTACCACTGTTTTGCATATTTATCCCCGGGTCTACCAGACGATGGCCATTAAGCTAAAGCTGTCGTCGGCACAGGAGGTGTTACCTTTTCTGGAAACCAGTTGGAATGATGCGGAGCCGGGGTGGCCATTCTCCTACAGGTTTCTGGATGAAAGCTTTCATGCGATGTACAGTTCTGAGCGGCAGCTCAGCCATTTGTTTTCCTTTTTTACCACACTGGCCATCATTATTGCCTGTATGGGCCTCTTTGGGCTCGTCTACTATACGGCTGCACAAAAGGTGAGAGAGATAGGTATAAGAAAGGTACTTGGAGCGGATATTATGGATGTGGTGTTACTGATCAACAGGAATTTTGTGCTTTTGATCCTCATCGGGCTGGTTATTGCTATTCCCATAAGCTACTACCTGGCCACAGGTTGGCTGGAAAATTTTGCGTATTCCATTACACCGGACCTCTGGTTTTTTGCCCTGCCAGGCCTCGCTATGCTACTGTTTGCCTTTGCCACAGTCAGTTTTCAGTCCCTGAAAGCTGCCCTGGCCAACCCTGTGGATACTCTTAAAGAAGATTAGCTTATGATCCTTAACTACATAAAAATAGCACTCAGAAACCTTTGGAGGCACCGTTTTTTTACCATTATCAATATACTGGGCCTGACCCTTGCCGTAACAGTAAGCCTTGTCATCTATCTGTTTGTAAGCAAGGAGCTTAATCACGACAGGGGGCTAGCCAAAAAAGATAATATTTATCGTTTGTTACGAAAAGCCTCACTCAACACGGAGGATTACCTGGTAGGAATTACTTCAGGCCCCTTTGCCGCGGCGCTGACCAATGATTTTCCACAGGAGGTGGAACAGACTCTACGGGTGTATCCTGACCGTGCTCTGGTACGATACGAAGAGCAGGCCTTTTTGGAAGAAAACTTTATGCTCGCTGATTCCAACTTCTTCGATGTTTTCAACTATTCATTTGTCGCGGGAAATCCCATAAAGGCACTGAAGCTGCCCAACTCCATTGTACTTACTGAACAATCCGCTCTCAAATACTTCGGAGAGGATGATCCCATGGGTAAGAGCTTGAGAGTAGATGATCGTTTTGATTTTGTTGTGACAGGGGTGGTAAGGCCAGGGCCTGGCAGGTCCCATCTCACTTTTGATTTTCTGGCCAATATAGCCCCACTACGAAACTTCAACTGGTTCAGCGACTGGTGGAGCAACGCGCTCGTTACCTATGTGGTATTAAAAGATGCTGCCGACCCGCTGACTCTTGAAGAGCAGTTCCCCGCCTTTATGGACAAGTACTTTGGTGACGATTTTATTCGCAGCAAAAACCGGATAGACCTCTTGCTTCAGCCGTTGGAAGATATATATTTTTACTATGATGTAAGGTATGATCCGGTGGCGCATGGTAACGAAGCTACGGTACTCATCCTTGCTATGATCGGGTGTTTTATCATCATTATTGCCTGTATCAATTTTACTAACCTGGCCACCGCCAAATCCATGACACGAGCCCGTGAGGTGGGCATTCGCAAGACACTTGGCTCCAGCCGGGAAAGATTGATCCTGCAGTTCTTGGCAGAGTCTTACCTCATCACTCTTTTTGCTGTAGTACTGGGGTTTATGACCGTTGAACTTTCTCTATCTGCTATCAATAAGCTTTTTGAGATCGATCTGTACCTTTCATGGCTTGATCAGGAGCTCTGGTTACTGGCTGGTGGCGTAGTTCTGATCCTTGGATTCCTGACCGGGGCCTATCCGGCCTTTCTGATGTCCGCGTTTTCACCAACAACGGCCCTGAAAGGAACATCGGTCAGTGGAAGGCGCAAGGTAAGTGTCAGAAGGATCATGGTGATTATCCAGTTTGCTATTGCCATATTTCTCATTACTTCTACCTTCGTTATAGGTGATCAGTTGGAGTATCTTAATAAAAGAAATCTGGGCTTCGATAAAGAAAATGTAGTGCTTCTTGCGCTGAACAATGCTGAGATCAGGGAGCATTTGCTCACCTTCAAAAATGAACTTGAACAGAACAGTGCCATTTTGCATACCTCCGGTGCCACTGGCGAACCCGGTGGGTTTCACGACACCATGGCCCATGAAATTGAAGGGCTGGAAGAGAATCTGCGGTTCCGCACTGTATTTGCAGATTTTGACTATGTAAAAAGCCTGGGGATAGAAGTAGTAGCAGGCAGGGACTTTTCAAGGGATTATGGTACCGATGCCGAAAATGCTGTTCTTCTCAATGAAACAGCGGTACGGGAAATAGGCTGGACCCCCGACGAAGCCATTGGCAAAAAGATCCGCAATGTTTTCACCGACAGTATTGCCCGTACGATTACAGGTGTTGTCAGGGATTATCATTTCGCTTCTTTGAAGACTGAGGTAGAGCCTCTCATTATTTCTGCCATGGAACCCGGAAATGGAGCATTGATGGTCATTCGATTTACCGGCAACTCCACCAGGGAAACAATGGCCTTCATAGAGCAAAAGTGGAAAGCTTTCTCCTCCTATCCAATGGCCTCCAGATTTCTGGACAGCAGTCTGGACAGGCTTTATGACAACGAACGGCTGCAGGCCAGGCTCTTTGGTGCTTTTAGCTCGGTAGCTGTACTGGTGGCATGCCTGGGTATTTTCGGGCTGGCTTCCTTTGTGATCGTTGAGCGTTCAAGGGAAATGGGTATAAGAAAAGTACTGGGAGCTACTGTTGTCCAAATTACGATGTTGCTCACTGGAGGATTCATTGCCCCTGTGCTCATAGCCAACCTTTTAGCCATACCACTGAGCTGGTATTTCTCCCATTCCTGGTTGAGCAGCTTTGCCTATCGTACAGGTATCTCATGGGCGGCGTTTGCTTTTGCTGCCTGTATTGCGGCGATGTTGGCCTTTTTGTCTGTCATTTTTCAATCACTCAAAACCACCCGGACCAATCCTGTTGACGTCCTGAAAGAAGAATAAGCTATGATCCTGAACTATCTGAAAATTGCATTCCGAAACCTGAAAAAAAGGAGTGGCTTTGCGCTGGTGAACATACTGGGGCTATCCACAGGTATCACCAGTTGTCTGTTGCTGATGCTGTATGTACAGGATGAGCTGAGTTATGACAGGTTCCATGAGCAGGGTGACCGTATCTTTCGCATTGCCGGCAGCTATGCCCAGGGAGGTGATGAGAGGAACCGTAGCGCCATCACTACTTTCTTACTGGCGCCTGAACTGGGAACCGTTAGCGGCATAGAGCAGTGGGTAAGATTGCAGACAGGTGGAGCATTGCTGGAATATGGGGACAATGCCTACCCGGAAGAAAATGTGCTCTTTGCCGACAGTACCTTTTTTGAAATGTTCAGCTTTCCGCTACTCAAAGGCAATCCGGAGGAAGCGCTGGATAGGATCAACTCTATAGTATTGAGCGAGTCTATGGCCAAAAAGTACTTTGGGAATGAAGAAGCCATGGGTAAAATGCTTGAAATGGAGGGTGATGTTCTGGAAGTAACAGGTGTAATGGCCGATTTTCCAGGTAACAGTCATTTTACGGCAGATTTCATTATTTCGATGACCACCATGATCCCACACTACCCGGACTGGGTACTGACCAATAATTCAGGAACGAGCCACTACACCTACGTCAAAACTTCACCGGGCGCTACTCCTGAAGAAATTACCCGCCAGCTGGTACAGCTGGTGGAAAGAACATACACCTATGACGGTCCGCCGGAGTACTTTCTGCAACCATTGTATGCCATCCACCTTGAGTCTAATCTGACAGGTGAGATGAACCCTAATGGTGACCTTGTATATACCTATATCTTTTTGACCATTGCCATACTCCTGGTGGTTATTGCGTGTATCAATTACATGAATCTGGCCATTGCCAAATCCGCGGCACGATCCCGTGAGGTAGGCCTGCGAAAAATTGTGGGGGCCAACCGGCGTCAGCTCATTTTTCAGCATTTAACGGAATCCGTGATCCTGTCATTGTTTGCTGTTATGCTCGGAGGATTGTTGACAGAACTGCTGCTGCCTTACTTCAATGAACTCGCTGGAAAGGCCATTGATCAGGGTATCATCGCCAACCGTTATTTTATCTCTCTGCTGGCAGGACTGGGGCTACTGATAGGTGTACTGGCAGGGAGCTATCCTGCCTTCTATCTGTCCGGCTTTAATATTCTCAAAACCCTTTATGGTCAAACCATCCGGCTGAAGGGGGGTGCGCTGTCCTTTCGTACCTTGCTGATCATTTTTCAGTTTACCGCCACAGCCATGCTGCTGGTAGGAACGCTCTTCATTCACCGGCAGCTTACCTTCATGCAGAACAAAAAGCTGGGGATCAACACGGAACAGGTACTGTACCTTGCCCTACCTACGGATGAGATCAGGGAGAGTCATGAGCTGATCAAAAATGAATTACTCGGTCTGCCTGAAGTTACCGCGGTAGCTGTAACCAACAATGATCCTACCTCCAGAGTGGGGCACTGGAGGAACTATGAATTGAACGCTGAGAATATCAGCGTTTCCACCATAATCGTGGGGCACGATTATTTTGAAACGCTGGAGGCAGAGATCATTGAAGGACGTGCTTTTTCAGAAGACTTTAAGTCGGATGAGATGAATGCCTATGTGATCAACGAGGAGGCGGTTAAATTTTTGGAGCTGGATGAAGCCGTTGGTACCAGGTTGAAGGGATGGGCCTTCACAGGCAGTGAATGGTCACAAAAAGACGCAAAGATCATAGGTGTGGTCAGGGATTTTCATTTCACCTCCCTGCACTCAAGGATCCAGCCGGTGGTCTTCTCGCTCCATAGTGAAAGGACCACTCCCATTAACTATATGATCGTACGGTACAATTCTGCTGACATGCAGGGAACGCTTGATAAAATGACTGCCGTTTGGGATAAACATGCCAATGGAAGACCCATAGACTTTACCTTTATGAACGAGGAGATACAGGAGCTGTACGAAAGTGAGCAGAGATTTTTAAAAGTGTTCTTTATTTTCTCCATCATCGCTATCATAGTGGCTTGTCTCGGTGCGTTAAGTCTGATCTCGTACACCGTAAGCCAGATGACCCGGCAGATCGGCATAAGAAAGGTGCTCGGCGCACCGGTATGGACTATAGTAAAACTGGTGAACCAGAGCTTTTTCAGAATGATCGCCATTGCTTTTCTGATCGCTGTACCTGCCAGTTATTTCGCTATTGCCGACTGGCTGGAGACCTTTGCCTACAGGATCTCTATGGGTTGGGCGCCCTTTGTGCAGGCGGCCTTACTGTTGGTGGTGATTGCTGTACTCACTACCAGTTTTCAGTCGATCAAGGCTGCGCTAACCAATCCGGTGGACGTATTGAAGGACGAGTAGGAACTTTCCGGCCATCAATATGAGCCAGAATGATTCCCTTCTATAGTATTCACTTTGCCAGTTGTGGTTGCTCCCGAATCACCTGCTGAAATGATTTTTTCAATTAGCCTACCGTAGTACAAGGGTATGTACCCTTCGTTGATCTTTCTGGCCACTTCGGCAGGGCTGTCGCCTTCGAACAGTCGTATCCGTTGCTCTATCTCCAGCATATGTTCAAACCATGTTTTTACAAAGGTGACGTCTGAGATGACACCTGCGGCTCCGAGCTTATTTGCCAGATGAGGAGCCAGTGCACTACCCATGCTGGATCCGTGAATGGTGATCCTGGAGGAGTCCACTGGGTCAAAAGCCTTCAGGCTGTGGTAAGCTGCCTCGAAAGCAGCCAGGTCACGTCTGAGGGTACTTTCGCCGCAGTGCCCGTTGCTATCGCCCACACCCGGTTGATAGCCGTAACATATACTCATCACTTTCAAAGGAGCTTCCTCAGGGGGAAACCCGCCAAAAAAAACGTACTCGTTTGCTTAGCCGTTAAAATCCACTTAATTTCATAGACACCAAAATGCCAATAGCTTTTGATCCCCAGTGATTTGCGGGAACATATTCACCAGTAAAAAGGACCAACATGACCAAAATACTGATTGCTGATGATCATCAAATGTTCATCGATGGTTTGAAGTCCATGCTTGAGGGAATAGAAGGGGTGGAAGTCATAGGACAAGCGACCAACGGGAATGAAATTGTAGAAATGTGCACCCATACCAAGGCCGATGTGGTGATCATGGATGTAAGTATGCCGGGTATGGACGGCATAGAGGCTACAAGAGAGATCGTGAGGAAAAACTCCAAAATAAAGATACTTGGCCTTTCCATGCACAACGACCGTAATTTCATTTCGGGACTGTTGAAAACAGGTGCCAGCGGCTACATACTGAAGAATACAGGCAAAGAGGAACTAATGAGCGCGCTCGAAGCCGTATGCTCGGGAGGCAGTTATCTGGGTCGTGAAGTAAGCAATACCTTGCTGGATACGTTCATGAAGAAAGATAAACGTTTTCAGCAGGATGAGAAGCTATCGCACCGGGAAGAGGAAGTGCTGGAAAGTATTACCATGGGGCTCACCACCCATGAAATAGCCAAAAAGCTTTTCATAAGTAAGAATACGGTAGAAACGCATAGAAAAAACCTCCTCTACAAGCTCGGCGCCAGGAATACCGCCGAACTTATCACCAAGGCTTACAAAAAGGGATTAATTCAGTGATTGTATAAAATCCCTGTTTTCAGGGATAGCGCTGACTGCAATTAAAAGTCATCTTTGTTCTACGGGGTAATAGTTAATTATGTAACTGTGAACAAATGTGGCTATTTGCTGATAGTGGTTCCACGAAAACAGACTGGTGTCTTGTTGACCTACTGGGTAGGCCCGAAGCTTCTTTCGTTACCAGAGGGCTGAATCCATACTTTCTGAATGTACGCGAAATCAGCAAAGTGTTTCGCGAAGAAGTGCTGGAAAAGGTTCACAATGTAGAGAAAGTTTTTTTCTATGGGGCTGGATGTGGGGTACCCGACAAGGCACGGCAGGTAAAACAAGCCCTGATGCAAACCCTGCCCACCAGCCTCGTATGTGTGGCCGGAGACATACTGGCGGCAGCCCGTAGCACATTGCAGCAGCAGCCGGGTATTTCGTGTATTCTGGGCACAGGGGCTAATTCATGCATATACAATGGGGTCACCATTGATGAAGCCGTACCCTCCCTGGGCTTCATTTTATCTGACTGGGGCAGCGGTACGGTTATCTGCAAAGACTTTATGGCAGCGCTGCTCCAGGGTGAACTTCCTACCTACATTATAGAGGACTTTTTCGACACCTACCAGCTCACCAAATCACAGGTACTGGATAAAATATACAACCAACCCATGGTCAATCGATTTATTGCTTCTTTCAGCCCTTTCGTGTTAAAATATGCAGAAGAAACTCTTGTAAAAGAGATCATTACTCAAAATTTCAATGCCTTTTTCAGCTATTACGTACTCCGATACCCACAGTTCAGGCCGGGGAGCGCCGTGAGCATAGTGGGGTCCATTGCCTATTACTATCGCCGATTCCTGTTGGAAGTGGCCGAAGGGTTGGACATTTCCATACAGACCATT
>LYSV01000097.1 GCA_001657315.1 Flammeovirgaceae bacterium BBD 1991-12 | reverse complement strand
TCAGCTTTTTTTGTAAAAAAAGGCGTATCCCCATTACAGCTTCAGAAGCTGCTATACTATGCTCAGGTCTGGTATTACGTAAAGCATAGAAAGCGACTCTTTTGTGATGATATCAAAGCATGGAAATTTGGGCCGATCGTTCCCGATGTCTGGCAGTATTTTAAATTCATGAGAAGGACAGATATTATACCTTCAGACAGACTTGACTATTACATCACGCCCCCAGACGTATACGACCACCTTTGCCAAGTATGGAATGCTTATGGTCATTTGAGTGGATCTCAGTTAGTTGATTTGACCCACAATGAACTGCCCTGGAAAAGTAGCAGAATAGGATTGCTTAATAATCAGCCCAGCAGGAACCAGGTTATAATCGACGATTACACTACAAAAGATTACAGACTGATCAACGGTTCAATCCCAGTAATCCCAGCAATCCCTTCACGTGGGGTGTATTCAAATCAGCATATTTAGTGGCAAAAAAGGGGCTGGTTTTTAAGGGGAATAAAAAGCCCCTGAGTAACGAGTCTTTTCTTTATAAGAAGCTATACAGCTTTATACCACTGTTTGACACTTATTATTATCAACATGGAAGGCGTGTTAAACGAACCGTCAAAACCTTTATTGAACTTGAAATTTATGACTATAAGATTTGCGTCATATCTTTTTATAATGAAGGATTTGGAGGAACAGGTAAAGCCAAATACAGGGTAAGATGTAAACTCGGGCCAGGCCATATTAAGGCTATCGTGAGGGCGTGTATTAATGCATATTTCATGCTTGTCAAAGCTAAGGGGCATCATGCCTTTGTATTCTCAGCTTCAGATGATCCTGATGATCACAGAGAGCATAATAAACGATACACCTTATATACACGATACATTGATGATAATTTCGAAGACAGGCATAAATATGAGGAAGATGGTTCTATCAGACTGAATACCTTTAAACTGGTCCATGAAGATTATGAATTCAAAAAACAGTCTGCGCAATTCTTTGAGGAGTTTGAACAGCGTGTCGAGGATGAAATGAACTCGCCGGATACAGATGACTGTAAGTAAGTCCTAATTACACTGTCACACCCTCAAACTCATCCTACATGATTATGAAGACAGTCGGATACATTACAAAAATTCAAAGCTATACCAATTAACCCCAACAATACTTGCGCAATTAGGGCCCATACAGCTATTCTGATGGCCTTCATTGCGTGTTTATTTGCCTTATTTACATTTTCGTTGGCTTCAACAGACGTTTTTCGGGATTCTTCCAGTTCCACGAATTCCAAGTATCTGGATAGTGCATCCCCGGTGGGAGGATACGGCATAAATCTGTGTGTATTAAAAACATATGAATCGACTCCAATAATGTACTGATAAATCCTAGTTATCTCGGGGTAATTCAGATCAGGATTATAGTGTTCAGGTATTAAACTCTCTTTTAGTAAATGTGAAGTCAACTCCACATAACTGAAAGGTTTAATATGTTCATACGCATACTTCAGGGACTCGGTAAAAATGTTTCTTTCTTTCATGGTGAGTGTTTTTGGGCAAATGCAACAATATTACTGAATTAGCCTAAAAACAATCCCCCCTGCGAAGGCTCCAGTTCTCCATACCAATGATAATGGTTGACCTCAGGGATGTTTCATGCATACGCTTTACCTCTTAATCTCGGTACTGTATAGGCGTCCACCTCCGTTTCATCATAGGGGTCCAATCCATTCATACAATGCTTTCTGGTCCAGCTCGTCATTCACGGGCTTCGACCAAGCCTCTTCACTATTCCGTGAACTGCGCACATGGGCAATACCCTGATCGTTAATAAAATTGACTTTAAACTCAGCCATTCAGGGACACTTTTACCGACACTTTTTGGTCATCTTTTAGGCTCAAACTCTAACAATGCGCGGACCCAGCAGGGCCCACATTACGCTACTTTCAGCAGCAAACATCTTGGAACCTTGTCCATTTCGGGCAAGGTTTTTCTTTTTAGCACAATAACCTTTTCAGCAACCCCTTCTTTCTCTCCGCTATAACCGAGTACAAGCTATCCCTGAAGCTTTACGTCTCAAATTGAAAGAAATCAAAGGGCTTGATAAGGAAAAGAAGGGAGTTGCTATAAAAAACTGATCGCATAGCAAGCTGCACCAGGCCGCGGATGATGACCTTTTTTAACAATGAAATATTCAGGTCAGTATTATTCAACAAAATTTCCCAAATGATCGATATACCGGTATTTTCCACTTCCCCATTCTGATTTGCTATATTTCACCCGGGCTTTTCCATCCTCGAAAGGATGTGCTTCTTTAAATCGAAAATCGATGACCAACTCATTTTTTAAATTCACATATCCCCAGTACTTAGGATGCTGATAGGATTGTACAGCTACGAGTCCCTCCGACACTTTACCCATATTCCGGTATCTGGATTCAAAAGGAATTAATTCCTCGAAAGGTTCGGTCTGAAAAAGCTGCCAGGACCAATCCGGCCAGTACAACGAGCTATCCGATGACCAACGAATGGTATCCAGTTTGGTGTAGAAGTATTTGCCATCATACTTGATCTCAGTATACTTTGGATTTAGTTTAAGTGTGCCTTTGTTATAGATACCCTGCTTTGACTTGCGTTTTTGAACGAGGATATTTTCACAGTCTAAAACTTTAATATCAGAATAAAGTGGAGGAACGATCTGTCTCAGATCCTTATCCACTACACCTTTATGCCAGTTTGCACCTCCTTCTGGATAAATAAGCTGTAAGCCGCATTCGTTGGAAAATGAACTGTAATTCAGACCTTCCTTGTAGTCCAATATTCTGCCATCAGTCGATAATTTAACTTTCTCTCCTTTCAGGATGGCAGGAAAATATTTTGAGTTTCGATAAAATCGCTGTATTTCATCAAATACAAACCCAGTAAGTTCATTACCATCTTTCCCCATAAGTCCGTATTTACCATTATACCTGGCAATCAGGAAATTGCTTTTACCAACATCAATTATGATCTCATCAAACTCTTTTGAGGAGTACCAATTTTTCTTGTACAGATTGAAAAGTTTAATCTTCCCATCCTTGATGACTTTAACGATATCCCACCCCCATGTTCCGGAGACTTTCCGGATGTCTTCATATATTAATGGTACGATTATGACTCCCTCTTTCTCAATACCTGCTTTGCCATTCTTCGTAATGCGCCCACTACCATAACCTAAATATGACCAATCATCATATTCATTTTTCAGGATCCATTTGTTGTTACTTCCAATAACGCCCCATTTGGATTGATACTTTGCAGCGAAGGTTTGCTTCCTGGTACTGAGTTCATCAAAATGTAGTGGAAGTACCGGGCTCCCCTGATAATCAAAAGCCCCGAATAATCCATCTTTTTGAGCTAAAATTATTGATGACCAAACTTTAACCGAATCGTACTCTGCCTTTACTATCGGGCCATCCTCACTAACCACCCCCCATTTTGAACCTTTTTTTACCCTGTAAGGTGGATGACCATATGTGCTTATCATTTCATCATATTCGAAAGGTATTACCTCACTGTTTTCGAGTGTGATTAAGCCCCATTTACCATTTTTCAATGCATGCGCTATGTCTTTTTCAGAGAAGGCGCCTAACGAATCGTATTCAAAAGGAACGATCGTTTCTCCCAGGCCATTGATCATCCCTACTTTAGCATCCTTTTTAACCTGAGCCAATCCCTGCTCAAAAGAACTCAGTAATATCATGTTATAGAAGGGAATATCAGCAGGGTCAATCGGAATGGTTTTTTGTTTTCCTCCTATTTTTTTTCTACAATAAGCCGTGTGGCCTGCTATATACAACTCTTTATACTTCATAGGAATAACCAGCTTTCCGCGGCTGTTCATAACACCGTAGAAATATCTTGATGTACCTTGTTTGTAATGGTCTACAGTTCTTCTATTTTCTCCCGCCCCCACGGTATATTCTCCAACGTATTCTGAGGTCATTCTCGCTTTTCCCACAACTACAAAGCCCCTCTTAAAATAGTGTTCTGCAGAAGAATGAGGTTTGCGCATATGATCATACGCTACTGTCTTGATTATCTTTCCATCATAGGTGATAAATCCAGTATATAGCCCCCTTTTTCCTTTTCTGTATGGTTCATAGTCCTGGGAGAGTAATGGAAATAAAACCAACAGCTTAAGTAGTGTGATGACAATAAGTTTCATTGCATTGGAAGTTTTGATCATAAACTTCATAAAAACCACGACCAACCGTTACCACGTAAGTATCAATTATTAACACTGACGATTCATAATTCCCATATGGCTGGTTTTCTACTATTGTTCATCATTATTGTCCAGCATAATCCCGAAAGAAAATGACGCTTCTTCTTTGCTGGATACAGCGGTGGATCTCTGACTACAACATCCCTTAAACTGTAACTTCAACGGTAAGGCATTAACCCATCACCCCGATTGTAAAAATGAATAGTGCCTCCAGGCAAGATTGATCCTGGTGTATATTACAATTTCCGCACCTTAGTCCTGCACTCGCCAAAAAGCATTATTTTTATTCCCGGAAAGTTAGTTATTGGAAGATATCATTTTATCTGGTAGTTATGGATCACTATTGGGCCAGGAATGCAATGATTTTGAAACCGAAAAGAATACTTCTTTTATACATAGTTCCTATTACAATTTTTATCAGCTGCAAAGAAAACGAAGTCGAACCTGATCCGGAGCCATTTGCCCTGATCTACGAAGTTGTAAATAGTTCAAATTCTGAAATTCTGGCAGATATAAGTGCGTTAGCATATTTCCCGAAAGAAGATGTGACCAACTCGATTTTTAAAAATTTCCATGAACTCGAAAGGGGTGATACAGGGGTTTATGTGGCTGATCACATTTTGGCATATGAAGGATGTGAACGGGTTTTAACGGTCAACTGCTACCAATATATTAACAGTCTCACAAGCTATATTCACTGGACTTTTGACAGTGAGATCGACACTTTAACAAATTCATCAGATCAACTCTTAAGGTTCACGTGGCCAATAGATTCGGCTACCTATCATTTGGTAAGTTTGGACACTATCCCGTGGAACTGAAAACGGCTCACAACATCACGAAAAAGCGTATGCCCGAAAATGGTTTCTGATTACCAAAGCGTAAACCTCAGTGCTCATCTGCCTCTGAGTGGCTGTTATGCTTTCTAATTGTCTTTAGTTCGCAGTAGTTTTAATCCTCAGGACGCGACACTATTGGAATTACTTTGAATGCACCGGCAGATGAGCTGGTTTAGTTCAATTAACCAAAGTAGCAGCCCACATCGCCCATTAAAGATATTATAACCAATTGGTATCAGTGGATAGAGAAGAAATAGTCAAAAAAGCCATACCACGCGAACGCAAGAATTTCTATTGCTTCTCCACATACCTTCCGATCTAACCCAAAATTGGATATTACATTTCCAATCATTAACTTGGATGTCCGATGAAAAAAATTCTACTGGATCTGCTGATTGTCTTGCTCGTTGTTATACTGGTCTACCAGGTATACAGTTAATGCTGACCCATTGATCACAAGTCAACTGACGCAATCACAAATAACTCATTATCAAATATTTATAATAAAATGAACTAACAACCTGGTTAAAAGGGCATATATAGTCTTAATTCACCAGGAATTTTTCCGCGGGTTATGCTAAACCAGGTGGTGTTGTGAACAGCTTCCCTGAACCCGGCACACTCCGCACAGCCACAAAGCCAGACACTACATATTTGCATTCAGTTTAAAAATTAGGGTGTTATATACCGGAAGGACGTAAATACCATCGTCCACACGCTACCCAAAGCACAAAGACACCGGTAAAGCCAGACCATACGCTGCAACAGACATCCGGCACAGGGACCAGGTCGACCAGGACGGCTTATATTACGCAAGAGAGCACATTTATAGTACACTTAAGAATTTGCCCCCCTTAATGAGCAAAAAATGCGGCACCCCAGGCGTGTGTACAAAAGCTAACTTTGAATGCAAGTAATCATTACACATAAGATCCAAGGAATTATGCTGAAGCGAATACTCCATTTTCTCCTGTTCCTACTGTTGCCGGGCATATATGGTCACAGCCAGCAACAGATACAGTTCACCGTTTCTCCAAAAATTTCCAAAGCCATCAAAGGCCACAAGGAGCTGGACCGAAGAAAGTATTTCAACCTTGCCGCCAATGTAACGGAACTGAATAAGGTGCTGACCGAGGAACGGAAAACCTATTACATGAACGACCTTGAAATGACCATTGGCCGCAGGCTGGGTATGGTGGGTTCGGAGCTAAGATGGGGAAATAGCATCCGCGAAGATGCAAGTCGCTCCGGGTATGCTGATACCGCATATTACAAGTCAAAAAATAATCCCAATGACAACGGATTGGCAGACTATCAGACGTACCTGGGTAGCAACCAGCACGTTGCCCTGCACGACCGGCACAATTCCTACCCGGATTTTATGGACCTGTACGGTAAGGAAGGCACGGACCAGCAACTGCCGGGGAATACGGACGCTGCTGCAGAGCTTGCGGCCATTATGCTGAAGTATGAATATACAGACTTTCAGCGGCCTGCTTTTTATGAAATAGTTAATGAACCCCACTGGCGCTTCAACGGGGACCAGCGTTTCTATGATCTCCATACAAAGGTCAACAATAAAGTGGATGAGCTGGGCCTTGATGTACTGGTAGGCGGACCGTGCTCCTCAGTCAGCAATTACTACAAGAAGGAGTACGACAACCTGTCCGTTTTTACAGAATTTATCGACAGGACCAATTTTGAGCTGGACTTCTACTCGTTCCACTCCTATGACTATATGCGCTGGGATGGACAGGACTTCACAGGAGCAATCACCAGCGGCCTTCCTCTGGAAGGTGTTATAGATGGTGTGGCAGCACATACCTACCATACCTATGGAAGCGAATTTAAATACGTAGCTTCGGAGCATGGCGGTTATTTCACAGATGGTGTGGTCAGGGATCAGCTCTACGATTCACTGGGTAACGTCCATTTTCCGGGAAGTGGATTTGAATTCGAGATGGAAAAACGTACGATCGACAATTTCCTGATGGTAAATAGTGTGATAGCCAATACCATGACTTACATGAACCACCCGCATATTGTACTCAAGGCTGTCCCTTTCATATTACTGGAAAGCTCCGGATGGGATCCCTACTATTACTCAAGCCTTTTGGTAAAAGAAGATTTTCAGAAAAGCAGCCCTAACTGGGTACAGTCCCGTCATATAGATCTTTACCGGTTTTTCGCCGGTGTACAGGGCCGGAGGGTTGACTTTACGATCAACGATACGGATATTCAGAGCCATGCTTTTGTAGATGGGAACAGGCTGATATTGCTGTTTCACAATCAGAGCAACACTTTGGGTAACATGGATATCAATATCAGGGGACTGGAAACGCAGCCAGGTAATATCACGGTCCGCAGACTGGGCCGCAAAGCAGATTTCCGGCCATCCTATAGTGAGGAAATGATCAGCAATCTCTCAGATATAACAATAGGTGCACAGGAGTCCGTTGCCATCCTTGCCACCTATAGCGAAACTATTCCCGAGGAAGAATCCCTGAACGAGGATATCTTTTATGCGGATACGTGGGAAAAGATCTTTACAGGTTCACATGAATTCACGGTAGAGATGCCCGGCAATGAGGTAAAGAACGCCACTTTAAGGGTAGGCATAAGCCGGGAGGCTTCTAAAGCGAAGGAAGTAGAGATCAGTGTTAACGGTACTGTGGTTCCCACGCCGGTAGAAGATTGTGCTGAGCGCATCACATCAGATATGTATGCCACCACAAAAATAGTAACCCTGGATCCTGCTTTGCTCAAACGCTTCAATAAAGTGAAGGTGACCTTTCCTGATGGTAAATCAGGAGGCGTAGGAGCGGTAGTGGTGAGAGCTGTGCTGGGCAAGGAAAAAGTGATCCTTAGTATCGACTCGGAAAGAGAGAACCTGAAGGTCTATCCCAATCCGTCCCGGAACCTTCTGCATTTTTCAGGAACTATGAATGCAGAGGCTGAGATCATGGATATTTCAGGAAATGTATTAAAGACCTTTTCTATAAAGAGTGGCCACGAGAGTATTAGTCTCAATGAGCTTTCCAGCGGTATTTATTTATTACGGATACGAACCGGGGACAAGGCCTTTACAAAGCGGATCGTGATCAAACAGTAAAGTGATGACTGACTATTTTTGCTTGCCTTGCACTTTTCTCACTAAAGGCAGGAAGCACCCTTACCTTTCTCCAGTAGACATATTTTTGGATATAGGCTTCGTGCGCTCAACCATATACCAGCCATTAATGCCGCAGTTATAATAACTCTAAAATGAAGATAAGGAACCATATATTCAAACTCTTACGGATTTTTGTGTTGTCAATATTTGCCCTGTATTCATGTCAGGAAAAGCCTCAAAAACCCAATATCATCCTGATCGTGACGGACGACCAAGGTTACGGGGACGTGGGGTTCCATGGAAATCATATCGTAAGGACCCCACGGTTGGATGCCTTTGCAGAAGAAGCCATAGAGTTGACCAATTTTCATGTGGGCACTACCTGTACACCTACGCGCGCGGGCATGATGACAGGACGTAACGCCAACCGGAACGGTACGTGGCATACCATCGCCGGCGCCAGCATTCTGAACGATGACGAACAGACTATCGCGGAGGTCTTTAAGACTTCAGGTTACAGAACAGCCATGTTCGGCAAGTGGCACCTGGGGGACAGCTATCCTTACAGACCCCATGATCGCGGTTTTGATGAGGCCTTCTACCATGGTGGTGGCGGCGTACAGCAAACACCTGACTACTGGAACAATGACTACTTTGACGATACCTATTTCCGAAATGGGAAACCGGAGAAAACAGAGGGATACTGTACGGATACCTGGTTTAATGAGTTGATCAGCTTCATAGAAACATCGGGAGAAGCTCCTTTCTTTGCCTACCTCGCCACCAACGCCGCACACTCTCCATTCAATGTGCCCGAAAACTACCATCAGCTTTATGAAAATGCTGAGCTCAAACCACATCAAATCAATTTCTACGGAATGCTCACCAACCTGGACGACAACTTTGGGAAGCTTGAAGACTACCTGAAAAACAAAGGACTATTTGACAACACCGTCCTTATTTACACCACGGATAATGGTACCGCCGGAGGAGTAGCATGGGACAAAACGGAAAAGAAAGCATATGGTTTCAATCCTTTGAGAGGGGCCAAGGGAAGTCATTATGACGGCGGGCACAGGGTTCCTTTCCTCATGAGCTGGCCCAAAGGGGGGCTTCATGGAGGAAAAAAGATAAGCGAATTGTCGGCCCATGTTGATCTGCTCCCAACCCTTACGAGCCTGGCCGGCATTGCGTTTGAACCTGAAAAACCACTGGATGGAACAGATCTTTCTGCTGTATGGCAAAAGGGGGAGTCAAAACCGGACCGTATGCTGGTGGTAGACACCCAGCGGGGACAATGGCCGGAAAAGTACAAAAACCCCTGTGTGCTACAAGGCGACTGGAGGCTTGTCAATCATACGGAACTGTATAATATGCAAACCGACCTCGCACAAAAGAACGATGTCTCCGCCAGCCATCCGGACAAGGTAAGAGCCATGCAGGAGTTTTATGATTCATGGTGGGAAAGTACCAGGGACGACTGGAAACATTCACCCACCTTCATCGGAGCAGAAGAGGAAAACCCTGTACTGATCACCATCCATGATATGCACCCCATCCCTGAAAACGATGATATTCCCTGGAACCAGGATCAGATAAGAAAGGGGCAGATGGACGCCAAAGGTTATTATGAAATAAACATTGCGCAATCCGGTCTATACGAGTTCCACCTTTCCCGGTGGCCGGAAGAGAGTGGTCTTGCTTTAAGCGACTCTGTAGCAGAAGTACCCTCGACGGACTACATCTACGGGCTGAGCAGAGGAGAGTCTGTCTCTTTTGAATCTGCTTTTGTTAAGATAGGGGATGAACTGGAAAGTGTAGCAGTAGACAATACAGCATCTGCTGCCAGATTACAAATGCAACTGGAAAAAGGAAAAACACGGTTGGAAGCGTGGTTCCAAACCACCACGGGGGCATGGTTCCCGGCCTATTATATTACTGTGAACCGGAATTGACCATCGCAGGAAGAGGTAGCCTCCAGATTTTTGGGGAAACGCCAATTTGCACTATGGTTTACTTCCTGAACAAACCTTTTCAATGGGTCAAATCAATTTAGTAGCTTATCTTTTATGCTAAATTGACAAACATGCAAAGGATCCTTTACCTCTTCTTTTTCATTGGCAGTACCTGTTCCCTATCAGCACAGCACATCACCGGAGAGCTTAAAACGTGGCACACGATCACCCTTACCTTCGACGGACCAGCCACAAGCGAGTACGACACACTCAACCCTTTTCTGAATTACAGGCTTCTGGTGACATTTTCTAAGGAAAACACACAACTGACCATCCCCGGGTACTACGCGGCTGATGGGAATGCTGCAGAAACCGGTAGCCGGGCCGGAAACAAATGGCAGGTGCGGTTTGCGGCTCCCTCGCCAGGGGAATGGCAGTACAAGGCCTCCTTCAGAAAGGGGAAAAACATTTCCATCAGTGACGATCCGAACGCAGGAACGGCCATCGCGCCGGATGGAACGAGTGGATCATTCGTGGTCCAAAAAACGGATAAGAAAGATCAGGATCTGCGGTACAAAGGTAGACTGATCTATGACAATGGTCCTTATTTTAAATTTGCCGGTACCGGGGAGTTGTTCATTAAAGGCGGCGCCAACAGCCCTGAGAATCTGCTGGGGTACTATGAGTTTGATGATACACCCGCGAAGCATCACTTTGAACCCCATGCCCATGAATGGAACCCGGGGGACCCCACCTGGAAAGATGGAAAAGGTAAAAACCTGATAGGAGCACTCAATTATCTGGCTTCCACGGGCATCAACACGGTTTATTTTCTCACCATGAATGTAATGGGAGATGGCAGGGATGTATGGCCATGGACGGACGAACATGAGCGCTACCGGTTCGATGTGAGCAAGCTGGACCAGTGGGAAATCGTATTCGGACATATGGACAAGCTCGGATTGGTGAAGCATGTGATCACACAGGAAACTGAAAACGAATGCCTCCTTGATATCGGACAGACCGGTATCCAACGGAAACTGTACTATCGGGAACTGATGGCCCGCTTTGCCCATCATCCGGGCATTGTCTGGAATATGGGAGAGGAAAACGGTATCGCCCCGGGCTGGAGCCCTATCGGCCAGACCGACCAGCTCAGGAAAGACATGATCAACTACATGGCAGATCATGAGCCCTATGGAAATCCGGTAGTGATCCACACCCTGGCCTCTCTGAAGGGCCATGAAGATATTCTGCCTCCTCTGTTGAGTGACAATAGCCTGTTACAGGGTGTTTCTTTTCAGATACACAACATGGCATGGGCCTATGAAACCACCCGGAAGTGGAGAAAAAGATCGATGGAGTCAGGGCGTCCATGGGTGATCTGGATGGATGAGATAGGCCCTGCCGACGTAGGTGTATTACCTGATGATCACCCCGGTCAGCAGGATTCCGTACGACGTGAGGTGATCTGGGGCAATCTGATGGCCGGAGGTGCTGGGGTAGAACACTATTTCGGATACAAATTCCCTCACAACGATCTGAGCTGTGAAGACTGGCACAGCCGGGATCGCATCTGGAAAATGACTTCGTATGCAACCAATTTCTTCCGTAAGCTGCCTTTGGCACACATGAGCGCTGATAACGATCTCACATCCACTAAAGACTCGTATTGTCTGGCTGCTCCCGGAGATACTTATGTGGTATATTTGAAATCAGGGGGTGAAACCACACTGGACCTTACCAAAGCAAGCGGCAAATATTCAGTGGCCTGGTATGATCCCAGAAATGGCGGACCCATGCAAAAAGGGTCGGTAACAACCCTCAAAGGTGGTGACATACGCGCTTTGGGTGCACCCCCGGATAATCCGCAATCTGACTGGGCCGTTCTTATCAAAAGAAAATAGCCGGGAAAAAGAAAACATTCCCTGGAAGTAGAGTTGTAAACTGTGGTCAGTATTCAAAAAAAGACAGGCATTCCTGATTGTCATAATATGGGTTGTTATATGGCTTTGCATCAGGGTTGACTCTCCGTCACAAGGCATTTTCCAACAAAAAGATCAGCTTGTTTAGTTTTTGTCTAGGAGGTAGAATTTCCAATGAATAATGATTTGAAGTACTTTATAGATCCAGACCCTTGAATTGTTCGGACCGGGGTCCGGGTCATACTGAAACGGGCTGCAACGACCGGGAACTAAATGAAATGGAACCATGAAAAAAAATAGTTTAATAGCCGCCCTGTGGTTTCTGAGCGGATGGTATCATAGCGTGTGTGCTCAGCAGGACACGGTGGATATCAATTTAAATGTAAAACACATTGTAGGAGGAGTATCAGAATTTGACCGTAGCAAATTCATTATCATCCATGATGACCTCACTGGTAATGAATGGGACAGTCAGGAGCAGCAAAGATCTTTCCTCGAAGACTACGATGTATATTTTGGCCGAAACAATGGAGGTATTGTCTGGGAGTGGAACAATACCAGAGAGGATCCGGCAAATGCAGGCTGGCCCGATCCCGCCCATTTACAAACCCGGGCAGATAATGCCATTGCAAATTATGCTGGCAATACGTTCGTTCATCAGTTCGAGGCCAGGTATGACAATATGATGATAGGCGGCCAGGAATTTATGTTCCCACATGGTCAGGCGACTAACCAGGGTGGGCTGGTGTATGGCGGATTTGAAGAAACAGCGGAATTTTATGCTCAATACCTGTCCCGCTTTTTTGGCTCGGGAAGTGCTACCGGACAGCCAAGACCGAGGATGCTCGAAGTGATCAATGAACCCTTCGTGAAGGCAAATCAGTTAGGGACCACCAACGCGGAACTATCCCGGTACCACAACGTGGTAGCTCAACGTGTAAAAGAGCTTAACCCAAATATTTTAGTAGGGGGCTATACCGCGGCATATCCTCAATTTGAGGCCGCTGATTTCAATCACTGGAGAGGGAACTGGAAACTGTTTATTGACATCGCTGGTGAAAATATGGATTTTTTCTCCTTTCATATCTACGATGTATTGAGCCAGCCAGGGGATATAAGCCGGGAAACCCAGCGAAAAGGCAGTAACATGGAGGCCATTATGGATATGATCAACCATTACAGCTATCTCAAACTGGGCGAGGTAAGGCCCTGGTCCATCTCGGAGTACGGCTGGTTTTGCCCGGGGTGTGACGGGGGATATGATCAAAAAGAAGATTGGTATCAGCTGAGATCCTACAATGCCATGATGCTGCAACTCATGGAACGACAGGACCAGATCCTCAATGCGATCCCATTCATGATCCTTAAGGCCCTATGGGCGCATCCTCCAGGGGCAGAATACAACACCTATGGTCCTCGTTTGCTACGTGAGATCGGCGAATTACCGGGAGAACCCGCGCATGCAGGCTGGATGTACACGGACCTGCTCATGTACTTCCGGTTTTGGGCCGGGGTAAAAGGCACCCGCATCGATACCAAAGCCAATGACATAGACATACTTTCAGATGCTTATGTAGAGGGTAAAAACCTTTATTTGATCCTGTGCAACCTCAACCACGAGTCAAGGGAGGTGAACCTCAAATTTTTTGACCCTGATTCCAATCCGGTCTCTGGCATTACTGTAAATCATTTGTATGGAATTGACGATGTGGCCAAAATGGACACCACCGAATACACCGGTGCCATTTCGAAAGTTACCATAGACGACCAGGCTACTATGATCCTGAGATATACGTTCGAAAATGATATTGTGATCAATGAAGAAAATACTGAAGCCAGCTATTTCGCTGACAAGTACTTTCAGGAGATCAGTGCCGGCCAGTCAGAGACTTTCGCCTTCACAGGTGTTCAAAAGGGAGACTTTGGTGAAGCGGTATTACGACTGGGGCTGGGAAGAGACCATGGGAAAAGTCTGAAACCCTCCCTGACGGTAAATGGAAGCCGGATAAACGTACCGGAAGATTGGAGGGGATATGATCAAAAGAATCGCGACCGCTTTTTTGGTGTGATCGAGATCCCTGTGCCTTATCATCTCCTACAGGCAAGTAATGAGGTGATGATTACATTTAATGACAACGGTGGACACATCACTTCCATGGTCCTGCAAGTATTTAACTTTACCAAAGATCTTGAACGGTCAGTTCCGGCAGACGGAGGAAGCATCGTTTTAGCCCTTGAAAGTCTGAATGACCGGTCACAGCTCTTCCCCAATCCAGCCCGGGAGGTCCTGCAGGTAGAAAATGATCAGTCAGGCGATATACGGTACTTCATCGTAAACCCCTTGGGCGAAGTTTCAAAAGATGGATTTTTAAGATCCGGCATGAACAACATCGACATTGGAAGCCTTCCGGCAGGAGTTTATTTCCTCGTCATTGAAGAGGGGCAAAACCTCAGGACAAAAAAATTTATCAAAAATCAGTAAACGGCGCCCTGATCCGGTTTAATCATTTCGACAAACCCTAACATCAAATGAAAAACATCACTGCTATCATTTTTTTTATACTTCCTCTTTTCTCCTGGGGCCAACCGGGAACCATTAATTCCCATACTGAAAACAGCCAGCTGATACGTGACCTTGGAGGTTACCAATGGAAGATGAAAATGATGCTGCCGGGACAAGGTGTAAAAGAAGGCCTTCACAGACTCCCCCCTGCTGACATAGAAACACTGGTCTGGAATCCGGCGCATGTCCCGGGCGATGTATACACTGATCTTTGGAAGGCCGGTGTGATCGATGATCCCTATTTTGGAAGGAACAGTGTAAAGGCCCAATGGGTCCAGTTGTATGAATGGTGGTATGCGCTTTCATTCCATGTTACTGAAGATATCAGTGACAGGGTAGTGCGTATAGAATTTGAAGGCGTGGATTACAGTTGTGATGTCTGGCTCAACGGACATCACCTGGGCAGGCATGAAGGCGCATTCTCTTCTTTTTCATTTGATGTAAATCATGCCCTGCGTACCGCTGAACAAAAGCTGGAAAGCGCCAATATGCTGATCGTCAAGCTGGATCCTCCTCCCCAGGTCAATGCGAATGTAGCTGGGAAAAAGACCCCATGGTTTGGTGATTACTGGCGTGACCTTATCCCTTTTGGCATCTGGCGTAACGTGAAGATGATCTCCACAGGCAAGGCCAGGATCACTGATGTGTATGCCAACACGTCGCTGGCTGGAGGTGTAAGTGCAGATGTATTGATGGAAGTGGAGATAGAAAACACTTCCAATACCCCAAAAGAGCTTACCGTCATCGCCTCCATCGAAGGAAAAAACTTCAGATCAAAACCGCTTACCACTGAAATTACAAAGACGGTCCCTCCGGGCAGGCAAACGATCAAACAGAATATTCACGTAAAGAACCCCGAACTATGGTGGCCGTGGGACCTGGGCAAGCCCAACCTGTATACGGCCAGGGTTTCCCTGAAAGAAGGAAAAGTCAATCAGGACTTTAACGAGTTCACCTTTGGGATCCGGGAAGTAGGTATGGCATGGAACCCCGGCTTTACCAAAGATGAAGTCAGCTTTCCCCGCACCACGCTGATCAACGGCAAAATGCACTTTATTCGTTCTGCCTGCTGGGGTGGGCCACCGGATATTTTTGTGGGCCGCACCTCTCCTTCCGAATATGCAGAACTCATACGACTGGCCAAAGAAGCCAACATGAACAATATACGGATCTTTGGATGGCATCCGCCGGAGATCCCTGAATTCTACGAGTTATGCAATGAAGCAGGGCTTACCGTCTGGCAGGACATGATCCCTCTCGGAACAGGCAATATCCCGCAGGACCGCGAAAAGATCAACGCGATCATGGCTGAGGCAGCTTCGGTGATCAAAGAACGCAGAAATCACCCGTCACTCATCATGATGGAAGGCGGAGAAGAAATGCTGCTGAGAACCGCCGACGCCGGCTTTGGAAGGGCCTTTTTGGAGGAGCTGGGGGATACCCTGCAGCGTTATGCGAAGCTTCCCTACGTCCCTGACTCTCCCCTCACTTGTGAAGTATCCCAAAAGGCAGGTTACAAAAGTAAGGAAGCTGTACACGCATTGAAATACTTCTACGGTATGGGGCATGCCCTGATGGAGGACTGGTATCAGAAACTCGACTATCCTATCGTACCGGAATTTGCCATCACTTCCGTACCTTCCGTTGAAAGCCTTAAAAAATTCATTCCAACAGAGGAATTGTGGCCTCCCGGACTAAGCTGGGGGCACCACTGGGCCGACCTCTATCGGTTACGTATGCAAAACTGGGATGCTTTTGGTGATGAAATGACCGGTTCGCTGGAAGAATTTGTCAATGCTACACAGGATGCTCAGGGGATCATTTTTCAAAACGGCATAGAATATTTCCGCAGGCAAAAACCCCGGTTAAGCGGAATTGCCCTCTGTCATTTCATCACCTACTGGCCGGACATGAAGTGGGGTATCATTGACAATTACCAACAGCCGAAGCGATCCTATGAGTTTGTAAAAAGGGCCTATCAGCCTTTGCTGATAAGCCTCCACTTTAAAAAACGTCGCTGGCAGAGGAATGAACCCTTCATTGGGGAGATATGGGTAGTCAATGACCTGTATCAGTCTTTTGGCAATTGTTCTGCAGAGCTGGAGATCCGTGATGACCGGGGTATAACGATCAAAAAACAGTCTTACGACATTTCCGGCATTGAGGAAAACAGCGCCCGAAAGTTTTTCGACCTTAATGAAACCGTACTTTCATCAGTAGAAGCAAAGTTCACCGCACATCTTTCATTGAAAGACAAGAGCGGTAAAACTATTTCATCCAATGAATACCTGTTCTTAATAGGAGACCAGACTAAAGCCACGGAGCAGTTCCAGGCCATGCGCAAGATCCTGCTGGAGAAAAATGGCAAGTACAGTTATGGAAATTACTACCGTTTCTTTGACGAAATGACCGGAGAGAACGGTAAAAAATACCAAAGCGATACGGAGCACCCCAGAGCGGACGGTTTTCGATAACAGGCTAATGGCACCAGAGTTTTAACATGTTCTCATAACAGGCGTGACAATGTTGTAAAAACCACCCCCTATTCCAGTTCCATCCTGAATACATTGGCAAGATCGCTGTACTCAACATCAGGTGCAATGATCTTATATTGTTTTTCCTCCTGAACCCATGCCACCTCAGTACCCGACCCCAGCTCTACTACCCGCTTTACTGCCGTGGCAGGGCCATAACCAATACTGTTCAGTTTTTTCAGGTTAATTTCCTCTCCTGCTTCTGGTTTGCCCAACAGGAAAACGTACAATGACTTTTGGTCTTTTGATGTGGTAAAACGAATGTCGCTTACACCATATTCCACTTTTGCTGACTGACCACCGTGTGCTCCATCGGCAGCCCGGGCCGGACCAAAGCCGTAGGTATAAAACGGAACGGTACCATAAACGGCCTCGCCGTAGGTGTCAAGCCATTGGCCTATCTGACCAAGAACATCCTGTTGTTCCTGATTGATCGTGCCATCAGCCATGGGGGATACATTGAGCAGGACCACACCATTTTTACTCCAGACATCGATCATGTTACGAAGCACCAGCCCGGGAGTTTTGTACTTCTGACCCTCGGTGTAGCACCAGCTTCCCTTATCGCTAAGGGTGATGTCAGTCATCCAAACGCTTTCTGACAGATCCTTTTTGCCTCCCTGCTCTATATCCAGCACGCTCATGGTTTTGGGAAGATCATTGTGTTTGGTGACCAGCACCACCTCCTGCCCGGTGGTTTGGGCATGGTTGAGAAAATGTGCAGACATCTCCAGTATTTTTTTCTCTGAAACAAAATTCATCCATACATCATACCAGAGAATATCGGGAGAATACTTATCCACCACCTCCCTGACCTGATCCAGCCAGTACTGGTCGAACTCTTCTTCCGGCATATTTCCATAGAATTTTCTTAATTCAGCATCATTCGTTGATGTCGGGTAATCCGGATGATAGGCAAAGTGACTGTTGTAGGTGGCCCATTTTTTCCTGTCACCTTCGTGTCTTTGCCTCAGTCTGGCATGGTGAAATGTGGCAATTGTCCTGAGGCCTTTCTTTTTTAATGAGGCCAGCAGCTCACCTGTAATATCTCTTTCAGGGCCCATATCAGCTACATTCCAGGGATTCACGTCGCTGTCCCACATGGCAAATCCATCATGATGCTGGGCCACGGGACCAGCAAATCTGGCTCCGGCCTGCTGGAAAAGGTTTGCCCAGTCTTCCGGATCAAACTTTTCCGCCCTGAACATAGGGATAAAATCATGATAGCCAAACTCTTCAAGCGGGCCAAATTTTCTTTCATGATATTCCGCAAAGTCCGGTTTTTCATCCCGGTACAGAAAGTAAGGATACCACTCCGTTTCATAGGCCGGAACGCTGTAGAGACCCCAGTGAAAGTAGATACCAAATTTGGCGTCACTAAACCAATCAGCCGCCGCCTGGTGTTTGGAAAGGGACTCCCAGTTAGGTTCATAAGCGTAAGGTTCTCCGTTAAGGGGTTTGGTTACGGCCGAATCACATGACCATAAACCCATGGCCATCAATGCAGTTATAAGGGTAACTGGCATGAGTTGTCTTGACATACTATAAACTTTTGAAATGATCGATACCTCAAAATTAAGCAGAGGATCAGGCCCCGGGGGGTGACTTTTTGTTAGAAACAAGGGGGATAAATTGTTACCGTAGGATATTTTGCTGTTTTTTTACGACTCCAGCAAGAACAGAAAGGCATTTTTAATGATCATTCTTTACTGGTCTAAGAGCCAGTCCTTTTCTCTCCCTTGCTGGCTCCGTCGATAAAGTCCTGTCGTCTCGCCTCCTCTTTCAGCACATTTTCACCATGCGGATCGTACCACCTGGCAGGAATTGTTTCCCTGTTCCATCGGGCATACAGATCTTTAAGCTCTTCCAGCTTTTCCGGCATCACGCTGGCCAGGTTGTTCTGCTCGAAGGGATCATTGTCCATATCGAATAACAGAAATTTTTGCTTGTAGCCTGATCGGATCATTTTGTATTTCCCTTTTCGTACAGCATACCCGGCGCCGTCCGAATAGCGCCAGTAGAGTTCATCATGAGGTTTGGACAGGTCTTTTCCAGTCAGGAAAGGCATCAGATCGATTCCGTCCAGTTTCTGCGGTTGCGGATGTGTGGCACCTGCGGCTTTCAGGATGGTGGGATAGATATCGAGGGCTGAAATGGGCTTTTCATAAACATCACCTCCTGGCAGAACGGCCGGCCAGCTTACACAGAATGGAACACGGATCCCTCCTTCGAAAAGCATCCCCTTATGGCCCCGGTAAGGCTGATTGTTGGCGCCGCGGAGTGCTCCTCCATTGTCGCTGTAGAAAAAGATGAGTGTATTGTCATATTCACCCGTTTCCTTCAGTTTTCTGACCACCTCTCCTATTCCCCTGTCCATGGCATATACCATCGCTCCGTAAACAGCCCGTTCACCATCCTCCTGATGCTCCATCACCTTCATGTATTCACTTGTCGCATGAAGTGGGGTATGAGGAGCATTGTAGGCAAGGTACAGAAAGAAAGGCTTATCCTCCTTGCTGTATTGCTCGATGTAATTGACGGCTTCCCTTGAAAAGTCATCCGTCAAATAGTGGATCTCAGAAGGAGGAACAGGCTGACCGTTGCGAAGTACTCCGCTTATGGCGGGCTTGTTTCCTGTATCTCCCCAGTAGCTCATGCCTCCACCAAAAAAACCATACCAATCATCAAAACCCTGATTATTTGGCCAGAACCTTGCCGAATCACCCAGATGCCACTTCCCAACAGCACAGGTGGCGTACCCTGATCTTTGCAGGGTTTCAGAGATCAGCACCTCTTCCACGGGCAGACCGTCTTCGATGGTCGCCTCGGTATAAGGCAGATTGTTCTCATGTCCAAACCGCTGCTGATAGCGGCCCGTCAGCAGCCCCGCCCGGCTTGGACTACAATAGGGATGTGTAGCGTAGCCCTGCTTAAAAACAACTCCTTCCTTTGCCAACTGATCAAGATTTGGTGTGGGAATATCTGTACACCCGTTAAAGCCAACATCTGCCCACCCCTGATCATCGGAGAGAATGATGATCACATTGGGCCGTTCCACAGTGCTGGTTGTGGGGCCGGCTACCGGGGTAGTGCATTGAAAAAAACTGAGAATCCCGAAAAATAAAAAGAGGGTATTTTTCATAAAGTGTTAGTTAAAATATTTCCTGAATACTTCTTTCAGGTCTACGGTATCCCCAACTTTCACCTGCCATTTTACCAGGTCATTCAGGAGTGTTTTGGTAATTTTCTTCGATTTTTCCTCTTCCGCGAGGTTAGTAGTTTCCCAGGGGTCATTTTGCAGGTTATACAGCTCCATATCACCTGATTTTGGATAAAGAATAAGTTTATCATCGCCTTTGACAATCCCACGTTGCGAATCAAACATGGCCAAGTAGACCGATTCACGATTATCATTTTGGGTAATGAAAGGCATCAGACTTTTAAAGGCCACATGATCCGGCTTAGGTATGGCCAGTAATTCAAGCAGAGTGGGATACACATCCTGCAGATAAACCCTGTTATGTCGCTTTTCATTGGCAGGCAGGCCAGGAGCTCTGATGATCAGCGGGGCTGTAACGCTGGGTTCGTAAAGGCATACTTTTCCGGCTACTCCATTCTCACCAAAGCTGATCCCATGGTCAGAGGTAAAAATGATAATGGAGTTCTCATAAAGACCTCTTTCCTTTAAGGCGGCGATGATATCCCCTATACGTTCATCCATATGGGTCACCATGGCATTGTTTTGTTGAACCCTGGCCCGCATCGTATGTTTTTTAAGGGGCGCTTTGGTATAGTTATATTCTATATTGGGGTTGAGCGGCCCTTCCACCACGCTCGGAGGCAGGTCTATTTGATCCGTTGGGTACAGGTCGTAGTATTTCTGCGCTGTTTGCCGGGGCACATGAGGCGCATTGAAAGCTACATAGAGAAAAAACGGGGTGCCTGCCTCATGCCGCTTTATCATCTGCACAGCTTCCCGACCGGTGATATCCGTCACATGTCCTGCCTCAGTGAAATAGGTTTTGAGCTGGCCGGGCTGCAGGCTACCGACCTTGTCGAAAATATCCACAGGCCTTTTACCCCACGCATGCCATTTACCTGTTATATAGGTAGTATATCCATTCTCCTTAAGCAGTTCGGGCAGGGACTGTGGAGCGTTGGTTGCATTGATCTTTTGTGAATCCCAAAGATGTTTACCATAGAAGAGCATGGTACGGCTGGGAACACAAACTGCCGGAGACCAGCATCCCATGTTGTACGCTGCCGTAAAAGAGACCCCTTCTTCCGCGAGCCGGTCAATATTGGGAGTGACCATAGCCGGGTTACCATAGGCACCAACGGCCTGATTACTTTGATCATCGGACTCTATAAAGATAATATTGGGTTGGGCTAAAACACTAAGCGTAAGAATACAACACAAAACAGACAGATAACTTCTCATATCGAATACAGCCATTCACAGATCTTGATGAATACGGAAAGAGGCCCAAAACAGCAGCAGATGTGCAATTTCACAAGGGCGCATTTTGAGAACAATAACCCAGAGCACTTGAATCAAAAGTAAAAAACATCCGGATCAGTCGTCTGCGCAATGGGTTTATCAGGGGGTAAGCCTCGCCTTTGTTCGGTTAATTTCTGTCATGATGGAAGTTGGAACGATTGGCTGTTACTCAGGAAAATTTTCCGGTTATTTTGGTTCTATCATTAGCCCACGCTCGGCTTCACTGTCTGCAGTGTACCTCAGTACCCTCGGTTTTCCTGCCCCTCTGGCCATTTTTATTTCAGAAGCCCACACTCCCCTCATTCTCTCCAAACTACCCTGAAAATCGGGATCATCAGCAAGGTTAGTGGTTTCGTCAGGATCATTTTCAAGATTGTACAATTCCTCAAAAACCGGCCGCTCACCGTTTAAGGGTGATTCTATGTAGCTTCGATAGACCGCAATGTCCTGGTCATGGATTTTGTATAGCATAGATGTCATATCAATGTCCAACGCCTGCGCCACTTCAATTTTTTTTCGAGCGGAGAAATTCTGATTCCTGTAATAGCGAATATATTTCCACTTTTTGTTCTGTACGGCTTCACATCTGGGATTTCCGAAATGGGTGGACCAGAGGTTTTCCGTGAAAACATATTCACGTACTTCGGTATTCAGCCCCTTCAGTAATCCCTCAAGACTTTTGCCCTGATAGGAGCCGGGGATATGTATACCGGCCATTGACAGCATGGTCGGTGCTATATCAATACTTTGTACCAGTGCTTCGGACCGTTTCCCACGCAGCGACTTTTTGGAAAGCGGATCATAAATGATCAGGGGCACATGGGTAGTGATCTCATAACACAGGGCCTTGCCCCCCAGGCCAAACTGCCCCATGAACAGGCCATGATCCGAGCTGAATACAATGACCGTGTTTTTATCAAGCTTTTCTTCCCTCAGCTTTGCACGAAGTTCACCCACCATACGGTCAATACCTTTCATAGCCTGGTACATCCGGATAATACGCTCTTTGTTGGTGTCCGGGGTATCGACATAATTGTAGCCCATCTGACGATCCTCTGCCCTTAGCAACTCCAGGGGTAGCTTTGGATGGGTAATATCTGCTTTGGCTATATAATGAGCAGGCATAGGAATCTCCTGATCCCGAAATAAAGACTTGTAGATCTCGTCGTCCGATTCCTTCAGTCTCATAGTGGAGGTACCGGCACCATGGGGCAGATTAAAGCATACCGTCAGGGCGAATGGTTTGTTTTTCGGTCGTTGATCCAGAAATTTTACCACGCTTTCCAGCTTCTGCTCGTTGGAAAGAAAGTCCTGTACCCCTTCAGAGATAATCTCAGCCTGTGTGTCTGCTTCGGCGTGCCTGAAAATATCGTGGTGCTCTTTTGGATAGAACTTCAAATGACCGTGCCCTCCATACCAGTAGTCAAAGCTTTTCTCCATGATCCCGCTGCTATACCCTCCTTCTCCTACAGGCACATGATTTTTACCTATCCAACCGGTATAGTAGCCGTTTCGTCTCATCACCAGGGGATAAGTGGCATCCCATGCATTCGTATCCATACTGGTGCCCGAATTAAAATTGATACCATGTTTTCTTTCATATTCACTTAGCAAAATACTGGCACGGCTTGGTGTGCATATGGCACTGGTAATGTATGCATTGGTAAAAAGCACTCCTTCAGTGGCCAACCTGTCAATACTGGGCGTTTGTGCCAGCCCGTTACCGGTACAACCCATCATTCCATAGGATTGGTCGTCTGTAAGAATGAAAACAAAATTGGGCTTTGGTGCTTGTTGTGAATAAGATGTAATACAGGAAAGAAAACACCACACGAAAAATATAATCGGTTTTAGCTGCATAACGATTGGATGGAAGACTCGATTAACTACCCTTTAGATACGTATGCTGTTAAAAGGCAATGAGAATCAATTTATACCGTCATCAAATTAAAGAATCTGTAGACAAAAACCGGGGTTCCCCCACTTTTTAATTCCATACATCGGTGATAACAAATAATAATACTACTGTTAGGAATTAATTATTATTAATACTACATTTAGGAAATAATTACGATCCATGGTAATATGAGCAGCCTGGAAGAAGTGGCACTTCTGTCGGTAAGTATATTGAATGGAAATGTGGGGGCATTATGTACCAAAAGGGAACTTGAAAAAGAGTTTTCCATGAAAATTAGTCTGGCGAAGCTCTACGTTGCCCTTATGAAGCTGATTCGAAAGAGTTATCTGCGATCAATAACTATGGAACATTCAGCTACGGAAAAAGAAAGGCCACAAAGGTTTTATCAAATAACGGAAAAGGGCAGAATGTACCTGCTCTTCCATGGGTAGTACTATCTGTTCGTGCATAAAGGGTCATAAAATGTGTGTTAGCCTGTACTGTATCATAATGGATTAAATCTCTGGTAAATGAAAAAATATCAACTGGGAGAATTCGAAGAAGTGGTCATGCTTACCGTGGGGGTACTTTATGGCGAGGCATACGGGGTATCCATAAAAAAGGAAATTGAAACCCGGCTCTCCCGAAAGGTGAGTGTGGGAGCACTGCAGTCTGCCCTGAAACGACTTGAAAACAAAGGATATCTTATATCGCGGGCAGGAGAGTCCACCCAAGAGCGAGCCGGTAGGCCCAAGCGCTATTTTGAGATCACGGCGCATGGCAAAAGAGCGTTGGAATATGTCAGAAGTACCCGTAATGAACTTTGGGATGCGATTCCGAAGGTGGCATGGGATGTGAAATATTCAAGTTAATTCCAAAATGAAATACGTTCCTCCCAAACTCTTTCTGCGTTTTTTCCGGTGGTTCTGCCACCCCGACCTGCACCCTTTTGTGGAGGGAGATCTGCTGGAATTGTATGAGGAAAGAGTGAAGACATCTGGGAAAACCAAGGCCGGTCTCTGGTTTGCCCTGAATGTAATACTGCTTTTCCGCCCTGGGATCATGAGTCCG
>LYSV01000096.1 GCA_001657315.1 Flammeovirgaceae bacterium BBD 1991-12 | reverse complement strand
ATTGAACAAAGGAAGCAAAAGAAAACCCACTGCCAGCTAATCTATGATGTCTTTTTAAACTTAAGTTAACGGCTATGGATAGCTATCGGGAGTGGTGTGCCCGTAGGGTTCCTCACAGAGTCCTGTGGATCCACAGGACTCTGCGAATGTGAAAAGAGGCGCACCGTGGGCTTATAGCTCACAGCCGTTTATTCGATTATCAAATATTCTTTTTTAAGCATAAAATCTCAGACTTAAAATTCTTTGAGTATTGTCCATAAACTGTATAATCGCTCTTTACTAATGAGAAATCATTAAACATCTCAAGCATAGTATTTGTTTCTAATGGATTTATAACTCCGATACTATTTTCATTAGAGGCAATTCTTTTACCATGTTTACTGTTTCTTAATAGGACATAAGAATTCGTATGTTTTTCTGCAATTGATATATAATTTTTCACAATATGTGGCTCCATCTCTTGAAACGACATAAAATTAACAAAAAGATCGAAACTCCCTTTTAACTTTGGCAGTTGCCAAGGGCATAATACCGCAGCTTTATATTTTTTCTTTATTTCATCAATATCTATTATTTCCATAACTCTGCTATCATTGTAAGAAAGTATATTCTCTTCTCCGAAAACTTCTGACAAATAATAAGTTGAAACAGCGGATACAGGAGGAATATCAACATTTAAATAAAAAATATTTTCATCTGATTTTAGCAGTATCTCACCTAATGTACCATACCCTCCACCTATTTCAAATACGGATTTCAAATTTTTTGTTTCCACATTATTTTTCAGAAAATTAATCCCTAATAGATAGTTTAAAAAACTACAACTATAATTTTTCGAATCGAAATTATAATAATCAGTAGGGTTTCCAACATTACTTTCACTAACACTGGATACTTTAGGATGAACATCTTTATCAGTAGCTAAAAAAACACGATAATCACTCTTAGCTTTATTATATCCGCTTAAGGTTCCGAAAAAACCTTCTATTTCTGGTTTAGGTTTGTTATCGTATTTAACTCTAAAAATTTTATTAATAATTTTTTTATGTTTTTTATATAAACTGTGTTCATAAATTGGCACATACATTGAAGTTGACGACTTATGCTGTCTAAACTTTGAAAGGTCTTCATCATTCTTTAGATCATTTAATATCCATTTGATTCCGTTTGTCCAGAAATTTGTAGGCTTAAATAGTTCATTTGCATTATCCATGTCTTTCAACATGAATTCTAGTAATTCTTTCATTTTACTAATTTTACATTTGATAACGTCTCGTATAAATGGTCGTTTTAATGCCACTTGTACCTTGTGCCTGCTGCACAACCCTAATATAAACAAGATTTACCTGGCATTACAGGGTCAAAAGCATTTTCTTAAAAGAAACCCTTGCAAGGAAAGAAACACTATCAACCCAAGCTGTTTACTTCCTTTCAACTGGCCGACAGAGTACCGTTAAACAGCTTCTATCGCAGACTTAAGGACCAATTGGACCTGCGTTATCTTTACAAAGAAACACGCTGCTATTATGGTTCCTGTGGCCAGAAGTCACCAGACCCTGTCGTGTTTTTTAAACTCTGCCTGGTCGGTTATCCGGAGAACATCATTAGCGACCGTAAGCTGATGGACCATTGTAGCATGCGATTGGACATACTCTACTTTTTGGAGTATGATATCGATGAAGAACTACCCTGGCATAGTACGGTTAGTCGCACTCGTCAGTTGTTTCCCGAAGCAGTCTTCGAATCTGTCTTTGAGCATTTTTTCAATTTGTGTGGAGAAAGGGATGGTAGGAGGCACCACACAGGTCATAGACTCTGTTCCGGTAAAAGCCAATGCCAGCATGGACAGTTTGGAGTTAAAAGTGCCTCAATCAGAGTTGACCGATCATCTGGCTAAGCTACGTCACATCAGTCAGATGGATAAAACCACCTATCGGAAAGCCAAAGGGAATAAGGCTTCCATTAACCAACAAACCATAACCGCCAGCGATCGCGGGTTAAAAGAGATTAAGAGTCGCAACAAGAAATGGAGTCAGGATCAGGACCAACGTGTAGGAGCCAACAATAAGAATACAAAGTATACCTCTAACAAGACGCATTACAGTCCCACCGACCCGGATGCCCGTATCAGTGTGAAGCCCGGTAAAGCAAGAAAACTGAACTATCAAAGTCAATTGGCAGTGGATACCTCTCACCATGTCATTAGCCATATTGAAGCAAGTTATGCGGATTTAAAAGACAATCAATGTTTACGGGAGGTAGTAAAAAAACTTAAACCACGATTAAAAAGGGAAGGGCTGTATTGGGATAGCCTGTTGGCCGATGCAGGTTACAGTAGTGGGGAGAATTATGCTTTTCCGGAGAATGAATATATTACCTCCTATATACCTGCTCATGGCACTTACAAAGGTGGACCAGAGGGGTTTACTTATCATAAAGAAGGTGACTATTGGGTATGTAGTCAAAACAAGAAGTAATCTGCCGTAAGAACATCACCGGGAAGAAGAACTTTAATAGAAAACGACTCTACCTGACCAAACCGGGTGATTGTAAAGACTGCCCAATAAAGGCACAGTGTATCGGTAAAGCTCCTGAAAGGCGTATAACCATTACCTGTTATAAAGAAGAATACGATAGAGCGATAGCTCGGGTGAACAGTAAACAAGGTAAATACATGAAAGGCAAACGGCAGAGCACCGTAGAACCTTTATTTGGTACGCTCACCCGGTTTATGGGGTTAAGTAAGATAAACACCATAGGCATACGACAAGCCAAAAAAAGTCATGTTGATGGTGGCAGTGGCTTACAACATCAAAAAATATCTGAAATTTACCCGGAATCGCATCGAAAGTATGAGTAAAGGGGTGAAACAAATCTCTTCACACTTTTTTGATCAAATTGCGCTTAATAGTATCGGTTGTAAGGCCGCAAAATATCCCATGTTTCATAGCTGAGTCAATCATAATAAACCCTTAGAACAGCCTACAGTAATTGCCAAACTTTACTTTTTAGAGGATGTGCAACGGTTACCATTATTGGCAACAGTTTCCTATTCAAGTTCCATTAATTGTATTTCATTATTGGAAACCCTTTTAAAGGTTCCGACTACAAAATCTTGATTCTGCAATATCGTTTCTAACTCATCGCAAAGATTGTTACAGTCAATATTTATTTGGTTAAGCAGTTCTAAACCAGTGTCGGTCGTTACAAAATTTTCTCCGTTTATTTTTAAATCTATATCAAAAAGAGTTTCGTTATCAACTTCTTGAGTTGCTTTAACTTCTATAAGAGTATATTTTATAGAACTTCCGTCAGCAGGAGGGTTGTCAATTGGTTCTGCCTTTACAGATAAGTTGTAGATAGTACCAGGAACATAATTAAATCCTTCAATATTTGAGTAGAATTTAGTCCAGTTGTCAGTTCCAATGTCATCTCCTTTCTGTATAAGTAAAGTTAAAACAGGACCTACGGCAATTCCTGTATTCTGAAAATGATTAATTCTCATTTCAATAGTTTGAGATTGGTTATCATCATCACTGGAACAAGAGAATAATAATACAGGAATCGTCAAAAGCAAAATTTGTTTTTTCATCATTATTTAATTTTGTCTTTTTAAAATAGGATGCATAATCATTCAAAAAGTTGCGTTCAAATTGTTGCCAACAATTCAGTTAAGTACACAGTATACTTTATTTGAACTGTATCTTTTTTCTATAAATCTAGTGGATTCCGTATAGATTTAAAATTGGTCACCGCGACATGCGTGTTAATTTCCGTGGTTTTACTCGAGCTGTGACCCGGCAAGGTTTGAATATAGCGCAAAGCTACACCCTCTTCCAGCAAATGTGTAGCAAAACTATGCCTCAAAGTATGAGGAGTCACTTTTTTCCTGATTCCCACTCTGTTGAATACGGATTTATGACAAAGAAGGAAAATGGCAAAGAGAAATATGTTTTGCTGCAATGGCTGCCTTTCATGGCTGGGAAGTAGATCTGCACTCCACTGCACCTCAACGGATTAAACACTCTTTCCGCAAACTTTTTTATCCCTGATACACACCGATTTATACCCAACTCTCGTTAACATTGCATTAAACAATACCATGACCCTGAATATAAAGACATCCCTTTGTCTGTTTGGCTTTACCTGTGTTTCTCTGTTTTCCTTTGCCCAGCGCTATGATCAGGGCATTGGCCTCAGGATAGGTGACCCACTGGGGTTTTCCTATAAAATGTATGGCAACAACCGGAATGCTCTGGAGTTTACCGTGGGCTCCACTTCACGTAACCGTCATGGGGCCTATTATGAGGATAAATTCGACGCCATCAATGATTTCGATGACTTCCGCTATGCAGATCATGACGTGGAGTACACCTTTGCCGCACAGGGTAGGTACCTGGTGCATACGGCCTTCCCGGCCAATGTAGAAGGTCGCCTGGACTGGTACTGGGGCCTGGGCGCTCACCTCAGGCTGTCCAGCCTGGATTACAGCTATTTTAACGAAAGCAGCCAGCTGCTCTCCGATACCCGCACCAATTTCGATCTGGGTCCGGAGGGTATTCTGGGGGTGGAATATGAGCTGCAGGACTACCCCATTGTAGGTTTTGGTGAGGTCAGTTTGCTGGCGGAACTGGTGGATCAACCTCTGAAACTGCGTATTTTTGGCGCTGTAGGGGTGAGATACGCCTTCTGAATGAAAAAATACAGCCTTATAACCTTTTCTGTGGTGGTGCTGGTCGCGGTCATCGTGTATTACCGGCTGGGTGGTGGAGCGCCTGTGCAGCTTTCCATAACGGAGCGTAGTCAGCACTGGGCCATCGGAGAGCATTTTGAAGGGCATCCCAACGATCCCAAACTGGAGGAGCTCTTTGTAAGATCGCGTGACCATGCAGTTGCCGAGGGCAGGTACCTGATCGTGATCAACTACAAGACAGAGGATAAGGGGAACAGGATAAAACAGTTCATTGGCGTGGTGCAGGATCAGAGTCCTCCCGAGCTTGAAGAAGGGCTATCCGTAGTGGAACTTCCCAAAGGAAAGTACGTGAAGGCAGAATTGAGTGCCCACAACTTTGTCATGCCCCGGCCGGACGAGGTAAAGGACCAGGCACTTGAGTTTGCAGCAGAAAGGGAAATACAGATCGAAACCAATGTTTCATATGAGGTCTACGAAAGTGACCGAAAACTCATTATCCTTTTTTACTCCTTGTAGTGATTGATCTCTTCCAGAAGCTGATCATATCGCTCTTTCACCACTTCTGCAAATACCAGTGCCGTGTTGACATTCTTTAGCATTCGTCTCCAGTCACGTTTTGTAGAGGACGACCATATGTTCGATATCTCATCGGCAATCCTTTCGTCAAACCGGTCCAGCTTGCTCTGGAAGTCATAGATAAAAGCAAGGTCATGCACCAGATCATAGTCCATGGAGGAGAGAATATTGGTCCTTTCCGCCGTTCGCCATGCTACATCAGAAAGCTGGAACAGCTCAAAGGAAAAGGAAATACTTTCAAAATCTTCGGAAATGAACTCAGGGTGCCTCAAATGGAATTGTTTTAAAGAGTCCGCCGGTGCATTGGGTTCCATACTGTCGTCCACCAAAGCCAGAAATCCCTGAAGCACGTCATGTATGGCCTTGTTCTCCATATAGGCAGTGTCCAGCCGGTCGCTGTTCCGTTTCAGTTCGTCCTCAATGTTTACCAGCACCGCCTGGATCGTGCGCTCCTCTTTCCGGGATTCGTTCCAGTTGTTCAGACCAAAAGCGATCATTACTCCGGCCAAAACACCTACGAAACCTACAAAGTGATTCAGCCAGTCTATATTTCTTTTCTTCTTTTTGGCGGCCATTGCACTTTACTCTTCGAGGGTTTCCTCGGCCATCATTTGTTTGTCGTAAAGCTCTTTATAAATTCCGTTTTTGGCAAGCAGTGATTCATTGGTGCCCTGCTCTACCACTATTCCGTCATCGAGTACAATGATCTTGTCGGCAAGCTTGGCAGATGAGACCCGGTGAGAGATGATAACGGTAGTGCGCCCCTCCATGATCTTCTTCAGGCTGTTGAGAATAGCATTTTCCGTTTTGGTGTCCACGGCTGACAGGGCATCGTCCAGGATGAGTATTTTAGGATTGCGGCATATCGCCCTTGCTATGGATACGCGCTGTTTCTGCCCGCCTGAAAGGGTAATGCCGCGTTCTCCCAGCTTTGTGCCGAAGCCGTCAGGAAATTCCACAATGTTATCATACACATCCGCTTCCCGGGCAGCCTGTATCACCTTTTCCTCCGTGGCATCATCGGAGCCAAAAGCTATGTTATTGTAAATGGTGTCGCTGAAAAGAAATACATCCTGTGGTACATACCCCATCTGGCTTCTCAGGCTTATCACATTGTACTCCTGAATTTCCCTGTGATCGATGCAGACCCTGCCTGAAGTGACATCATACATCCGGGTAATTACATTGGCAATGGTACTTTTTCCGGAGCCGGTGGTGCCAATGATCGCCAGAGCCTCCCCGGGGCTCACTTCAAATGAAATATCCTTCAGCGCTACAATACCGGAATCAGGATAAGTGAAGCCGACATGCTCAAACTGAATACTCCCTTCGAGCTCGGCTTTTCGCTCCTGGGTGCTGAGAATATCATTGCTGGTCTTGAGGAATTCATTGATCCTTTTCTGTGACGCAGCGGCCCGCTGTGTGATACTGCTGATCCATCCCAGGGAGGTCACAGGCCATGTGAGCATGTTTACATAAATGATGAATTCTGCAATGTTCCCAAACGTAAGGGTTCCGTTCAGCACCTGAGCGCTGCCTGCATATACAGTGAGGATGGTACTCAGGCCGATCAGCCCAAGGATGAGGGGATAAAACAGGGCCTGTACCCTTGTGAGCCTAAGCGACTTATGCTTGTATTCATCACTTTTTTTGGCAAACTGATGGTTAGAATCCTCCTCACGTGTAAAGGATTTCAGTACCCTGATGCCGGAAAAAGCCTCCTGCACGAAGGTGGAAAGCCCTGACTGGCTGATCTGGATCTCTTCCGACCGTTTGTTGATGATATTGTTGACATAATAAATGCTGATAGACAAAACAGGTAGCGGGATAAGGGCATAAAGGGTCAGTGTAACATTGATCGACAGCATGTACGGTATGAGCAGTGCAAAGAGCGTGATCATATTGAGACCATACATAATGGATGGCCCCAGATACATGCGTACCTTGCTCACATCCTCGGATATTCTGTTCAGCAGGTCGCCGGTGTTGTTCTTTCTGTAGAAGCTAAGCGGCAGGGACTGATAATGAGCGTAGATCTCGTTCTTCAGGTCAAACTCCACCAGCCGTGACATGACAATAATGGTCTGACGTACCATGAATAAGAACAGCCCCCGCATCAGGGCCATTAACAGGATGATCACCGCATAAACAAGAATGCTACCCGTAAAAATACCATAAACATTCTCTTGTACACCGAGCTCCTGGAAAGACTGATAAACGGCAATATTATCCGTCACCAGATTGATGGCATAACGCACCACCGGAGCGGGGATGATCTGAAAAATATTGGATATGATCACAAACACCAGCCCCAGCATGAGGTGGTATTTATACTTGATCAAATACTTGTTGAGGTAACTAAGTTCCTTCATTCCGTATCTAGCAGGTAAGGCTCAGGCCGGTCTGTGATGTCTCTGGATCTGTTCAATATTCTTTACAACGTCAAAACCCTCTGGAAGTTCACCGCAAACGATTTCGGTTTTGAAATAATATCAAAAATATCCTACTTTTGCGCGACTGAAACTGTAAGCTCTGTTTTTAAGGATCGCCCAAAACTACAAAACTATTTTACCTTAAGAAGCGATATGATGGAACTAAATGAATTGGAAAGAGTGGAGGATAACTCCGTGTTTGGCCAGATAGCCGACCTGGGCCATGAGCAGGTAGTATTTTGCAACGATGAGGCAACCGGGCTAAAGGCTATTATTGGTATCCATAATACTGTGCTGGGCCCTGCCGTAGGCGGCACGCGGATGTGGAATTACAGTTCCGATCAGGAGGCGATCACCGATGTACTGCGGCTATCGAGAGGTATGACCTACAAGGCAGCCATCACCGGACTTAATCTGGGGGGTGGCAAGGCCGTGATCCTTGGCGATGCCAGTACCATGAAGACAGAAGCTTTTTTACGCAGATTTGGCAAGTTCATAGACAGTCTGGGTGGAAAATACTGGACCGCCGAAGATGTGAATATGAAAACCCGGGATATGAAGTATATAGGCATGGAGACGAAATACGTGACCGGGCTGCCCGAAAATATGGGCGGCGGAGGCGACCCCTCACCGGTGACTGCCTATGGTACCTACCTGGGAATGAAGGCTACGGCCAAAAAGGTATACGGCAGCGATAGCCTGGAAGGAAAAAAAATAGGCGTACAGGGTGTCGGTCAGGTAGGGATGTACCTTGTTGAGCGTCTAACCAAAGAAGGAGCCAACGTATTCATCACCGATATAGCAGAGGACAAGCTTAAGGCTGTGGCTTCCAGGACCGGGGCGAGCGTATTGGGAATGGACGACATCTATGATCTGGATATGGATATTTATGCTCCATGTGCCCTTGGAGCTACGCTGAATGACCTTACCATACCTCGTTTGAAGTGTCAGATCATAGCCGGAGCTGCAAACAATCAACTTGCTGAGGAGGAGAAGCATGGTTACATGCTTATGGATAAAGGCATAACCTATGCGCCGGATTTTCTTATCAACGCCGGTGGATTGATCAACGTATATGAGGAATATCTCGGATCCTATAACAGGGAGAGGACCTACGAAACCGCAGAAAAAATATACGACACCTGTCTGGACATCCTCAAAGTGGCCGATGAGGAGAGCATCTCCTCTCAGGAAGCGGCCATCAGGCTTGCTGAGAAGCGAATAGAGGATGTCGGCAGAATAAAACTATCACGATAGGTCGCGTATTTTCGATTTTTTGTGAAAATCCACTTTCTTCTGATCGGTATTATTGACTAATTTTGCGGCGACATTCAACGCCGGATTCTAAAACATCAATATATCGTTCCTTCAAATAATTAAATGCTCAATCGCCGAACTTTAAGGATCAAGGCCATGCAGACCATGTTCGCCTTGCGCCAGAGCAGAGATGCCAACTACGAGCTCGCCAAAGCCTTCATTCGTGAGTGCTTCGAACCTGACCTCAACTCCATGGAGTACCAGGACAAGGACTTGCTGAAAAAACAGGCCCAGGAAACCCTCAAACTGTTTCGTGACCACTACGTGGAGGATGATTTTAATGGTTCATCCGGGTCAGAGACCAAAATAAACGATGTGGCAGGGACCGCTATCCGGGACTATCATCAAAATAACCGGAAGGACATCAATGCCTTTAAAAAGAATATGGTCACGGAAGCGGAAAAGATCTATGACCGGTATATCCTTTTGTTGAACCTGCTGCTGGACTTTCACACCCTGGCTGAGCAGGATACAAAACGGGATCACTCAAATTTTGTTAAAAATTTGTTAATCGGGTCTGTTAAACTCAACAAATCCCTTGAAAACACTAGCTTACGGAAAAATTTAAACTGGGCGCAGTATCAGAGCGAAGTACGACAGTGGTTTAAAGAGGTACGGTCAGATGAAAAGTACCAGGAGTATCTGAGCAGGAAGCAGCCCACGTTTAAAGATGACAAGGAGATTCTCCTTCACATTGTAAAAGGCATCATCTTTAAAAGCGATGTGATAGACAAGTTCATGGAGGAGAATGACCTTAACTGGAGTGAAGACAGGGATATTATAAAAAGCCTTACCACCAAAACCATCAAGGGTATGGAGGAGGACGAGGAGGGTGACTTTGAACTTCAGGCGTTGTCCTACAACTGGGAGGATGACAAAACGTTCTTTACAAAACTGTTTGACCATACCCTTCAGGTAGAGTCAAAATACGAGGAGCTGATTGCCCGTAAAACCAAGAATTGGGAGATTGACAGGATAGCTGCTACGGATAAGATCATTCTGGAAATGGCCATTGGAGAAATGATTAATTTCCCCAGTATTCCGGTAAAAGTGACGATTAATGAATATATTGAGGTCGCTAAAAAGTACAGCACACCCAAAAGCAAGCTGTTTATCAATGGAGTGCTGGATGTAATTGCCGAAGAGCTTTTGACCTCAGGTGATATAAAGAAAAGCGGCAGAGGATTAATAGACAATAAATAAATATGAGTAAATCAGGAAACACTTTTTTGGCTTTTCTCGTGGGTGCTGCCACAGGTGCAGTGCTTGGTATTTTGTATGCTCCTGATAAAGGGTCCAACACCCGGGACAAACTAACCTACCGGCTGGATAAGTATAAGAAAATGCTGGAGGATCTTGTTCAGGACCTTATCTCTGAGAAGGATGGGGCGCTGAGTGAAGCCCGGAGTCATGGTGAGCAGGTGGTCAATGACGCAAAGGAAAAAGCGGAGCGCCTGCTGGAGGATGTGGATGAGCTGATCAGCCATATCAAGGGCAGCGACAAGGAGTAGGAAACCATTTCACGGTCATTTTGTTCTACAATATGATCATTGTGAATACCATTAATTAAGCATAAAGATCTAGTTAAAAACTATATGTAAAATGAGAGGATTAAGATTATCGTTATTCGTTGGATTACTGGCTCTCGTTGCCGCTGCATGCGGTAATAAAGATGCCGAAAAGAGAATTGCAGAGTTGGAAAGCCGGCTGGCGGAAATAGAGGGAGGAAGCCCTGCTTCCCCTGCCACAGCTACTCCTACTGCTGAGCCCGAAACCAAACCGGAAGGACCTCTTCCTGTGTTTGAGTTTGAAGAAACGGAATTCGACTTCGGTACTATCAATGAAGGAGATGAAGTAGAGCACGTGTTTAAGTTCAAAAACATAGGAGAAGCGCCTTTGATCATCCAAAGCGCCAGAGGATCATGTGGCTGTACTGTTCCCAACCCTCCCAAAGAGCCTATTGGTGTAGGTGAGATCGGAGAGATGCTGGTTAAATTCAACAGTAAAGGTAAGCCCAACATGCAAAACAAGACGGTTACCGTTACCGCCAATACATGGCCAAAAACTACTACATTAAGAATAAAGGCCATGGTTACTCCAGCCGCTTCCGGTGATGATACTTCAGCAGGTCCGGTAAAATAAGCAGGATATTTAAACTTATGGATGTACATCCCAATCCTTTCGGGGGTTGGGATGTTTTGTTTTTATTGGCGTATTTTGCAGGAAATTTAACTCTTGGATAATGTTCAGATCAATCTTATTGCAGGCCTCCGGAGATGGCAGTGGCCTTTCGTCATTGATACTCTTCGGCGGTGTAGCGCTGGTATTTTACTTCTTCATGATACGTCCGCAACAAAAGAAGCAAAAGGACCAGAAAAAGTTCATTGAGGAAATCAAAAGGGGGGATCAGGTGGTCACCATCGGTGGTATCCACGGCAAGGTGCTGACAGTGGAAGACGATACCCTCTCCATTGAAATAGATAAAGGTGTAAAGATCAAAATACAAAAAAGCTCCGTTTCACTGGAAGCCTCCAGGCCCGCGCCGGTGAAAGAGAAAAAATCTTGAGCAGGATCAATGAAATAGTGAATTTGGCGAAGGTAAGGCCGGTAAAAAGCCACCGCTTCCGGGTCATCGCCCTGTGCGTTGTAGCCGCCACTACCTTTTGGTTCCTCAACTCGCTGAATGAAAGCTATTCCGCCACGGTCAGGTACCCGCTGGAGTTCCTGTACGACAAGGACAGGTATATTGCCGTGGATAATCTGCCTGAGGATATCCAACTGAATGTCAATGGGCTGGGATGGAACCTGCTTAGGAACAATCTTGGGATAAAAGTTACTCCAATTCGTATTCCGCTGGAAAATCCTGCAGAGATCAAAAAGATAAGTGGGGCGGCAGTGCCGGGTTATATAGCCGATCAGCTCAACGATTTCGATCTTAACTTCGTGATCACAGACACGCTGGTCATCAATATAGACCGCCGGGAGGACAAGCTTTACCATATGAAAATTGACAGCTCCTCCATTTCCATGGAGGAGAATTATCGCATCACCTCAGCCATAGGCTTTCTGCCGGATACCACGCGTATATCCGGGCCTTCATCGGTGATCGAGGCATTGCCGGATACACTGCTCGTGCGTATTCCCCAGGATGAAATTGACGAGGACTATAGTGAGATCGTCCCCATTGCCATTGATCACCCTAAATCAGGATTGCTTAAAAGAAATCCTCCCACTGTAAATGTGACTTTTGAGGCAGCCGAGTTCATCCTTTCCAGGGTATCCGTTCCTTTGATCCCCTTAAACCTTCCTGAAAATGCGGACGTCGATCCTCTTACTGTGCTGGTGAATTATGTTATACCTTCTGACTGGGCGGCTTCCGTACGCGCAGAAACCTTCGAAGTGCTGGTGGATTTTGAGAGAATGAATACTGACTCCACTATTGCCCCGGAGCTTGTAAAAGTTCCTGATCTGGTACAGGATGTAGTGTTGGATACCACACGGATCAAGGTTATTTTTAATGAATAGACCCCTTCAGATCGGGGTCACAGGTGGTATTGGATCAGGTAAAAGCCTGGTCTGCCGGATTTTCTCTGTCTTGAGTGTCCCGGTTTACAACGCAGACCACCAGGCAAGGTGGTTGATGAATAATGACGAACCTCTGAAACGCAGGATAAAGGAGACCTTCGGTGATGAGGCGTTCCAGACGGATGGGCAGATCAACAGGGCATATCTTGCCGGCCGCGTTTTTGATAATGAAGTTGAGCTTAAAAAGCTGAACGCTCTTGTACACCCGGCAGTGGGAAAGGATTATGCCCAATGGGTGTCCGGAAAAAAGGATAAGTCTTATGTGATCAAGGAAGCAGCGCTCATGTTTGAGTCAGGCTCCTACAAAGCCCTTGATTATATTATAAATGTGTCTGCTCCTGTTGAGGTCAGGATCCGAAGAGTGCTGAAAAGAGATCCTTTCAGAAAACGTGAGGAGGTTGAAGCTATTATAGATAAGCAGTTGAGTGAAGATGAAAGGATCAGAAGGTCGGATTTCATCATTCAAAATGATGATCAGGAAATGATCCTGCCTCGGATAGTTGGGCTTCATCATCATTTTTTGAGCCTTAAAAACCCGGGGGCGTCTCAAAAGTCGAATAGTTAAAAAAGCGCTTCACTCACAGAGAAATACATGGAGTAAATACGGAAATACAACAGGATTTTGAGAAAAAAGGGGCTACCTTTTGAGACAGCCCCCGGGTTTTGAAAAAAGATCCCTGTTAGAGATCAAAAGTTACAGTTTCATTTCTGAGGGTCACTTCAAATCGCACCCCGTTTTTCAACTCTGTCAGGTTGTACAATTGTGCGTAGTTTCCTTCCAGTTGTTCGTTCTTTGAGAAGATCACCTCGTTTTCGTTGTTCATAATACTGATGCTGGCCACAGCTGATCCCTGATTCACAATGGTCAGATGATACACCTTATCCCTGTCAGGCATCTCATTCATTTTTATAAGTTGCAATACAGGTTTGCCTTCGGCTGAGGCTGCAGATCCATGATTCACTTTCTCGATGATCTTTTCATCACCGTCAGTGATCACTATAGTGTACTCGCCATGGCTGAGCTGACCGAAGTTGTAAGGTCGGATAAAACCTTCCCGGTTAATGATGCGCTCAGAAAACACCAGTCTCCCTGCGTCATCAAATATTTTGACACCGACCTTCGCCTGCAGCTTTTTCACATAAATAAGCTTGCAGGTTTCCGAGTGTTTCACCACCCGCACTGAGGACCGCTTTGCGTCTTTTTCCTTTTCTTTTCCCGTTGCTTGCGCGGCTATGCTCAAAACTATTAAGAGCACGGCCAAAAAATGAGTTTTCAAATTCATGACTAAAAATGGTGAACCCATAAAGGCTTCGTCATTTTGTTCGCCGCAAAGGTAGCAGGTTGTATATCCCGGGTAGTTATGGAAGGGTCAAGGGTTTGGCAATAAATTGTTATCTGAGACCCTGAAATAATGCAAGGTTGTTAACATTGCTTTACCAATACGTTCCATTACAAAAAATCATGGATAAAAAGTAATTTGGATGATAGTCTTAAAGTATCACTTTACAATGGAGATATTCCCCGCCTTTGAAATAAAACTTCACAAAACGGGATAGTACAATATATTATTTTGTTCATACAAAGTTAACAATGCCGGTCGGTTACCTTGTGGCTGGTTGCTTGTCACTGGTTTGCTGGATGCTGGTCTTTTGTGGTCCATAATAATTGCCAATAACCTGAATTACTACTGTGAGATATTGTGACTCGGGACAACAAAAGTAAAATTATCGTTTCTCGTCATTGCGATGACGAGAAGATTTTGTTTCGATCGCTATGGAGCTTATTTGAATATTCTTAACGAGTTCAGATTTGTAACATACCAGGAAGTTCCAAGCGCAGTTACTCCATGCCCTATGCGCCATGCTCCACGCCATTCAACCAGCCACCAGAGACCAGCAACCAGATTACCCTTTCTTCACATAAAAAACACGCTTGATCCAGGTGGGCAATACCAACGCTCCAATGATCAGGTAGGGATAGTAGGTGATCAGTCTCCAGAGCAGGGTCGTGCCGAGTGTAAAATCATTAAGATATTCAGCAAAGAACTGCATGAAAAAATGCTCTGCCGTACCGCTGCTTCCGGGAGTAGGGGACAGCAGCATAACGATCCACAATATGAGATGCTTTCCTAGTATGATCAGATGATCCGGCAGGGAGAGATCGCCGTTGTAGGCAGCTACGAGAAAGTTGAGGATGACATACCGGCAGACCCATGCCGCAATAGTAGCCAGAATTATCTGGCCCCAGTAGCGTTTCTTTTTGCCTTTTATAAGTGACGAGGCCCACATGACCTCGTTGCCATGCTGATATGCGGAGTAGCGCCATCTCCTGAGAAAACGGATGGAAGTGATTCTGATCAGCAGCCATTTGAACAGCCGGGGTTTCCAGAACAATGCCAGCGCCATGATGGAAGTGTACAGCGCGATCAGGCTGTAACTGGAAATGAAGATCCCTCTTACCGTACCTACGCTTTCGGGAAATATATCCAGGCCGATGAAAAGCACCACCAGCGGCGCGGTAACTACAAAAAAGAGATTATCCAGAATAGCAGTCAATGTGACGTAGGCCACAGATTTGCCTAGATTTATCTTTTCCTTTAAGAGTATAAATACCGCCACGGCAGTTCCTCCTACCACGGAAGGGGTCACGGCAGAGGCAAATTCCCACAGCATGATCACATACACGCTGCTCGTCCAGCTCAGGTCTTTGTTGGTAAGCACTCTTATACGATAAATGTAGGCCAGCTCTTTAAGTAACAGCACAAAAAAGGCCAGCACTATGGGCAGGTAGCTGGCCTCAAAAATGAGATTGAGCTTTTGCGGCGTAAAGTCCTCGTCCGAGAGGATCATGTACGCTACAAAGCCTAAACTAATGGCCGCAGGTAGCCAAACCTTATTCGGATTAAGGGTCCTGAGTATTTTCTGGGTGTTGAGATTCATCTACTCCGCAGAAACTTCCTCCAGTTTTTCGATCCAGAAATTATTGAATCCCATACCCAGGTGCATCGTGATGAGCCGTAGTTGCAGCAATTCGAGAATGGCAAGAAAATTAAAGATAACCGCAATCTTGGAAGGTTCCTGTTCTATAATCTCCGTAAATGATAAACGTGGCTTTGCCGAAAGCTCTTCGATGAGAAAGTTACGCTGTCCGGCGATCGTGTAGGGATACTGCACTACCTCATGCCGGGGTTTGTTTTTTTCAATTTCATAGCGCTCCATCACCCTCTGGAACACCCTAAGCAGTTTATACAGATCTACATCCTGTAGCTCAGACTCCACATTCACGCTCTCTGCCAGCAATTTGATCTCTTTGGTGATATTACCACGCTTTTCCCGGTCGATCTGCGCCTCTTCCATTTCCTGAAGCTGAGCCAGTACGGATTTGTACTTCTTATACTCCAGCAGGTGCTTCACCAACTCTTCCCTTGGATCTATTTCATTGCCCTCTTCATCAAGCTGAGGCCTGGGCAGAAGCATTTTTGATTTGATGCGCATAAGGGTAGCAGCTACCAGAATGAATTCGCTGGCTACCTCTATGTTCATTTCCTCCAGCCGTTGCAGGTAGTCAAGAAAGTCATCGGTGATCCTGGAAATGGGAATATCGTGAATATCCAATTCGTCGCGTTCTATAAAGAACAGCAACAGATCGAAAGGGCCTTCAAAGAGGGGAAGTTTAATTTCAAAACTCAAGATATTCGACTATTTACATCTTTCTCACAAGATCCGCTCCAAAGATATGCTCTAAAAGTTAAAACTACCTGCCTTCTGAAAAAAAGTGTAATTTTGCATGCTATTCAAGGGGTTGTAATAGCAAAATAAAACACTTACCTTGGAACGTTGTTTATCTATCATAGGCCACAGATTTTTTTAAACATGCTCATTCAGCCAGGTAAAATCCTTTCCAAACTAGACTCCCCCGCTGATCTCAAAAAACTGAACCAAACACAACTGGTAGAGTTATGCGATGAATTGCGTCATTTTATCGTGGATAATGTCTCGGTTTATGGGGGGCACTTTGGGGCCAGCCTGGGAGTTGTAGAACTCACGGTGGCGTTGCATTATGTGTTCAATACCCCAAAGGATCAGCTGGTATGGGACGTAGGGCACCAGGCTTACGGGCATAAAATTCTGACTGGTCGCAGGGATGATTTCCACACCAATCGCGTATATAAAGGACTTTCCGGCTTCCCGAAAAGAAAGGAAAGTGAATATGACACCTTTGGAGTAGGGCACTCCTCTACTTCCATTTCCGCGGCCGTAGGCATGGCCGTGGCTTCCCAATATAAAGGTGAAGAGGATAAGCACCATATCGCAGTGATCGGTGATGGCGCCATGACCGGCGGACTGGCTTTTGAAGGTATGAATCATGCAGGGGTTTCCAACAGTAATCTGCTGATCATCCTGAATGACAACTGCATGTCCATAGATCCCAACGTAGGAGCACTTAAGGATTATTTAACAGACATTACCACCTCGCATACCTATAACAAGGTGAAGGACGAGGTGTGGAATATATTGGGTAAAGTGAGCAAGTTTGGTCCTCATGCCCGCGATATTATCGCTAAGGTGGAAAACAGCATCAAGTCGTTTCTGCTTAGCCAGAGCAATATGTTCGAGTCGCTGAACCTGAGATATTTCGGACCGGTGGATGGCCATGATGTTGATCATCTGGTACATGTACTGAACGACCTGAAAGATATCAAGGGCCCCAAGATACTACACTGTGTTACCGTAAAGGGCAAGGGATATGGACCTGCTGAAAACGGCAACAAAACCACCTGGCATGCTCCGGGCAAATTTGACAAGCTTTCGGGAGAGATCCATAAAAAAGTGAATGACACTCCTCAGCCTCCCAAGTATCAGGATGTCTTCGGCCATACCATCGTGGAGCTGGCAAAGGAAAATGATAAGATCATGGGGATCACCCCGGCTATGCCGTCCGGTTCGTCATTGAATATAATGATGAAGGAAATGCCTGACCGTGCCATTGATGTAGGTATAGCGGAGCAGCATGCTGTCACTTTTTCAGCCGGACTTGCTACGCAGGGGCTGGTGCCCTTCTGCAACATCTACAGCACCTTTATGCAGCGCGCCTTTGATCAGGTGATCCATGACGTATGCATTCAGGACCTGCCTGTGATCTTTTGTCTGGATCGTGCAGGTTTTGCAGGCGCTGACGGACCTACTCATCATGGCGCCTATGATATTGCCTACATGCGGTGCATTCCGAATATGATCGTGTCTGCTCCTATGAATGAGCAGGAACTAAGGAATCTCATGTACACAGCACAACTGCCACGGGAAGGTAAGGCCTTCAGTATCCGCTACCCTCGCGGACAGGGTGTGATGCCGGAATGGAGAACTCCTTTGGAAGAAATACCCATAGGCCAGGGCAGAAAGGTCAGGGATGGTGAAGAAGTAGCCATTCTTACCATCGGCCATATTGGCAATTATGCAGTAACAGCATGTGAGACATTAAAAGAGCAGGGTATAGAGGCTGCACACTATGATATGCGCTTTGTGAAACCCCTCGACGAAGAAATGCTGCATGAGGTATTCGGCAGCTACAGAAAGATCGTCACAGTGGAAGACGGCTGCATCATGGGCGGATTCGGCAGTGCGATACTTGAATTCATGGCTGAAAACGGCTATGCGGCACAAGTCAAACGCCTGGGCATTCCCGACAATATCATAGAGCATGGTGATCAGCTTCAGCTACACACCGAATGTAATTTTGATCCGGAGGGCATCGAAAAAGCTGTAGTGCAAATGCTCGAGTACGAGAGTGCTTAGGGCATAGCGCATAGGGCACAGGGCATGGCGTGTCTAAAACGGGCAATTTCTGGTTCTGTTTTTACAGCTAAGACAGGACGCTCCATTAGTCTTTAGTTTCTCATTAACTTTAATCAGGTCAAATCCAAAACTTTGTGGTAAAGGATCACTACGCCATGCTCCATGCGCTTTGCTCCATGCCCTGCACTAATTAGATATACATTTAGGAAACTAATTAGCCGGTGATGCGTACTATTACTAAACCCGCACTATGAAACATACACAACTTGGTGAATTTGAAGAGCTGGTGCTGTTAATTATCGGATCGTTAAGAGATGACGCATACAGCATCTCTATCAGAGAAGAGCTTAAGGAACATACCGGAAGGAATCCCAGCATTGGGGCTTTGCATTCAGCGCTGAACAGGCTTGAAAAAAAGGGGTTTGTTGAATCTTTTGAAGGTGGCGCAACAAAGGAACGAGGGGGTAGACGAAAAAGATTCTACACAATGACAGCCTACGGCAGAAGGGCCCTGGATCAGTCGTACGAGCTGCGGTCAATGTTTTACCATAGACTACCGTCACCAAGCTGGACCAATGAATGACCCCAATATCCAATATCGTCCTCCACAATGGCCTGACTGGCTGTTGGGCTGGTTCTGTCATGAAGATCAGGTCGAGATTTTACGTGGAGATCTCTACGAACTGTATGAGCAAAGGCGGAAAACAGGCACAAAATTTTATGCTGATGCACGGTTCCTTCTGGATGTACTGGACCTGTTCCGGCCCTTTGCGCTGAAAAAGAGGAAAGATCAAAATATAAATCAAACTGCCATGCTGAAAAACTACATAAAGATCACCCGCAGAACTTTTACGCGACAAAGGGTTTACTCGCTACTCAATGTAAGTGGTCTGTCAATAGGACTGGCCTGCTTTATACTTATTTTTCTGTATATACAGGATGAGTTGAGCTATGACGGATTTCATTCCAGTGCAGACAGGACCTATCGTGTGGTGGAGCACTTTGAGAGTGAAGGGGTGGGAGAGCATTCTGCCAGTCTGCCTTTCCCTACCGGCCCTACCCTTATCAATGACTTTCCCGGGCAGATAAAGCATGCCGTTAGACTGTTCAATTTCCAGTCGCCTAACCTCGCCCTCGCCAACCGGGAGGCAGATAAAGCCTTCAATGAATCGAGGGTGTTCTTTGCGGATTCCACATTTTTCGATGTTTTTGATTTCACGCTTGAAGCCGGTAACCGGAAAACGGCCCTGGATGCTCCCAACGCTGTCCTGATCACCCGTTCCATGGCAAAAAAATACTTTGATGAAGAAGATCCAATGGGTAAGTTCCTGGAATTTCAGGGTACACAGAATCTGCTCGTCACCGGTATTTTGGAAGATGCCCCACACAATGCCCATTTCCAGTACGACTTTATCATTTCATTTTCCACTATAAAGTACTGGTATAATGGCCAATACCCTACCTCATGGTACTGGAACCCGTGCTGGACCTACGTGGTACTGGAAGAAAATACATTGAAGGAAGACGTGGAATCCCTGCTTCCGGATTTTGTCCTGAAATATTTTCCTGAATTCATCAGCAATGAAGTAACGCTTGAATTACAACCGCTTAAGGATATTCATCTTTACTCCCGGCTTGATTATGAGATCCAGGCCAACGGCAATATTCAGAATGTTTACATTTTTGGCGCTGTGGCTCTCTTTGTGCTGATCATTGCGGCTATTAATTTCATCAACCTCAGTACAGCCCGGGCCAACAAGCGAGCTAAAGAGGTAGGAGTGAGAAAATCCCTGGGCAGTGCAAAGATCCAGCTCATATACCAGTTTGTACTGGAGTCCGTACTGCTTACGTCGGTAGCAGTGATCATTGCCGTAGCCATAGTCATTCTGATCCTGCCGGAGTTCAATCTGCTGACCGGGAGGTCACTGGACATTGGCATTTTGTCAGAAGCTAACCTCATCACGGGACTGGTCGTTCTGACCCTGCTGGTAGGACTTGTCTCAGGGTTTTATCCGGCGTTTGTATTGTCTTCATTTAATACAGTATCGGTACTTAAAAATGCTCATCTTAAAACCAGAGGTCTGACTTTCAGGAGAATTCTGGTAACCGTTCAGTTTATGATATCCATCATGCTGATCACAGGTACGTTCGTAGCCATTGATCAGCTTGGCTACCTGCAAAACAAGGATGTAGGCTTTGATCAGGGCAATGTGTTGATGATCCCGGTGATCCGTTCCAACATGGGCGAGTACTATGAAACCTTTCGGAACAACGCGCTGCAGAGTACATCTGTACGATCCATGACTGCGGTGGAGGAGATCGTAGGTGCAAAACATCAGGTAGGTAATTACCAGTTTGAAGGTATGGAAAGGTCAAAACCATTCCCTCGTTTTTTTGTATTGCATGATTTTACAAAAACCATGGATATTGAACTGGTGGCCGGCCGGGACTATGACCGCTCCGTGGTCACGGATGACTCCCTTGCCCTTGTGGTCAATGAAGCACTGGTCAAAAGTATGGGATGGGGTAGCGCGGAGGAAGCTATCAACAAACGTTTCTACTTCCGGAAGCGATTGATCGGCAGGGTCATTGGTGTGGTAAGGGATTATAATTTTGTTTCAAAGCACAATCCCATTGGGCCCCTGATGCTCCCGTTGAATACACATCCCCGAGCCTTTGACCTTTTCATAAAATATGTTTCAGTAAAGATAGATGGAGATCGCCTTTGGGAAGCCGTCACCGATCTTGAAAATGCGTGGCATGCTGTACTGCCTGACCGTCCGTTTGACTATTTTTTTCTGGATGATCGACTGAATGATTCCTATCTGGGGGAGCAGAAGCTAAGTAAGGTCACTATCATCTTTTCAGGACTCGCTATTCTGGTAGCCTGTCTTGGCCTTTTCGGTTTGGCTACGTTCAGTGTAGAGCAGCGAACAAAGGAAATAGGGGTAAGAAAGGTACTTGGGATCAGCACTCCTCAGATCCTCCTGTTACTTTCCAGGGAGTTTATGCCCCTGATCCTTATTGCCTTTGTTCTGGCCGTACCTGTTTCCTATGTGTTGCTCAGCCAGTGGCTCAGTGCATTTGCCTACCGGGTAGGTATTGAAGCCGGTCCTTTCGTGGTTGCGGGTGCCATTACAGCCCTGGTGTGTACCATTACCGTGGCGTACAATGCTCTTAAGGCTTCAAGGATCAATCCTACGGATACCTTGAAATATGAATAGCTATGCATCTGCTACAATGTACCTTCAGCAGGTCCACATCTGGTGCAAGTTCACATCTGGCGCAGGTTCTCTGAACCTGATAAGCAAAATTAAATATCACTCTTTAATCCCTCTGGGCAAGGTTGTATTACGAGGATCTGGCAGGTTCGGAGAACCTGCATATGAGGAGGCACGGGGTTAAGAAACCCCGTGCCAGTGTGGGATGTGTTTTACGTTGGGTTGGTCAGATCAGGAAAGTACAGCCTATTGCTAAAGTAAAAAAACTGTAACCATTCAGGTTGAGTAAAGTATTCTTTTCAATGGACAGGTCAAAAGTTCAAAATAGATACCTGAATGACAACCGGGTTCTGGTTGAAGGCGGACTTAGGTCCGCTTTCCCTGTTTAATTTGTCTGACAAAAGCAAAACATATATATTAGTCTGACAAAAAAGAATGAAATGCGGAGATCAAACGGACCAACGGGAGCATGAAAGGTACCTATCTGGGAGAATTTGAAGAGCTGGTCCTACTGACAGTAGCCGTTCTGGATGGTGATGCCTACGGAGTTTCCATTGCCTCCGTCATTGAGGATGAGGCCCAAAGGAGTGTTACCATCAGCACCGTTCACAATGTTTTGTACCGGTTGGAAAAAAAGGGATTTGTAAGATCAGAACTTGGAGGAGCTACCACGGAAAGAGGGGGGCGCAGGAAAAGACTGTTTAAAATTACAGCTGCCGGCCATTCAGCCCTCAATGAATCAAAGGAATTACGCAACCGTCTTTGGAGGCTGATGCCAAAAATTAAATTCCAGTAATGAAAAACCCATCACCACCGAAATGGGCCGACTGGTTTTTGGAATGGTACTGTTCCAAAGATTACATAGAAGAGGTACAGGGTGATCTGCATGAATGGTTTTACCGAAGAATAGAAAGGCAGGGGAGAAACAGGGCGAGGTTACTTTATTTCCTGGATGTGGTTCGCTTCATGAGAAGCTATCGCCTTAAATCAGCAGAAGAATTAAGTCAAAACTCAAATACTACAGCAATGCTTAAAAATTATCTTGTTACCTCATGGAGGTCGCTGTCCAAGAATAAGGCCTTTGCCACTATCAACATCATGGGGCTTGCCATAGGAATGTCGTGTTTTCTGCTGATCACACTCTATGTGCGGCACGAAAGAAGCTATGATCAGTTTCATGACAACAGGGAAAACCTGTACCGGGTACAACAGGATCGCTACAACAAAGGGGAGCTTAGTACCCAATGGGCAGCGGGTTGTGCGGCTATTGGCCCGGCTCTTATGGATAATTTTCCTGAGGTGACCGATTTTGTCAAAATGATGCCCAGTGATGCGGTGGTATCCTACGGAGATAAAGTTTTCAGAGAAGAAAACGCCTACTATGCTTCAGAAACCTTCTTTCGGAATTTCTCTATCCCGTTGTTGGAAGGTGTGGACTCCCTTGTTTTAAAGCAGCCTTATACTGCTGTATTATCAGCATCTACGGCAAAAAAGTATTTTGGTGATACCCATGCAGTAGGTAAGACCCTGCGGCATAATGGCCGGCGCGACTTTGAGGTGACCGGTGTATTTCAGGATATTCCGGTGAACTCTCATTTTGCCGTAGACATGTTGTTTTCCTTTGAAACTTTCGTTGACATCGCTGGTGAAGAAGCCCGGACGCATTGGAATTGGGACGGTTTTTACACCTATATCCAACTACAGAAGGACACGGATGCAAATGATTTTGAGTCCAAGATCCCTGATTTTATACAGGCGCAAATAGGAGAAGAGCTGGTAGCTACCAATCACCTCGTGGAGTTCCACCTTCAGCCCATAACCGATATTCATCTCACATCAGATTATATGATGGAGTTCAAACCCAATGGAGACGGTGAAGCAACCAACTTCCTTTTTGTAATAGCTGTTTTTATTGTTCTTATTGCCTGGGTGAATTACATTAACCTGGCTACTGCCAAGTCAATGGATCGTTCCCGTGAAGTTGGTATTCGCAAGGTAATGGGATCTATGCGAGGCCAGCTGATCAAACAGTTTCTTGTGGAGTCCTTCCTGTTGAACCTAATGGCAATGGTACTCGCCCTTATTATTGTTGCTCTGGTCCTGCCTTATTTTAATCAGCTCTCCGGGCGTCAGCTTGTGATGGACCCTGAAAGCCCTGTGCTGTGGGGGATAGTTACCCTGCTACTGGTAGTGGGGGGTCTGTTTTCAGGACTTTATCCAGCCTTTGTATTGTCCGGTTTCAGGCCTGTTTCTATTCTCAAAGGCAAATTTATCAGTAGTTCCAGAGGCAGCTATTTGCGTAAGGGCCTCGTGATCTTTCAGTTCCTTGCCTCCCTGGTATTGATGACGGGTACGCTCACAGTATATCAACAGTTAAATTACATGCGAAGCCAGGAGTTGGGTGTGAATATAGAGCGAACGCTGGTCCTGCGCGGTCCGAATGTCACAGATTCATTGTATAGCGATAAGCTCAATACCTTCAGGCAGACGTTAAGCACACGGGCAGAGGTCCGTGCGGTTACGGCGTCAACTGCCGTTCCCGGCCGGCAACCAGGCTGGAATGCAGGAGGGATCAGGCTTTTGGAGCAGGATGAAACAGAGGCTAATCAGTATCGTATTGTCGGAGCAGATCATGACTTTGTAGATGCCTATGGATTGACGTTACTGACTGGAAGAAAATTCGATAAGGAAAGGGTTAACGACAATGCCACCGTTTTACTCAACGAATCTGCGACGAAACTCATGGGTTTTGAGGATATTGAAAAATCCCTTGACAGAGAGATCTTCTTCTGGGGAGATACTTTCAGGATCGTAGGGGTATTGAAGGATTATCATCAGGAATCACTCAAAAAATCATTTGAACCGCTCATATTCCGGCTTATCCCCAATGCTTCCAACTATTACTCTGTAAAAGTAAGCACCCGGGATATGCGCAGGACTGTAGAAACCGTAGAAAGTGAGTGGAAAACATTCTTCCCTGGCAATCCGTTCGATTTCTTTTTCCTTGATGACCACTATAATGAGCAGTACAAAGCAGAAATACAATTTGGAAAAGTATTTGGGAC
>LYSV01000095.1 GCA_001657315.1 Flammeovirgaceae bacterium BBD 1991-12 | reverse complement strand
TACGGTGTCTTGTTTTACACCTAAGATCTCGCGCATGCGGCTGATCTTCCTGCCCAGGTGTTTGGTCCGGGGTTTTGTTTTGCTTTCCATGTGCTAAAGATATCAAGTTTTTGCACATTCCATGAATGGCCACATGGTAAAATACAACGGGCCACGGTAAGATACAACACGGCTTTTGCTGTACTTCGGCTTCATCTACAAACCTAAACCAATACACCCGATGACCAAACCCGTAAGCACTTTGCAAGACACCCCATTACAACGCCAGCTCCAAAAGGCGCTGGCCCTCTGTACGCCCCGTTACATAGCGGGGCTACTGGAAAAAATAGAAGACGAAACCATACGCGGTAGTGTGAGGTACCTGCTCACCGCCATGCAGGAATTTAGCACGCATTACGCTCTGCTAAATGCGCACTAGTCGGGGTGGCAATTGTTAGAGTGATTATGGATGTTAGTAAGTGAGTTCTCTTTACCTTGGTTCTCTCAGGTTTGGATTTCGTTATCCACCCTTCGTAAAAGCTACGAAAATCTTCGGGGTTGTATTTCAGAGTTGTTTCGTACTGCATATGTTAATGCCTTCAATCAAATCCAGTTGTCGAGAAATACCACCTGGAATTCAGTTGTTCAATCTCGTAGGAGGCGTTCGGTATTTTGTCGTTCCCAAAGTTCCTTGGGTTAGTGGCAAAATCGTAGATTATCCTTCGTTCAGGTTGGAATAGATTTCGGCTATTTCTTATAAAAATTATTAAGCTATCATTTTCTTCAATGAAGCCTGAAAAGTCTTTATTTCTCGTTTGGTTCCTGACAATGGAATGAATTCCCATACTTCGCATTTCTGCTGCGAATCGATCATCTTCGTCTGCATCAAGAACTACGTTCCCGTAATCTTTCATGAAGTCAATTATTTCAGTTAATTCAGGTTCATAGTTTAATACTCGGTCGCTATCAAAAGGATTGCAACCAACGAAAAAAATAAATGCCAGAAGATATGGAATTCGCTTTTTCACAATGCGAGGTAACTTATTAATAACAGCACCAGTTCTTGTTATATCTTTTATATGTCACCTAATACTCATGATCCCCAGGGTTTGTAACCCGGCTTACAGATGAATAAAACCCGACAAAGGTCACAAAGTGCAGGCAGGTTTAATCTCGTGTTTTACACTTTATGCTCAATCTTTTAGTTTTTTATCCACTCGGTCGAGTCGAAGACTCTCGTTTACATTTTTAAAACGCAAGTCACAGACTTGTTCTTGGTGGGGGGAAGTCTCATTGTTCTTCCAGAATTTCAAAATCCTCAATGTTCAATTGATGATTATTATCCCAGTGTTCCTTCCATTCAGTTTTTGATAGTAATTCATTATCAATTATTCGAACGAGAAGGTCAACCCATGCATCTTGATATACATAATCATCATGAACCTCATCATAATGACAATATTGGGTGTTGGTATTAAAAGGGTCTTCATCTTCATCAGATTTCAGCGGTCTGATTTTCAAGATACAGTACAAACATTTATGGTCAAAGTGGTTTATTCTGGTGTTCGTTCTTTCAATAACAAGGCGGATTACATCACCTGGTTTGAGTTTACCCGGATTGATAGCTTCTTTCTTCACCATCTTGTCTTTAATAATTGCTGTTACCTTTTCGTAGTTCTCCTTATCCGAATCTGAAAGAGAGTTCCAGTTAACAAATTCAACGGCTAGATCATTGCGGTTCGTATTACTGATCTTCGGAACCTGAATCAATTTGATACTGTATTCCTGTGTATCAAATATCTGGTCTGAAAGTGAAGTGCGATAAGTATCAATAAATTGTTTTAGTTCTTTAATCCCTTTCGACAATAATTTCTTACTCGCCTCAATTTGCTTCTTCTTTCGAATTCTGGAAAACTGAATTGAAAATGCTAAACTTTCATTAAGGGCGTAATCCTCACCAAAAAAATCGATCAAGGTGTTTTCATAATTGTAAAGGAGTGCTTGACACTCTCCGAATATCATGATTCCAATTTCTTCACGGTCGATGTGTCGATGCTCAATTTTATTCCTGAGTTTAATGAAGAAAGTCAAATTTGACTTAACTCCATCTGATAGTTTATTGTACTTGGTAATGCATGTTTTTAATTCCCAAGATTTTCTTTCACCATCTACTAGTTCATATCTGCCATTGGTTTTTTTGTAGTAATATTTGTCACCAATTGTATGATTAAAATGAGCATGGAAAAGCCTTGTCCAAGCAATTATCATATTGGTGATGTATCCTTCAACCCGAAAAGGAGTTCGTGGCTTATTGTAGATTTCTACAGCCAGTAAGGCAGCCTCGATTGAGCTTTCAAGTGTTATTTTGGTTTTTCCCTTTCTTAAACTCATTTACCTTTAGGCTATGCTGGGTAACTTATTAATAACAGCACCAGTTCATGTTATATCTTATAGATGTTTTCCTAATATCCTGTACTCCCTCTCCCGGAATTTGAGGATTTAAGTTACGCTACGCTAAACTTAAACCAGTTCAGGGATTTTGACAAACCAACCAATAATACGTTTTATCCATAACTCCGTAAGCAAAAATATTGACTGTAATGCAACTCCGGGTTATGATGGTGCACTCTTTTGCGCTTCTTGTTTCTTCTCTGAGGACAAAATCGTTAATTTTCCATCATGAACGTTCGCCTGAATAAAGACCAGAAAGTAAAGGTCCTCAACTCCCAGGATATTTATAAGATTATGCAGCTGGTGCTGCTGCGTGAAAACAAGATCCGCCGTAACCAGGAGCATTTCTGAGTGGTGGGGCTGGACAATGCCCACAAGATACTGTTCATAGAGCTGGTGAGCCTGGGAGCAGTGATTTGTCAAGTGGGTAAAAGATTATACTCTTTTTTATATTTCGAAATTATGTGCGTTGGTCAATTGATTAAAAATTACAACTGGGCGATCTGCGGTGATTGTATCACTTATAATTATTTGACATTCAAAAGTTCTATCGTCTTCTATGGTAAACTCTTGTAACTCTAATATCTGACTATATAATGAGTAATTAGTTTTTGCATCACGTATTAAATCGTCTACATTGTTTATTTCTCCTTTTGCCACTCCAGTTTGAACTCTATGAATCCATTCAAATATTTCAAATTTTACATGCTTTAAGATTTCAATATCAACAACTGGAACTGCTTCTCTAAGTATTTCTGTAAGTTCTGGATAATTATCCTGTATTTCTTGTTGAGTTTCCACCTGAAGTAAAAAGTCTCGTTCCGCATGGAAATAAGTATCCTTATTTGTTATTGATAAATAATTTACTGCCGATTGCGTATAGTAGTGTTCAATCTCACCCTTTGGGAATATAAAAGTATTACAAGCTTTGAACGCATTGAATAATTGAGAAAGCCGTCCAATTATTAAATTCAGATTTGCTATGTTTTCTGCATTTAATGAAGCTCTTATATCCGCCTCATGTTTTGAAATTGCCAGTAGAACGGCAACTCTTTTAGAGTGTTCTTTATCTACTGGAAATGAATCTATCTTTGCTTTTAGGTCAATAAGGTGTGGCAAATGTAATTCCTGTGTACTTATATAAGTGGCGATTGAGCTTAAGTGGGCCTCTAAATCACCAATCTCTTCAGATAAATTCGCACCAATGCCTTGTTCTTGTACGTATGATTGGGAGCGTTCATCTTCACACACCACTTCTCTAAGTTTACCTCTGAATACTGCATCTAGGTCAGCTATTATTCGACAGTTAATTTGTAATGCATTGCAAAGCCTAAAGAAAACTCCGAGCTCATCTTTTCCGCCAACATCAATTATGCAAGAGCCAGAAGCGCCAATGTTAATTCCTAATTTTTCAAATAGAATTGATATTATTTGTTGGTCAGTGTAGCCCTCTACAAATACAGGGTTTGGGGAAAAGAAAAACTGTTTGTGATGTGTATTAAATCTAGGAATAAATTTATTTATTATGTATTGGTCTTGAGCTTCCAATTCACCAACGTAAGTCGGGACTTTGTTGAAATGACAAACTAAAATATTACTCAGTTCATCCAGCGATTTCAAATCAATGAAATATGGAGAATGAGTTATAATGAAGAACATCTTTTTACTTGGGTCCTCTAATGGATTTCCTGCAATTTTCCTTATTTCTTGTAGGAAAAAGGACTGGAACTGAGGATGTAGGTGCAGTTCAGGTTCATCGAAAATTATGCAGTTCTTGGCTGGGTCATAAAGAAAGGTTAGGAGAGTTATTAACTCCTTCAAACCATGGCATTCGCTTTCACTTAGATTGTATTCTTTTCCAGCCTCAATATCTTGCATTTTAGGCTTTATAAAACCACCTTCCTCAACCAAACGTATTTTTTTTTCAAAAATGTCCGAAAGTAAAGCTTCAATCTTAATTCTTATATCAAGTCGTTGCTTGAGAATTACAATAGCAGAAGAAGAAAGACCTGAAGTTTCAGCTATACTTTTGTAACCTTCCAGATATGTAACATCAAAACCTTTTTTTAAGCCAGCTCCGCCATATCTTGCAGTTTCAGATTTTTCAAGACCTATTAACCTTTCAGCATTCAAATATCTAGGGGTGAACCCACCTCCATTGAAGTGATTTTTAATCTGTTCAGCTAAAAGTGATTTTCCAGTTCCGTTTGGGCCAACTAAATAGTTAATCGCTCCCCATTCATTTTTAACAAAGTGTTCTTCTCCCCAAAGTAAAGGTATTGCAATATCTACATTCTTATTTATCATATTCGATTCAACTGGGCATCTGGATACACATCATTATGACATGTATTCAAATTACATCCAATACCATCTCGGCAAATCTTTAGCATTTACCAAAACCTTACTTCCTCCCCTCCAAAATCCTCTCCAGCATCGCCACCTTTTCCTCCTTTTCCTTCAGCAGCTCCCGGTACAGCTTCTCATTCTTCTCAATAACCTCCATCAGCTTGTCCAAAGGATTGAATGTACAGTGATAATTCTGACCACTTACAGTTCCACTAATCGAACTATTCTGTACGATATTATATACAGTAGCGTCCTCATCAAGGTCTTTAATAGCATCAGCCGTCACACCAAGTGCCTCGGCTACCTTTTCCAGTTGCTGGTCCTCTACGGTTTCGGTGGATTCTAGGTTGGATACGGTTTGCTGGCTCACGCCCATTTTTTCGGCTATTTCTTCCTGTGTGAAGTTCAGCAGCTCGCGCATGTGCCTTACTTTTCTTCCCAGGTGTCTGGGGCGGGGTTTTGTAGTATGTTCCATAGATCAAATATATACACTCGGCCGGGAGATGCCAAAGGCCACGGCCGCACTGGTAGAGATACCAATTATGGCCTGTGAAATTACCAGGCAATTACAAGGCCCGTGCATTGAATACAAATGATCTTTTGCTGTACTTCGGCTTCATCTACAAACCTAAACCAATACACCCGATGACCAAACCCGTAAACACCTTGCAAGACACCCCATTACAACGCCAGCTCCAAAAGGCGCTGGCCCTGTGCACGCCCCGTTACATAGCGGGGCTGCTGGAAAAGATAGAAGACGAAACCGTGCGCAGTAGTGTGAGGTACCTGCTCACCGCCATGCAGGAGGTGAACCACCTTATACAGCCCAAACTGAAGCAATACGGGCTGTGTCACCTGCTGGCTGGTTTTTGCAGGCGGCTTAATTATATTGCTGTCGATACCATAGTCCTTTTTTCCGACGAAAGCCGTGTAGGGCCGGTGCCGGAGCCCCTGAAAGGAAAGCTCTACAGTATCGTCACGTACCTGTGCGCCCACGCCCGGGCCATGCAGGCTATGCTCACCTTCATCAAGCTGTCAGAGAAGGAGGGGCAGCTAACCCTCACGGTACTGATGGATATTGACTTTATCCACGATATTGAAAAGCCTAATAGCATACTGCTGTGCATAGCGCTGAACGAGGCCCGCAGCCTGGGCGGCCGGATGAAGGCAGACCGCGCCGGCCCGGACCGGAAGCTTTTTCGGCTCAGGGTTTTTTTTAGTACGGAGTCGTGAGTCGTAAGTAGGGGGACAAGTCCTGAGTCAACTTTTTCACCTCCTCAGTCTCCTGTAAGGGACTCTGAGTTTCGGGAATAACAAGTCCAGGCCTCGGTCCGACTAAAATTCTCAGAGTCCTCTACGAGAGACTGAGGAGGAGTATTTTAGGACGGGTCAGAGAAACATCCACTCTATGTGCCGAAATATCCGCTCTACGCATCGAAACACCGGCTCGATGCATGGAAATATGCACTGAATGGACCGAAACATGTGCCTGATGGACGGAAATATGCGCTCGATGCGTCGAAATATCCGCTCGATACATGGAAACATGTGCTCGATGGACCGAAATATCCACTGAATGCGCCGAAACATGTGCTCGATGGACCGAAATATGTGCTCGATGCGCCGCAATGTCAGGTTTTAGTGACGAAATGTCAGGTTTGTGTGTGATGTATTAGTCTCCTGGGCGCTACTGTCCCACGGTTACTACCCGGCTGGTCCAACAATCATAATCACAATTGTGGCGTCATTCCTCACATTCACAGAATCCTGCGGAGAGCCCGGTGGGCCGGCCGGTGGGGACGGCTCTCCCTATGCCTTCCCACAGGGCAGGCAGGGAATATTGGGAGTCGTGGCACCACTCCGGGCCTCATTTTTTTTCGTGATTTGAAAATTTTATCCTAACCGTGTACCTTTTGCCTTTAGTACCTGAGTATCAGTGGTGCCACGACTGTAATCGATCAGGTGGGGCAAGGGCAGATCAGCCCACAGGACTCCGTGAGGAATCTACTACCTTGCAGAACGTACACCCTGAAGAGTCCCGGGGTTTTCGTCTCACGAGAACGAAGATTCCTCACTGAGTCCGATGGATCCACAGGATCCATTCCTCACATTCACAGAATCCTGCGGAGAGCCCGGTGGGCCGGCCGGGGACGGCTCTCCCTATGCCTTCCCACAGGGCAGGCAGGGAATATTGGGAGTCGTGGCACCACTCCGGGCCTCATTTTTTTTCGTGATTTGAGAGAATTTTACCCTAACCGTGTACCTTTTGCCTTTAGTACCTGAGTATCAGTGGTGCCACGACTGTAACCGATCAGGTGGGGCAAGGGGAGGTCAGCCCACAGGACTCTCCGCAGGATTCTGTGAATGTGAGGAATCTACTACCTTGCAGAACGTACACCTTGAAGAGTCCCGGGGTTTTCGTCTCACGAGAACGAAGATTCTCCACAGGATCCTGTGGACCGATCGCACACATTCCCGCGCATGGGCTGCCGGGAATGACGTTAATGGAGGTTGGTGGGAGTCGTGTCACCACTCCGGGCCTCATTTTTTTTCGTGATTTGAAAATTTTATCCTAACCGTGTGCCTTTTGCCTTTAGTACCTGAGTATCAGTGGTGCCACGACTGTTACTGGTACAGAGGCGCCGCGATTCCTGATCAGATCCCCTGCATCCCCCCGTAAACGTTTGCATTTTCGTACTACATCCGATAGTTTTAGCGTTTTACATGCGAAATCATCATTCCATGACCCCTGAATTTATTATCCATACATAAATCCTGTATTTTATGAATCAAAACCAAATGAACCGGGCTGAAATGCTCGCCACTACCCGTACGTACCTGGATGCCAACACCGCTGTCTGGAGTGCTGTCCCGATGATCAACACTATGAAAAATCAGCTGGATGAAGTGATCCTGAAAATTTCCGAACATCAGGAAGCGCAGGAGGCGTCACGCATATTTCTGGGCAGTAACAAGACGGCACTGAAGAAGGCCGTGGCCGAAAAGGCGGACATACTGAATGATGTGCTGGCCGCCTATGCCGGGGTAGAGGGGGACGCTGCGTTGGAGAACAAGGCGGACCGGTCCTACTCCGATCTGTACAAGCTGGCCAATCAGGAGTTTATGACCGTGATCCGGGAAACGATCAAACTGCTGGAAGACAATGTGGAAGCCATGGCAGACTACGGTATGTCAGCCGATCAGATCTCGGACCTGAAAAACAGCTTTGACGACTTTCTGGCCATCCACGGCCAGCCCCGGCTGTACCGTGTGGCTTCTTCGCAGGCCACGCAGGCGCTGGAGGATCTCTTCAGCCAGGCCAGCGAGCTGCTGTCGTCCCGGCTGGACAGGATCATGAAGCGCTTTAAGAATGCTGATCCCAACTTTTACCGGGGCTACCTGTCTGCAAGGGTAGTGGTGGATAACTGATGGATGGGGTTATTTAGTTATTGAGAAATTAAGTTATTGGGGATGGTATGGGCTGGACGGTTGAGAACTGTCCGGCCCTTTTTGTTCCAGGGGTCTGAAGGTTCCAAACCGTCTGACCCCGGTGGAGAGGCCGGTCAGTTTTCTTCTTTATTCAGGTCCACGGTGCTTTCCATACGGTCTGCTTCCAGTACTTTCACCGTTTCCCATTCACCGAATTCATTCAGGCGCTGCAGCAGGTACGCAGATACACCCTGCATCCAGCCTGCATAGGGAGTCCAGCGCAGTGTGTTGAGGTATTGCTTCGTCTCCTTTTGCAGCAGCAGAGAGGACCCCTCGTTGCTTTCGGTGGACTCAATGTTGCAGTTGTTGATCACTTTGATCCTGTACTCATACCGGCTGGCCTGTACATCCACGTCTTTATCGAGGTAACTCGTAATACCGGCCGGTACCTCACCGGTCAGCGCATAGCCACTACCATCGGCTGATCTCCACACCTCGTAGTACACTACCTTATCCGGCCCTGTGACCGGTTCCTTCCATTCGCTGAAAACAAATGAATTCTCCTCTACCGTAGAGCGTACCAGCTCTACGGTCTGGTCCTTAAAAACATTCCTGACAGGTCTTGAGCGGGAGGTATTACCGGTGGAATTATATTGCGAACCGTTAAGCTGGCTGGCCACTACCTGATAGGTATAAAAGGAGGGGCACAGGTCCTCCGTATCGGCAAAGCTGGTCTGGTCAGGTGGTAATTGTGCTATTTCAGTGGGCTGTCCTCCTTCCTGCGGTTTTCTTAGAACGGAATAATGGTCAAAGGTATGCCCTTCGTAGCCGGTCCATTGCAGGAATATATCATTTTCACGGGCGGCAGATGTTGTGTGGATAGACCTGTACACAGTCAGATCGCCGGGGAGGGCAGGGGCATGGCAGTAAACATGATGCTGTAGCCTGTAGGCATAAGGTCTTTCAGCGGGAATTACATTATGGTCCTCATAGGTTTCATCAACCACTGACCATAGTGTATCCGATACCATAAAACCGGAAGTAGCAGCGTCTTGGCGGTATACTACGGTGTATTTAAGATTGTTGTACGGATAGGGGGAATATTTGAGTACTATCTCCTGATCATCCACTACGGAAAGCTGCTGTACCTCTGGCTCTGCCTGAAATGCCGTGTCATAAACGATGATGTCCTGAGGCCATGTGAAGGTGTCCTTACAGGTAGCCTCGTTGGTAGCGGTGAGGGACAGCCGGTAGGTGCCGGGTTTATCGTACCGGATGACCGGTTCGGAATTTTCAGCGCCTGTTCCGTCTCCCATATCCCATGACCAGGAGCTGTTTTGCAGCTTTGTGGAGGTGTTGGAAACCTCCAGTGTTACAGGCAGGCAGTGGTCATAGTCGCTGATCTGAAATTGTGCGTTGGGTACCGGGTGTACCCTCAGGGAATCATACTTCACCAGTTGCTGACAGCCTTTATCATCCGTGGCCAGCAGGGAGACAGCATAGGTACCGGGAGCAGCATAGGTATAGTCCGGACTTTGAGTGTCCGATGCATTACCGTCTCCGAAAAACCATTTCCACTTTACTGCGGATACTGATTCGTCGCTGAACCGTATCGTTTCGGGGTGGCAAACCACGGAATCCGACAGTTGGAAGCGTGTTTGAGGCCCGTCTGCCGTCACCAGTTTATCAAAAGTCAGGGTATCCGTACAGCCTGTGTCATTGGTAGTGGTCAGGGTTACATCAAACTGCCCTACGCCGGTGTATACATGAAAGGGATCTTTTCCCGTAGAGGAGGAGCCATCGCCAAAATCCCATTGATACGCGGAAGCTCCGGATGATGCGTTGGTAAAGCTGATCAACACAGGAGTACAGGTGCTGGAGCCGATATCTGCAGTAAATGAAGCCTGTACATCCGTGGCGGTGATGAGCTCCTTTTTAACCAGACGATCTTCACAACCTGATGCCTCCCGGGTGGTGAGCGTGACTGTATAAGTGCCGGTAGTTTTGTAGACGTGAGCAGGATTCTGTTCTTCCGAGGAAGTGCCATCGCCAAAGTCCCAGTGCCGGCTTGCGGCCCCCTGGGTCTGGTCTGTAAAGCTGACGGTGAACGGCACACATCCGGCAGTACTGCTTGCTTCAAAATCTGTGCGTAAAAAGGGGTACACCGGTTGAGTGAACGCCTGTGTGCACCCGTTGCTGTTTTTCACCTCCAGCGTAACATCGCTCTCAGGGAACTGCTGGTAGATATGTACGGGGTTCTGTTCTGTGGACTGATGACCATCCCCAAAATCCCACAGCCATTCCGAAGCATTGAGACTCTTATCGGTAAACCTGATGGTAGCAGGCAGGCATACTCCACTCTGATCAAAACCAAAGTCAGCCTTCAGGTCGTCCACTACGATCAGATCGTGGTAGGTGCGGGTATCGGAACAGCCATTGTTACCCGCAGTGAGCGAGACCGTATGGCTGCCTGGTAGAAATATTTTCCGGGGGTCGGCATTTTGTGAGGTTCCGCCGTCGCCAAAATCCCATGACCAGGTCTCCGCATCTTCTGACAGGTTTTTGAATGCTGTTTCCAGCGAGTTGCATCCCAGTTTTTCTCCGTCCACCTCAAAATCCGCTATCGGCTGGTTCACGGTAACGGAATGAGGCAATATAAAGGAGGTAGCGCAGTCATTTTTACCTTTGGCGGTCATTTCAATGACATATTCACCTTTTGCAGCATATTTGTGCTGCGGATATACCTCCGTACTTGTATTACCATCTCCGAAATCCCATTCGAAAGCCTTATATCCCTCAAGGTTATGAACGATCCGGAGTGAGTCACCAAAGCATATATTTTGTGGATAGCTGAACCGTTGATAGGGATTGCCAATGATCACGTTTTTCACCACTTTTTCCGCACATCCCAGTGAGTCCATGGCATTGAGCTCAACCTGATAAACCCCTGGCGTGCTATAGGTGGCTGCAGGATCCCTTTGTGTGGATGTGCTGCCGTTGCCAAGATCCCAGCTCCACAGCACAGGGGAAACAGAGGTATTGATAAAGCTGACCTCGGTACCGGAGCAGGAAGCCTTCAGGTCATAGGTGAAGTTGACCTCTGGTGAACGAATGTTAACAGTGGCATACCTGCCGAGCGTATCTGCCTTACCGTTAGCGTAAAATGAGATCAGGTTAACGGTATAGGTCCCTTCTTTGTCATAATCATGGGTAGGATCCTGTAGCGTGGATGTATTTCCATCTCCGAAGCTCCATAACCATGAATCAGCATCACCCCTGGGATTATTGAACCTCACCTCCGCCGGCGCTGAGCAAAGATTGATCACGTGATTATAGCCGACGACAATGTCGGTGGAGTCGTTCCCTCCCGGCGGATCATCAGGGCCGGCTTCGCAATACGGCCACGGTGAGGAGACGATATTGGAGGCAGTGGTCATGCAACCTATCGTATTCCATACCCTGAGACTTACGGAGAACTGTGTTGTGCCAGTATAGTGATGGATGGGGTTAGGTTCGGTTGACTGGCTTCCATCGCCAAAATCCCATAAAAGCCTGTCAGCGCCAGGAGACAGATTTTCGAACCGGATGGTAAAAGAAGGGCACTCTGTCGAATCGATGACGGTGGCATTAAAGGCAGCTTCCACATCCTGTACAATGATCTCATTGTAGGTAGAGATGGTGGATCGGCATCCGTTGTCATTGTTGGTGGTGAGTGACACGGTGTATGTTCCCGGTTGGTCATACATGTGTATGGGGTTCTCTTCACCGGAAGTATTACCATCGCCAAAGTTCCACTGCCAGAAGTCACGCCCCATGCCTCCTGAAAAATACACATTCACTGATCTGCAGGTGGTGATAGGGTCAGGGGTTATGTAGATTATCGTAGTATCGGGAACAGTAATGACATTCGGTAACGCGAGTGTTTCCCGGCAACCATACCTGTTCGTAAAAGTGGCGCTGACGGGATAACTTCCGGCATGGGTATAGGTAACGGTGGGAGCAGCTTCGGAGGAAACGGTGCCGTTGCCCAGGTCCCACAGTATATCTGAGACTTCATTGGTGGAGAAAGAGAATGAGGTGGTCAACGGGTTACATCCGCTATACCGGGATGCGGCCAGGGTCACCTCTGATTCATGTACAATGATAGTGGAATCATACACGATCGTACTTTCACAGCCCGGGCTATGTGCCGTGCGTGCCGTAAGGGAGTATATCCCTGGCTCGTCGTAGATATGACTTACCTGCTGACCGGCAAGGAGCTGACCGTCTGTTTCCCAGTAAAACGTCACACCATCGGGTGTGTCATTACGAAAGTTCACCTCAAAAGGAGTGCAGCCTTCCATATCAGAAATATCAATGACCGGCGGGGCGGCTTCTATAACAGTGATAAGATCATCATACACTTTCTCCGATGTGCAACCGTTCGCATCCGTAATAATGACCGTGAGTCCGTAGGTGCCGGCTGTGTCGTATGTGCGGGTGACGGTGCCTTCCGTGCTGCTGAAGCCGTCGTGGAAAAGCCATACTACACTTGCAGTATTTTTCGTGCGATTACTGATGCTGATCTCGCTTCCTGTACAGACGGAAGTATCCGATACCTTTATTTTTACTGTGGGTTTTTCGGTTATTTCAATCAGCTCCTCCTTTGTGAGCGAGGCGCTGCAGCCGCGGGTATCCTCAACAATCAGGGACACAGTATAGATACCGGTATTTTGGTACGTGTGACCAGGGGACTGCGCTGAAGATTGATGACCGTCTCCGAAATCCCATAACCAGGAGCTATAGCCGTCCGGTGCGGTGAAAGCCACAGCGGCATTGTCCTCACATTTCTCAAAAGCATCAACGGTAAAATCAAGATCTGCGATCTGGTGGACGGTAACAGCCTTGTCCAGAACCTTCACCCCGGTACAACCATAGGCATCGAAAGCGATCAGGGTTACTGTGTAGTCGCTGCTATTTTCATAGGAGTGAGACGGGCTGATCTCATCTGAAGTACTGCCATCACCAAAATCCCACACGTAGCGATATGCACCCGTAGAGGCATTGGTAAAACGCACTGTATCTCCATTGCAAAATTCCTTTCCTGAAACACTGAAATCAACCGTGGGTGCGTCGCTTACCTGTATTGGGTCTGCCAGTTGTACTGTTTTTGGCTGTCCGCTGGCGAGCGTAACGGTGAGGGTTACGTGGTAAGTTCCGGCAACATCATACAGTACTGACGGAGCAGCAACGTTTGAAGTGTTCCCGTTGCCCAGGTCCCATTGATGGCCGGTAGCATCATCCTGTGAAAAGGTAAAGGATACGGACAACGGGGCACAGCCCCTGTTAATGCTTGCCTTGATCGTGCCGGTCTGCCCGTAGCTTGTCAAAGGCCACAGAAGAAACCATAAAATATATATTTTTCTCATGCAGCTTTAGTTGAGTACAGTAACATTGCCGGTTTTGTGGATCTTGCCGAATTCCCTGCCGTAGGCAAGCACCTCATAGTTGTACGTGCCAAAGGGTACGGGACTTCCCTCATACTGGCCGTTCCATCTGTTTCCCGGATCATCCGTGGAAAACATCACTTCCCCCCAGCGGTTGTATACTGTAAGCCGGTATTTTTCTATGCCTTCACCCACGGCGCCAAAGGTATCATTCAGCCCGTCACCATTTGGGGAGAAGGCGCTGGGCAGGTAGATCCTCAGAGGCAGATACAGCGCCAGACTATTGGAAACACTGTGCACGGTGCTGTCTGCGCCACTAATGGCCACCACCCTGTAGTGGACAGGGGCATTCTGATATTCCTGAGCCAGCAGATGGTCACTTAAGGGTACTATAAAGAACATGAGTATAACGTAACGTGTCATTGAAGGAAATTAAATTTTCAGGTTTCGGTACTTCAGATCTGTCAGAAAAGATATCGCTGGAAAGAGGGGCATTTTCCCTTGTACCTGTTTTTGATCTTCTTGTTGCTGATAAGCTGGAACTGCCACGCAACGGATAGCTCGTGGGCACTTGCTGAGTTGGCCTTGTATGCGGCTACCGGCATGTCGTAGCTGTAGCCTAGCCTGAAGCGGGAAATGTTTACCCCCAATGACATCACCACGGCATCGCCCCACCTGTACCACGCACCTGCGGTCCATACTTCCGTACCGTAGTACATGCCAAGATGCCAGTAGCTGAATTCTCCCTGGCGTTCAAAAATCACATTGGGAGAGAGCACATGTTCATTACGCCTGTAGTTACCCATACGAAGGAAGCCTCCGGCATGAAGTGTATAGCGTATGGGCAGCCGGATGTCTGACTCTGTGTTGAAATTTTCAAGTGGTCTGTTTACATGACTGATAGTAGCCCCGGCGAACAGGTCCGGTGAATAATAGACCATACCTACTGAAATATCCCCGTTGGTTATCCTGTTCCTCCCAAAGGTTTCGTTGGTCTGGTTCACAATGCCCATGCGGTCATCCAGTTGATCCTCAAAAATGAGCTTGTCCCAGTCGAGGGTTTTCTGATAGAGTCCCAGACGTATACCCATACCCAGTTGAGCGTTGTCGGATATATTCATTCTGTGCGCAAGGGAGGCATGAAATGAAATGGTATTGATCAATCCATTCATCTGACTGTCATGTATAGCCTGGACGCCCCAGCCGGAGCTTTGACCCAAAGGACTATCCATGGAGAAGGAACTGGTCCTGAAACCTGTGATCCGGGTACCCTGCTGCCTGTGGATAGCAATGACCCTGCTTTGCCCCGCAATACCTACCAGAGTAGGGTTCAGGTTAACGGGATTGGCATAAAACTGAGAAAACTGAGGATCCTGTGCGAGTAATCTGGTCCCTGTCTGGAACATCAGGGTCAGGCAAGTAAAAAATAGTGCTCTTACCATAGTACAACATTAATTCATAGGGATACACGTCAAATTTTGTCATAATAGCTGGTATATGGATCAGGAAAAGTCTGAAATAAAGAAATCAGGACTTTTCGGTACTATATGTGCCGAAATATGTGAAAACGGCAGGTTTTGAAAGACTGTGTAGGGCGGGGGTACCTGAGACCAGGTAGTAAGGACGATGGATATGGGTTGTTTCCCCTGGTAGTGCCAGGGGTATGTCCTGACAAGGAGGCTCGTTCGTTTGGGAAGTTAGAAGTCGGAAGCTGGAAGTCGGAAGCTGGAAGTTAGAAGCTGGAAGTTGTCTGCACACAGAGTTCTGTGAATCCGCGGGGGCTTCGGTGTAGGTGGGGGAGTTAGGGGAGAGTTGCCTTATTTATGTTTCTTGCGGAAGGTATTGGGTATTTTCAGGATACAGTGGGTGCCAATGCCGTGGGAGGAATTAATGTTAATGTAGCCGTTCAGATGATCAAGGCATTTTTCTACGACATATAATCCTACGCCAAAGCCTGCCGATGTTTCGGTAGCCTTGAAGAAGACCTTGAATATATCCTTTTGCTGTTTTTTGGGAATGCCCCTGCCGTTGTCCACGATCTCTATAGTGGCCTCTATTCTGTTTATATGTACCTCGATGTCTATAATGTTCTCGGCTTTGTTCTCATCCTGGAATCGAATGGCGTTTCCAATCAAATGTTTGAGTATGAGAGATGTCCTCAGTTCATCAGAGTGAAAAAGAGACTGTTGATTGATACTAATGTTTATGTCCAGTTTCGGCAGGATGGTGTGATGTTTTGCCACGGCCATCGCCTCATCGATCAACTGGCGAAAATTAATTTCCTGATGTCGGTTATTTCCCTCGTCAACAACGAAGTAACCACGGACAAACTCTACAAATTCGTCTACGTGGTTCACCTTTTCCCGGGCCTCCCTGCCCTCAATTGTAAGAGACCATCTCCTGTCCAGCACATCTTCCATCTTCTTCCGGTCTTTGTTTTTATCAATCGTTGGGTTCCACGATGTCGGTGTTCCATAAATTCCAATGGGTATAAGGGTGTCGCGGATGACAGGTCAAAGCTTTAATAATACCTCTGAACTATCCCATGCCTTTCAAATATCACCCAGGCCGGGCGGACTTTTCTCAGGGAAATTCTGAAAATGGTAAATCAGGGTATTTTATATCCCGGGATTCCTGTAAGATAAAACAAAGCCTGTTTTGAAGGATGAGATATTCTCTGGCAGTTGTGATCTGGTGCCGGGGGGTTATGGCAGGTGGAGATGGCTAAGGGTTTATCCTGAAACCCGGTCACGGAACCACCAGGGGAAATCCATGGGGCAGGAGGCGGTGCTGAGCGATCCATGGACGGGCTGCGGATACAAATTCCATATGACCGGCGCCGATGGGAATAGCTCCGGCCGGAGTTACTTTATATCTCAATTACATTGTTTTTGATCGCATATTTCACGAGCTCGGCCGTATTTCTAAGCCCGAGTTTGGATAAAATATTTGTTTTGTGGGTTTCCACGGTCTTTATGCTAATGAAAAGATCGTCCGCTACTTCCTGATTGGATTTGCCAAGGGCTACCTGCTGTAATACTTCCTGCTCCCGCTTAGTGAGCCCATCACCTGAAGAGGCCCTTACCTTATCGCTGGTTTCCTGCCTGTAAAATGCTTCTAAAATGATATTGGTAATGGGTTGGGCAAAATATTTCTCACCCTTTTTTACTTTGTTGATCGCCTCCATCAACGTCACTTTGTTTACATCCTTTGGCAGATAGCCCTCTACACCGGCCTTCACCGCCAGACTGATGTAGTTTTCACTCACTTCACTTGAGATCAGGATGATCCTGATGTCCGGGTTTTGTTCCTTTATCCAGCGCGCGGCTTCTATGCCGTTCATGCCCTGCATGATAATGTCCATAAGAATAATGTCCGGTTCTGCCTCGTGGGCGAGGTTGATGGCTTCCTCTCCGCTGGAAGCCTTACCTACTATGTCGATGTACTCTATATTCGCCAGCATGGAGGTTACCCCCTCCAGCAGCAGGACATGGTCATCCACCAGCATTACTTTAAGTTTTTTCATTTTCGGATACGTTTATATTAAAGTTTTCACAGCGTCTATCAGTTCATCGGCAGAGCATGGTTTTTTCAGGTAGTGAGATGCCCTGAGACCTATGGCTTTCCGGATGCTTTCCTTATCGGCATTGGCCGAAAGGACTACCACGGGAATATTCTCATGCGTCCGCAGGGATTTGATCCTGCGAAGGAAATCAAAACCGGTCAGCTCCGGCATTTTAAGATCTGTAATGACCATGTCGGGCAATTCGATGCCCATCTTGCGCATTCCTTCCCGGGCATCGGACGCAGTGACCACCTCGAATCCTTCCATTTCGAGTATGTCACGCACCTCTTCCAGCACATGCATGGTATCGTCAACGACCAGTATTTTCCTTTTCATTGTGATAACCTACAGGTATGCTAACGATGAATGTGGTTCCGGAACCCGTTTCACTTTTCAGATCAATTCTTCCGTTCAGAACTTCCACAGCTTTTTTAACAATGGAAAGCCCCAGCCCTGTGCCTTGTATGCCCCTCACATTGTCACTTCTGTGAAAGGCCTCAAAAACCTTGTTTCTTTCTTTTTTCTCTATACCCAGCCCCCAGTCCTGTACGACTACTCTCAGCATATTTTTCTGACAAATGACTTCCAGCCTCACCTTGTCACTTGCCGGACTGAACTTGATGGCATTGCTTAACAGGTTGACCAATATATTGCGTAGTAGTTTTTCATCCGTTACAATATGTTCGGTCTCTGCGGCTACATTATCTACTATTCTATGGGTATACCCTGTACTGTGCCGTACTTCCTCCGTTACCTTAAGGCAGAATTCCGGCAGGTTCAACGGGCCCGCGTGTATCTTGATCATGCCGGCCTGGCTTTTTCCCATGACCAGGACATCATCCAGCAGGTACGTCATATGTCTTACCTGTTCGTCGATCTTGTCCAGCTTGGCTTCCATGCTTTGCCATTCGGCGCGGTTATGGTACATTTTAATGAAATCCGAGGCGAACTTGATCGTGGCGAGTGGTGTGCGGAATTCATGAGACGCCATAGAGACAAATTTGGATTTAAGCGATACCAGCTCCTTTTCCTTTTTCAGTGCCTTTTTCAGCTCTCTGGTTCTTTCTTCTACTTTAAGTTCAAGTTTTTCACGATATTCCGTCAGCTCGGTAATGTCCTGACCTACGGCCACCAGACCTGTGATTTTGTTGGTATAGTCCCTGCGGGGTGTACCATTGAACAGGATGGTGATTATCCGGCCACTTTTGGTGACTATGGGCAGCTCATAATGTGTGGTGTTTTTACCTCTGAGGACCATTTTAAATAATTGATGGACCACATCGCGGTGGCTTTTCAGAATGAACGTTCTTATAAGATTTTTTCCTACCACCTCCTTTTTGGTATACCCGGTGATCTTGCTGGTATAGCTGTTCCATTCCGTGATATTCCCGTCCCAATCGATGCCAAAGATGGGAGCATTGGCTTTTTCGATCAGGGTCATCAGCTCCTGGGTCACGCGTTTGATCTTCTCCTGGCTGTTGTTCTGACCCGTCACATCTATAAAGGAGAGGATCACGCCCTTTTTTACCGGTCCCAGACTATAAGGCACTGAATTTACGGACAACCAGCATACCTCTTCGGCTTTCCGGAGCCCTACAAGCGTATTCTTTTGAGAGATCCCGGTTTGTAGCGTAGCGTTGGAGGGAAAATCTTCCGGGGCCATAGGCTTTTCGTCTTTTCTGAGCAGCTGGAAATTATGCCTGAGCATTTCTACCAGTTCTACATAGTCTTTGTTAGGGATTTTCAGGATCTGCTGTGCGCTTTTGTTGTAGGTGATGACATGCCCTTCATTGTTCAGCAAGACCACGCCTTCCGCAAGGCTCTGCAATACACCTTCGTAGCGGGCCTGATTCTCCTCCAAAAGCTGTGAAGCCAGTGCCTGTTCGGTGATGTCTCGTGAGGTACTGACGATCCGGCTGAGCCATTCGTTTTCGTATACTGGCTCAGCCAGGGTTTCCAAATAGATGTAGATGCCGTCCTTCCGCCGTCTACGGTATTTGAAACGCTGCATGGTGCGTATATCTCCATTTTTAAGAGATTCCATTACACCCGCCACTTTTTCCAGGTCTTCCGGGTGGATGGTGGTCATGACTCCCTGTGAGATCAGTTCCTCAGGAGAGTAGCCCAGTATCCGGGAGCAGGATGGACTTACCCACAGGTAGTTACAGTCCGTGTCATGTACGCATACCAGATCCTGGACATTTTGGGCAAGCAATTGATAGTTCCGCTGGCTTTGTTGCAGCTTTTGCTCCATCTCCAGACGTTCTATCCGGTTTTCATACTCCCGTAACTCCCGGTAGATACTTGGGATAAGTCTGGTCAGGTCATCCTTTATCATGTAATCATTGGCTCCGGCAAGTAACGCTCTGCCTGCTGCTTCCTCCCCAATGGAACCTGAAATGATAATGAAAGGTATGTGAGGGTGAGTTTTCCGTGTCATGCTCAACGCCTGATGGCCGTCAAAGCGTGGCAGGCTGCTGTCACTTATCACAAGGTCCCAATCACTGGTAACAAGTACCTGTTTAAGATCTTCCGGGGTTTCCACACGCCGGGAATTTATCTCAAACCCTGCCCTTTTTATTTTTTCGGTTATGACTTCGTAGTCATCCACCGAATCTTCAATAAAAAGGACCTGTATATGCTTCCTTTTCAGGTTCTCCCTTTTTCTTACCGTTTCTGCTGCTTTCATGGTGGTGAGATCCGTTTATATTCCTGGGGCTCTAACTGGTGTATTTCCCGTGTACGATTATTTTCTAATTCATAAGTTTAGTATTATGTGGGTGTGAGCTGATTCATTGGTTCTTTACAAGCCTGACATTTTTTTTCAACTGAGGAAGAGACAACGAAAATCGTGTGCCACTGGAATAGTTTTTGTCTATAGCGATGGTGCCGTTGATCTTGTTGATGGCACTTTTCACGATATACAACCCCAATCCGGATCCGTTGGATTCCTCGCTTCCTCTGAAGAACATATCAAACACCCTCGTTTGTAAATCTTTTGGTATGCCCTGCCCCGTGTCTGATATATGAAAATCAATACGGTTCTTTTCCTGGCGGGCTATAATGATGATCCTGTTTGGATGCCTTTTTCTACGGTAACGTATGGCGTTTTCGATCAGATTTTGCCATATGCTCTGTACAAGAGAAAGATCGCTGGTCAGGGTAAGATCTTCGTCTATCGTTATTTCATAGCTTAACTCATTAAAACCGGAGGTAAAAGCATAGCTGTTCAGGATGTTATGGATCAGTTTACTCACATTGAACTCCTGAACATTGGGTTCGCCCAGTTTGATGTTGGAAATGTTGAGCAGCTCCCCAAGGGTATCGTTGAGCCTGTGCATTCCCGAGTGCATCATATCTATGAACACCTCTTTATTGAACGATTCGTCCTTTCGGGCTACGTTAAGCAACCCGATCACGGAGGCGACGGGTCCCCTCAGGTCGTGGGATATACGGTAAAGTAAAGTTTCCAGCTCGCGATTGATATTGATCAGCTTATCCTTGTTCTTCTTTTCTTCTGTTACTTTGGAAAGCAGTATGGAAACCCCTTCGGTGGAAGGATAAATGTTGCCCTTGAATGACTCCATCCTGTTGGCCTGATATTCGAAGGATATTGTTTGCGCGGTCTTATTCCGGATCGATTTTTCTATCTGTTTGGTTATGTTGCTGTGCTGCCACTCGGGGAATACCCCATGAAGGTGCTTGCCCATGACCTTGTTTTTCCCGAATTCCTTTCTGGCCGCTTCATTCCAATAGGTGAAATTGAGGTCAAAATCCAGTGCGAAGAATACATCCCTGATACTCTCTGCCAGAAACTGGTACCGGAGTTTGGTAAGTACGATCTGTTTTTCATTTTGCTTTTGCTTGAGCCGTACCTTGGCTTCACGCACCTCTCTTTCTATAGCTGGTGCCAGACGTTTCAGATTGTCCTTCAGAATGTAGTCATTCGCTCCGGATCGCATGGCATTTACAGCTACCTCTTCACCGATAGTGGCTGAAACGATAATGAATGGCGTGTTCTTATCCATTTTGCGGGTAATGCGTAGTGCTTCGGAGCCGCTAAAACCTGGAAGCTTGTTGTCACTGATCACTACATCCCATATCCCCTTGTTCAGGTTTTTGATGAGCTCATCCCGTGTTTCGATACGTGTACCCCGGATGCGATACCCTGAATGCTCCAGCTCGCGCAGGATCAGTTCGTAATCGGTCTCACTGTCCTCTACGATCAATATGTTAAGATTTTGACTCATACCCATGATACATTGTATTTTTCCTGCTGGGGAAGGGGCTCGTTGACCATTAACCAGTACAGGCCTAACTGACCTACCACATGGAGAAAGCTGTTAAAGTCTACAGGTTTACATATGTAGCTGTTGGCTCCAAACCTGTAGCTTTTCATCATGTCTTCCTCTTCATCGGAGGTAGTGAGTATCACTATGGGTATTGTTTTGGTGGTTTCGTTTTTTCGTATTTTCTTCAGGGTATCCAGGCCGCCGAGTTTTGGCAGCTTCAGATCCATCAGAATGATAATAGGAAGTAGGGGAGGTCTGCCGTTGGTGCCGAATAAAATGTCCAGTGCTTCCACGCCATCCTTTGCCACAACCACTTCGTTTTGAATGTTTCTCATCTTCAAGGCCCTGATAGTAAGTACCACATCGTCCTCATTATCTTCTACCAGCAGGATCTTCCCTTCTCTCATTGTGTTGTTCGTTATATTAGTTTAAAGTAAAATAAAATGTTGCGCCTTTGTTGGATTGGCTTTCAGCCCTTATACGGCCACCATGTTTGTTGATGATCCGTTGTACTGTGGCCAGGCCTACCCCGGTCCCTTCAAATTCGTTCTGAGAATGTAGTCTCTGAAAAGCCTCAAAAAGTCTGTCCGCGTACCTCATATCGAAGCCTGCACCATTGTCTCTTATAAAAAAGACGGTGGTGCTACTGTCCATACATGCCCCCACCTCTATCCTGGGATCGGCAATTTTTGATGAATACTTGGCAGCATTGCCGATGAGATTCTCAAGGATGATCCGCACCAGCTTCTCATCTCCGAGGGTGAAAAGCCCAGGCTGAATATCTATGGTGTATTTCTGATCCAGCTCCAGGTCATGGAATACTTCGCGGCTCATGGTGGTCAGGTCCACACTGCTTCTGACAAGCTCCTTACGTGAGATCCGGGACAAGTTAAGCATGGCGTCGATCAGCATACCCATCCGCACAGCGGACCTGGAGATCCGGCTCAGATAGCTCCTGCACTGTTCATCCAGCGTTTCATAGCAATCCTCCATAAGGGCCTGACTAAATCCATTTATGCTTCTGAGCGGGGACCGCAGGTCATGTGAAACACTGTAGCTGAAGGCTTCCAGCTCCTTGTTGGCAGCTTCCAGTTGGATCGTACGCTCCCTTACCTTCTCCTCAAGGATCACATTCAGCGACCTTTCTTCTTCTTCTGTTATTTTCCTCTTTGTAATATCCTGGAAGAGCCCTTGTAGCCGAATTGTTCTACCATTTTCCATTACCGGCAGGCCGATCGCGTTTACCCAGATATCACGCCCCTTTTTGGTGATCAGCTTCAATTCCAGATTGTACTCTCTGCCTTCCTGAATACTACTGTCAACGGCTTTTTCGATAATAGCGCGATGATCCGGATGATAAAAGTTTATAGCTTCTTCAATATTCACCTCCGTTCCCACTTCGATTTCATGGATCTCATACACTTTATCCGACCAGTACAGGTCACGTGTGGTCAGGTCGATGGCCCATGCGCCCATACCAGCTGCATTTTGGGCTGATTCGAACATTTCGTTCATGCGGATCAGTTCTTTTTCTACCTGCCTTCGCTGATCGACCTCCTGGGTCAGTTGCTCATTGAGCTCCAGCAGCTCACGGGTCCGCTGATCCAGCAGTTGCTGATATTCCGCAGGATCTCTGAATTTTTTTTTAGCGCCTGATATCACCTTGAGCAATGTGATCACCGTTCCTGCAGATGCAACAGCGACTCCGGTATGGATAGCTGTGTTGAATTCATAGCTCTGCCACCAAAAAAGAAGAGCGTCGGCCATATAGGTAAGTCCACATGTCATGATGAAAGCGGCAAAGAGGTAAAGGACAGTCCGTAGAGGGATCTCCCTGTTTTTTATATATAGAAAGTATCCAACGATCACCGGTATGATAAAACAGGCAAGCCAGATCGCCAGATCGGAAAAAAAATGTAGCCGGGTTGTAGTAGAGTTCTGACTCTTCACGGGACTTGTATAGGTACGGCGGCTTGCATCAAAGGCATTCAGAGGAAGGCGGGAGGTAATTCTTGTCTCTGCCACTGACGTGGAGGGCCCTTTTTGGGCGTAGGGCATGCTCCTTTTTGAAGACATACCAGTCCCTTCAGCGACAGGCTGGCCTGTTGTTTTATTTCTGGCCACGTCGGTGAAAATTATAAGAGAGAATAAAGAAAGAAAAGTAAAAATGTAGAGTTTAGTCATAGGCAATTGATTACTTTTCACGACTTTCCATGGTAGGAAGCAGAATGGAGACCGTTGTGCCTTTACCTTGTTTGCTGGATACTCTCAAACGGCCGTTGTTCATTTCTACATATTCCTTTGCGATGACCAGTCCCAGTCCGGTACCGGGAATGTCCTCCACGTTATGCGCTCTGAAAAAGGGACGGAACAAGTGCGGTTGATCTTTTTCCGGGATACCCACACCTTCATCCCTGATCAGGATCATTACCTTGCCTTTCTCATATGACAGCTCAAGGACCGGGTTTCTGTCAGAGGAATACTTAAAGGCATTGGTGAGAAAATTGGTCAAAGCGCTTGATATCTGCTGCGGGTCTGCAAATACCTTTTTCGGATTTCCGGATTTTTTGATTTCGATCTTTCTTCCATCAGATTGAATCTGGTTGAGCTCCTCACACAACACGTCACAAAGTGGCATCAGATCAATAATTTGTGGATTTCGGGCCAGCCTTGTCGGTGATTCTCTTGAGAAGGTAAGTACATCATTCATTAGCCGAACCATCTTCCTGGCCTGGTCTGTAACTATCCCGATATGTTTTTCAAGCTGGGAAGACTCCGTGTTTTTGGATTCATCACAGATAAGCTTGAGCAGTTCGGCATTGGTAAGTATCACCGTTAGTGGTGTTCTGAACTGATGGGAAACCAGTGATACAAACCGTGTTTTTTGTTCGTTTAATTCCTTTTCCCTGCCTGCCAGTTGACGCAACTCCAGCTGGGCAACTACCTGATCTGCAAGGGCTACCAGGTTCTTTTTTTGTTTGCTGTTCAGTTTTTTTGGTTTGGAATCAATGACACAGAGTGTTCCTATCTTGTTTCCGTTTTTTGTTTTCAGAGGTGCTCCCGCATAGAAACGTATCCGGGGGTCACCCGTCACCAGCGGATTATTCCTGAGCAGATCACTTTCCCATGTATCATTTACCTCCAGTATATCATCCCCCATGATCGTATACTGGCATATTGAGATATTCCTTGAGGTTTCATTGACTTTGAGTCCAACTTTTGATTTGAACCATTGCCGGTCAGTATCAATAAGTGATACCAATGCTATCTCAGTCTCACAAATATCGGATGCCAGTTCCGTAATGGCATCGAACTGTGGCTCTGGCAGGGTATCAAGGACCTGATAGCTTCTTAATTCCCGTATACGCTCAACTTCCTGCTCAGGCGTGGGCCACTGTTCCAGCCATTGGTCAATCGCTGGTTTTGTGATTGGTTTAGGACTTGTATGCATCTTTTAATAAATGATATAAAAATAATAGAAAAGAGTTATTGGTCTACTGTATTCATTTCCATAATCATTTGAAGTTTTTTTTAACTATTGGGCTATTTAATAGTTCTTTTCTTATTAACTGTGGTAATTTAGTAATGTTTACCATACTTCAAAAAATAAAGCATTTCTTGACCCAATACTGTAAAAGATTGACCTGAAATCTAAAAGAATATCACTTTTTAAGGATAGTCACGACTCGGATTCCGCCCATAGAACTGCTTGTAAGAGGTGGAAAAATAGGAGAGACTTCTGAACCCACATTTGGAGGCTATTTCGGATAAGGTACCATGGTCCAGCTTTATGAGTACCTGAGCTTTTGTGAGTTTGTATTCATTCAACCACGCTACGGCTGACTTCCCGGTAAACTTTTTGATCTTCCGTTGGAATGTAGAAAGACTCATGTTAAGTAATTCCGCGATCTGATTGATTTTTAAGTCTTCGTTTTCGATCCTTTCTTTCACTATGGATTCGAGCTTATTCAAAAAAGCCTCACTTTCTGATTTTTCAGAGATCCTGCGTTGATAATCTGGTGGATTCTCGAGTATTTTAATGCGGGTGTTGAGCAGATTATTGATCTTCAGGTACAGTTCCTGGAATTCAAAGGGTTTGGTCAGATAATCATCTGCTCCAAGCCTGAGGCCATGTAGTTTGGACTGGAGGTCTATCCGGGCCGTCAGCATGATCACTGGCAGTAACTCCGTAGCAGGTTTTTTCCGTATTTCAGCCAAAAATTCGAAGCCATCCATGCCCTTCATCATAACATCCGTGATCACGAGATCAGGTTTTTCCATGTCGATGATGGATAGCCCCTCCTTGCCATTTTTCGCCAAAATGGATCGAAATCCATGCTTTTCCAATAATGCCTTCAACGTTTCACCTATGGCAATATCATCCTCTACCGTGAGTATACTAAACTTTGTATCCATCAAAATGCTCTGTGCCTCCCTCTAAAAAAATTCTTTGTTACAAGGTCAACGCCTTCAATCCTAAATGCAGGTACGGGGTTACCTGCTGGCTTTCTGTGCTATTCAATGTCAGGATCATATCTCAGTATTTAGCAAATCATGCGCTTAAAATACAAAAATTTGATCTTCAAAATCAGCTAACCTGTATAGACACAGTTTCCGCGATTGAACCCCGAACGTTGCCACTGGCGAAATTGTTCTGGAAAACAGAAAGTATATATTGGATAACTAACTCATAATCAACAAATTATAATTTGTTTGAATTGTTAATTTATACAAATTCTAAATTGAGTTATATAGAAAATGTGAATTTTGTCAAATATTGTTATACTGATGATGATGGAGTATAATCCGGAGAAAGGAAAGCCTTTCTTCCGGTATGACCGGAGTGGCAGGAGGGGACAAATCGGAGCCGGGTATTTTTTGGTAGTAGAGTCCAAATTACTCGTAATGAGATAGATAAATACGGTGGAAGAAGATGAAGGAGCCTGTATCTCTCATGTTTTTACTTTGAAATAAGACCAAAATCTCACTATCTTGAGGATGATTTTTTTAACTGAGGATTAATATTTTTTTAACTAAAGATGAAGTGAAGCCTTCACTACCCTTTTTACTGACCTGCATGAGCTTTTATTCCGTGCATGCACAGATGGACTCCATTGCACTTTCTCAGGAGTATATGCAGCAGGCTGATCAGATATATAAACAGCAAAAGGAAGCCATAGAAGTCGCCAAGGAATTGTACATTCAGGCAGCCAATCTGGATACCACCAATCTCAAGGCCAACTGGATGGCCGGCAAACTCTACCTTGAAACCATCAATAAGGATCAGGCTGTTGATTATCTACTCCGGGTTAAACGGCAAAAGCCCCGATACCGGTTTGATCTTGATTACCATATTGGCAGAGCATATCACTACGGACTGGATCTTGATGAAGCGCTCAAATATTACAATCGCTATAAGAAAAAAGCGCTTGGTGACCGTAGCTACCGCGGCAGGGATAAGGTACAACCTTCTGTTGTCAGCCGCAGAATACTGGAGTGTACCAATGGAAAGGACATTATAACACGACCAGCCCAGTATTCGATCATGGCGTTGGGAGAAGAGATCAACTCCCCGTGGCCTGACTACGCACCTGTGCTGAATAAAAAAGGTGATGTGATGATCTTCACCTCCCGACGGCAGGAAGACAATACTTCTCCTGATGTGGATCGTGACAACTTTTACTTTGAAGATATCTTTATATCCCGAAAGGTAGGAGATAAATGGAGCCCTGCGAAGAACATCGGCCCTCCCATAAACACCCGTTATCATGATTCCAACATTGCCCTGTCAGCCGATGGAAACAGACTTTACCTGTACAAGGATGATAACCATGGTGATGTCTATTATTCTGATTTTAACGGTTCAGAGTGGTCCACTCCGAAGTATCTGACCAATAAGATCAATTCTTCCGTTTACAGTGAAAGTTCGGTGACCGAGACAGCCAGTGGTGATGTTATTTTCTATACCAGCAACCGGCCCGGAGGGTATGGCGGTATAGACATATATATGTGTATAAAGGATGATAAGGGAAAATGGTACAAATCAAAAAGCCTTGGCCCTGTGATCAACACGAAATTTGATGAAGACAGTCCCTTTCTGGCCTATGATGGCAAAACACTTTATTTCAGCAGCTCTGGCCACAAGGGATATGGAGGATATGATATATTCCGGTCTGTCTATGATAGCCTGACAGGAGAGTGGTCCGAGCCTGAAAATCTGGGATATCCTGTGAATACGCCGGACGATGAAATATTCTTCCATGCTTCTACAGACCAAAAAACGGGCTACTTTGCGTCAGTAAGGGAAGGAGGCATTGGTTTTACAGACATATTTATGGTAAAGTATCACGGTGATAAACAATACACAGGCGCTGATATCATTGCGAGGCTGGAGCAGGAAAAACAGGAAAAGCAGGAAAAATCACTGGCTGGTGAACCGGACCCGGGGCAGTCGAAGTTCGAAGATTACGAGCTCAGGATCATGGATCACATCCACAGGATCTATTTCAATACAGATCAGAGTTCAATAAAGGATGATCATCAGTCAGAGCTGGACAGCATTATTCAGTTATTGAACAAATATGAGGTCCTTAATATAGAGATAGCTGGTTACGCCAGTAAGGACGGCAATCCCAGATACAACCTGCAACTTTCTCAAAAAAGGGCGTTGATCGTTTTGGATTACTTCATAGAGAAGGGAGTAAACGAGGACCGAATAGTGGCAAGAGGCTATGGATCCATTACTGATGAGGAAGGTGACCCTGAGGAGCACCGGCGTGCTGATGTACGAATTGTGAGCCGGCCCAGGGAAGATGGTTAGGATCGTAGTACTGTTTGCTGTTCTGATCTCAGGCTGTTCATCCTCCGATACCAAAAATACGGATGATCCCGGAAACACTCCTGACAGCCCATACATTGTTATTCTTGGTATTGCTCAGGATGCCGGTTATCCACAGGCCGGTTGTTATCAGACGCATTGTATGAGAGCGTGGAAGAACCCTTCCTTAAGAAGATATGCTACCAGTATTGCTCTTGTAGATCCGTCGTCACGCAAAAAATGGTTGTTTGAGGCCACTCCGGATATCAAGGATCAACTCTTCCTCCTTCAGGGTCATGCTCCGGATTCAGTCTATGAACTGGCAGGCATTTTTCTGACCCATGCTCACATAGGGCACTACACAGGATTAATGCATTTCGGAAGGGAGGTTATGGGAGCCAGTGCTGTACCGGTGTATGCTATGCCGCGTATGAGTGAATACCTGAAAAATAATGGGCCATGGGGACAGTTGGTGGAATTGGGCAACATTGAACTGATCGGGCTTGGAGATAGTCTTGAGCTGGACCTGGCAGGCCAGTTGAAGGTCATGCCATTTACCGTTCCACACCGTGATGAATATTCGGAGACAGTAGGGTACAGGATCACCTGCCGTAACAAAAACCTCGTATTCATACCGGATATCGACAAATGGTATAAATGGCAGCATGACATAAACCATGTGATCAGAACAAGCGATCATGCCTTGCTTGACGCTACATTTTTTGATGTCAATGAACTACCAGGTAGGGATATGCGTGAGATACCTCATCCTTTTGTAAGGGAATCAATGATGGTTTTTGATCCTCTTCCGTTCGATGAAAGATCAAAGGTCCACTTTATTCATTTCAATCATTCCAATCCCCTGCTCATAGAGGGCAGCAATGCTCAGGCCACAGTCAGGGAGGCAGGTTTTAATCTGGCACGGCAGGGAGAATTACTTCATTTTTGAGGTGTTCCTTAATTTTTTAATGACTATACCTTCCTTTGGGGCGAAGAGAAAGGCCAGTCCGAAAAAGACCCCAGAGATGGTAGCCATAGCCCCGGCAATGGGTCCGTCGAGGGCGGCGGCAAGGAAATATCCGATAATGGATATCAGGACGCCCAGTACAGAGCTTATGATCATCATCTTTTTCAGATCCTCCGTGAGCAGATAGGCTGTGGCAGGAGGCGCAATAAGCAGTGCGACCACCAAAATAGCACCTACGGATTCGAAAGAAGCCACCGTAGTGACGGAAACAGCACCCATCAGCAGGTAGTGCCAGAGTGTAGTGGATATACCGATGGCGGCCGCGTAGGCGGGGTCAAAAGTAGTTAGAAACAGTTCTTTATACCCCAGGAATATGAACGCAAGGATCAGGATAAGGATAGCCCCTGCGATGTACAGTACCCGTGGTCCGAGAATAAAACCTGAAGGGGTGATCCAAAGATCAATGGGTACATAGGCAATCTCTCCATAGAGGACACAGTCCTGGTCCAGATCTACCTTACCGGCATAGGCAGAAATAAGGATCACACCTATAGCAAACAACCACGTAAATGTGACACCTATGGAAGCATCCGTTTGTAACCGTCCGCGTTTATGGAAAAATTCGATGAGGAAAGTGGTAAAGATCCCTATTAATCCGGCCCCGGCCAGCATAACCACAGAATCCCTCGAACCTGATATAAGGAACGCGATCACAATGCCTGGCAAAACAGCATGCGATATGGCATCTCCCACCATGGCCATCTTCCGAAGTATAAGATAGCACCCCAGCAGCCCGCAGGTTACGGCCACCAATGATCCGGCTAGTATGATTTGTAGTGACTCCATACTGGTTAACTGGTTACTGGAAGCTGGTTATCTGGTTTTCCAGATTGGATAAGTATACTTGCCTTACACGATATATGATGTATTGTGGACTTGTTGGTCATGATTTTCTTTTTTAACAGACAATATTTATGATTCAGGGTCTTTCATAATATTTCCCTGGCTGTTTTGAACGGAAGAAATAAAACGATTAAGTTTTTTGCCTAATAAGTTCGTTTGTGTAACCAACTCCTCAAAAACTTCTTTCTCTGTCAGGGAGCCTGTTTCATATAGTGACTCAAGGTGATCCAGAGTTTCATCATTGGACGCCAATGCACAGATCAGAAACCTGATGTATTCATTCTTGTACCTTCTCCTGCCATATCCCTCCACAATATTTGACCTCACTGATTTACTGGACCTTCGTATCTGACTACCTGTTTCGTACAATTCAAACTTTGGCAATTCAAGACTCATTTTATGAATGGCATTGGAATTTTTCCTCGCTAGATGATATATTTCAAGGTCTCTGTAACTCATATTCTATATTTAGCTCCTTCAAGAATTCAAACATCCAGCCCCAGGTATCCAGATAACCAGTAACCAGCTTCCAGCTTCCAGCAACCAGCAACCAGCAACCAGTAACCAGTAACCAGCTTACCCATAAGGTATCTCCGACTCATGCGGGTCCACAGCAGGGTAGTCCAGCAGCTTTTCAAGGCGCTCCTCCAGTTCAGGGGTGAGGATGTGCTCGATGGTGTCGGCATCGTCATGTACATGATCGGGGGCGATCCTGAGATACTCCGTGAGGTAGAGTTCCCACAGCCTGTGTAGCTTCACCACACGCTGGCCCTTCTCTTTTCCCTCAAGAGACAGGGTCCATTGACCGTTCCCCTCCTGTAAATATCCCTGACGTTTAAGTCGCCGGAGCCCCCTTGTCAGCCCCGTTTTTTCAAACACTCTTTTTCTGAGAATATCATCGACAGACCGTTTTGCATAGAAGTCCTTTCCCTCTTCCCCCAAATGATAGAGAGCCTTCAATATATTCTCGTCGTTAATGTTCGCCTTGATCCGCGACTGGTGGTACAGCCGATAGATGATCCCTTTTCTGGGAGCCATAAAGAAGGAAGCAAAGGCGATCGTGGATACCACTACCACTATCCATGGTCCGGTAGGCATGGAAGGAGCAATGTATGAAATGTAAGCTCCCGTTAAGCCGCTTACAGCGCCGAACACAGCCGCCAGCCATATCATAGTGGTCACCTTTTCCGTCCAGAACCGTGCTGCAGCCGCTGGGGTGATCAGCATGGCCGCCATTAATACTACCCCCACAGCCTGTATGCCTATGACCACGGCCAAAACGGTGAGAGTGGTAAGCACCAGTTCCATCGCTCTCACCGGCATGCCCAGTGTGCTGGCAAAATCCTTATCGAAAGCGATAAGTGTAAATTCCTTGAAAAGCAGGAATACAGCCGTTACCAGCAGGGCTGCCACAATAGTGAATACCAGTAGATCCTGTCCTACCAGTGAGGCTGCCTTGCCGAATAAATACTGGTCCAAACCCGTCTGTGAGGCTGCGCCGGATTTCTGGATCATGGTGAGGATGAAAATGCCGATACCGAAAAACACGGAGAGTATAAGGCCAATGGCTGTATCTTCCTTGATTTTGGACCTGGCAGCGATAACATCGATCAGCACCAGAGAGAGCCAGCCGGTAATGAAAGCCCCAACGACCAGGATCAGTGGATTTTTCTCCCCTGTCAGTATAAAGGAAAGGCACACCCCCGGC
>LYSV01000094.1 GCA_001657315.1 Flammeovirgaceae bacterium BBD 1991-12 | reverse complement strand
GTGGCCGATGTCATGAAGCAGTATGGCTATCTGCGCTGCCTCATACTCTTCTTCAGCTATGTCAATTCCTTTGCTTGCCAGACTGTCAAGGGCACGTGTCATCAGGTGCATGGCACCTATCGCATGATGGAAACGGGTGTGCAGGGCACCGGGATAAATAAGGTCTGTAAGGCCGAGCTGCCTTATCCTTCTCAGTCGCTGGAAAATGGGGTGTTCAATGATGTCAAAGACCAGATCACTCTTGATGTTGATAAATCCGTAGACAGGGTCATTAAAAATTTTCTTTTTATTCAATCTATTGGGACGATTATTGCGTTAGGTTTAAGGTAAGGAATGCTTATTGAACAAATTTGAACCTATGCAAAGATATAATATTTTGTGGGCGGATGATGAGATCGATTTACTGAAGCCGCATATTCTGTTTATGGAAAACAAGGGATACGACATTACCCCGGTGAACAGTGGGACGGATGCTATTGAAAAATGCGAAGACGAGCATTTTGATGTGGTTTTCCTTGATGAAAATATGCCGGGGATGTCCGGGCTGGAAGCCCTAACCCAGATCAAATCCATGAAACCGAACCTGCCGGTGGTGATGATCACCAAAAATGAGGAGGAGCATATTATGGAGGAAGCCATAGGCGCCAAAATCGCAGACTATCTCATCAAACCCCTGAATCCCAGCCAGATCCTACTGTCTGTGAAAAGAATTCTTGACAATAAGAGGCTGATCACTGAAAAGACCAACCTGAGCTATCAGCAGGACTTTCGCAATATCAGTATGGCCTTTCAGGATGATATGAGCCATGAAGAGTGGGCAGATATCTATAAAAAGCTGATATTCTGGGAGCTGGAGATTGATGAAACTGACAACAGGAGTATGGGAGAGGTGCTGGATATGCAAAAGGATGAGGCGAATAGTCAGTTCGCCCGTTTTATCGATGACCATTACGAGTCATGGCTGAACGATCCCAACGCGGACCGGCCCCTACTAAGCCACCAGCTGATGAGATCAAGGGTATTTCCGGAGCTGGACAAGGATGGGAGGTCGCTTTTTTTTCTGGTGGTTGATAATTTGCGCTACGATCAGTGGAAGGTTATAGAGCCAGCGATACTGGAGTTTTTCACCGTAGAAAAGGAGGATACCTATTATTCTATTCTGCCTACCACCACGGCCTACTCACGAAATGCTATATTTTCGGGTATGTTGCCGGCAGAAATGGCCAAAAAACATTCTGACATCTGGGTAGGTGAGGACTCCGAAGAAGGCAAGAATAACTTTGAAGATAAATTTCTTGAAAGGCAGATCAGAAGGAATAATCTGAATATCAAATTCAGCTATCACAAGGTGAAGCATACCTCTGAGGGTAAGCAACTGGTAGACAACATCAAAAACCTTGCTGCCAATGACCTGAATGTGATCGTTTACAATTTTGTGGATATGCTTTCCCATGCCCGTACGGATATGGCCATGATCCGTGAGCTGGCCCCGGATGAGTCGGCCTACCGGTCTATCACACGCTCCTGGATCGATCATTCTCCGCTGATCGACGCGTTGAGGGTCATTTCAGAGGTTGGGGCCAGACTGATCATTACTACTGATCATGGGACTATCCGTGTAAAAAGGCCCTATAAGATCATAGGGGACAGAAACACAAACACCAATCTCAGGTATAAGCAGGGCAAGAATCTGGGCTATGAACAGTCCGACAAGGTACTGGAAGCACCACGCCCGGAACGTATCCATTTGCCAAAGGTAAACGTATCCACATCCTATGTTTTTGCCACAGAAGACCAGTTTTTTGCTTATCCCAATAACTATAACTATTATGTGAATTATTACCGCGATACTTTTCAGCATGGTGGGGTATCTATGGAGGAAATGATTATTCCGATAATTTCACTAAATTCGAAATATGGCCGATAGCGGCTCGAATTACAAGGCCCTGACCGGGGTGAGGTTGGAAGAGTTGAAAGTGGCGGCCCGTGATATCAAAACATTTGCGGGAGACGTGCGTGTCTGGGCTTTTGAAGGTGATATGGGTGCCGGTAAAACAACTCTGATCCGTGAGTTGTGCTGTCAGTTTGGTGTGGTGGATAATGTGAGCAGCCCCACATTTTCGATTGTTAATGAATACCAAAACAACATAGGTGAAGTATTTTTTCATTTTGATTTTTACAGGATCGAAGATATATCGGAGGCTATGGATATAGGCTGTGAGGAATATTTCTATTCAGGAGAATATTGCTTTATTGAATGGCCTTCCAGAATAACCAATCTGCTGCCGGATCAATATATGGAAGTGAAGATCGGTATAGTCGATCCTGCTCAAAGATCAATCGAACTCACAAAATATGAGTAAGCAACAGTCTGGTTTTGCACAACTGGCAAAGGAGTCCAGTTTGTACCCTCAGGAGAAGTTGATGCCAGTCAAACAGGGCAAATACTCCTTTTTCATAGGACTGCCGAATGAGATATCCATGCAGGAGCGCCGGATCACGCTCACTCCCGATGCTGTGCAGCTCCTTGTAAACAATGGACATGAAATATGGATTGAAGCTCGGGCAGGGGAAAGCGCGAAGTTTTCCGATAAGGATTACAGTGATGCCGGAGCCAAGATCATGTACAGTCCCGAAGAGGTATACAAGGCCAAAGTGATCCTGAAAATTGAACCTCCTACCATGGAGGAGATTGATCTGATGCAAAACGGGCAGGTGCTTATCTCAGCGCTGCAGTTGGGAAATCAGACACCTCAGTATATAAAGGCTCTGAATAAAAAAAATATTACTGCCCTGGCCTACGAATTCATTGAAGACAAGGTAGGAGGTATGCCCATCATCAGGGCTATGAGTGAAATAGCCGGAAATACGGTGATGTCCATTGCCTCAGAGTATTTGAGCTCTGCCAGTGATGGTATGGGTGTGATACTTGGCGGTATAACAGGAGTGCCGCCCACCAAAGTGGTGATCATCGGGGCTGGTACCGTTGCCGAATACGCCGCCCGGGCGGCTATCGGACTGGGGGCGAACATTCAGGTATTTGATAATCATATTTACAAGCTGCGAAGGATCAAACATGCATTAGGCCGGCAGATCCATACTTCTACTATCGATACCAAGACCCTCAGGGATTCGCTCACCCAGGCCGATGTGGTGATAGGGGCGCTGAGGGCGGAAAAAGGGAGAAACCGGTATGTGGTCACTGAAGATATGGTGGCGCAGATGAAACCGGACTCCATTATTATTGACCTGAGCATTGATCAGGGAGGGTGTGTGGAAACTTCTGAGCTCACTACACTAAGCAAACCTACATTCAGAAAGTATGATGTGATCCATTATTGTGTACCCAATATAGCTTCCCGTGTAGCCCTGACGGCAAGTACGGCCTTGAGTAACATTTTTACACCTACGATCCTCAGGGCGGCTGACGAAGGTGGGGTAGAAGAAATGATCTATGTACATAACTGGTTCATGAAAGGTGTTTATACCTTTAAGGGTAACCTTACCAATGAGCACATCGGACGTAAATTTGGGATGAAGCACACGGATCTGGGACTACTGCTTGCACGGTTCTGAAACCAGAGTGGTTATTGGTTGATCGTTGTTGGTTAAGGGCGATCTGCAATAATGCCGACCAGAGGTACTACGTACCGATCTTACATTAGAGCTGCCAGGCTTTCCTCCAGCACTTTGATCTTGGCTTCAGCATCAGCCTTTTTCTTTTTTTCCGTTTCTACCACATGAGCAGGGGCGCCATTCACAAACCTTTCATTGCCCAGCTTCTTGTTCACCGCAGCAAGGAAACCCTTTGTGTACTCCAGCTGTTTAAGCAGTTCTTCACGCTCTTTTTCTGCGTCTATATTCCCGTCGAGAGGGATAAAGAACTCGTCGCCCTTAATGACAAACTGGGCTGCATTGTCAACCTTCTCCATCGTTTCCTCCATCGAGGTCAGGTTGGCCAGCTTGCAGATGATGGATGAGAACTCACCAAACTTTTTGAACCCGGGGGTTTTTATCAACAATGTCAAAGATTCCTTGGGTGAGATCTGGCGCGCATTTCTCGTATTTCTTATGTTCGTGATCACCTCAAAGGCAAAAGATGCAGCTTCAATGCTGTCTTTATTCACACTCCCACCTTCCGGCCATGGTGCTACGATCAGGCAATCATTTTCTTTCCGGTCCCTAAGTTCATGCCACAACTCTTCCGATATGAAAGGCATGAAAGGGTGGAGTAGCTTCATAATATTTTCAAAGAAATCAATAGTATGGTCCAGGGTGCCGGCATCAACAGGAGCTCCGTATGCTGGTTTGATCATTTCCAGATACCAGGAGCAGAAATCATCCCATATCAGTTTGTAGATGGACATCAGGGCATCAGATATCCGGAACTTTTCAAAATGATCTTCTACTTCCGCCAATGTCTGATTGAACCGGGAGGTGAACCAGTCGATCGCTGTTTGGTTTCCTTCAGCAAAAGAGGATCCGTTAACTTCCCAGCCCTTAACCAGACGAAAGGCATTCCATATCTTATTGGCAAAATTTCGACCCTGTTCGCACAGTTTTTCATCAAAAAGCAGATCGTTGCCCGCAGGAGAGCTGAATAGCATGCCGGTTCTCACCCCATCGGCACCGTATTTTTTGATCAGATCAAGTGGATCAGGTGAATTGCCCAGCGATTTGGACATCTTTCGCCGCTGCTTGTCCCGTACTATACCTGTGAGATATACATTTTTGAATGGCTTATCGTCCTTGTATTCGTATCCTGCTATGATCATCCTTGCCACCCAGAAAAACAGGATCTCAGGGGCTGTGACCAAAGTGTTCGTAGGGTAATAATAGTCCAGTTCAGTGTTGGCGCCTTTGATGATCTTACCCCCTTCACGGTCAAAGTACTGATCATCAAAACCATTGAACACCGCTATGGGGAACAACCATGAGGAGGCCCAGGTGTCCAGCACGTCGGGGTCCTGTTGCAGGTCTTCCATGGTCAGATCCTTTTTCCCTGACTTTTCACGGGCCTGCTCCAGCGCTTCTTCGGCAGCTTCTGCTACTGCAAAATCATTTTCACCCTCGCCATAGTACCATGCGGGGATCCGCTGGCCCCACCACAGCTGCCTGGAGATGCACCAGTCGCGGACGTTTTCCATCCAGTGGTTGTAGGTATTTTTGAATTTAGCAGGATAGAGAACCACTTCATCATCCATAACCGCTTTATGTGCCGTTCTGGAGATATCCTTCATTTTAATGAACCACTGTAATGAGAGTTTTGGCTCAATAACTGTATTGGTCCGTTCAGAACGACCTATGCGTGTGTTAAAGTCTTCTTCTCCTACCAGGTGTCCGGCCTCACGCAGGTCTTTTACGATCTGTTTCCTTACTTCAAACCGGTCTATACCTACATATCGGGGTACTTCACATTTTTCATTTAGCCGGCCGTCATCATCAATGGTATCTATGATCTCAAGGTCATGTCTCAGGCCTATTTCATAATCATTGGGATCATGAGCGGGCGTTACCTTCAGACAGCCTGTGCCAAAATCCAGCTCCACATAGTCATCACCAATAATAGGGATCTCCCTGTCAATGAAGGGTACCAGTGCTTTTTTACCGATCAGGTGTGTATAGCGCTCGTCTTTTGGGTTTACTGCTATGGCGGTGTCTCCAAGAATGGTCTCCGGCCGTTGTGTGGCAATAGTGACATATTCATCCGAGCCACTGATCTGATATTTTACAGAATACAGCTTTGACATTTCCCCGCCTTCCTGATAGATCACCTCTTCGTTGGAAACGGCTGTTTTCGCTTCTACATCCCAGTTGATCATACGCAGACCCCTGTAGATGTAGCCCTTCCCGTACAGGTCCACAAACACCCTGATCACTGCCTTGAAATACCCCTCATCCATGGTGAAACTGGTCCTTTCCCAATCACACGAAGCGCCTAGTTTTTTAAGCTGCTCGAGTATAATACCACCGTATTTTTCCTTCCATTCCCAGGCATATTTCAGGAATTCTTCACGGCTCAGGTTGCCTTTGGAGATGCCCTTCTCACGCAGCATTCTCACCACCTTTGCCTCCGTAGCAATGGACGCATGATCCGTTCCCGGTACCCAGCAGGCTTCTTTTCCTTCCATACGGGCCTTGCGGATAAGTACATCCTGTATAGTATTGTTCAGCATATGCCCCATATGCAATACGCCGGTGACATTGGGCGGAGGAATGATGATGGTGTAAGGTTCTCTGTCCTGGTCCGGCTCAGAATGGAAAAAACCTTTATCCATCCAGTGCTGATACCATTTATCTTCTACCTGACTGGGATCATATTTAGTGCTGAGTGCCATACGTTTCCTTCTTGCCTGAATTTTAAGAGCGCAAAATTATGAAAATAAGTAGAGGTGGGAAAGGTTATAAAAAGGGAGTTGACCCTTATTTGTAATTTGTTGATAGAACCTGGAACTTTCAAATTACAACTTAGAACTTTTATTTTTACAATTCTCCCCCCTGACGCAACCTTGTCAAACGGGAAGAACGTACTGAGACGGACCAAACCATAAAACCAATGAACAGAATAATCCCTGCCCTTCTTCTTGTCGCAATACTGGTCTCGTGTGAAAAGCACCAAAAGAGCGCTCCATATCCGGAAATAAAGTACAACGTTTATATGGGAGGTAATCTTGCGGGCTATCACCAGGGTAGCCGTGAGGAAGATGGTACATACAAATTTGTTTTTGAATTCAATGACCGTGGGCGTGGCCCACACCTGGAGGAAAGGGTCCGGTTGGGAGATGACGGTGTCATCCATGACCTGAAAACTCAGGGCCACAACTACCTTAAAGACACTGTAAACGAGATTTTTACCTTTGATGGGAGCACAGCCACCTGGAACAGTTCCTCAGAGAGTGGTACCCGGAACTCCGACGGGGGGTCGTTCTATTCTGCGGTAAACAGTACTTTCGGCAGTACCGAGTTACTGATGAGGAAATTACTGACTATTCCTGATCGCTCGGTTGATCTGCTACCGGGTGGTACTGCAAGGATCACTGACACCAAAGATATCCTGATCAACGATACCCTTGGCCTGAGTTTACTGGAAGTAACAGGCTTTTCCTTTACTCCCACTTATGTGTGGATGGATAAGAGGGATCGTTTTTTTGCTTCCGTTTCCTCATGGTTTTCCTGTATCCGGTCAGGATATGACTCCCTGGGTGCCCAGCTCCTGGAGATACAAACTGAAAAGGAACTGGCTTATTACAAAACGCTGGCCGAACGGCTCACAGAGGTACCCTCGGGCCTTTTAGCCATAAAAAATGTGAATGTTTTTGATGTACGAGAAGGTATCATTGAAAAAAACAAGACGGTGATCATCAGCGGGAATAAGATCAGTCATATTATACCAGCAGCAGAAGACATACCGGAAGTAACCAATGTTATTGACGGGACAGGCAAGACCCTGATCCCTGGCCTTTTTGACATGCATGGTCATCTGTTCAGGCCGGACGGCATTTTGGATATAGCTGCAGGGGTGACTTCCGTTCGTGATCTTGCCAACTCGCTCGATCTGCTCAATATCAAGGCGGAATTTGACAACAACGAAGCTATAGGCCCCAGAATACTGGTGATGTGTGGCTTTATCGACCAGGCAGGTCCCTATGCAGGGCCGATAGGAAAAATAGTCAGCACCCTTGAGGAAGGTCTTGAGGCTGTACAATTTTATAAAGACAAGGGATATCAGCAAATAAAGCTCTACAGCTCCATTGATCCCGACTGGGTAAAGCCTCTGACAGACAGGGCTCATGAGCTGGGTATGAGGGTCAGTGGTCATATTCCTGCCTATATGCTGGCCAGTCAGGCAGTTGAACATGGATACGACGAAATCCAGCACGTGAACATGCTGGCGTTGAATTTTTTGCCGGATACGATCGACACCCGCACACCCCTACGGTTTTCCATGGTGGCGGAGCATACGCACGCTCTCAACCTGAAGGGCAGGGAGTTCAGGGCCTTTATTGAGCTTTTAAGGAAAAATAACACTGTGATAGATCCTACGGTATCTTTTTTTGAAGGGATGTTTTGCACCAAAGCAGGCGAGCCTGATCCACAGTTCGTTTCGGTCCTGGACCGGCTCCCCGTTCAGGTGAAGCGACGCTATTATTCTGGCGGGCTCCCCATACCGGAGGGGAAAGAGGAACAATACCGTAACTCCTACAATAAATTGCTTGATATCATCTATGAGCTTTACAGCAACGGGATCACAATTGTTCCCGGCACAGATGCCATGGCTGGGTTTGCGCTCCATAAGAAACTTGAAAACTATGTAAAGGCGGGCATCCCTGAGGCAGAGGTATTGAAAATGGCGACAATTATTTCTGCGGAAGTGATTGGAGTAGATGATAAACTTGGCGCTGTTGAGGCTGGCATGCTGGCCGACCTCGTATTGCTTGACGGTGATCCTCTGGAGGATATCAGCGTAGTCAGAAGGGTTGACCTGACCATAAAAGATGGTAATATCTACAGACCTGACAAGCTATATGAGGCCATTGGGGTAGGACATTACAAGTAATGCCGTCGGGGCGTTCATCATTGTTTGGGTCATAACCATATGGGGCTGATACCACACAGTTCCTCTCCGGATTTTCCGTGCAACCTCCCTTAAAAATTTGTAGTATTGGGAGTGCAAATCTGAAAATTGACTGTGCGATGATTAAAGCCAATGATCCCGCCCTGAAATCATGGGTAGAGGTACCTGAAAACTCTGACTTTCCTATTCAAAATCTGCCTTTTGGGATATTCAAAACAGACTACATGGAGGCAGGTGCCGGAGTAGCCATAGGTGAACATGTACTGGACCTTACCTATCTGCATGAGAATGGATTTCTGGATGGGCTGAGCCTGCCGGCCGGTGTTTTTAACCAGCGCTGGCTGAATGATTTCATAGGATTGGGAAAGAAAGTAACTTCCAGGGTCAGGGAAAGAATATCTGAGTTGTTGCGCCATGATCACGATGAGCTGCGTGACAACAAACCCGCGCGTGAGCTGGCATTGATACCCATGGATGAAGCAGAAATGCTCATGCCGGTCAAGGTACCCAACTACACGGACTTTTATTCCAGCATAGAACATGCTACCAATGTCGGTACCATGTTCAGAGACCCTAAAAACGCTTTGCTCCCCAACTGGCGGCATATACCCGTGGGATATCATGGAAGGGCCTCTTCCATTGTTCCCTCAGGAGTAAGCATAAAGCGGCCTAACGGGCAGACAAAACCACCCGAGGCAGAGCGGCCGTCGTTTGGTCCCTCGGGGCGGCTGGATTTCGAGTTGGAAATGGCCTTTATTACCTGCATGGAAAACGGTCTTGGCAATGCCATACCTACACACAAGGCGGAAGATCATATTTTTGGGTTTGTGCTGTTCAACGATTGGTCGGCAAGGGATATTCAGGTTTGGGAATATGTGCCGCTGGGGCCTTTTCTGGCAAAGAACTTTGCCTCGTCCATATCTCCGTGGATAGTTACCATGGATGCTCTGGAGCCTTTTCGAACTTCCGGGCCTGAGCAGGTGCCAGAGGTGTTGCCTTATCTGCAGTATAAGGGAGATAAGAACTTTGATATACATCTGCAGGTTTACCTGCAGCCGGAAGGTGGTGAGGAAAACCTTATTTGCAACAGCAATTTTAAATACATGTACTGGAATGTAAACCAGCAGCTGGCGCATCACACAGTGAATGGTTGTAACGTGCAGGTAGGGGATATGTATGCTTCCGGTACCATCAGTGGTCCTGCGCCGGATTCCTATGGTTCCATGCTGGAGCTGGCGTGGAAAGGTACAAAGCCGCTGAAGCTGTCAAACGGAGAGGAAAGAAAGTTTGTTCAGGATGGGGATACTGTGATCATGCGGGGTTTTGGCATGAAGGGTAACGTGCGGATAGGCTTTGGGGAGGTGAAGACAAAAGTATTACCTGCTGATCAGGCACAGGTTACTGGTTAACCGGCTTCTGGCCCTTAGGAAATAAAAAATACAACTACATGAAAATTGATCCGAAAGAGCTTTCTGTAGCCCAAATGCATGCCTGCCTTCTTGGGGCAGTGGCTCCAAGGCCTATTGCCTTTGCCAGTACCATAGACAAGGCTGGCAATGTTAATCTCAGCCCTTTCAGTTATTTCAATGTATTTAGTGCCAATCCTCCCATTCTGGTCTTCTCACCCGCCAACAGAGGCAGGGATAACACCACAAAACATAGCCTGGAAAATGTACTGGAGGTGCCGGAGGCAGTGATCAATATTGTGAACTATCCTATGGTAGAACAGATGTCACTGGCCAGTACTGAGTATGCCAGGGGGGTCAATGAATTCATCAAATCCGGGCTTACACAGGTGGTCTCTGAAAAGGTACAGCCACCAAGAGTGAAGGAGTCGCCCGCTTCCTTTGAATGCAGGGTACAGGAAGTAAAAAGCCTGGGAAACGAAGGAGGAGCCGGTAACCTGGTGATCTGCGAAGTGGTACTTGTACATATCAGTGAAGAGATCCTCGATGAAAATCGTAGGATAGATCCCTACAGACTGGACGCTGTAGCCCGGATGGGAGGCAGCTATTATTGTCATGCACAGGGCGGGTCTATCTTTGAGATCCCCAAACCATTGACTACCCAGGGTATAGGAGTAGATCAGATCCCCGGGGCGATAAGGAACAGCACTGTTCTTACCGGTAATAATCTGGGGCGGCTGGGAAACATAGAATCTCTGCCGGGGGCAGAAGAAGTAGCTGAATATGGTCGGCGAATGGAAGTGAAGGCGATGCTCCATGGTGAACATTCCGTAGAGCACCTTCATAAAAAGGCACAGGAAGTGTTGGAAAAAGGTGATATAAAAGAGGCATGGTTATTATTGTTGCAAAATGTTGAAGCGTGGTAAAGGGGATTTTTTATTGTCTTGCCCTTTTCGTTCCGATACAAGCTGTTCTGTCACAGGACAGTACCCGGGCGGACAAAAAAGTGAGTATTCTGCCACTGCCCGTTGTTTTCTATACTCCCGAGACCAGACTGGGCTTTGGCGCGCTGACTTCAGGGGTTTTTAACCTTGGTGCTCCTTCGGATACCAGAGCCTCCAATATCCAGGTGCTTGGTGCCTACACCATTAATAATCAGGTGATCGCTCAAATAAAGAACAACGTTTTCCTAAAGGAAGAAAAATATAATTTCTTCGGAGATATCAGCTACTTTGATTTTCCTATTTTTTACTATGGTATTGGCAATAACAGTAAAGAAGAAAATGAAGAGGATCTTGATTACAAGGTTTTTGCATTTCAGCAGCGTATCCTCAAAAAGGTGCGGGACTTTAACTTTGCTGGCCTGATCTACCGGGGGATCCATCTTTACGATCTTGTCTTTGAGCCAGGAGTTTTAACGGATGACAAACCAAAACTCGAATCAGAGGTTGGAACGTACTCGGGTGCCGGATTTGCGTGGCTGCATGATAGCCGGGATAATGTGCTGAATAGTTTCAAAGGGGCCTTCCTGGAGATCTCGGCTGTTTTTCATGGAGATTATATAGGAAGTGATTTTAACTTTAACCGGTACCGGCTGGATGCAAGGAAATACTGGCTCCTGAATACACGCACCGTGCTGGCTGCTCAGTTTCTGGGAGAGTTTAATGACGGTGACGTTCCCTTTCGGGAGCTGGCATTAATGGGAGGTGATCAGATCATGAGGGGTTATTATCAGGGACGTTTCAGAGACAAGAATCAGGTAGCTTTTCAGGCGGAGTACCGGAGGCAGGTCATTCCCTGGCTGGGTTTTGTGGTTTTTAGCGGGCTGGGCGATGTGGCTGCTTCAGTGGACAACTTTATGTTGGATGATTTCAAATGGACGTGAGGGTACAGATAAACAGGAAGGACAGGATCAATATTCGTATTGATTACGGACTGGGAAAAAATACAAGTGGTTTTTACTTTGCGTTTGCAGAGGCTTTTTGATCATCAGGACTTGCCGGCCAGCCTTTAACCTGTCGGATACATGTGTTAAGGAGCAACTTCAATACATACTGTCATTGGTGGGTATTACCTTGCTGTTTGTCCTTCCATCTGAACCATTGATCCGTTGTAGCGTTTAAGCTTCGTATATGATCAACTAATTCAAATCCTATGAAAAAAGTAAGTATTCTACTCTTTGGTGTTTTATTGTTTTCCGCTCAGTGCTATTCACAGAAAAGTCCGCCGGCGAAGGTAGAGGGTGAGATAGGTGGTACTTCTGTAAAGATCAGTTACCATCAGCCTTCTGCACGTGGAAGGACGATGATCGGTGGTGAAAAAGTGCCTTATGGCAAGGTTTGGCGTACAGGAGCAAACAATGCTACCACCTTTGAAATAAATAAGGACATAAAAGTAGAAGGCAAAAAACTGGCCCAGGGAAAATATGCGCTTTTTACCATACCAGGGGAAAAGGAGTGGACCATCATCTTCAATAGTGTCCCTGATCAGTGGGGAGCCTATGACTATGATGAATCCAAGGATGTTTTACGAGTTAAGGTGAAGTCAGGAAAACCTTCTGAGTATGTAGAGACTTTCAACATTTCCGTAGAAGACGCAGGAATAATGCTTGCATGGGAAAATTCCCTTGTGAAATTTGGCATAGAATGATTTTTTCTCATAAAATGCGTGACAAAGAAGCCAGGTTTTGTGCCTGGTTTCTTTGTATATTTCACTGATTTATAAATACATATCCCTCCAACTCCGATGAACTTTTTAAGCGGATAATCTGTTGTTTCCTTACCTTGGATTAATTGTGATTTTAGCCGGGTTTCTCAATAAACTTATTTGTCATGATAAGGACCAGCGAAAAATCACTTAGATTAAAACGAAAAGTACTTTGGATTGGGGTTATTCTCTACGGGCTTATCATTCTGGCCCTTTATTTTGCCTCACAATGAGCCCTTAGTCCGGCCTGATAAAGTAAACTTCCTGGATCTTGCCGGCTGCTGTTTTGTACAGAGCGAAGACTTCAACAGGTGGCTTAGCCTTGTCGAAGATCACGCTTTCCTGATCTATGACGACATTGCCAAGATTTACCCGGTTGACGAGTGTACAATGCAGGTCAGGTGTATTTTCAAACATACCGGCATAACGTATCCGCATTTCCTCCTTTCCGGTGTAGCGTAAGGTATTGGGAAAGTTGTAAACGCGGACAGAATCACTGTAGGGAACGAGGAATGCTTCTATATCACGTGCGTTGTAAGCCTCAAGTTGTTGCTGCGCCAGATCGGTGGCACTGGTCTGGGCTTTGACACTCAACGATGTTATTAAAGCCAGAGTCAATAACAAGTACTTCATATCCATTTTTTTCTTTTAAAATAAAGTATTAAAGTAATAAAAATAAAGGCCATGATTGATAATGCCGATACATACCCATATCGCCAGGAAAGCTCCGGCATGTGTTGAAAGTTCATTCCGTAAATACCTGCAATGAAGGTAAGAGGTATGAAAATGGTGGCAATAATCGTTAGCACTTTCATTACCTCGTTCATTCTGTTGCTTATATTGGTCATGTACATGTCCATGAGGCTGCCGGCGAGATCACGGTAGGTCTCAAAGCTTTCTATAATATGCAGTATATGATCATATACATCAGTGAAGTATTTGATAGTATCTTTTTTGATCAGGGGATACTCACCCTTTGCGATCCCACTCAGCGACTCACGTACCGGATAAATTGATTTTCTCAATATGATCAACTCTTTTTTGAGCTGCTGTATTTTTTGCAAAGTACTTTTCTGAGGGGCATCCCAAAGCTCCTCCTCCAGGGATTCAATGCGTTCGGCAATGTTTTCCAGGATCACGTAGTAGCTGTCTACAGTAATGTCAATCAGCCTGTAGAAAAGATAGTCAGCGCCTTTTTTTCTTGCCTTGCTGTACTGTGGGTTTCTTAACCGTGTTCTCAGGCCTCCAAAGAGATCACCCTCTTTTTCCTGAAAGGACAGTACCACATTTTTCCCAAGCACAAAGCTGATCTGCTCGTAAATGATATCATTTTCATTGAATGCATTCAGCGTTTTTAAGGTAAAGAATACGCTGTTCTCATATTCCTCGGATTTTGGTCTTTGATGAGTATTCAGTATGTCTTCCAGCAAGAGAGGATCAAGTTCAAAGTGCTCTCCCAGCTTTCGGATCGACTCAACGTTGTGCAGCCCATCTACATTTATCCAGTGCACGCGGGACTGGTCCAGATCAGCGAGGATCTCGTCTGTATTCTCGCTTGTTTTTTCGTGGAAGTCCCTGTCATTGTAATAGATATGATCTATTTCGGTTTTATCCGTCAGCTTCTCACCAATGTGAATAAGCTGTCCTGGCGGCAGACCGGCTGTCTCTTTAGCATGGGTAAAATGGAATATATTTATTTTGGGTAGTCGCATCTTCCTTTATTGTTGTTCCTTATACACAATGGTACGGTAGGGGAAGGGGATCTCTACACCTTCGTGGTCGAATCGCTCCTTGATGGACTTGTACAGGTCGCACCGCATAACAAAGCCTCTGGAAGGATCGGCCGCCCATACAGAAGCACGCAGGTTGACCGAGCTGTCCCCAAAACTGATCAAACGGACGATCACGGGTGGTTCACCATTTTGTACATCTTCCTCCGTCCGGTGATCCACAAAATTGGGATGCTTCATTGCTTCCTCCTGCATGATCCTCATGGCGAGGTCAATATCAGAATCATAGCTGATCCCCATGATCACGAACATGCATGTCGTCTCTTCTGTCAGATGGCTGTTGATGATGGTCTCGTTACTGATGATGGCATTGGGAATGACCACCCGGCGATTCTCAAAATTGCGGATGATGGTATGCCTCAGGGTGATGTCTTCCACCTCTCCACTGTGGAGGTCGCCAATGTTCACAATATCACCTACCCTGAAAGGTTTGAAGATAACAATGAAGATACCACTGATGATATTTGAAAAGGCTGATTGCGAAGCAAAACCGATGACAGCAGCAAAAACTCCGGCACTTGCAAACAGCGTGAGCCCATAGTCCTTCAGGGCAGGGATCGAGTAAAAAATAATAATAATAGCCGAGATATAGACAATGGAACTTAGTGCGTTTTTGAGGAAATTGTACTTGGTGGGATCTACCTTCAGTGTTTGCGAAGCGGCTTTTACAGACCTGTCCAGGAAGAACCGCAGGACCCGGGCAAGGGCAAACGCCATGAGTAATATGCCAAAGGGCACTACCAGGTACTCCATATACCAGGCCTCCATATCGATTTTCATTTTCTATTCACTTTGAAAGAAAGATACTGTTTTATTTACAATCTTAAGTGTATGGTCCGGAAGGGTTCTTCCGGTAAACGGGTGGCTGCCGCCAAATACATGGTTTGCGCCCTGCACTTTCATAAATATGATATCAGATCCGGGCCCGGCCAGTCGTTCCGTATTTTGGTAGGGGAGCGTTTCATCTGTAGTGCCATGAATGAGTAGTACCGGGATATTCAGGTTTTTGACGGCCTTTGGAACATCAAGCCTGTCCCTGTTCGACTGAAAGTCCTCCACTATCTGATATTTCATGGGCATGTTTTGTTTTGTCCGGCCATTGTAAACGTAGTAAATGCCTTCTTCTTTCCACTTTTTCAGCACCTCTTCTGGCCACCTTTCCGACAGATCATGTACCGGAGCCCATGCCGCTACCTTTTTTATCCGTTTGTCTTCGTACGCTTTTAGCAGGGCAAGACTTCCGCCGCGGCTGTGGCCAATGATATATACACGCTCTGCGTCCATCTCCTTCTCAGGAACCGGACCATCAGTGCCCGGCAGCGTATCGATCAGTGCCCCGATATCATCCAGTTCAATAGAGAAGTTGTTTTCACTGAACGCCTTCAGATCAGCAAAATCCAGGGGACTTTCCGGTGTGGTGCCGTTGTGGGACAGGTTCAGCTTTATGAATACAAAACCCTCTTGTGCAAAATGATCGGCTATCAGGTTGAAGTGACCCCAGTCCTTGAAACCCTTGAAGCCATGAACAAAAACTACCACAGGCTTATTCAGGCCATCTTCACAATACCGGGCATCTGCTATGAAGGGCCTTTGTTTGTGTGGGCTGATGAGCGGGAAGTCCTTGATCAATTTGATTTTAGCTGGCATAAATATATTTTGATTAGGTGGTTTTGCTGGCTATTATTGTAGCTCATTTCACCTTATGGCCCTAAGCTTAAAAGATATTAAGACGCCTATTGCCTCGGAGATGAATGAATTTGAAAAAAAATTCAGGGCCTCCATGAAGACAAAGGTGCTTCTTCTGGACAAAATTATGAGTTACATCGTAAAGCGCAAGGGCAAGCAAATGCGGCCGATGTTCGTATTCCTGAGTGCCGGAACATGCGGTGAAATCACTGAATCTACCTATCGTGGCGCCTCACTGATCGAACTCCTGCATACCGCTACCCTGGTGCACGATGATGTGGTGGATGACGCCAATTATCGCAGAGGTTTCTTTTCCATTAATGCACTATGGAAAAACAAGATCGCTGTGCTGGTAGGAGATTATCTGCTATCCCGGGGGTTATTGCTATCCGTGGATAACGAAGACTACGACCTGCTCAAAATTGTGTCCTCAGCGGTGAAGGAAATGAGCGAGGGAGAGCTGTTGCAAATGGAAAAAACACGCCACCTGGATATTACTGAAGATGTGTATTACGAGATCATACGGCAAAAGACAGCCTCGCTGGTAGCTTCCTGCTGTGCAGTGGGTGCATGTTCTTCAGGTTGTGAGAATGGCACCATAACCCATATGCGCGATTTCGGGGAAAAGATAGGGATGGCCTTCCAGATGAAAGATGACCTGTTCGACTACAGTGATATGGAAATAGGCAAGCCTGTGGGTATTGACATCAAGGAAAAGAAGATCACCCTGCCTTTGATCAAGGCCCTGGAGTCAGCCTCCTGGTCTGACAGAAGAAGGATCAAGAGGATAATAGGCAAGGACTCCAAAAGCCGCCAGAACGTGAACGAGGTCATTGAATTTGTAAAAGCATCAGGTGGGATAGACTATGCCAGGGGTGTTATGATGAAATTCTACCAGGAGGCGCTGGACATACTCGAAAAGTTCGAAGATTCGATCTACAAAAGATCGTTGGCTGATCTGGTGCAGTTTACAATAGAAAGGAACAAATAATGGAGCTCAAAAACAAGGTAGCCGTTGTAACAGGGGTGAGCAAGGGGATCGGCAAGGCTACGGTGCAGACCCTGTTGAAGGCCGGTTGTAAAGTAGCAGGCTGGAGCCGGTCTGCGCCTGCTATTGAAGATCCGGATTTCAGGTTTTATGAAACCAATGTTCGTGATTTCAATTCAGTCAAAAAGGCATGGCAGGAGACAGTGAAGGATTTTGGTGAGGACATTTCCATACTGGTGAACAATGCCGGTCTTGGCTACGAAGGGAGCCTTGAAACACTGGACCACGAACAGTGGCATGAAATGTTTGAGACCAATGTGGACGGAGTTTTTTACTGCTCCCAGCTGGTGATCCCCCAAATGAAGAAAAATGATGAGGGGCATATTGTCAATATCTCGTCTATCGCCGGTACCACAGGAATTCCCGGTATGGCTGCCTACTGCGCTACCAAACACGCTGTCAGAGGGCTTTCACATTCGATGTACAAGGAGGTGCGCAATGATGGTATCAAGGTGACCTGTATATATCCGGGCTCTGTAAATACCCGTTTTTTTGATGCCATTGACTCAGTCACTACCAATGACAGTATGATGCGCCCGGAAGATATTGCCGAAACTGTCGTGCACTGCCTGCAATCCCACCCTAACTATCATCATGTAGATATTGAAGTAAGGCCGCTGAAACCACGGAAGTAGGCGGTTCATTGAGGGTAGAAATATGATCTGTGTTCTTGAGGAGGCTCAATATATTCCCGAAGTCCACCCCAGGTTTTTAAAAATGTAAAGAGTTTATCACTTTTTTTCCAAAGGGTGGGGGTAAGCATCCGGATCTTCAGGGTATTTGCTACTCCGCCTTTTCAGGTCTTTTTCAATGATGAGGTGCAGGGTATGGTCATTGGTAACAGCAATTCGTTCTTCCAAAGTTATCAATTCTGTTGTCATCCATTTTGTCACCAGCCTGGCGGGGATCCTTATACTTATGACTTGTGATTCAAAAGATGATTGAATTTTGTCTATGTCGGTATCTTTTATCAACGTATAATGCAGCCTTTGACTTAGGGCAGGTCCAAAAACCGTTAAACCATCAATTTTGTATGCTGAATCAAAACTTTCAACTTCCCGTTTAGTCAGCCGCACACGAATATTGTTGTTTTCAATTCTTATTTTCATGAGTACTGTTTTTTACATTAGCATAACTCAACTTTCCAGTTTCGATCGGGATGGCAGACTTCACCAGAATCGTAAAGATGAAAAGCCCCATAGCCCATATACCGATAGTTACACCAATTTCCACCACCGTGGGGGTATACTCTACAATGGCTCCCCATGGGCCAGGGATAAACCCCGGAATGATCAGCCCCATTCCCTTTTCTATCCAAATGGCTATAAAGAGTAACACGCAGGCCAGGTTAAGCCAACGTATATCTTTCCTGAGTATATGAAGGGTAAGGATTCCTGTGGCGATAATATTCATGGCTATTGAAGTATAGATCCATGGCATCAGGGCATTTTTGCCATCCAGACCGAAATACAGATACAAGGCGCTGATGCTGTGATGAGTAGGGGTATAAAACTCCTTGAACAGTTCTGAAATGAGCATTATCAGGTTGATCTGTGCTGCCACTGTTACCACCAGCGAGATCTTACGTATGGTGGTTTTGGTGATCTGGTAAGTGGAGTATTTTTTTATTACCTGTAGTGCCAGGATGATCAGTGCAGGTCCTGCAGCAAAGGCTGAAGCCAGAAATCTCGGGCCGAGTAAAGAATTATTCCAAAATGGTCTGGCAGGTAGCCCAGCGTAAAGAAATGCCGTAACCATGTGGATCCCCACAGCCCAAAATACTGAAATCATAATGCCGGGAAGGTAGACATTCCTGTTAGGCGCTTTTCCCTGGTATTTATTCATTAAAATATAGAGTGGTATAGTCAGGTTGATGACCAGGTATCCATTTAGAACAATGACGTCCCAGGCCAACATTGAATCCGGCCAGTTAAACCTTCCCAATCCAGGTATCAGGTGCCATGCACGGGCAGGGCCTCCCAGGTCTACTGTTACAAATGCCAGGCACATCACCAGCGCGGATACCGCAAGGCCTTCGCCAATAAGCACAGCCCTCGAAAAATCAAAATCCTTCAGAATATACGTTGGAAGTACGAGCATTACCGCAGCAGCAGCTACACCCACCAGAAAGGTGAAATTGGAAATGTAAAGCCCCCAGCTTACCCTGTCGTTCATACCTGTGGCAGAAAGACCTTCATTCAACTGTATCCGATAGCAATAGGCCCCAAGCAACATCAGAAAAGTGAGAGAAGCCATCCAGATATGGTAGGTCTTGTTCCCTGTCGTGGCTGCGCTCAACCCATCTTTCACCAGGCAGAAAAAAATCTTTATTTGACTCATCTGTATTGAAAATTAGTCCATGAAGTACCAGAATTTAGGTTCTGTGCCCAGGTCTTCTTTTAACCGGAATACCTTTTTGTTGGCCAATACCCATCGAATGTCACTGTCAGGGTCCAGCAGGTTTCCAAATATTCGGGCTCCGGTCGGGCAGGCTTCTACACAGGCTGGATTTTTGCCCTCACGTGATCGCTGAATACAGAAGGTACATTTTTCCATCACTCCCTTTTTACGCAGTCTGTTGCCAAGATAGTGTTGATTCAGATTCACATCTTCTTCAGGTACCTCTGGTGTTGACCAGTTAAACCTTCTGCCATCATAGGGGCATGCTGCCATACAATACCGGCAACCTATGCACCAGTCATAGTCAATGACTACAATACCGTCCTCTTCTTTCCATGTAGCTTCCACCGGGCATACTTTTACGCATGGTGGATTATCACAATGAAAACATTGAGTACCCATATAAAAGTGACCTTCTGCGGGCACCTCGTGGTAGTAATTGTCTTCTGCCAGTTCAAAGTTTATCTGACCATTTTCATGTTCATGGATGCGTATGTATTGCATCTCTGAGCTGCGGTCCTGATTATTCTCCTGTACACAGGCATTTATACAATCCATATAGCCCTGACATTTGGAAATATTAAAGGCGTATCCATAAAGAACACCTTTTACTGCTTCTTTGGAGGACATATCCGGGCGCCGACCATGATCAAGCTCATATCTTCTCTCGAGCCTTTCTACAGTTTCCAGTTTTTCCTCATTGGTCATGAGCCGGTAGTTACCCTGAAAATAGCTCTCCCAGTCCAGGGCATCCTTTTCTTTTTCCTCACTTGAGGCGGTGATGCTGCAGGCGCTGTTGACCAGCCCCGCCCCGGCAAGTAAACCTGTTGTCAGGTTTTTAAGCATATCTCTTCTGCTGGCTTTTTTATTCAGAGTTTGATCATAGCCGTCGTTGCAAGAGCAGGCGCTCCCATGGCATGAGGGTCCGGCATCGGGCTGCTGGTGATCCGGGTTTTTTTGTCTCAGGGATTTATTATTCGTATTCTTATTCTCCATCTCTTTCCTTTAATTTCTGAGTGTTTAAACGAGCCGGCCAGCGGACAGAGATTGCCGGCCGGTGTGGGTTATGACAATTGACACAATTGTTGATTACCCGGGGTTCGCCCCAGCCTTTAACCCTCTTGCCATGTGTTCCGCCAATCCAGTCTTTGTACTGAGTAGAATGACATTGTGCACACTGTTTGTAGCTTTCATCAAAGGTTATCGTGGTCCCGTTGATCAGCCTTATCTTATTCAGATCTTTCTTTTCATGGCAGGTGTTGCAGTTCATCACATCCGTATTGGTATGTATAATGCTGATGTCCCAATGGGCCTTTTTTTCTTCTTCGTTTTGAAATTGAAATTTTTCCAGCGGTACGTTGTGACAATTTGAACAAGGGAAGGAGGTGAGAACACTCTGCCGTTCCAGTACATAAAACTCACGAGCCGAATCGGGAACATCTGCCAGTACCTTTTTGATATCCTGCATCAGATCTTCAATGTTCATTTTGGTCACCGAATCAGAATTATGGCTTTTAATTGTTTGCATGACGCTGTGATGTATGGCTTGATCTTCATTATGTTTACAGCTAATGATCAGGGAAGCACCAAGACAGATGAAGAGGATATGGTATATAATTCTGCTTTTCATCGGGATCATTGTTTGGAAGCCCATTCGATTTTACTTTTGGTCCATTGTGAGGTGGAGTCCCATTCAATTGTTAATTCGCTGTTTCCCGGAACGTGACACTGTCTGCAGTTGATCCGTTCAGGATGGCTAACAAGAATTTCCTGAGGAGCAGCAGGGCCTGCATGGCACGCCAGGCAATTTTCTCTGAGCTGCAGGGAATGGGGGATTACCGGGGGACTGCCGGGTAATGCACTCTGATGAATGTCAGGATGTGCGAACTTTTTCCAGTTGGTTTGTGAAAATTGATTTTTGACCTTGGAAGGCACATGACATTGTTTGCAATTGATCAGTTCAGGATGGGGTGTCACCGGGGCAAAGGCATTGAATTGATCCACAAATCCTCCATTTTCGTGGCATTGTAAACAGGCTTTACCTCCAATGCCCTGCTCGCTGAGCAGCTTATGAGGGATGATCGGAGGTGCACCGGGAAAAGCCCTGTTTTTATAGTATTCCTCCAGGCTTCTCCTGTCCTCATTGGACATGGTACCATATTCCAATCCATATTCCGATCTTTTAAACACTCCTTCTTCAGTGGAGATTGAACTGATATATTCATCAGAGGCGATGTCTTGCTTTGGCGGTTCCTGATCTGCTTTAAGGCTTATGTCTACAACATAAATTGCGGAAGCCATGAGAAGGACGAACATAAGAATGACTCTGTATCTTGCTTTAAACACGCTATAGTTTTTGAACTTTTTCTACACTTACAGCACACTTTTTATAATCCGGCTGCTTGGATATAGGGCAGAAAGCATCCAGGGTTAATTCATTAATGAGTAAAGACTCGTCAAAGAATGGGACAAAGACCTGTCCACGGGTAGGTCTTCCCCTTTCGTTAACAGATGCGGGGAGCACTATTTTTCCTCGCTTTGATGTTAACTGCACGGCATCTCCATTTTTGATCCCCAGTTCTTCCGCATCTTTTGGATGAAGTTCTACATAACTATGCGGTACGGCCTGGTGTAATACAGGTACTCTTCTGGTCATAGAGCCAGTATGCCAGTGCTCCAGAACCCTTCCCGTATTTAACCAAAAGGGAAATTGCTCATCCGGCACCTCCGGTGGAGCTTCATAGGGTCTGGCCAGTATCCATGCCTTGCCCTCTGGCTTTCCATAAAAGTCGAACGAGTCCCCATTGCATGCGGGATCATATTTGGCATGAAAACGCCATTTGGTTTCCTTTCCATCTACAAAAGGCCACTGTACACCCGGTTGCCGTTGGAGCACCTCGTACGGGGCCATACCATGTTTTTTGCCTTCGTGAAATCGGCTGTATTCCTTCCATATCTCTTTAACATGGTTTTCATAACTCCATGGGAAAAGGTTTTCGTATCCCATCCTTCTGGCTACTTCAATGATTTGCCACGTGTCGCTCATAGCTTCTCCGGGAGGCTGTAGCATTTGTTCGAAATGTTGAGTACGCCTTTCGGAATTTCCGTACATACCTTCCCGCTCAATCCACATGGCTGATGGCAGTACGACATCTGCAATTTCCGTAGTTGGTGTAGGATATACATCCGAGACCACGACGAAACGACCTTCTTTCAGCACACCATCACGGTATCGGTTCAATTTGGGCATGGTCACCATAGGATTAGTTACCTGTGTCCATATAAACCGGATATCTCCCCGATCAAGCGCTCTGAACATTTCTACAGTATGGTAGGTCGGTTTGGCTGGGATATTTTCAATGGGTACATTCCAGATCGTGGCCGCCAGCTTTCGGTCTTTTTCATTGGCTACCACACCATGTGGTAGTTTATGAGTAAGCGTACCCACTTCACGTACTGTACCACAAGCACTGGGTTGTCCTGTTAATGAGAACGGGCTGTTACCAGGAGTAGATATCTTACCGGTCAGCAAATGGATATTGTAGACAAGGTTATTGATCCATGTACCTCTTGTATGCTGGTTAGCCCCCATGCACCAGAGAGACATCACCTTCTTGTTGGGATCCCCGTAAAGAGAGGCCAGATATTTGATGTCCCTTGCAGAAACCCCGGTCAGCCTTTCGATATTTTCAGGTTTATAATCCTGCAAAAATTCCTTGAACTCGTCTAATGAAATATCGGAAAACTGGTCTTTGAACTTAAAGCCATCCTCAAGACCATAACCTATATTTGTTTCCCCTTTTTTTAATGTGGTGTGGGATTCTATGAATTGTTTATTTACCCAGCCATTGTTCACTATCTCATAGCATATTGCGTTGGCTATGGCCAGATCAGATTGCGGTTCGAATAGTATGGACCTGTCAGCCGCCACACTTGTGCGTGTGGTCCGGGTAGCCAGGTCAATGACTTTTACATCCTTTCGTTTCAGGCGATTATCCAATATTCTGGAAAACAATACCGGGTGCATTTCCGCCATATTGTTTCCCCACAAAACAAATACGTCAGCATATTCAATATCTTCGTAACATCCCATGGGTTCATCCATACCAAAGCTGGATATAAAACCGGTTACCGCACTGGCCATGCAAAGGCGGGCATTGGCTTCGAGATTGTTCGTGCCTATAGCACCCTTCATGAGTTTGGATGCTACATAACCATCAGGAATAGTCCATTGACCGGAGCCATATATGGCAACAGCGTCTTTGCCATGATTGGCTATGGTTTCTTTCATTTTGGAAGCAACCAGATCCAGGGCCTCTTTCATGGAGGTTTCTACCAGCTTTCCGTTTTTTCGTACCAGAGGTTTGGTAAGCCGGTCCTTGCCGTATATTGACATCACGGAATGATACCCTTTTACGCAGCAAAGCCCCTTATTCACTTCGCTTTTTGGATCACCCTTTACAGCTATAGCCTTACCTTCGCTGAGCCCTATGAGTAGTCCACACCCTACTCCGCAAAAACGGCAGGGGGCCTTTTTCCAGGAGATCGGCCCCTCGGGCAGGTTTTTAAGTTGCTCCTCGGCGAAGATGATCCCGGGAAACAGGGAGGTTGCAGTGGCGACTGCTGAGGCGGCTGCCATCCGTTTCACAAAAAGCCTTCTATTGATCATAGCTTCTTTTGTCATAGCTTGAATTTTAATCGTTGAATCCTGCTACCAGGGTAAAATGGTCCAGACTTTTCATACGGGATAACTTCTGCAAAAAGGTTTCTTCCTCCGCCTCGTCTTTTGTGTCAGACACCAAAACCAGTAGGTCCCGGTTTTTTGCAGGCATAATTTCGCAGGGCTGGTCGCCCAGTGCATCTATCAGTTCTTGCTTCTTACCCTTATGAGGAAAAATAAGATAACTTTTTATCGGCATTACCTTCATCATTTAGTAGCAAATAATCCCTGTTTTATAGTAAACATCATCCGGACCAATTGCTGGTTACACTTTTATCACCTCCATTAAAATATCATTCTAACAGAACAGGAGTTTACAATAGTCTTAACGACATGTCAAGGTGCGAACGTAAGATAACCTGACATTCAGGCTTTATGATCCTGATCATAACCGAAATTGAAACTCACGGAGGGCAATGGTCTACTTATGTCTTCTCGAATCGACCGAATCGTGAAATGTGCAGGGTCGCTTTTGTAAAAGGATAACTAACCTTAAACCCGGTTATGATTTCTAAGATATAGACGCCCGTATTTTTGGAATATGGTCATGAAGAGGAGTTGGTGCGGGGACTCGTCGTTAACCGTGCTACCACCGAAACAAAAAAACCAAGGATCACCAGGACATTCAACACTCCTCCGATCCATCGCATATCTGCTATCAGTAAAAGATCACCCAGACCGATCCTTACCAGTAGCGAAATGGTCAGCAGAAGACTCCAGATCGTGGCCATACGATCAACCTGTATCTCTGAACCCAATACTTTTTTTATGAGGTGAGGGAAGTTTCCCATGATCATGTTGAATACAAAACCGATAAAGAATGTATGGATGACCACGTCAAAACGGAAAGTCAGCTCATTCACCAGTATGTGGGCCAGTCCGCTGAGAGCTAACCACAGATAGGCGGATATAACAGGAATGCTGCAGGTTTTGAATTCTCTTAAGAGCAGGATGACAGCCGAGGTGACCAGTCCCATGCCAAAAAGGATATTTCCAAACATATGATAGCGTATGAACAGACCGGTTATCAGCAACAGAAGCTGGGGTAGCATGTAGATCACCAGCATTTTATTGCCTGTTTGTTTTACACGTGAGTTAAGAATGATCATTAGGAGGAAAAATTCCCAAAAGGGTATTCCTATCGGGTAGAGCCGGACCCTGTAGTAAGCGTAGTTGCCAAAAATCCATGCTGCCCATCCGAGGAGGGGTAGAAGACTTTCCTTCCACTTTTTGGTCATTCCAAAGTCTATGATCTCATCGAATAGGGTGATCAATCCGGCCACTATGACAAGTAAAATACCCGGGTCGCCAAAACCGGCAATAAATAAAGTGTAACCCGCAAAGATGAATAACACCGGCGTCATCAGATAGGATCTTTGGTGTGAAGCCAGCCGTTCCGTGCAAATGATTGTCCCCAGGAATCCATTGATAAAGACAAAGCCGTGATGGTGAATGCCAAAAGATCCGACCAGTCCGAGTTTACCCAAGCCTGTATACAAACCATAAAGGAGGGCAGCCACCGCTACCAGGAAGAAAGGCCGTACTGATCTTTTGACTTTCATGAAGAAGCGTATTAAAAATCCTTCCTTTCAGCCAGCCTTACCAGTGCAAGCACAGGCATGATCATCCATATGATAGCAAAGAGGGAGGAGATCAACAGGCCCTGAGAGGTGCCAAAAAACCTGTTGAAAACAGCACCGGTATAGCCCATTAGCGCTGAGATGTCCAGCCGGAGCATCACAATGACCCGCCCAAGGTCGATAGGGTTGAGCATGGTCATCGCCAGTGAGAATTTTTCCAGGGGATAGTCTTCAAAAAGGAAAAGGGATAGCAGGAACAAACCGTCGTACAGCACCGCCATGAACAGCCATAGCAGTATCGCCATGCCAAACCCCCTTATCCTGTTTTCATTACGAATAGCGATCACGTAGGCCAAAGCAATAAAAATGAAGGTAAGCAGCACGCCTACCAGCAACAGAGCAATGAAATCCACAAGGGTAGTGGATACGGTCAATCCGTGGAACACAAAAGGTATGCCCAGTCCGAGTACAAAGCTCAGGGAAAGCGACACGGAAATGCCCAGGTACTGCCCCAGAAATATAGACCTTCTTTTAAGCGGCTGCGCCAGCAACAATTCTATAAACTCCCGGGAATTGTAATAATACATAACGCCGAACAGAGTCCCGATCAGAGGGCACAGGATGATGATGATATTCATCAGGCTAATGATAGCCCGGGACAGATCATTGCTAAGGTACAGCAAGGCGCCTGTGGTAATGGCGAAAAACAGGAAATAGATGAAGCTCCAGCGGCTTCTGACCAGGTCGAAAAAACTATATTTGAATATTTTTAGCATGAAGGTGATTCCGGTTTATGTTCATAGCACAGGAAATGCTACTTCCCTAAGTTCTTTGTCCTTTTTTTCCAGTATCCGTGCAATGGAAAGCTCCAGCTTATGCTCGCCGGTAAATTCATTCAGTTCCTTCAGGGTGCCTTTAAAGAATATTTTACCCTCCAGCAGAAATACGATCTCATCGGCCAGTTCTTCCACCACATCCATAATATGCGTGGTGAGTAATATGACCTTGCCTTTACTTCGCTCTTCGCGGATAAGTTCTTTCAGCCGGATCAGTGCCACAGGGTCCAGGCCGGCAGTAGGTTCGTCCAGGATCAGGATGTTGTTGTCAAACATGAAGCATAACAGGATGTTAACCTTTTGACGTGTGCCTCCTGAAAGGTGACTGACTTTTACATCCATAAAGTTCTCCAGTCCAAAGCGCCTGATCAGTGGGGTTTCCTGACTGACCTGACCGCGTACGTCCCGGACCATATGGATGAGTTCACATACCTTCAGATTTTCAGGGAACCGTGCGATCTGCGGGAGGTAATCGATCTCTTTGCGATACATCCCGTCTTTGCGGATTGCCTGACCGTTTACTTCAATTACTCCCTCATCCGGCAATACCATGCCCAGAACGCTTTTGATCAGGGTCGTCTTCCCAGATCCATTGGGACCAAGCACAGCCTGTACCATTCCCGGGTTCACCTCCAGGTTGATGCCTTTTAACACCTGGTTCCGGCCGAAGGACTTTTTGATGTTTTTCAGCTCGATCATAGTACCGGCTTCATCAAAGGGTGATTATCCAGTAAGGTTTCCGGGGTAAAAACAGGAGTTACCTTTTCAGCAAAGTTCACGATATCCACGAACAGACTTCTTAGCAAAATAATGGACGGATCCACACGGGTGACCATATAGGAGAACAATTTCACCGGACGATGGGGCACATCGCCCACACCGTCCCTGTCCAGGTCATATCCGGTGTAGTCGTTCCAGTAGTTTCCGTCATAGCTGTTGTAGTTCCTTTTACTGTTTGTGGATACCTCGAAGGTATTGCTGATAAAATCGTTTTTTGTGATCGTATTATCCATGCAACTGCCCAGAATCTTCAATGCCCAGCCGTTTTGTTTGAAAAGGTTGTGCTTTATCAATAGTCTGGTAGCACTTTCACCATAGATGGCAATGGTATTTTGAATGAATTGATTCCTGGTGATCTCTCCGTCGTAGATCTCCTTGAGAAGAAGGCCATAGGCCGTGGGTCCCCAGTTCTGCAGGAACATGTTCTCATGCATGATTATATTTCTGGAGAACATGACTGCCACACCGGCGCCGTTATTCCTGAAAGTATTACCGAGGTATTTATCACCATTGGAGAACATAAAATGCAGGCCATACCGTATGTTCTCCTCGCTGACGTTGTTAATGATCTGGCTGTTATCAACAAATTCAAGGTAAATACCGTCGCGGTGATTCCTGATCCTGTTGTTTTTTATTAGTATATTCTTACAATACCAGAGATGGATGGCGTTGCCGGACGACATCTCGTGCTCGGCTTCACCTGTTATTTTGTTGTTTACAATAGTACAATGTGATGAATTCTGAAGGTATATTCCGAAAAATGTGTTGTAAAGTATGTTGTCAGATATGACCGTACCTCTGCTTTTTTTTACATTGATACCAGCCTGATCTTTTGTGTAGCTGGTCCCAACATTGCGGATCATAAGACCCGTTAAGGTCACACTGTCAGCTATAATGGTAAAGATCTCACCCTGGTTCTGTCCGTCAATAGCTGGCAGATCACGACCCTTGATGGAGATGGGTTTGTTGATCACAATGTTGTTTTCAAGGTAGATCCCGTGGTGCACTTCTACAATGTCACCCTTTTCTGCACTTTGCACGGCTTTTTGGATCGTATTGATCTCACATCTTTTACATACCGTTATTGTTTTGGTAAAGCCCGGCAGGGCAGTTAACATGATGATATAAATGGCCCCCAAAAAGCGATATCCAACCCCCCGGCATGGATACCACCCTCCGGGGCCTTTGAAAGATATTGTTGTTGTTTTGATGGTCTGCATGATTGAAACGCTTCATCAAGGGCTGTCGGTAGCCTGTATCAACGGTAGCCCATGAAACCGGGAAGTAAGTTCATTCCAATGATAACGCTGACCGCCGTGGGTCCCGTGCATTTCTTCAGCCGTAGTCTCGTCACCAAAAGCAGTAATGTACATGCCCATGGGGCTGGGTAAGGCAATAGTCCTTAAATAAAATGCTGTAGTAGCATCAATCAAGGTGCCTGGACGGCGGTAATCCGTTACCAGGTACATTGCAAATTCTTCGTCTGTTTTCTCAACGAAATGGATCATGCATTCGGTGGCGTCAAATTTGAACACCTTGCTTTTTGTGGTAACAAGTTCTGCGGCATACCGCTGATCCATAATGGTCATTTTGCAGTAAGCACATTCATCTGACCCATATTGAATGGGCGAAGGTTTTGGCGTACAAACTGTCAGCAGCAGAAAGAGGATTATGATCAGACTGGCCTTCATATCATAGCAGTGACAGGTTTGCGTACTGTGCTTCCTGGGCTAAGAAAAAACGAAACAAAGGACAGAATGATGGACAATCCCATAAACAGACCGCCCCAGTAGGGATATGAGTCTGCCCTGAAGTTAAGCAGCATTTTTGAGCCGATCACTGGCGGCTGATAAGCCATGCCAGGAACTTTTATGGGTGCGTTGGGGTCGAGATTGTGTCCGTAGTCGTATTCCCATAAATAAAAATCATAGATACCCAGAGCCCCCAGCAGGATCATCACACTACCCCATGCAAAAATGAGTCTTCTGTTTCCGATGGATCCGCTGATCAGTCCCAGCAATACCATGCCGAGGATGATGTAGGGAAAATACTGCAGCTCAGGGATGGAATCCGGCTCTATGTATTTCATGCCCACGTAGTGATTCAGGATATTGATGTTTTGAAGGGTATACTCGGAATCCCCCGTGATCTTGTTGATCCAGATGTACATAGTAATACCGTCAGGGTACTGCGGTGCCTGAAGGGTTATACGCCAGAGCGGAGTGATGAACAGGGTCAGCAGCAACAACGCCCCGGCAATCATGATCAGTTTATGTTTTTTCATTGGGTTTTGTTTTTTGATGGGGGAGGGGTGCCACGACCCCATCCCCCTGTCACCAAAACACTGTGTTTAGTCTTCTCCCAGTGACCACTTAAGCTCCGTATTGGCGCCGGATGCAGAAACGCGGATATAGCCCTGCATTTCCTGATGTAGCGCGGAGCAGAAATCCGTACAGTAAAACGGATATACTCCGGGTCTTTGTGGCTCCCAGTAAAGGGTCTCGGTCTGTCCGGGCATCACCAGCAACTCGGCATTATTGGCGCCCATCACACTCAAACCATGAGGTGTATCCCAGTCCTGCTCCAGATTGGTGAGATGGATGTATACCTTGTCACCTACCCGGATGCCTTCGATATTGTCAGGAGAAAAGTGACTCCTGATGGACGTCATATAGATCCGTACCACATCACCGTCCCGTACCACTTTTGTATCGTTTTCAGTCTTGACGGCGTGCGGATGTTTGTTTTCTTCCAGCCTGTATAGTTTTTTGGAGGCGGGCATTACCTTTTCCGCCTCTATGCCCTGGGCATAGTGAGGTTCACCTACCGTAGGAAAATCCAGGATCAGCTTCATCTTATCGCCGGAAATATCAAAGAGCTGAGCAGACTGATTAAGCTCCGGCCCGGTGGGCAGGTAACGGTCCTTGGTGATCTTGTTCATGGCCAGCAGGTATTTTCCGTTGGGTTTACGTGAGTCGCCTCCCGGGATCATCAGGTGACCTACCGAATAGTAACATGGCGCTCTGTCCAGCACTTCCCATGTACCCAGTTTCCACTTCACCACCTCGGATGAAATGAAGAAGGTAGTGTAGGCGTTACCACGTCCGTCAAATTCCGTATGCAAAGGGCCCAGACCGCCACTTTGTACTGTGCCAGCCACCACGTTTTCGAATTTTAGTACGGGTATGCCCTCAATTTCCTCCTCAAATGATCCACTTTCAATGGCAGCGAGCATTTTGTCAAAGGAATGCACCGTCAGGTCAGCGGAAAGCTTACCGTTACCCACGATGTATTCCCCCGTTGGATCCACATCCACTCCGTGCGGTGATTTGGGTGTGGGCAGGTAGTACAGCAGTCCGGGACATTCTTCAGGGATGAGCACTTTTACGGTATTGATGGTTTCTGAAGTGGCCATCTGCGTCTCTTCATCGTAATAATTATGCACATACGATGTAGGGAAGTCTTTGGCCTTGCCTTGCTGCAGGTATTCTTCCGCCTTTTTCCAGTTAACGGCAGCTATAAAATCCTTATCATTCTGCGAGGCATTCACCTCTTTCAGGGTATGGCTTTGTTCCGTATTATAAGTGGTGAAAAACGTCCAGCCGTGTGATTTACCCTTACCGCTGTGAGCGAGGTCATAGTCAAACCCGGGCACCAGTATCTGGAAGGCCACTTTCATCTCCCCGGGCACGTCCGCCTTTATAAAGGTGAGAGCCCCCTTGAAGCTCTTACCATCGATCGGGGTGTCTTTCTGTGGTATGGGTACACTGAAGCGTGTTCCGGCCACCACATATTCCGTATTCTCGGTAGTGAACGGTGAGCTGTGGTTACCTCCGCTGTTGGGGATCTCCACAATTTCCGTGGTCTCAAACACTGAGAGGTCTATCCTGGCTATGCGCGGTGTATTGTTCCCGTTGATAAATACATATTTACCGTCCGTTTCCCCATTGGTTTGCGACAGCTCCGGGTGGTGAGAATCATCCCATGGTACAAAACCAAAGGAGGTATTGAACATGGGTTTGGTCTCCTCGTTATAGCCATAACCCTTTTCCGCATCCTGCGAAAACACAGGGATCACCTTCAGCAATCTTCCGGAAGGTAGCCCGTAAATAGCCAGCTGACCGCTGAACCCTCCAGATACCATGGCGTAGAATTCGTCCAGCTCACCAGGTGCAACATATACTTTGGAGGCTGCATCCTCCAGCCCAAGGGCACCACTGCCCTGATTACCGCTATTGCATGCTGACAACACTGCCAGCGTGATCAACAGGCCGGCTCCGGTTAACTTCATTTTATTCATAGGTTTATTTGGATTAGTTAAGGTTAATTTGGCGGAAGGAGCACTTTGTCCACGACATGGACTACTCCGTTGGTGGCTTCCACAGTGCCCAGTATTCTGGCGCCGTTTATGGTGACCTCTCCGTCGTTTATTTCTATTTTCGAATTGCTGCCCTCGGCCATAAAGAGATTCATGCCATCTTTCAGGAGGTCACCCTTGTAGGTGCCCGGTGCAGCATGATAGTGGATAATACTGACCAGCTTATTTTTGTTCTCAGGTTTAATCAGATCCTCCAGTGTGCCTTCCGGCAGAGCAGCAAAGGCTTCATTGGTAGGCGCGAAAACCGTAAGCGGACCATTATTCGCCAGTACATCTACAAGGTCAGCTGCTTTTACAGCAGCTACCAATGTGGTATGGTCCGGTGAGTTGACAGCTACCTGTACGATGTTTGGGTCTGATTCCGTATCTACAACGGTAGCCTGACCACCGTCTGTGGTGGTTGCTACCTCTTCAGCCGGCGGTGAGGAGGAGCTTTCACTGCCTGAACATGCCATAAGCATTACACAGGCTGCCGTGAGCATGGTAAAACTCAGCGTTTTCATATCTTTTCCTGATCCAGTGTTCTGAAATACTCCAGGATAGCTCTCGCCTGATCTTCGGTGAGGTTTTGATTCGCCATAGGTGATCCGTTGGCTTCAATGAGCAGTTGTTTCGCTATGGGATCCTTTTGTGTCATTTCCTCCGGGTTAAGGATCATGTTCATGATCCATTCCGGAGTCCTGCGGGTTATAATGCCTTTTGGGGACGGGCCTATGAATTTCTTATCTATTTTATGACATGCGGTACACATGGACTCATACACCTCCTTGCCCGCTGCCACCATCGACTGATCGATCTCTGCAGGCAAAGTGATGGAAGAGACGGGGCCAATGCCTTTGTTATTCTGCCAGTTTTCCATCGGGTCCTGTTTTTTGGCTTCCGATAGCTTTTTGGGCTTTGGCATTTCTACTGTTCCGTCTTTTTTACCGCATGAAAAAAGAATGAATACTGCCACCATGATCAGCAACAGTGTTTGAATGTTTTTCATTGTAGTGCGATTTTAGATTTACTGCAAGTAAACCCGCTGACGGTTACTTTCTTATGATCCAGATCATAGAAGTGATGCCACCAACGGGCGTTCCATAAGGATTTTATGTTTGTCAAGTTTTACTTTCCTGTCTGCTTCCATTTTTTTGATGGTGCGGATCACCGTTTCCACCCGGAGTCCTGTCATGTCAGCAATCTGCTGGCGGGTCAGGGGTACTTCAAAGACCTTTTGTTCATTGTCATGATCCCGGAGGTAATTGAGTAATGTGCTGATACGGTGCTCTGGTGGGTAGGAGGAGATCTCCTTGAGGATCATCCCTTTGTACCTCAGCCTAAGTGAAAGTCGCTTGTTGAATTTTTTATGGATCTCAAAATGGTCCTGCAGTAGCTGGAAAAAATGTGATTTGGACAGCTTCATAAGTATGCAGTCTTCTGTGGCAATGGCGCTGGCCGGATAAGGGAAATCACCAAAGAGAGCCGGTTCACCGAAGCTTTCACCGACCTCAAACAGACTTTGGATGAATTCCTGCCCACCCGCACTGAAATTGGCCATTTTTACCTGACCTTCAAGGATCTGATAGTAGTTAAGCGCTTCATCGTCCTGATGGAAGATGGTCTGGTGCTTTGCGGCTTTGATCTGTCTGCCACCGTATTTTTCCAGAAACTCTACCGGGATCATAGCAAGGGTTGAACTTTGTTGACTAAGCTACCAGCGCTGTAGGGGATGTCAGGTGATTTGTGTCAAATTGGGTGATGATTTTTGTCAAGAAAAGGTTGGGAAACGTATTCTGATTCTTTTAGGAAAAACCACATGACAAGCTAACTTGCCTCAAAACGGAACTGAATACGATTGCTTTATCTCACCCATTACAAACGTACTGTGCGTACTTCCAATATTCTCGATGGATCCTAAATGATTGATCACGAAGTCCTGATAATGCTTCATGTCCCTTACCAGCACTTTCAGTAAAAAGTCATAATCACCGGAGATATTGTAGCATTCGCTTACTTCTTCCAGCGATTTGATGTCCTCAACAAACTTGTTTCCTATCTCTTTGGTATGCTCTTTCAGAGTGACACTACAGAAAACGATCAGTGACCGGTTCAGTTTATCAGGATCAAGAATAGCAACATACTTTTTTATGTATCCATCCTTTTCCAGCCTCCTGACTCTTTCAAAAACAGGGGTGACGGAAAGATGAACCTTATTTGCCAGGTCTTTGGTGGTAACATTTGAATCCTCCTGGAGAAATTTCAGGATCTTAACATCAATAGTATCCAGACTCATCGAAGAATATTTTTCTGTTTTCATTCAGGAAAATAGCCTGAAAAGATTTTAATACTACAAATATATTGTTATGAAGCTATATTTTCTAAAAAAATATTATTCAATGGTTAATTAGTCTGTCTTTTTAATTTTGGGCAGACTTTATTATGGACAATTATTCTCACTGATGAAAACAAACGTTTTAGGTTACCCAAGGATTGGTAGAAAAAGAGAGCTGAAAAGCGCATTGGAAAAATACTGGAAGGGGGACATTTCGGCTAACGAACTGTTTGAGGCCGGGGCCTCAGTAAGAAAGGAGAATTGGTTTTTACAAAAAGATATGGGGATAGACCTGATCCCTTCCAATGATTTTTCGCTTTATGATCAGGTGCTCGATATGTCGTTGATGGTTGGTTGTATTCCTGAACGATACAGCCAGCTAAAAGATGACGCACTACCCCTGGAGCTTTATTTTGCCATGGCCCGCGGTGTTCAAAAAGACGGTGTGGATATCAAAGCCATGGAAATGACCAAGTGGTTTGACACTAACTATCATTACATCGTACCGGAGTTTGAAAAGGATCAACATTTTGAATTATTCAATTTCAAAATCATTGACGAATATAAAGAGGCCTTAGCGCTGGGTATTAAAACCAAACCGGTAATCATCGGTCCGGTGACCTACCTGCTTTTGGGAAAAGAAAAGGGAGAGGGATTTCACAGCATTGAATTACTGGACAGGCTTTTACCGGTATACCTTGAACTACTGGACCAATTGAACACTCTGGAAGTAGAGTATGTCCAATTTGATGAGCCATGCCTCGCACTCGATCTTTCAGAAAGGGAAAAGGATGCAATTACCCATTGCTACACCAAAATCGCTGATAAGTATCCACAGCTAAAAATAATTCTTACCAACTATTTCGATTGTTACGGAGATAATCTGGATACGGCATTATCACTGCCTGTTCATTCGCTGCACCTTGATCTTGTTCGTTGCCCCTCTCAGTTGGAAGATGTTCTGGAGTCACATAAGCTACAGCCGGGTGTGGTTTTATCACTTGGATTGGTTGAGGGTAGAAACATCTGGAAAAATGATTTTGCGCAATCAATTCAGGTCATTAATAAAGCAGTTGGTAAAATTGGAAAAGACAGGGTTTGGATAGCTTCGTCCTGTTCGTTGCTCCATTGTCCGTATGATCTGGACCTGGAAACCGACGAACGAACCCTACCCCGTGAGGTCCGGCATTGGCTCGCTTTTGCAAAGCAAAAGGTAGAGGAAATTGTAAACCTAAAATACCTTTCTGAGGGAAGCGATGCTGCAGATGAAAAACTTGAGGCAAACGTGAAAACCTTTCAAAACAAAGCGTCGTCAGACCTGATCCATAATCCATCTGTGAAAGACAGGGTCTCCAAACTGTCTTTGGAAGATAGCGAACGACAATCTCATTTCTCCATACGGCAACAAAAACAAAAGCAAAAGCTTGGCTTACCTCCTTACCCCACGACTACGATCGGTTCATTTCCTCAAACCAAAGAAGTGCGAGGCTGGCGGGCACAATGGAAAAGAAAAAAAATAACCCGTGAAAGGTATGACGAGCTCATCCAAAAGGAAATCGAGGCTACTATTCGGTTTCAGGAAGAAGTGGGGCTCGACGTTCTTGTTCATGGCGAATGTGAGAGGAACGACATGGTGGAGTACTTTGGAGAAAGGCTGCGGGGATTTGCCTTTACCAGCTTTGGTTGGGTGCAGAGCTATGGAAGCCGCTGCGTAAAACCTCCCGTTATTTTTGGAGACGTCTACCGGGAAGGTCCAATGACGATAAAATGGACGGCCTATGCCCAGTCTCTTACCTCAAGACCTGTTAAAGGGATGCTGACGGGCCCTGTAACCATATTGCAATGGTCCTTTGTAAGAAATGATCAGCCACGTTCCGCCACCTGCAAACAGATCGCCCTGGCCATACGGGATGAGGTGCTGGACCTGGAAAAGGCAGGATTAAAGGTCATTCAAATTGATGAACCTGCCATAAGAGAGGGGCTGCCCCTTCGAAGTGAAAACCGCAGGTCATACCTGAAATGGGCGGTTGAATCATTCAAAATCGCGTCCAGTGGCGTAAAAGATGAGACCCAGATCCATACACATATGTGCTATTCGGAGTTTAATGATATTATTGAGAGCATAGCTGACATGGATGCAGATGTAATTACCATTGAAACTTCCAGGTCAGATATGGAGCTTCTTGATGCATTCGTAAATTTCAGGTATCCGAATGAAATCGGACCCGGCGTATACGATATACATTCTCCAAGGATTCCCGCAGAAAGTGAAATTGAAAACCTTCTGTTAAGAGCAAGCAGGTTGCTGCCAGTCAAAAATATTTGGGTTAACCCTGATTGTGGATTAAAAACACGGGACTGGCCGGAGACCCGGTCGGCCCTTGAAAACCTTGTGAACACGGCAAAAAAAATGAGGCGAAACATGGCTGTTGCCGAGTGAGATCTGATAAATACCTTCTAAATTAGGAGAATATGTCTCACGGCCTGCTTACCACGGGTCAGCAGCCGTTATACCTACGCTAAAATATGGTTCATGTCTGCTGAAAAGCAAAAAATAACCCTACTGGGCACCGGCACTTGTCAGTTGCAAGAGCACCGTACCTCATCCAGTGTTCTTGTGGAGCTGGAAGACGTGCTCTTTGTCTATGACATTGGGCGCGGTACTACCCTGCGCCTTGCAGCGCTGGACCTGAAGCAGGATGATATTCAGTACATTGTTTTGTCCCATTTCCACCCCGATCATGTGAGTGATCTGGTGCCGTTACTTCATGCCTCCTGCTGGTCGCGGACTGATCCGCGGTCAAAGGACCTGCACATCTACGGCCCCATGGGGCTGGAGGTTCAGATCATGCGGCTCATGAGCCTGTTCGGGCCGGATGAGCTGAAGCGTGATACTTTCAATGTATTCCTTCATGAGATCAGGGAAGATAGATTCACTATTGGCAAACGGAATTTTTCGTTTGTGCATCTGCCACCCGTTAATAACCGTGGTTTGAAATTTGAAGCGAACGGCAAACAATATGCCTTTACAGGAGATTCAAATTTTCATCAGCAGGAGATCGATTTTCTGAAAGGAGTGGATTTTGCGGTGGTTGATGCCGGCCACCCTACTGATGATGAGGTAGTGCAATTGGCTGTGGAGACGCAGGTCCCCACCATGATCCTGTCGCATCTGTACCGGGAAACAGATGAAGGAGAGATAAGACAGAAGGCACGGCATTTGGGGTACAAGGGTGAACTGATAGTAGGTAAAGATCTGATGAGCTTTAAGATCGGCAGTTGAAGGATTGGCTGTAAAGCCATAGGGTGAATGCTGGAAAAACTGTTTGAATATAATATTTTTGATAACAGTTTAAGCAGCATATTCACGGACAAAAAAATGACCACGGAAACATTTTCCAGGGCTTTCGAAGAATTCAGAGGACAATTAAGATCCTATATTTTGAGAATGACCGCCAGTGTTCAGGACACGGAAGACCTTGTTCAGGATACTTTCGTGAAGGCACACTCGAAAATCGATACCTTTAAAGGTGATTCCTCTTTGAAGACTTGGGTATTTGCCATTGCCTCCAACCTGACCAGGGATCTTTTAAGATCACAAAAGAGATGGCCGCAAAATGTGACCGATATCTGTAAAGAAGCTGCACTCAATGATCAGGAATTTTTCCAGGAGGCCATGGAGATCCGGCAAACATCACCTCAGGGCAACTTTGAGATCCGGGAGCATATCGCATTTTGCTTTACCTGCGTATCCCGGTCGTTGCCCTTGGAGCAGCAATTGACGCTGTTGCTAAAAGAGGTGTATGAATTTAAGGTAAAGGAAATTGCTCAGATCCTCGATCTGACACAGGCCATGGTAAAGTACTACCTGCATGTAGCCCGTAACAAAATGGTCGAAGTCTTTGATAGCCGCTGCTCACTGATCAACAAGGAAGGGGTCTGTCATCAGTGTACCGAACTGAACGGCATTTTTAATCCCAAACAAAATGCGCAGGAGGAACTGGTGAAGATCCAGATGGTAAAAGATGCCAACAACAAAGACAAGGAGACGCTGTTTGATCACCGGATGACCATCCTCAAAGAAATAGATCCGTTCACGTCTGGTGCCGCCGCACTGCAACTACATCACCTGGAGCATAACAGGAAGGTGATGGAAAAATATTTGAAAAAAAATTAGCTGTTAGCCTATCATTTTGAATGGCCGGATCGTCCAAAGGCCAAAATCAATTCAAAATGAAAAAAATAACGTTAATTCCAATGCTTATGAACACAGTTGCAGCTATAGCACAAGACGGAAAAGCCAGCACAGTAAAAAAAACATTTTACCGGGAAACAACCGTAGGTATTGACATACAGGCGGATGCTTCCGTCGTGTGGACACTACTTACCAATGCCTCTGATTTTCCCCGCTGGAATTCCACGGTGGTCTCTATTGAAGGGGAAATAGAGTTAGGGGGAAAGATCAGGCTGAAATCTACTTTAGACGAAAAGCGGACCTTCAAACTAAAAATAAAAGAGTTTGAGCCTGAGAAACGGTTAGTGTGGGGAGATGGCAAGGGTGACCGGGTGTTTATACTCTCTGAAATACAGCAGGGAACCATAACGTTTACCATGACAGAAAGGATCGGAGGCTTAATGTTTCCTATGTATGCCAAGTACATCCCTCCGTTTGATGAATCGTTCGAGCAATTTGCAGCAGATCTCAAAAGGGAAGCGGAAATCATTTCAAAAACCAAATGACCTGTACCGTACTACTTTGGTAAACCCTGCAAAGGATAAACGGAGTGTTGGGTGTTCCGGATTCCTGGCCATTAATGCCGGGAATGTGGCATCAGGCGCTTTTCTACGAACAGATGATACTGGAGGTCCTGGCAAAGGACCTTCAGGCTTTCGTACAGGCCGAAGGTGAGTGGACAGCTTTCTGCCGGAGCTTTAAAGCCGTGCGTGAGTTCATGCAGCCGGTTCAGCAGGCTTGTGATCTCATTGTTCAGTGATCCGAGCTCCTCCTCAGCTTCTAATGAGGATTTACTGTGAATATTTTCCTGGATCATACAGTGGCTTTCCAGATCCTCCTTCAACTGCTCAAAAACCAGTTGGATATCTCCCAATTCCGGGATCTCACTGCCATGGATTTTTACCACTTTTGAAACAATGGGTATCAGCTCCCCGCAGAGTGATCTCTCGTATTGGTGATGATTATTGATTACAAAACTTTCCCAAAAGGACCAGCTCCAGTTTGTATAATTAAGCGGATAACGGGCCACGATAGTGTTCTCCGTAAGGGATCTTACAAGATCGCGGTTTACCTCCAATTCCGCCAGTGGCAGTGAGTAGTTTATCTCCTTACCTAAAAATGTGAGCTCAAATGCCTGAGATGGGTTTTTATCTATTATTTCATCGAGAGAAAAATCTTCAATGCCGGTCACCCTTTGTATTTCTACCCGCCATAATTCAGGTCCCCCGGACTGATAAGTGTACCTGAATTCAAAAGGGTACTTTCTGTCCAGTGATTTTAGCAGGGGTTTAGGATCGTGATCATTTTGCAGCACAAAGCCCTCATAGGGTTTAAGGTCCAGAATTCTGGTTATTAAAAACCGGTGTTTGTTGGGCCCCCTCAACTCAGCTGCGTTGATAATAGTAATCATGTTTTCAAAAGCTTGAATTAAAAGTAATCCATTCAACCCGTCCGTTTTATGACCGTAATCATAACGCTGTCCGGAAGTCCACGAAGGATAGTGCTCTGGTTACCCTTTTGGCGTTGTACGCATTAATCGAAGCAGATCTATACATGGTAAATATTTTTTAGTCTAAAACATATAATCATTTTTAAACAGTTAATCCAATGATCATCTACGGCTGGAACAGCAAAATCATTAAGCAAGCCCCCCTCGAGAATCTGACCTGTGAGCATTGTCAGGAAAAAAACTCATTGCTGACTATTTACTCCAGGTATGTCCACATTTTTTGGATCCCTATGTTTCCTTATAAAAAAGAGGCGCTCATAAGCTGTGCCCATTGTCAGAAGGCAACAGAGGAGAAGCATATGACCGTTGACTACAAGGAAAAGGTAAAAGCCCTTAAAAAAAGTGTGCCTACACCGAAGTACCTCTTCAGTGGATTGGTGATCCTGGCGCTGGGAGCGGCTTATCTCGGGTATGCCGGTAACGAGAATACGAAAAAGGAACTAAGCTTCCTCGAGCAGCCACAGGCTGGAGACGTTTACAGGAACTATGATGAAACAGAAACTACGGAGTACAAGTATTATTTGTGGAAGGTGGCGGATGTTATAGACGACAGTGTTTACGTTTCTCCCAGTTCCTATTCCTACAACGGTCTGCCAACAAAACTAGAGCCGGAGGACGGTTTTTATGACGCCTACTTTGCGGTGCACAAAGATCTTTTAATAGAAATGTACGACAAGGGTGAGATCAAAAGCGTGCTGAGAGAGTACGCGCCGGAAACCGGATTTGATCGCATGATCTCCTATCCGCTGCTGGACTCAGCCAGCTCAGCCAGCCACGAGGTCATAAACTGATCTTGTAGCTTTCGGCAAAATCACGGATATTCTGCAGCAGGTTCCTGATCACGTCTGAGACATCCATATCAGGGTCTTCATGCTGTTCAAGAGTCCTGCAACTGTCATAGATATTGCCCAGAAATTCCTGCATTTCAGCTCTGAGGTGTGCTTCCTTCTTCAGGTCTTGTTCCAGCAGGAACTTCTGTTCTATCAGTTGATCCAACTCCTTTTCAAGAGCCTTGATCCTGTCTTCTACACTTTGCATCAGCCTGATTAAATAAATATTTTTGATTTAATGCCTGACCAACCCACCAGCATCCAGCCACCAGTTACGCTATCACCCCTGATCCCACCAGTTCATCTCCTTCATACCATACCGCAAACTGACCGGCAGCAATAGCCTTTTGAGGTCTTTCAAAAATAATGTAAAGTCCGTCATTGCGCATAAAAAGGGTGGCAGGTTCCAGCTCCTGACGATACCGGATACGTACATCATAATTTGCGGATCTCCCTTCTGCCAGCGCTTTGTCTTCCCTTACCCAATGGAGCTCCTCTCTGGCCACAAAAAGTCCCCGGCGGTAAAGCCCCGGATGGTCCTCCCCCTGGCCCGTATAGATCACATTTTGTTGTGTATCCGTATCAATGATGAACAATGGTTTTGGCGTACCTCCAATATTCAGCCCTTTACGCTGGCCAATGGTATAGTAATGCGCGCCGCTATGCTCACCGACCTTTTCACCATCTGAAATATGATATTCAAACGGCGCCGTCAATTGCTTTAGGGTCCCTGGCTCAGCTCCGTTGAGGTCCAGGCCTAAAGGGCTGTTGTCAAAGGGGCTGGCGTCTGCCGGGATCTCTACCACTATACCCTTTTTGGGTTCAAGCTTTTGCTGCAGAAACTCCGGTAGTCTTACCTTACCGATAAAACAGAGCCCCTGGCTGTCCTTCTTGTCTGCAGTGGCCAGTCCGATTTCCCGGGCTATTTCCCTGACCTCAGGTTTGGTCAGCTCGCCGATTGGGAAAAGGGACTTTGAAAGCTGCTCCTGGGTCAACTGGCAAAGGAAGTAGCTTTGGTCCTTGTTGCTGTCCTTACCGGCCAGCAGCCTGTGGATCGTTTTACCATCCTTTTCAACCGTGTCCTTTCGGCAATAATGGCCCGTGGCTATATAATCCGCCTTCAGCTTCATGGCTGCTTTCAGGAAAATATCAAATTTGATCTCACGGTTGCAGAGTACGTCAGGGTTTGGTGTTCTCCCTTTTTGATACTCGTCAAACATGTAGTCGACGATCCTCTCCTTATATTCCTTGCTGAGGTCTATGGCCTTAAAGGGAATGCCCAGATGCTGTGCCACTATCATGGCATCATTACTATCTTCCACCCAGGGACATTCCTTACTGATGGTAACGCTGTCGTCATGCCAGTTTTTCATGAACATACCGATCACCTCATAGCCCTGTTCTTTCAGCAACCAGGCTGCTACACTGGAGTCCACCCCGCCGGACATGCCTACCACTACACGTTTCATGTTGCAAATTTAAAATAAGATCCTAAACTTCTTAGAATCATTGTAATGGGAATAAAGTTCATTGGCAGATGATAATTACAAAGGTCCTTCGTAATTGTCAATCTGAATCGAAAGAATTAAAGCTAAAAAATGGATTTACAGGAGCAGTAATCGTTTAAACCGAACGATTCAACTGCTGCAGCTACAAAGTTGATTCAATACGTGGCAGTACCTAAAATACAATTTCATCGGTTTCTATTTCATTGCTTAGATTCAGGCTTCTGTCTGAAATTTTCACCTTTAGTTTTACGGGTCCGCCGTCCAATAAAGCTTGAAACAGGGGAGATACTGCAGTCATATTGTATGTTAATTCGCCTGAGGTAGAGCTGTTGATGATGATATTAAAAGGTCCTTCGGAAACGGGGTTGTTGGTATTCCTTGCTGAAGAAATCTCCGGAAACCGTGAATTATAACCACTGGAACAAGAAAGGAATTCTCTAAAATCAAATTCAGAAAGTTGTCCGTTTTCCTTCAAATAAAAATCTACAAATATGTTGTAATGAAAAGGATTCGGTTTAGCGTACACCGTGTCTTTATCTACGATGTTATAAAAATTACAACTGAATTCAGGCAAAGTATCTGATGCCCCAATTTTGATCAGATTTGGAGTGTTTTGGTCATAGGTTGATTTTATAATGTCATTATCCATGAAATAATATGTATAGGCATGGAAAGGTGAATCAATTTCGGCAAAACCAAATCCCAGATCGAAATCCCCATCTTGAAATAAGATTTTCAATTTAAAGGTATCGACACGATTCCCGTCGATATATTCCAGACTTTTAAATTCAATCTTTGGAATGGTCGAAATTTCATGTTCATCGCTATCACAGGAAATCACTATTGAAAAGATCAGCAGAATGAGAGCCAGTGGCTTTATCATATTCAGGTTTTATAAGGTAATGGATTTCCTCACCAATTTACAGATCTTCAATCAATAACTCATCAACCGTCTCATTAAACTCCTTCACAAACTGCTCGTAGTAATGCCCCGTTCCCGGCCCGGTAAAGCCTGTGTGAATACGCTGAACGTCTCCGTTCCTGTCCATGAATATTGTGGTGGGGAAAGCCAGCACATGATTGAGCATCGGCAGGGTTTTGGCTGCCTCCTTTTTATCTTTTGTGCCTGCGATAACAAAGTTGTATGGTATATCCCATTTTTCCTTCATTTTCAAAACACGGTCACGGGCGTACTCAAAATCGTCCTTTGCTTCATAAGCCAGCCCAAGAACTTCTACGCCACGGGTGTGGTTTTCTTCATACCACTGTTTCAGGAATTTCGTTTCGTCCATACAATTGGGACACCAGGTGCCGAAGATCTGCACGATAAGGACCTTACCCCGGAAATCCTCCGGAGATACCGGATTGCCATTCAGATCCGGAAAGCTAAAGGTGAGTCCGTCATACCCTTCCTTGATAAAGGTGAGTGAATCAGCGTCCGGCAACATGGCATTTTCATCCTTTACGGCAGTCCATGTTTCATGCCAGTGGCTGCCGGACCAGAAATCACCGCTAAGCTGATCTTCGGTGGTTTTTTGAGCCGTGAACAGAAAAGCATGTCCGCCGTCAAAGGTACTTAGTTGCATAGTATTACTGTCCACCGTTCCTTCCAGATAACGGTAATCACCTTTGGGGTTTAGAAAGGTGCCGGTTACTTTAGTGCCGCTCTGCGAAAAAATACCCACCGATTCCGTGGTATCACCATCTTCATGATGTATGAAGGTGACCCGCCATGTGCCATCGAAGCTTTCAGGAGCTTTTTTGGAGGGAACAAACCGGTAAGACGTACCATAAACTGCCTCAAATGGCACTACATAGTCCTTTTCATAATTTTTAGTCCACACACCTACCAGCCGGTCCCCCTGGATCAAAGCCTTAATGTCCGTGTCAAAAATATGCATCGGTATGAAAACAGAGTCACCTTCAATTCGGACCTCATCCAGCTCAATTCTTTCCTCTGCATTGATCAGGTAGACCCTGAGATCACTTTCCTGGATCACCTCAAAGTTTACAGGTAGTTCATTCCCCTGCACATTCAATATCCCACGCCAGATGCCCGGTTTGACCCCTTTCTTTTTGCTTTCCGCGGTACAACTAAAAATAATAGCAGGAATAATGAATAGCAGGGAAGGTATTCTCATTAATTTTGGCATCGGTTTAGGATTTTCAAAGGATTACAACAATGGCTTCAGAGGAATTGTTCAGGGGAACAAAAGTATTGGAGCTGGCTTCGGTACTGGCTGGTCCGGGTGTAGGACAGTTTTTTGCTGAACTGGGAGCAGATGTGATCAAGATCGAGAATCCAAAAACCGGGGGCGATGTAACCCGCAGTTGGAAAGGAGCCGGAGAGGGCAACGAAAGGATATCGGCCTATTTTAGCTGCACAAACTGGGGCAAAAGATCCTTAAGTCTGGATATCTCACGCCAGGAAGGCCTCGAAATTCTATACAGGTTGGTAAAACAAAGTGACCTTGTGATCGCCAGCTACAAACCAGGGGATGCACAAAAGCTAAAAGTGGATTACCAGACACTCTCGTCTGTCAGAGAAGATATCATCTATGGAGAGATCACCGGGTATGGATCAACCAACCCGAAAGTAGGTTATGATGCGGTGATCCAGGCGGAATCGGGCTTTATGTATATGAATGGAACGGAAAATGGTCCGCCAACCAAGATGCCGGTAGCGTTGATCGATCTTCTTGCCGCCCATCAGCTCAGGGAAGCAATGCTTCTGGCCTATATTCAAAAACTCAGGACTGGAAAAGGCGCCTGTGTCAGCATATCATTGCTGGAAACAGCATTAGCCTCACTGGCTAATCAGGCCACCAACTGGCTCATTGCTGGCAATAACCCGCGGAGAAGTGGCTCAAAACACCCCAATATAGCACCCTATGGAGATATTTTTACTGCGGCGGATGATGTCGGGCTGATTTTGGCAGTAGGTACAGACCGGCAGTTCCAAAGGTTATGTCAGCTACTTGACCTCGAGCGTGTGACGCAGGATCCGGATTTTAGCAACAACACCAACAGAGTTAAAAATCGCTCTAAACTGAATATCCTGTTGGAGGGTAGGATAAGACTGTGGAAAAGTGATACCCTTCTTAAAGAACTTGACAAACTCAACGTGCCCGCAGGCAGGATCAATCGTGTATCCGAGGCGCTGGACCTGCCGGAAAGTAAAGATCTCCTCCTGGAGAGTAATGGTCTGAAAGGGGTGAAAACCTTTGTGGCCAAGGGTATACCGTCAAATATCTCCCACTTTCTCCCACCTCCGGAATTTGGCGAGCATACATACAAAATCCTTCAGGAAAATGTCGGTTTAAGCCATATAGATGTAGAAAATCTGATAAAAAAGGGTATCATTTAACCCTTTTCCATCTCTGTTAACTCCCCCTTCGAAACTTCACTTAACGAATATTTTGTGGCTTGAAAGTCCTCTTTATACTCCTTATTGTCAAAAAATGTAAAAAAGTGGTGTAAAGTGGTAGAAAGTGGTGGATAATGTCAGTTTTTTTTATATGTTTGAATATTAGAATACGAGTATACTGTCGCGAATGAACTTTTTTACCAGCGAGTTTGAGTGCAAGATCGATGCAAAGGGCAGGCTGGTTCTGCCTGCCAAGATCAAAAGTACTCTGCCGGAATCATCTGGTAATGAGCTGGTTATAAGAAAGGGATTTGAGCCGTGTCTGATCCTGTATCCTATGGTGGAGTACAAAAAGCTACACTCAAGGATAGCCGGATTGAATGAGTTCAATCCTGAGTACAGAAAAATTCAGCGGCAGTTTTTCAGTGGTAGCTCAGTAGTGGAACTGGACGGAACGGGTAGATTCCTGATCCCTAAGCCTATGATGAATCATGCGAAACTGGAACGGGATGCCCTGGTAGTGGGTATGGGAAACAAGGTGGAAATATGGAATCCTAAAGAGTACAAAATACACGTAGGGGATGATCCGGAAGAATTCTCGGCATTGGCTCAGAAATATCTGGATGGGTAGGAAGTATTATCAAAGGCCTGAATGGATTATCAAATGAGATATTACAATAAGTTGAAAGTCTGGCAAAGTGGCATGCAAAAGGCTGCGAATATCTACAATGATATTTTGTATCACTATCCCGGGGCAGAAAAGCTGGGTCTGAAACCTCAGATCTTCGGCTCAATATTTTCAGCCCGCGAAGCGGACAAAATGATCCCCAGTGAAAGGATATTCAGCCACAATCTTGAGGTAGCCCTTGTATCTACCTTTGAGTTTGAAGCTCAACTGCTGCTGGCGAAGAAACTGGGTATAGCGGATTCCAAAAAGCTGGAACGGCTGACGAAGCTTGTCTTCAGGGGGCAGCAAGGGCTTTGCAGGTTTATCAGAAAGCTAAACCGATAAGGCTTGCCGCGGGGAGCTTACAGCTACCACAGGCCGGTAATGCTCAGGGAATGCATCGAAGGGCTGGATATAAAAGAGGATGGTATCTACGTGGATCTGACTTTTGGAGGAGGAGGACACAGCCAAGCCATTTTGAGCAGGCTCAGCAAGGGACATTTATATGCATTCGACCAGGATGAGGACGCCAGGGCAAATGCAGAGAAAATAGATAAACGTTCTTTCACATTTGTTGAAGCAAACTTCAGATTCCTGAAAAGGTACCTGAAGATGTATGGAGTCCAGGGGGTAGATGGTATCCTCGGTGATCTGGGTATTTCATCTCATCAGATAGACGAAGCGGCAAGAGGGTTTTCCACGCGTTTTGATGCTGATCTGGATATGAGAATGGATCAGTCCGGCACGTTTTCTGCGAAAGGGCTGGTCAATACCTACAAAGTAGAGCAGTTGCAGGATGTTTTGGGCAAATACGGAGAGGTGAGAAATGCAAAAACGCTGGCTCAGGCCATAGTGGCGGAAAGGATCAATCACAGGATCAGCACCGTGGCGGAGTTGAAAGAGATACTGATGAAGTACGCTCCCAAAGGCAGGGAAAACCGGTACTATGCACAAGTGTTTCAGGCGTTGAGGATAGAGGTGAACGATGAGATGAAGGCGCTGGAAGAAATGTTGGTGCAGGCTGTGGAGCTTCTGAAATCAGGAGGCAGGTTGGTAATCATGTCGTACCACTCCCTGGAGGACAGGCCAGTGAAGAATTTCATAGCTCAGGGCAAGGTAAGTGGTAAGGCAGAAAAGGACCTCTATGGAAACATAGAAAAGCCGCTGGTAGCCGTAAACCGGAAGCCCATCATTGCTTCAGAGAAGGAAATAAAGGAAAACAACCGGGCCCGGAGTGCCAAACTCAGGATAGCCCGCAAAATATAGGTATGGCAGCAAATACGTTCAAACTAAAAGAAGGTGCATCAGGAGGTAGCCTGTTCTCCAGAATAGAGAATATGCTGAAGATCAATGGAGTGTTTGCCTACGGGCTGCCTGTCAGGTATTTGCCTTATGTTCTTTTTGTCACGGTAGTTGGCATCTTCTATATCGGAAACAGCCATTATGCTGAAAAGAACATCCGCAAAATTGACGCGCTCAAAAAAGAAGTAGAAGACCTCCGGGCTGATTATACCACACTAAAGGCTGATTATATGTATGCCAGTAAACAGTCTGAAGTAGCGAGAAAAGTGGAAAAACTAGGGATAAAGGAAAGTTTAAGACCGCCGGAAAAAATTGTGATAAGAGAGAGTGAATATTAAGAAGTCCATATTGCTTCGCGTACGGGTAGCCTTTTTGCTGGTAGCCGTTTTTGCTATTGCCGTGGTGATAAGGATCGGTCGTATTCAGTTTGCAGAAGGGGAAAAGTGGCAGGAAATAGCAGACCAGATCAGCTTTCAGACCAAAGTAGTGAAAGCCACCCGTGGCAATATCTATTCTGATAATGGCAGCCTGCTGGCAACGGATCTACCCTTTTATAAAGTGGCCTTTGACGCCACCCGTGCTTCAGATGAAATATTTAAAAAGGAGCTGGATTCCCTGGCCTTGCGATTGTCACGGCACTTCAGGGACAAGTCGGCTGAATCCTATAAGCGGCTACTGATAAATGCCCGGGCTGCCAAACGGCAATATATTATACTCAACCGCAAGCAGGTGGGGTACCAGGAAAAGAAGGGCATGGAAAAGTGGCCCATCTTCCGCCAGGGACGCTTAAAGGGAGGGGTCATTTTTGAAAAGGTTGATAAGCGGTTTCGACCTTTTTCTGGTTTAGGACACAGGACCATTGGATTTATCAATGAAAACCAGCGCGGCGCAGGTCTGGAATACAGCTTCAATGAACAACTGGCCGGTAAGGATGGCGAAGCTCTGTATCAGAAAATGTCCGGAGGAGGCTGGAAGCCGCTGTATGACGGCAGTGAAGTCAAAACCGAACATGGATATGATATAGAAACTACAATAGACGTCAACCTTCAGGACGTGAGCGAAACGGCACTGCTCAGAGCTCTGGAATACCATGAAGCCGATTATGGCGTGGTGGCGGTTATGGAAGTGGCTACAGGAGAAGTGAAGGCGATCGTTAATCTCAACAGAAATGATAAAGGCTATTACTACGAGCGATACAACTACGCGGTTGGTGGGCTTGTGGAGCCAGGCTCGACCTTCAAGCTGGCTACAATGATCGCTTTGCTGGAGGGTGCCGGGGTCAACATTTTTGATTCGGTGGATACCGGCAATGGCATACAAAAATTTTACAATAATACTGTTCGTGACCATGAAGAAGGAGGTTACGGTGTTGTAACGGTGAAAAAAGCCTTTGAAAAGTCGTCTAACGTGGCCATGGCCAAGCTGCTGGATCAGCATTTTGATCAGAAACCGGAGAAATTCCTGCGGTACGTAGATCAGATAGGCATGTCAGAACCGCTCGGCCTTCAGATAAGGGGAGAAGGAAAGCCCCGTATCAAACATCCGCAGGACAAAGACTGGAGTGGGATCACATTGCCGTGGATGGCCTACGGCTATGGCCTTGAGCTTACACCGATGCAGGTGCTGGCACTGTACAATGCTGTGGCCAATGACGGTAAAATGATCCGGCCGGTTTTTGTGAAAAAAGTAAGAAGAGCAGACAGGATCATCAAAGAGTATAAACCTGTGGTACTAAGAAAAAGGATATGTTCAGATGAAACACTGGTCAGGATCAGGATGATGCTTGAAGGAGTAGTGGAAAATGGTACGGCTTCCAATATAAACAACGCTCACTACAAAATAGCGGGGAAGACAGGCACAGCCCAGATACTTCAGAATGGCCGGTACACCAGAAAGTATTATACCTCATTCGTTGGCTACTTCCCGGCTGATCATCCAAAATACAGTGCCATAGTGTTGATCAAGAACCCTAAGGGGTGGAGACAATACGGTAGTAATGTAGCCGCCCCTGTCTTTAAGGAGATTGCAGACAACATTTATTCCCGTGATATTGAGATACATGTTCCGGTTGGTGATGATTTTATGGCCGAGTCAGGAGTGTTTCCCGTGATCCGTTCCGGGTATCAGGAAGACCTGAGATTTTTGTGTAATGAATTGGGAGTGTCCAATCACACAAGTACGGAAGAGGCCTGGGTGCGCACGGGAATTGTAGGGAACTCTGTGGAATGGAAGGGTAACAATGCAGGTGTAGACCGGGCACCGAACGTGAAGGGAATGACGCTGCGGGATGCCCTGTATGTGCTGGAAAGTGCAGGTCTTAAAGTATTGATCGAGGGGAAGGGCCGGGTGACGGAGCAATCACTACCGGCAGGCAGAAGGATCATCCATGGAGATAAAATAACGATTAAACTGAGCTGATGGCGGTGTTAAGAGACATATTATATAAGGTTTCTCTGAAGTCTACTTCCGGTGATATGGAGCGGAATATAGAAGACATTGCCTTTGACTCGAGGAAAGCAGATAAGGGTACCCTTTTTGTGGCCGTTCGCGGTACCCAGGTGGATGGTCACGATTTTATTCAGGCCGCTATAGAAAAGGGCGCCGTAGCCGTAGTTTGTGAAAAATTACCAAATCAGACCAAAGAGGATGTCACCTATGTGGCAGTAAAGGACAGTGCCGATGCTCTCGGGATCATTGCTTCCAATTACTATGATAATCCAGGTAAGAAGCTGAAGCTGGTAGGTGTAACTGGCACCAACGGCAAGACGACGGTAGCTACTCTTCTGTTTGATCTTTACCGAAAGATGGGATATTCCGTAGGATTGCTATCCACGGTAAATAACAGGATCAATAATCAGGCAATCCCTGCCTCACATACAACACCTGATGCGATAAGCCTGAATGCGACTCTGGCCGATATGGTGGAAAAGGGATGTGACTACTGCTTTATGGAGGCCAGCTCACATGCCATTGACCAGCGCAGGATAGCCGGTCTGACCTTTCGTGGGGCTGTTTTTACAAACATCTCCCATGATCACCTGGACTATCACAAAACATTTGATGCTTACATTAAGGCCAAGAAAAGGCTTTTTGATGATATGCCTTCGTCAGGGTTTGCATTATCCAATGTGGACGACAGACGAGGGCGTGTGATGCTACAGAACACAAAAGCCTCAAAAAATACCTATGCGCTAAAAAGCGCTGCAGAGTTCAGAGCCAAACTGATCGCTAATACTCTGCAGGGGCTGGAGATGGAAATTGACGGAAAGAATGTCTGGTTCAAACTCATAGGTGACTTCAACGCCTATAATTTACTGGCGGTATACGCTGTTGCTGTTTTGCTGGGTGAAGACTCAGATGAGGTACTCACTCAGCTTTCACTGATGGAGGGTGCGCCAGGCAGGTTTGAGCAGATCATCACCAATGCTGACATTACTGCCATAGTAGATTATGCTCATACCCCTGATGCACTCAAAAATGTGCTGGAAACTATCGATGATCTGCGAACAGGCAATGAAAAGGTCATTACCGTGGTGGGGTGCGGAGGCAATAGAGATAAATCAAAAAGACCTTTGATGGCTTCTATTGCCTGTAAATTAAGCGATAAGGTTGTCCTCACATCTGACAACCCCCGTGATGAAGATCCGATAGAGATCATCAAGGACATGCAGGCAGGAGTAAGCCCGGCTGATTATAAAAAAACGGTGGTACTGGCTGACAGAGAGGAGGCTATAAAAACCGCCTGTCTTTTGGCAGGTAAAAAGGACATTATTCTGGTAGCTGGAAAGGGACATGAGGCCTACCAGGAGATAAAGGGTGTAAAACATCCCTTTGATGATAAGGAGGTATTGGGAAGAATGTTAAACCTATTGGCCAACTAACAGGATGCTGTACTACGTTTTTGATTATCTGCAAAGAGAGTTTGACCTGATCGGGGCGGGAGTATTTCAGTATATCTCCTTCCGGGCGGGAATGGCGGCCGTTATCTCCTTGTTCATCACTATTTCGCTTGGCAAGCAGATCATAGGTATGCTGCACAAAAAGCAGGTAGGGGAGACCATCCGTGACCTCGGACTTCAGGGGCAAATGGAAAAAAAGGGCACTCCTACGATGGGTGGACTAATGATACTGAGTGGTATACTGGTACCCGTGCTCCTTTTTGCGCGTTTGGATAATGTTTATGTGATCCTGCTGCTGGTAGCTACGATAGGTTTGGGACTCATCGGCTTTATGGATGACTACATCAAGGTGTTTAGGAAAAACAAGAAGGGCCTTGCTGGAAGGTTCAAGATCGTAGGGCAGATCATCATTGGCCTGATCGTGGGACTTACCCTGTATTTTAATCAAGACGTAGTGATAAGAGAGTATGCTGATGAAGCAATAGCTCAGAATGGAGAAGTGGTAAGAGTTTATGAGGATGTTAAGTCCGCTAAGACCACCGTACCATTTCTGAAGGATAACGAGCTGGATTACGATAAGATATTCCCCTTTCTGGGACATGATTTTACATGGATCATTTATGTACTCATTGTGATCTTCATCATTACCGCCGTATCCAACGGAGCCAATATTACCGACGGCATTGACGGACTGGCAGCGGGTACATCTGCCATTATTGGATTGACTTTAGCGATTTTTGCCTACTTATCAGGCCGTGTCGACTTCAGTGACTATCTGAATATTTTACATATTCCGAACCTCAGTGAAGTAGTGATTTTTTGCACTTAGGTGCCTGTGTTGGATTTTTATGGTACAACAGCTATCCCGCTCAGGTGTTTATGGGTGATACGGGAAGCCTCGCTCTCGGCGGTATTATCGCCGTGATCGCCCTTGTAGTTCGGAAGGAGCTTATGATCCCGCTTTTGTGCGGCATATTTCTGATCGAAAATATATCTGTGATGATGCAGGTCGGATATTTTAAGTATACCCGAAAAAAATATGGTGAAGGCAGGCGCATCTTCAAAATGGCACCCCTGCATCACCACTATCAAAAAATGGAGCTCCACGAATCCAAGATCGTTACCCGGTTCTGGATAGTGGGAATACTGCTGGCTATTTTAAGTCTGGCAACTTTAAAACTGAGATGATTTGAAGATTGAAAGGATTTATGATTTATAGATGCAGGTATCACTAAAGTATAAGAATCATTAGAGAAAATGAATATGTAAACCTTGAACCATAAACTCAAAACAAGAAACTGAAATGATGTACAACCTGAGTGATCTCTATAGTTGGATTTTCAATAAAGTGCAGACTTTATGTCTTCATGGGATCAGTAGGTTCATCCGATACCATAGATCTCAGATCGTGGAGGAAATCATTGTTCAACCGGAAATAGAAAGTTTAAAATCAACAATCGACTAACCATATTGGGCGCCGGCGAAAGCGGTACGGGCGCAGCATTGTTGGCTAAAGCCAAAGGTTTCGACGTATTTGTGTCGGACAATGGCACCATTGCGGAAAAATACAGGCTGGATCTGGAGGGGAACAATATACCTTTCGAAGAAAAGAAACACTCGGAAGACAGGATATTGGAGTCCCAGATCATAATCAAAAGCCCTGGCATACCGGATACGGTAGGAATAATACAAAAAGCAGTGGAAAAAGGCATCAGGATCATCGATGAGATTGAATTTGCTGCTCATTACACCACAGCACGGATCATTGCCATTACCGGGACTAATGGAAAGACCACAACCACGTTGTTGACCTACCACCTGTTGAAGGAGGCAGGCTGGAATGTAGGTCTCGCGGGAAATATAGGACAGAGTCTTGCAAAGCAGGTGATCGAGGATAAATATGACTGGTATGTAGTGGAGATAAGTAGTTTCCAATTGGAAGGTACTTATACATTTAATCCCTATGTAGGTGTTATACTGAACATTACGCCGGATCACATGGACCGGTATGATCATAAACTTCAGAACTATGTCAATGCCAAGTTCAGACTTGTTCAGAATCTTGGCGCTGAAGATCACTTCATATACTACCAGGACAATGATGTGGTACGGCAAGAGGTAGATAAGCACACCATATCTTCACATGTTCATTCCCTGTCACTCGAACACGGGGCATCAGCATATCTCGAGGATGGTGATATGATTTTTGACAAAGCTGCTGAGGATGGATTCAGGATTGCGCTCAAAGATACTGTTTTACGGGGCAAGCATAATGCCATCAATATGATGGCAGCGGTACAGTCTGCACTAACCTGTGGTGTTTCTGAAGAATGGATCAGAAAGGGATTGAAGACATTTGTGAATGCACCCCATAGGCTGGAGTATGTGACTTCTATCAACAATGTAGATTTTGTAAACGACTCCAAGGCCACTAATGTAGACGCTGTAGGGTATGCACTGGAAAGCTTTTCCGAACCACTGGTATGGATAGCCGGTGGAGTAGATAAGGGAAATAACTATGACCTGATCATGGAAACGGTGAACCAGAAGGTAAAGGCTCTTATATGTCTGGGCAAGGATAATCAAAAGCTAAGGGATGCCTTTCATGAAGAGATCATTGATCTTTTGGAAACGGATAACATGAAGGATGCCGTGAAGTCAGCCATGACCTATGCTCATGAGCATGATGTCATTCTGCTGTCCCCCGCTTGTGCCAGTTTTGATCTGTTTAAGAGTTATGAAGATCGTGGAGAGCAGTTCAAGGAGGCTGTTTGGGAGTTGAAACAGGGATTTGAAAATCAGGTATTGTCATGAAAGATAAGATAAAAGCCTGGATACAGGAGAATTTAAAAGGTGACCCGGTCATCTGGACCGTGGTGATAGCACTGTCCCTGATCAGTATTCTGGTGGTGTACAGCGCTACAGGTACTTTGGCCTTTAAAAGAATGATCCATCCGGAGGCATATCTTTTCAAGCACACCGCGCTGCTGGGAATCGGTATTTTATCCATGTGGCTGGCCCATAGAATAGACTACCGTTACTATTCAAAGCTTTCCAGGGTGGCGCTGTGGGTGAGTGTACCGCTGCTGATCTATACCTTTACTCATGGGGTAAGTATCAATGACGCTTCACGCTGGATACAAATACCGGTGATCAACGCTTCCTTTCAGCCATCGGACCTTGCCAGTCTGGCACTGATCACCAGTATGGCCAGTATGCTCTCAAAACGCCAGCAGAACATACGGGATTTCAAAGAGTCGCTCATCCCCATTTTAATATGGTGTGGTATCATTTGCGGGTTGATCGCTCTTACAAACCTGTCTTCGGCTATACTGCTGTTCCTGACCTGTATGCTGATCATGTTCATTGGCAGGGTACCTGTAAAGTACCTGGCCATGTTGGTATTTGTAGGTGCAATAGCCGGAGTAGGAGCCATAAAATTTGGTGTACGTGCGGAAACGGCCAAAAACAGGATAGAAAGCTTTTTGAATGGAGATGAGTTGCCATTTCAGGCTAAGCATGCCCGGCTGGCGGTGGCCACGGGTGGTATCCTGGGTAAGGGTCCGGGAAAAAGTCAGCAACGAAACATACTGCCACATCCCTATTCGGATTTTGTATATGCCATCATTATTGAAGAATATGGCCTGTTGGGTGGGGTGGTTGTGCTCATCCTGTACCTGATACTCCTGTACAGGGGTATGAAGGGCGTGATGAACAGTGAACGTGCCTTTGGCGGACTACTGGCCGCCGGACTAAGCCTGGCAATAGTTTTACAGGCCATGGTGAATATGGGAGTAGTCGTGGGTTTGGGACCGATCACAGGGTTACCACTCCCCCTGATCAGTATGGGAGGTACCTCCCTGCTTTTTACGGGTATCTCCATAGGCATCATCCTGAGTGTCAGCCGTGGTGAGGTAGACCGTGATTGGGCAGGGGCGGGAAAGGAAATGAAAAATGTAGCCCGGGCAGCATGACAACCCATAGAACATGAAGGAACTTATAACATTGAACATCGAATATTGAACCATAAAAAACCATATCGATTCATTTTAAGTGGTGGAGGCACCGGAGGACATATTTATCCGGCGCTGGCGGTGGCCAATGAGATCAGAGGACGGCATGCTGATGCAGAGATCCTTTTTGTAGGCGCCAAAGGCAAGATGGAAATGACTAAGGTGCCGGAGGCCGGTTTTGAGATCATCGGCCTTACGATCAGCGGACTACAGCGGAAGATCACCCTTAAAAATCTACTGTTCCCCTTTAAGGTACTCTCCGGCTTTTTATCAGCAAGGCGCATCATTAAAAAGTTCAGGCCAGACGTGGTTGTAGGTTTTGGTGGTTATGCCAGTGGGCCGATCATGCTGGCAGCCAATGCAAAAAAACTACCCTCCATGATCCAGGAGCAGAATTCGTATGCCGGAATGACCAACAAACGCCTCGGAAGAAAGGTCAATAGGATTTGTGTGGCTTACGAGGGGATGGAAAGATACTTCCCGAAGGGAAAAATAGTGCTTACGGGTAATCCGGTGAGAGATGATATACTACAACTGGAGGATAAAAAACAAAAGGCCCGCGAGCATTTCAATCTTGATACGGAAAAACCAACCCTGCTTGTACTGGGGGGAAGTCTTGGCGCCAGAACCATTAACGACAGCGTCATAGGTGATCTGAGTCAGGTGGTTAAGGCAGGTGTACAACTGATATGGCAGACGGGCAAATTCTATTTTCAGGAGATGAAGACCGCTGCCGAAGGTCATGACCTGACAAATATCCGGATCATGGAATTTATTCGAGAAATGGATCTGGCCTACGCCGCAGCAGATGTGGTCATTTCCAGAGCAGGGGCGTTATCCATTTCTGAGCTATGTCTGGTAGGCAAGCCCGTGATATTTGTGCCCTCACCAAACGTAGCAGAGGATCACCAGACCAAAAATGCGCAGGCGCTAACAAAAAAGAATGCTGCACTTCTGGTCAGAGACTCGGACGCCCGTAGAGATATGATCCCTGTAGCGTTGGAGCTGCTGCAGGATGGAGAACAGCAGCACGGACTTTCTCTGAATATCAAAGCCCTGGGTCGACCTCAGGCAACAAAAGATATTGTAAATGAATTAATGAAACTGGTAGCTTGAATATCAGGGACTACGATAGCGCTTATTTTATAGGTATAGGTGGCATAGGTATGAGTGCCCTGGCGCGATGGTTTAAGGCCAATGGCTGTTTTGTTGCGGGTTACGATCGCACCCCTACCGTGCTAACTGAAAAACTGGAGCAGGAAGGAATGTCCATTCACTATGAGGATGCGGTGGACCGTATTCCTGACGAAGTGTTCCATAGCCGCTGTCTGCTGGTAGTCACCCCTGCTATTCCAAAAACACATAAGGAGCTGAATTACCTGAAGAATAATGGCTTCAAACCCTATAAAAGATCTCAGGTACTGGGCATGATCTCAGAAAACTTTAAAACTGTGGCAGTGGCGGGCACACATGGTAAGACCACCACTTCTTCCATGATCGCTCATATGCTGAAACATGCCGGAGTGGATGTTGCAGCCTTCCTGGGTGGAATAGCTACCAATTATAATTCCAATTTCATTGCCAATGAAAGTGCGGATTCCATTGCCGTGGTGGAAGCCGACGAGTTTGACCGCTCATTCCTTACCCTGCATCCTGATGTGGCCGTGGTCACCTCTGCGGATGCAGACCACCTGGATATTTATGGAGATGCCAGTAGCCTGAGAGAGTCATTCAGGGCATTCATAGGACAGATAAAAAGATCAGGTAAGCTTTTTGTTGCAGAACAGATAGCTTCCGACTTAACCGATAACGATAACTCAAAAACAACTAAAACATATGGTTTAAACCGGGGACAACTTTTTGCCAGCAATATCACCATCGAAGATGGATTTTTTGTATTCGACTATTGTGACGAGCAGTACAACATTGAGAGGATCTCGCTTGGTGTCCCCGGTTTTCATAATGTAGAAAATGCTATAGCTGCCATAGCCGTTTCGCTTGATCTCGGGCTTACGCCTGAGCAGGCTAAAGATGGAATGGAATCGTATCAGGGCGTAAAAAGACGTTTTGAGTATATTTTAAGATCAGATAAGGTCATATTTATTGATGATTATGCTCATCATCCTACAGAGATCGAGTCGTTTCTAAGATCTCTGAAGGCACTTTATCCCGGTAAAAAGATCACGGCTATCTTCCAACCCCACTTGTTTACACGAACAAGGGATTTTGCAGATGGCTTTGCGCAAAGCCTTAGCCTGGCAGACGAGGTTATTCTGCTGGACATATATCCTGCCAGAGAAGAGCCTCTGGAAGGGGTTACTTCTACCATTATCTACGATAAGCTGGTGATCAATACCAAAATGCTTACCAACAAGGAAGGTCTTTTGGACCTGCTGGCGTCAAGAGAACTGGATGTGGTGGCTACCATTGGAGCGGGAGATATAGATCAGCTGGTAGAGCCATTGAAAGAGGAACTGGAAAGGAGGTATCATGCAGATTAGGGTGAAAAGTAAACGATCCGTGACCATAGCGATCATATCGATAGTAATGTGTGCTACTATTGCCTTTACGGAAAGTAGACGAAAGGACGATCATTGCCTGGACATTATGATCCATATTGGAAACCAACATGACAATTTTTATATAGATGAGCAGGACATCACAGCTTTGATGACGGATAATGGAGCCTATGTAATAAAAGGTACAAGCTTCATGGATCTGAACTTAAAGCAGATCGAAGAGCGGGTGAAAGAGGAACGGTTCATCAAAAGTGCGGAGATCTATAAGGACCTTAAGGGTAACATAATTGTAAATGCTGAGTTAAGAAGACCTTTCGCAAGGGTTATACAGAACAATGGAACTGATGCTTTCATTACCCTCGATGGGTCTGTTTTACCGGTATCTTCCGGCTTCACAACAAGAACAATACTCATCACTGGCGAGTACACTGCTGAGCTGGTCAAAAATGACCTGACTGAAACCGGGGAAGGCCGGCAATTATTCAGGTTGCTGAAATTTATATATCAGGATAAATTCTGGAGGGCCCAGGTTGCAGAACTCGACATTGATAAAAGGATGAACATTACCATTTATCCACAGGTAACCAAGCAACTGGTGGAATTTGGAAAACCTGAAAATATTGAAGACAAGTTCAGAAGGTTGAAAATATTTTACAGGCAGGTCCTGCCCCGTAAAGGATGGAATGTATACGGCAGGGTGAATTTGAAGTATAAGGATCAGATCATAGCAGAATGATGGCTCTTATACCTGTAATAAATAACGAAAGACCAAAGAGTAACGACTATATAACAACCACTAACACTAAAAAATAATTTACAACCATGGAAAGTGATAAAATCGTAGTAGGACTTGACATCGGGACCACCAAGATCTGCGCGATCGTAGGACGCAAGAATGAATTTGGAAAGCTTGAGGTCCTGGGGATGGGGAAAGCAGAGTCGGATGGTGTTATCCGGGGCATTGTAACGAACATTGACAAAACGGTGGCTGCCATAGAAAAGGCAGTAAGAGAGGCAGAAGATCAGTCAGGGATCGATATACGGGTGGTGAATGTGGGTATTGCCGGCCAGCATATTAAGAGTTCCATACATCATGGCAGTATCACCCGTGATTCCAATGATGACGAGATCACCATTGAGGATATCAATCGCCTGACCAATGATATGTACCGCATAGTAATACCTCCCGGCAGCGAGATCATTCATGTAATGCCACAGGATTATACGGTGGATTATGAGGATGGCATCAAGGATCCTGTGGGGATGTCAGGTGTTAAGCTTGAAGCGGATTTTCATGTGATCACTGCACAGACCAACGCGATCAATAATATTAATAAATGTGTGAGAAGGGCCGGGTTGGAGATTGAAAACCTGATCCTTGAGCCGCTGGCATCAAGTTTGGCAGTACTGAGTGATGAAGAAAAAGAGGCAGGGATCTGCCTGGTGGATATAGGTGGAGGTACCACCGATATTGCCATTTTCCATGATAACATCATCCGGCACACGGCTGTCATTCCTTTTGGAGGCAATATCATTACATCAGACATAAAGCAGGGCTGTATGGTAATGCAGCACCAGGCCGAATTGCTGAAGACAAAGTTTGGCAAGGCCATAGCTGAGGAAGCAAGTCCAAATGAAATTGTTTCCATCCCAGGTCTGAGGAATCGTGCTCCCAAGGAGATCTCTGTTAAGAACCTTGCGCATATTATTGAGGCCAGGATGGAAGAGATCATCGAGCTCGCCCATACCGAGATTATCACCTCGGGTTACGAGAACCGGATGGCCGGGGGTATAGTGATCACAGGAGGAGGCTCTCAGCTCAATAGCCTGAAGCAACTTGTGGAATATATGACCGGGATGGATGCCCGGATCGGTTATCCCAATGAGCATTTGGGCAGAAGCAAAATGGATGCCGTGAAGAGTCCTATGTACGCCACTTCCGTAGGGTTGGTACTGTCCGGTTTCCGGGCGTTGGATGAGCGTGAAAATCGCTATAATGAGTCCCGTGAAAGTGGCAAAGGCCATTTGACAAGGAAAAGAGAATCTGCGGGGGACTTTTTCTCCAAGATCCTGAACAAGACCAAGGGGCTACTCATCGATGATTTTGATGGAAAGGGAGATTACTGATTCGGCAGAAAGCCAGATGTGAAAGATGAGAAGCCAAAAAAATGACAACCACTAAAAAAAATAGTTATGACTGAAAATGCGTATAAATTCGATTTGCCGAAGCACCATAAATCGATCATAAAGGTGATCGGTATAGGTGGCGGTGGTAGCAATGCAGTCAACCACATGTTCAATCAAGGCATCAAGGATGTCGAGTTCATAGTGTGTAATACCGATTCGCAGGCGCTGAAATGCAGTGCTGTGCCGGGCAAGCTTCAGATAGGAGTGAACCTGACAGAAGGATTGGGTGCGGGAGCCAACCCTGAAGTAGGGAAAAATGCAGCGTTGGAAAGCCGGGAAGACATCCGTGATCTCCTGGGTAATGATACCAAAATGGTCTTTATAACCGCAGGCATGGGAGGCGGTACCGGAACAGGAGCCGCCCCGGTCATTGCCAAGATAGCCAGGGAAATGGACATTCTTACTGTGGGTATCGTTACAGCCCCTTTTGGTTTTGAGGGTAAGAAAAAGATGGCCCAGGCACAGCAGGGTATCGACGAACTCAAGTCCAATTGTGATACAGTGCTGGTGATCCTCAATGATAAACTACGGGAGATACATGGCAACCTGTCCATCGGTAGTGCCTTTGCGCAGGCAGATAATGTGCTGACTACCGCTGCCAAGGGTATAGCCGAGATCATAACTGTGGCAGGATATGTAAATGTGGACTTTCAGGATGTGAAGACGGTCATGTACAACGCCGGTGCCGCCGTAATGGGGTCAGCACAGACAAAAGGTGAGAACAGAGCCAGAAAGGCTGCTGAGGAGGCACTTGCATCGCCATTGCTGGACAATCGGGATATTCTCGGTGCTCAGAAAATACTGCTGTCCATCATCTCCGGTGAAAAGGCCGAGCTGCAAATGGATGAACTCACAGAGATCACAGAATACATCCAGGATCAGGCCGGAGATGACGCTGAGGTGATCTTTGGCCATGGTGTGGACCCCAACCTCGAAGATAGCATAAGGGTGACCGTTATTGCCACTGGTTTTGACAATAGCACCATTGCATCCACATCCCGGGAGGACGAAGGCAAAACAGTCTACAACCTGGAGTCCAATCAGCAGATCGGACTTTTTGAGATGGACAACTCGGTAAACCATTCCGAGGAGATTGTGAAAAGAGATATCAGACCTGATGAGCAGGATAAACCTCCTGTACCTGACAGAGGTTATTCGTTCACCAGTCCGGTCAGCCAAAATCAGGAGGATGACATGGGAGAAGACGGCCTGTTTTCGGAGCTGGAGGAAGAATTTGAGATACTGGATGAGGACAATGCTGACCAACATATCAACGACCAGGGTATGATGGATATTAAGAACACCAGGGACAGATTGCAGCAGAGGGCGCAGGAGAGACTGCAGAAGTTAAGGGGGCTGAACAAAGCAGAGATGAATGCTGATGAATTCAAGGAAAAACTGGATGTTCCTGCATATCTGAGAAAGGACGTGAAGCTACAGAATGTTCCACATTCATCGGAGCCTCACGTTTCAAAGTATAATTTGAATGATGATAACCAGATACTGGGTAACAATAAATTTCTTCATGACAATGTGGATTGATTATAACGGTCCTGATTGACATCTGTAGTACTTAAACCGGCTTACATTCCAAATTCGTAGTGGTTGTTGGTTGTAAATTTTTTGGCCGGTACTTAGATGTCAATATTTTTTCAGCTAAGCCCCCATGGTGCGCCATGGGGGCTTTTTTGTCTATGACCCCACGCTTGTTTAAAAAGTCAATAAAACCCTTTAATGGTCTGGAAATTTTTAATTGTTGATCCGGAAATTAGATTTGTAATATGGCTTATTATAATCGTGGAGATGTTGTATGGGCTATTGTTGCGTGGGAAAATGATGATGGATCATATAGCTGGAAGGAGCGCCCCGTTATCATTTACGATGTTATTGGAGAGGATTATTATCATATAATGATCACAGGGACAGATCGGCGAAAGACTAACGTTGGTATATGGGTAGAAAAGGATTCATACGAAGGAAAAATAATGCATCTTACTAAAGACAGCTTTATTAATTTGTCAAATGGAATTATAAAAGTACAAAGATCGGATATTAGAAAATTGATGGGATTTTGTCCTGAAAAAATATTGGAAAGGATTGATCTTTTGTGTGACGAGAACAATATTGAAAGACCTTAGGTAAGATCAAGGCCCTTGTAAGTCTCTACCAACCTTTTCAATTGGTTGTCTGATGGGTCTTTATGCAAATCAGGATATACTTTTCTTTGGATTTGCTCAACCAATTCCTTTTGAGAATCAAAAGCCTTATCCCAAGGCCCTTGGAAAAGGCTTAAATATTTTTTTTTATTGGAAGATGATAACAGTTCTTTATTGACCTTATTTAAACGATCATAGATTTTTTCAAATTCCAGATAATCTACCATCAATTCTCTTTCTTCCTTATTTTTAATATCGGATAAGTAACTCATATTCAATTGAGCAAGCTTATTCAAGCCATATCTTATTAAAAGAATAAGGACAAAAAAAAGTGGAATGCTGAGAAATCCAACAGCAATCATGGCAATTACACCAAGAAACAGGTCTCTTATTTTGCCAAGAAATCCGAAGGTGTTTCGTAGAGTCTGATCTGCATATTGGAACAGATCAAAGTATTCACTTTGGTTATTATTTATTGCCTGAGAAACCACTTGTTCTACTCTAAAACCTTCAGTAAAATTATAAAAAGAAGAAAGATTATATTAATAAAAAGTATATCAAATAAACAAAAAAAATAGGAAACAGTTCAAATACGCTCTTGTAGAAACTTTTGAAGTTCAGATAATATATTGAATAGAACGCAACGAGATGCAAAATTCAGTTCTGGTCGTTGCATTTTCCCGAAAGAATCCGATACATATGCTAGCTAATGATTGAATTTAAGAATAGGCAACTAACGGGAATTGACTATCTTTAAAAACATAAGTCAGGCTAACATACGAGCATGCCCCCTGTTTTTAATGAACTTGCTGAATTAGCAGCCAAATACGTAAATACTACACACCGGCATGTTTTTTTGACCGGTAAGGCGGGGACGGGGAAAACCACTTTTCTGACCACGATAAGGGACCTTACCTATAAAAACGCTGTTGTAGCAGCGCCAACGGGTATCGCCGCCATTAACGCGGGAGGGGTCACGCTGCATTCTTTGTTCCAACTGCCCTTCGGCTCTTTCCTGCCGGAAAATGTTGCACCCGGTCTGGAATCCGGTGAGCGTTTCAATACTCCCAAATCAGTGTTGTCAAGGCTACAGCTCAACAAATATAAGCGCCGGCTCATTCGGGAGCTGGAGCTGTTGGTCATTGATGAGGTAAGCATGCTGCGTGCAGATTTGTTGGATTGTATTGATCTTATTCTCAGGCATATAAGATACAGAAGGTCCGAACCTTTTGGAGGAGTACAGATTCTGTTTATAGGTGACCTTCTACAGCTTCCTCCGGTGGTGAAAAATGAAGAATGGAACTATCTTTCGAAGTATTATTCGAGTGCATTTTTCTTCTCGGCCAGAGCACTTCAGGAGCAACCTCCGGTTCATATTGAGCTGGATAGGATTTATCGTCAATCGGACCAGCAGTTTATTGATCTGCTTAACAGGTTGCGTAACAACAGGTTGTCTTCAGAAGATATAGATCTGCTCAATGCCAAATACAATAGCGATTTTTCGCCTGAGCCGGAAGATAGGTATATCCATATCACCACTCACAATCGAAAGGCAGACACCATTAACGAAAGCGAACTTCAAAAGCTCGATAGACCGTTGCACACTTTTATGGCAACCGTTACCGGAGATTTTCAGGAAAACATGTATCCCGCCGCAGAAACACTGGGACTAAAGGAAGGTGCACAGGTAATGTTCATTAAAAACGATCCATCGGGTGAGCAGCGTTTTTTTAATGGTAAAATGGCTGTTGTTTCTGAGATCTCGGCTGAGGGGTTGAGTGTTCAGTGTGGGGATGGGGAGAAGATATTTGTTGAACAGTTGGTGTGGGAGAATGTCAGATTTACCTATAACAAGGAAAGCGATGAGATAGAGGAGAAGGTCATTGGCAGTTTTAGTCAGTATCCGCTGCAACTGGCGTGGGCTATTACTGTCCACAAAAGCCAGGGGCTGACCTTTGAAAAAGCGATTTTGGATCTTTCTGAGGTATTTGCCCCAGGGCAGATGTATGTGGCACTATCAAGGTTGACTTCTCTGGACGGACTTGTACTGTCGTCACTTGTTAACAGGTCGTTTTTTGCAACGAATGAAACTGTTATTGAGTATTCCAGCAGGAAGGATTCATTGGAAAACTTAAAAAGTGGTCTTAATACTGACCGTAAGAAGTTTCTGGCTGCTTATGTAAAGCAGGTATTTGATTTTGGCTCGTTGGTCAAAGAACTTAACAAGCACAGAGAAAGCTTCACCATGGCTGAAAACCGCTCTGCAAAGCAGCAGTACCTGTTGTGGACGGTAGAGTTGATCAATGAGACCTTTCCTCTCAAAGAGGTGGGCGACAAATTTATAAGACAGGTAAACGGGATTATGGCTACTTCAGAGGACTACCTTCCAAGGCTTGGTCAGCGGGTGATGAAAGCCAGGGAATATTTTCTTCCATTACTTGAAAACCTCGCAGCCAAAGTAAATGCACATAAAAAGGAAGTACAGAAAAGGAAGAAGATCAAAGGATACAATAAAGAACTCGAAGAAATAGAGGCATGGTTTCAGAAATATCAAAAAAATGTGATCAAGGTACATTTGTTGTTGGAAGAAGCCGTGGAAAACAGGATGCTGACCCGGGCCCGGCTTAATTCCAGTAGCGAAATAAAAACTATTCGAAGTGCTACGGAGACTGAAAAGAAAATACCTACTGCTGAAGTTTCCTATAACCTTTTTAAAGAAGGAAAGAACCTCGATGAAATTGCCAGCGAAAGAGGGTTGGTTCGCGGTACCATAGAAGGGCATATGACAAAATATGTGGCTGATGGCACTCTACCAGTCCAGACATTCCTGCCTGAAGACAAACTGGAAAATATCCTGACGGTGCAGAAACTGCTAAAGGTTCACCATGCAGGCGACATTAAAAGCAGGCTGGGGGAGGAGTACACCTACGGGGACATACGGTTTGCTCTGGCACATCTCAGGTCCCTTGAATTGAAAGAAACCTGAAAATTTTTCGTGCCAACCTTGCCACTATTTTGCGTAAGCGACAGATCTCATTTCACGTATAACAGTAACTTTGATCTGGCCGGGATACTGCATGTCCTTTTCTATTTTCTGTGAAATGTCAAAAGATAGTTGTCCGGCCCTGTCATCGGTTACACTCTCCGCATCTACCATTACCCTTAGCTCCCTTCCTGCCTGTATTGCATAGCATTTGTTCACTCCTTCAAAGCCGAGTGCGAGATCTTCAAGCTCCTTCAGGCGTTTTATATAGCTCTCCATAACCTCTCGTCTGGCTCCCGGCCGTGCACCCGATACCGCATCACATGCCTGAACAATAGGAGCTATCAAACTGGTCATTTCTATTTCGTCATGGTGAGCGCCAACGGCATTGCAAACTACGGGATGTTCTTTGTATTTTTTCGCCAGCTCCATGCCCAGGATAGCATGCGGTTTTTCCGGCTCTTCCGGCCATACCTTACCTATATCGTGCAAAAGTCCGGCACGTTTGGCCTGCTTGGGATTTATACCAATTTCAGAAGCCATGGTAGCACACAGGTTGGCTACTTCTCTGGAGTGCTGTAGAAGGTTTTGGCCGTATGAGGATCTAAAACGCATCCTTCCCACCATTTTGATGAGCTCCGGATGCAGGCCATGAATACCGAGATCAATCGCAGTACGCTCACCAATCTCCACGATTTCCTCTTCAATGTTTTTCCGGGTTTTGGTCACGATCTCCTCTATTCGTGCAGGGTGTATCCTACCATCCACTACCAGCCTGTGTAGTGATAATCTTGCGATCTCCCGGCGTACGGGATCGAAGCCGGAAATGATGATCGCTTCCGGTGTATCATCTACGATTATCTCAACACCGGTGGCAGCCTCCAGTGCCCGAATGTTTCTCCCCTCACGGCCGATGATCTTGCCCTTTATATCGTCGCTCTCAATATTGAAAACAGATACACAGTTTTCAATGGCGTGTTCAGTAGCTGTCCGCTGGATGGTCTCCACGACTATCTTTTTTGCTTCTTTTGTGGCAGTGAGTTTTGCCTCTTCTATAATATCCTTAATGAAAGACGAAGCTCGTGATTCAGCTTCTCCTTTCATGGATTCAGTTAGCTGTTCGCGGGCCTCATCTGCAGTGAGGTTGGATATTTTTTCAAGTATGGAAACTTTCTGCTGATTGAATTTGTCCAGCTCGGTTTTTTTCTTATTTACAATTTCAAGCTGTGCGGTAAGCTTTTCCTTCAGGTCTTCAAGCTCCGATTCTTTTCTGTTCGCTTTTTCGAACTCCTTGGAAAGATGTTGTTCTCTTTGCTTGAGCTTGTTTTCATTCGAGATGATCTGACTTTTTTTACGTGCAGCTTCCTCTTCAAATTCAGATTTTAACTTTAGAAATTTCTCTTTTGCTTCGAGGATCTTGTCTTTCTTGATATTTTCAGCCGAAATTTCAGCCTCCTTGATAATGAGTCTCGCCTTTTCTTCCAGCTCGAGTTCCTTGGTTTTATTGGCTTTGGCAATTAGTGTTTTTCCTATAAAAACACCCAGTCCCAGAGATACCACTCCCGTGATCGCCAGGTAAATCGTTAATGAGTCCATCGCTTCATTTTTGTATCTATAGTTAAATAAGAATGGAGAGATGACTTTCCGGCATTTTGAAACAAAGAGTAGATACCACAGACTGGTTCAAAAGACACAGCTATGACAATCAAAAACGGAAACCAATCTCAAACAAGAAACAGACCCGGGGATGGACCTTGAGAATAAAGACGTCTCGCGATACGGTCAGAGGGATTGACTGATCAGCTTACCGAGATGTTCAATTTTTTCTATCGTAGCAATATTTTCGGAATCAAACTGCCTTTCTTCCATTTCCAGCTTGTCTACAAGACTATCAAATGCTACCATAGCCAGCAGGTCCTGATTATCATTGATGCCGAATTGCTCTCTGTAGGACCTTAATCTCTCATTGATCTGCTTGCCGGCATTTCTGACCCTTTCTTCATCCTCAGGCTTTACTTTCATTGGGTATTCTCTATCGGCAATTTTGATTTTAATGGAGAGTATATCCATTCAGTTCATCTTTTATTTGCTCAAATGCGATATGCACTTGTCAATCTCCTTGATATAATCGTCTATCTTTCTCTTCAACTCAGAAGAATCATCTCCTTCATCTATTTCATTCACAATCTTACTAATTTTAATCTTATTTTGAAAGTTGAAGATTTGCTCGTCTTTGGCTTTAATGAGAGACCTTAGCTCTTCATTTTCTTCCTGTAACGTTAGGTTTTTGTCTTTGACCGAGCGGTATTCATTTAATAACAGAGTGAGCTTTCGTTCAAGGGTGGATAGGTGAGATTTCAAAATGTCCTGACTCATGCTTATTTTCTTATGACGGCCCCAAGTTCAGCTTCAAATGATGACATCATTCTGTTCATGGTGCGGTCGATCACTTTATCGGTTAAGGTTTTTTCCGTGTCCTGAAGTGTGAAACTAATAGCATAGGCCTTTTTTTCCTTGCCTATGTTTTCGCCCTCATAAACGTCAAATACATTCATTGCGGTTACTAAATGCTGATCGCTTTTTTTTGCAATGGCCTTGATCTGTTCAAAGGTGATATTCTTGTCAATAACCAGAGAAAGGTCTCTTCGCACTTCAGGAAATTTTGATACTTCTTGATATACTATATTATTATTTGTACGCTTTAAAAGCAAATCCCAGTTGATATCTGCGTAAAAAACTTCTTGTTTTATACCTATTTCCTTCAGAAGGTGACCCTTGATTTTTCCGTAAGTCGCCAGCACCTCTTTATTGTGTATTGTCTCAAGGGCAAAGTCATAAGGATACCTATGAATAACCGTCGTCTCCAACTTATTATCGATCAGGCGGTTTAATACAAGTTGAACAGTAGCCGCAAGGTCATGGAACTCCGCTTTTCTCGATTTGGCCTTCCAGCTTTCCGGCTGATAGTCACCAGTCATATAGATAGCCAGCCGTACTTTCTCGCTATACTCTCCCTTATCAACAAAGTAGTTTTTGCCAAATTCAAACAGTCTCAGATTTGTTTGTTTTCGGTTAATATTGTAAGCAATCACTTCCAGGCCGTTATACAACACAGACTGGCGAAGTACACCCAGATCCTCGCTGAGTTTGTTAAGAATATTGACGCTTCGATAAGCATTGAGATCTTCTGCATTTTCAGCATAACCAGGTTTGGTCAGGGAATTGGTCAGGATCTCGTAAAATCCATTTGAAGCCAGTAACTCAGTCACCGACTGCTGAATTTGATTTACATCCCGGGCAGGGAATTCTGCGAGGTAGTCACTACTGAACCCTTCGGGAATATCAATGTTGTTGAACCCGTAGATCCGTAAAATCTCTTCTGCTATATCTGACTCTCGTTGTACATCCACACGATATGGAGGTACAGAGGCAATGAATCTGTCCTCTTTGTTGCCCCTCGTCTCAATATCGAGAGAATTGAGGATTTGAAAAACACTGTCCTTGTCCAGCGAAACACCAAGAAGGCGGTTTATGTTTTTATACTTGACTTCTACCTGAAAGTCTTGAATTTCATCGGGATAAATGTCCACAATATCAGAAGATATCTTACCACCGGCCAACTCTTTTATCAATAGTATGGCTCTTTTCAGCGCATATACCGTTATTCGAGGGTCCGTCCCACGTTCATACCGAAAGGAAGCATCCGTTTTTAACTGATGGTACTGGGCTGTTTTTCTGATGTAATCGGGATTAAAATAAGCACTTTCCAGAAAGATGTTGCGGGTGGTTTCCTTTACCCCTGATCTGATCCCGCCAAACACCCCGGCAATACACATACCCTCTGACCGGCCATTGCAGATCATCAGGTCATTAGCCTGAAGCTTACGTTCTTTTTCATCCAGGGTAATAAATTTACTACCTTCGGGCAAGGTCTTGACCACGACGGTATCTCCCTTAATTTCGTCTGCATCGAAGGCATGCAAGGGCTGTCCGGTTTCATGAAGCACGAAATTGGTAATGTCGACTATATTGTTGATGGGGGTCAAACCAATAGCCTCAAGTCTTTTTTGAAGCCACTCAGGTGATTCACTCACTGTAACCCCACTTATGGTAATTCCGGAATACCTTGGGCAAGCCCCGGTATTCTCTACTTTTACTTTTATGGGCCTGTCAGTATTGTCAACCTTAAAATGATCAACAGAGGGCCATTGGATTTCCCTGTTGAGCACGGCCCTTAAATCTCTGGCCGTTCCGATATGAGACGCAGCATCGGCCCGGTTGGGAGTCAGCCCGATCTCAAGAACATGATCGTCTTTAAACCTGAAAAAATCAGCGGCCGGTGTTCCGTTTGGCAGGTCCGTGGTCAATACCATTATCCCGTCATGACTCGTCCCTATACCTATCTCATCTTCAGCACAGATCATTCCTTCAGAAATCTCACCCCTGATTTTGGCTTTTTTGATCCTGAAGGGTTCATGTCCGGACGGATAAAGAGTGCTGCCCACAGTGGCTACCACCACTTTCTGTCCAACTGCCACATTGGGTGCTCCACATACAATGTAGGATGGTTCGGTCCTGCCGATATCAACTGTGGTGACCTTGAGTTTGTCGGCGTTAGGGTGCTGTTCACAGGTAAGCACCTCACCGATCACAATTCCTGCAAAGCCTCCCTGTACCCTTTCGATTTTTTCAATACCCTCCACTTCCAGTCCGGTATTGGTTAAAATCTCACCCAGTTCCTCAGGAGACTCATTTATTTCAATGTAGTTGCTAAGCCAATCCAATGAAATCTTCATAGTGCAATCAGGAGTTCTTGTTTTTTAAGCTGGCAAAGTTAGTTATTTTAAGGGTTTCAGGTTCCAAACTTTTAATATATAAACTCCGAACCTATAGCCGCTGTAAAACATTACTCCTTATACAGCTTTTCACCTGCACGTATGGGTATATCCAAAAGGTTTTCTCTGGGCGGCAAAGGGCAACTAAACTGTTCAGAATAGGCGCAATAGGGATTGTAGGACAAGTTAAAATCAAGAACTATGGTTTTTTCTCCGGAATGTTCAACATCCAGATAGCGCCCTGCTCCATAGGTTTCAATAGCACTGGTTTCATCACCAAAAGCCAGAAACAATACATTTTCAGTCACATTCTCAAGTATCAGCAATCTGTTTTCTCTGCCACCAAGATCAAATGCGGCATATCCGTACTCGAGATACTGCTCCTGTTTCCCGTCATTGGTAACCAGTGTCCTAATGGTCGGTTTATTGATCTTTTCAAAACGCCCCTTCACTTTGAAGGTCATATCAGGAGGGTAATGTACAAGACCTTTAAATACAACACTGTCGCTTACAAAAGGTGAGTCCGGGGAATACTTCATAAATCTTTCCTGCTCTTCCCTTTCCTTTTGGATGAATTCCACATATTCCTCCGGTGAGAGATCTCCGTAAGTCGAATAAACAAAAATGATTGCAAGAACTACCAGGACGACTGCTACAATGATCCTGTTCCTATTCATGATTCAAAGCAAATTTTCATCGGCAAAGCTAAAATAACCATCTTCAGCAAAGATGAGGTGGTCCAGCAAAGATATTTCAAGTGCTCTGCCGGCTTCTTTCATGTTTTTTGTCAATTGTTTGTCTGCCTGGCTGGGTCGGAGATTTCCGGATGGATGGTTATGTACAAGGATCACACCTGATGCCAGTTCCTCCAGTGCGGCCTTGAAGATTAGCTTGGGATCCGCTACAGTACCGGATACTCCTCCGCTACTTATCAGATGTTTTTTAATGACAGCATTGCTTCGGTTAAGCAATAAACACCAAAACTCTTCGTGTTGCAGGTCCATCAGGTCGGCTTTCATAAGCTGATAGGCAACTTTGCTACTGGTGATCCTCGGTTTTTTTGTTGTATCAGCCTCTTTTCTTCTGCGCCCAAGCTCCATGGCCGAGACGATGCCTACGGCCTTGGCTTCTCCGATGCCTTTGAACTTCATCAGATCTTTGACTGAAAGTCTGGCTAGATGATTGAGATTGTTTTCAATGGAACTGAGGATACTCTTAGCCACATCCACTGCACTGGAAGAAGGTGTACCTGAGCCAATGATCACAGCGATCAGTTCTGCTTCGGACAGAGCGGCCTTACCTTTTAAAACAAGCTTTTCTCTGGGGCGATCTTCTTCTGCCCAACTTTTAATATTCAGGCTGTAGGTATGTTCCATGATATAAAGGTACTACTATTTCATTTAGTCCATACTAAAATAATTAGTATTTAGGAAATATAAAAATTTCGACAAAAAAAAGCCCGGCATTCACAACTTGGAATACCGGGTTTAATTTTTTCGGTGCTTTCTTAGTATTTTATGACAGGCTGTTGACGTATCTGGTCAGTTTGGATTTGTTGTTTGCTGCCTTGTTTTTGTGAATTATATTTCGCTTTGCAAGTTTATCGATCATGGAAGTGACTGTTTTCAACAATTCTGTAGCCTCACCTTTATCAGTGGTTTGCCTGAGTCTCTTGATAAAAGTCCTGGTTGTTTTATGTTGATACTTGTTTCTTAGCCGCTTCGCATTGTTGGACCTGATTCGCTTTAATGCTGATTTGTGATTCGCCATATCAAATAATTAATTCAACTGCCCCTTAATTTGAGTGCGCAAAGTTAGATTTATTTACCGGATTTACAAAACATAACTTTCGAATATTAGGTAGTAAAGTATGGTTGCCTTAACTTAAAGGCCCCTATGAAAAGTCACTTCATTGCTTTAGCCCTCATCCTGTCTTCGCCTGTAAAAACCAATTTTTGGGGGTTTTACGCCCATCAGTTAATTAACCGTATGGCAGTTTTCACCCTTCCCGTGGAAATGATCGGCTTTTACAAGCATAATATTCAGTATATCACCGAAAATGCCGTCAATCCTGATCGAAGGCGGTATGCCATCAAAGAAGAAGCAGCACGGCACTACATCGATATCGATGTCTATGGAGACAGCGCTGTCTATAAACTACCCAGGTATTGGAATGAAGCTGTGAAAGTGTATTCGGAAGATACGCTTAAAGCTTATGGCATTGTGCCATGGCATGTTGAAGTTATGCGTTACCGGCTTACAGATGCTATGAGGATCATGGATGGCGAAGCCATTCTGAGGCTTTCCGCAGATCTGGGTCATTATATAGCTGACGCAAATGTGCCCCTGCATACTACTTCTAATTATAACGGCCAGCTCTCCGGGCAGGATGGGATACACGGATTGTGGGAATCCCGATTGACAGAATTGTTTGCGAATGAATACAACTTCTTCGTAGGTAAAGCTCAGTATCTTGATTACCCTCAATTGGTGATATGGCAGGGGGTTACTCAGGCACATCTGGCTCTTGATACAGTTTTTGCAGCGGAAAAGCAGGTAAGCCACAGGTTGGGGGCAGATAAAAAGTACACCTTTGAAACCCGGGGAAACCAAACTGTTAAGGCTTATTCCTACCCTTTTTCCAAAGCATATCATGAAGCTATGCAGGATATGGTGGAGCGTCAGATGGTCCGGTCTGTTAAAATGGTAGGTGATTTTTGGTATACGTGCTGGATAGATGCAGGCCAGCCGGACTTAGACCGTTTAATTGAGTTTGAATTCAGTCAGGAAGAGTTGGATAAGAGAAAACAGGAACTGGAAGACTGGAAAAATAAACAATACAAAAGCAGACCTCATGAAACCGGAGAACAATTAGAGCGGTAAAATCAGGACGCCACTAAGTGCGGAGTTGTTGAAACCCAGGTGCAGTTAATGGCGTCCGTGACGGTTTTAGTCTTCGATAACCCAATTATTTTTGTGCAATCGGGAAAAAGACATGTGTTACCCATTCTGCTGTGTCTGCTACTTCACCCGGGTCAGTTATATACACTTCATAAGGATTGCCGGAGGCTTCCAACTGCTTTTCCTCCATAAAGTCCTCAATCTTTGTGTATGTGGCAGATAACAGCTTATAATCACCTTTATGAACTGCCTTCACCGCCTGTCCTGCATGTGTGCTGTAGATCTGAATATTACCATCGGTTATTTCCGTATCAGCCGAAACCGGTAAGCCGCAGCGGATGCCAAGGCTTTCTGCCTGAAGAGAGGTATATTCCGTTAATGGCATTCCCTGCATTTCAAGGCTCTCATTTTGAATAAACTGCATTAACTGTCCGTACAGTTCTGCCATGGCACTGCCTATTTCTTCCGAGGATGGCGATTCCATTTCTCTGGTGAGTCCAAGATAGGTAATGGGCTCAACAGTAACTACTTCCATAGCATTCTTCGGTTTTGACTCAATGTATTCCTTAAATTGCTTTAGTCCCGTTTCATAATTGGTAGCCACCATCTCCTCTGCTGAGAAAATTCTGGCAAACAGCGATGATACAAGATTCAGGTTTTCATACCTGTAAGACCATGTGAGCTGCGTACCATCTGCCACCTCCTTGATAAAGAAATCGGCGAAATAGCCTCCCTGGAAGCCAAAATCGAGTTGTACAGTAACAGATTCATTGGGTGTACTTTCTATGATCCATTGTGAACCTGAACCTACATCAGGGTGATCACTTTTCCACGACATTTTAGCTCCAACACCACTTTCCGGGCCTTCGTAGCTGTAAACTGTTTCGGGGTCTATGGTGAACCAGGGAGACCATTGATTAAGATCTCCGAAGCTGTTCACTTCAGCATACACCTGCTGTGGTGAGGCGTCTACCGTAATGGATCGGTCAATGTTGCCGGCGCCTGGAGAGGTTAGGCCTACTACCAGAAGCAGAAGAATGATAACACCAATAGCAATTCCGATAATTTTTAATGCCTTCATTTTTAATGAGTTTTGGTTGTGCCTCAAGGTACTATAAAAATGGATCGCAATCAATGACCCAAATCGTACGATAAATTTTTGTATCTTATCAAGAAAAGTTTCTATGAGCGCAACTTTAAAACTCAGGATCGCCGAGCGATACGGATTGCTGATTGCTCTGGGCCTCATTATCTTCTTTTTTGTAATGCGAATATTCGGATTACTTTATATTGTGGAGCTAAGGGCATTTAATCTGATTATAGTCGTGTTTGGGATTTTAGGTGCATTAAGGACCATGATGAAAAGGCTGCCCGAAAGATTCACTTATTTCCAGGGTATGGGTACAGGTATACTGACCGGCCTTATTGGTTCAGTGGTATTTGCCATTTTCGTTTTTGTTTATGTGTCATTCCTGGATGCAGGTCTGATGCAATCCATTACTGAAAATGAGCCCATGGGCAGATTTATGAATCCTTACATAGTCTCCGTTATTATTGCCGTGGAAGGTATAGCTTCCAGCCTGCTGGTAGCATTTATACTTATGAATTATCTTGACCCCAGCAAACTTGAGTAGCTCCTGTCAGGATTCCTGCTAGCTTTGCGGTATGAACTATTTATCCGCAGAGGAGCTTTCCAAATCGTATGGAGAGAGAGTCCTTTTTACAGATGTTTCTCTGGGTGTCGAGCAGGGGCAGAAAATTGCGCTGGTAGGCGTTAATGGCAGCGGTAAATCCACTTTACTGAAAATACTGGCAGGCATCGACCAGCCCGATGCCGGTAAGGTGGTCCGCAACAACAACGTGAAAGTGGCCTACCTTGGGCAACAACCGGAATTTCCTGATAATCTTACGATTTCAGACGCCATGTTGACCGGCGAAGACCCGGTAACAAGTCTTATCAAGGACTATGAATATCATCTGACCAGGGCTGACTATGACCGTGACTCAGCTGACAAGCTTGCGGAGATCCTTGATCTTATGGAAAAGTCGGACGCGTGGAACTATGAAAATCAACTAAAGGAGATCATGGGTAGATTGGGCATCCATAATCTTGAGCAAAGAATAGCAGATCTTTCCGGCGGTCAGAAGAAGCGGGTAGGGCTGGCTAAAACCTTAATAGAAAAGCCTGATCTGCTGATTTTGGATGAGCCTACCAATCATCTTGACGTCGATGCTATTGAATGGCTTGAGAACTACCTTTCTGCCAGTAATATGGCTCTGATCATGGTAACACATGATCGCTACTTTCTGGATCGCGTTACCAATGACATTTTGGAACTGGATAATCTCAGAACCTACCGATATGGGTGTGGCTACGCTCATTTCCTTGAAAAGAAGGAGGAACGGGAGTCCATTTCCCGAGTTGAGAAGGAAAAAGCGCGTAACCTGTATCGTAAGGAGCTTGAATGGATGAGACGTCAGCCCAAAGCACGGGGAACAAAAGCAAAATACCGTATAGATGCTTTTAAGGCCATAAAAGATCAGGCGCATATCAATCTTGACAAGGGAGGGGTAGTGCTGAGTGTTAAAGAAAGACGCCAGGGCGGAAAAGTGATGGAGTTAGACAAAATAACGAAATCATTCAACGATGAAGAGATCATCCGGCAGTTCAGTTATATTTTTAAAAAGGGAGAAAGAGTAGGAATTGTAGGGAAAAACGGAAGTGGAAAGTCCACCTTTCTTAACCTGATCACTCAGAAACTCACCCCGGATTCAGGTGAGGTTGCACTGGGGCAAACTACAAACATTGGCTACTATGAACAAAAAGAGCCTGCCTTTAAATCAGGCCTGAAGGTAATTGATGTAGTACGGGAGATAGCCGAAGTGGTCAAAATATCCAATGGCAGCACCGTTTCCGTTTCGCAATTTCTAAGTCTCTTCAATTTTTCAGTACAGGCCCAGCATGATCACGTGGATAAGTTAAGTGGTGGAGAGAAAAGGCGTTTGCAATTGCTGTTGGTATTGATCAAAAATCCCAATTTTCTGATACTGGATGAGCCCACAAACGACCTGGATCTTATTACTTTACGGGTACTTGAAGATTTTCTCACTGGTTTTAAGGGATGCGTGGTCATAGTTACTCATGACAGGTACTTCATGGACACATTGGTGGATCACCTCTTTGTATTTACAAAAGGTGAGACTATCAGGGATTTCACGGGAAACTATACAGATTACCGGGAATCTCTCAATCAGCTGGAAAAACCACGCCGGGAAAATGTTGAGCCTAAAGCAGAGCGGTTAAGAACGACTGTGAGGAAAATATCCTTTAAAGAGAAAAGAGAACTTGAGGAGATTGAAAGCGCGCTGGAACTGCTGGCCCAAAAAAAGGAAGATCTGATGGTGCAACTGAACTCTGGCGAAAGTGATCATGAAAAACTTGCATCATGGGGAACTGAGTTGCAAAATATAGAAAAACAGATCGATGAAAAAGAAATGAGATGGCTGGAACTGTCCGAACTGGAGGGATAGATACATATTGACAACAAATGAGGAAATTTTTCCCGTTTTTATAGAAAAATTCCCTAACTTTAACAAGAAGGATTTTGAAGTATGAAGGCAGAAGAAGCACAGGCCATATACAATCGTTACAGCTCAAAAATTTCTGATCCGGCTACTATAGTTTTTTCGGCTCAGGAGGGTGTTTCAGCGAAGATCTTTGATGATGTGGTAAAGCTTTTTGGCCATGGTGAATACATGACAGAAGTGGTAGATCTTACGTATAAAACCATCAGGAAATATAACAGGGAGAACATTAAATTTAGCCCGGCCAGGAGTGAAATTATGCTAAAAATGGTGTCATTGTATCAAATGGGTATTTCTGTTTTTGGAAACCGGGATGCATTCATCAGCTGGCTTACCAGGCCTGCTTTCGGCATCGATGAAAGGATACCTTTGGATCTTGCAAAAACATCGGATGGTATTGATCTGATCATGGAAGAACTTGACAGGATCCGCTACGGAGATACGGCATGACCGTTTACCGGATTACGCTTGCCGAATTTTCAGGACATTTATACGCCTCTGGCCGTCCGGCTCGATGGAACTCAAAGGGCACTTTCGTAATATATTCTGCCTCATCAAGAGCGCTGGCCTGCCTGGAGAATCTTGTGCACAGAGGTGGAGAGGGACTGGATTTATTGTACCGGACCATGGTGATCTACATACCTGATAACATCGAAATGGATGAGATCACAAGAGACGAACTCCCTTTGAAATGGCAAGCCTATAAAGGCCAGTTGCAAACCCGTAGACTGGGTGATGAATGGGCCAGAAGTTCTGCAGTTTTAAAGGTTCCCTCAGCTATTATACCTGAAGAAAACAACTATTTGATCAATCCCGGTCATTTAGATTTTCCGCTGATCCAGCTTGATGGAGTGGAGAAATTTATGTTTGACCAGCGGCTGTAGCTTTTATTCTTTCCACTTGATTTCCCAGACCTTATTCGGTGTCGCCACAGTTGTGAATATAGCGCTCTGTTTACGCATAACTATAATCTTGCCGTCTTCTGCCGTAAGTCTCTCCTGTTGCAACACCGTTTTGTAGTCAAGTTTATGGAAAGCCGTTATATTTTCGCCAGAGTAATTTAAAATAATAGTATCAGTGTCTGACTTGAGTTCGACGGATGACAGTTTTTCCGATGTATTTCCATTGAGTAGAGCCATAACTCCTTTGGCATCCGGTACGCCATACCCAATATAGTTGTTCGGGTGATCATAGAGATGGGCAGATCTTATGATGATATCGGCGACCTCGATGTTCGACAGTTCGGGATTGGCTTCCATAATACATGCTGCTATTCCGGTAATTACCGGGGCTGAAAATGATGTTCCTGAGCTGGCATAGCAGGAAACGTCAGGCTTGATATGGGACAATTTATGAGGCCCTACTGAACTGTATCCGGCTTTATCCCACTGGTAGTAGTTGGTCGCTCCCACAGTAAGCACCCCAGGGGCGTCGCCTGGCACTGAGATTACCCGAAATTGGTTGTGGCCGTCATTGCCGGCAGATACAACGATGAGCATCCCTTTTTCTTCAGAAGCTATTCTGGCCGCCCGGGTAATGGCGCTACTTTCTCCATCGACATCTACAGGATGATAGTTTTCTTCAGGATTGTCATAACCATTTGAGTAGCCTACAGATGAATTTACCAGTCGGACACCCTGGGAATGCATCCACTCTAGGGCAGCCACCCAGTAATCCTCCTCGCCGCGGTATTCCTTATCTGCCTGGTCGGTTCTGGCGAGGTAAAATACAGCATTGTGTGCCAGTCCGTTCATTCGCTTGTCATGATGGCCGGCAATGGCTTTCCATACCACAGTTCCATGATAATCGTTGTTTTTCCCGGGACCGGCGTAAGGGTCTGTTACATCTCTTTCTATATAATTCCTGTATCCATATACCTGTTCGCCATTTATGATGCCTGAGAGCATGACTTCCCTCTGGGCCTTGTAAAACCCTCCGTCTATGATACCAATTTTTACGCCTTTACCTGTTAAACCTGATTTTACGATAACTTCTGCATTGATCTGTCTAAGTGCTCTGCCAAACCTGATCGAATCAACTGAAGTGGCGGCAAGTATTTTTAACCGTTGGTTTACCGGTTGGATGCTGTTTACCTCAGGTCGTTTCAGCAGCGCTTCCTTCTCTTCCTCATTCAGTAGTGCTGAAACCGCCTGCAACCAACGCGACACAACAACAGGCTCGATTTTATGGTTTTTGATCACCTCAACATACCTGTCTGTATCATTCTCAACTTGGGTGTTAAAATATATCCAGTACTTTTGCTGAGACCATGTATTTGCACATAGTAGTAAAAAAATTATGTGTAAGACCAGATGAGTTTTTTTCATTGTGTCAAAAAATCAACCTTTACATTAAGTTAAAGCATCTGCAAATGAAATATACACCACTTAACAAAGATCTTTACATATTCAATCGGCAAAGATTGGTTAAAGAACTGAAATCAAACTCCATAGCCGTTTTCAATTCAAATGATATCATGCCCACCAATGCAGATGGTACCATGGGCTTTCGGCAAAACAATGATCTTTTCTATTTATCCGGGATCGACCAGGAGGAAAGTGTGTTGGTGATCTACCCTGATTTTCATGACCAGAAACTGCGCGAGGTCCTTTTCCTGAAGGAAACCAACGAGAACATTGCCATTTGGGAAGGACACAAATATACAAAGGAAGAAGCGCGGGAAATATCCGGGATCACAACGGTTTACTGGCTCTCCCAGTTCGGACAGGTTTTCAATACGCTTATGGCTGAAGCAGAATACGTTTATTTGAATACCAATGAACATATCCGGGCAGTTGTGGAGGTACAGACCCGGGATGCCCGTTTTATGTCATGGTGTAGGGAACATTATCCTATCCATAAATACGAACGTGTGGCTCCTCTCATGCACAAACTGCGGGCAATAAAGTCGGACATGGAAATTGAAGCCATCAGACACGCCTGTGAAATTACAGAAAAAGGATTCCGCAGAGTGCTGGAGTTTGTAAAGCCTGGCGTCATGGAATTCGAGGTGGAGGCAGAATATGTCCATGAATTTATCAGAAGAAGGTCAAGGGGATTCGCCTATACACCTATCGTGGCGTCAGGCTTTAGCGCCTGTGTATTGCATTATATTGACAACAACAAGGAATGCAGGGACGGGGATATGCTGCTCATGGATGTAGGTGCGGAATACGCCAACTATAATGCGGATATGACCCGATCCATCCCTGTGAACGGAAAATTCACTCAGCGTCAAAGAAATGTTTATGATGCAGTGCTGCGGGTAAAACGGGAAGCCATGCAAATACTGAAACCGGGTAATACCATTCCTGAGTACCATAAGGAAGTGGGCAAGCTCATGGAAAGCGAACTACTGGGCCTGGGCCTGCTTGACAAAACTGATATCAAAAACCAGAATGATGAAAATCCGGCCTATAAAAAATACTTCATGCACGGTACCTCACACCACCTTGGGCTGGATGTACATGATGTAGGCAATATTTACAGGAAGATGGAAGTGGGCATGGTCTTCACCGTTGAGCCGGGGATCTATATCCGGGAGGAAAACCTGGGTATCCGCCTGGAGAATAATGTTGTTATTACAGAAGATGGCCTGCTCGATCTTATGCATAACATTCCTATCGAGGTGGAGGAGATAGAAGAGCTCATGAATGCATAACACTCCTCAGGCTCTTTTCAGGAGTTTTCATTTTAGATCTACACGGTTTCTTCTGATGGGTATTAAAGGCCAAACAACTGTTTGTCATTATGCATGTGGCTTTTAGACTTCTCCTATTGTATTTTCCGGTTGAATTTTGTGGATCCTGGGGGCGTACCGACCATTTCCATTCTCATTGTGGCTTTAATACGGAAATGTTGTTAACTTTCTGTTCGGTCAAAAACCCGGAATAAATCATGTTCAAAAACCTCGTAAAAATATCTTTTAGGAATATCCTTAAGGAAAAAGGATACAGCGCCATCAATATATTAGGTCTTTCCATTGGCATTACCTGCAGCGTTTTTCTGTTATTGTATGTGCTGGATGAGCTTAGCTATGACAAATACCATGAAAATGCCAATAATATTTACCGTGTGGTGTCACACATTAAGGAGCCGGACAATGCGTTCACATGGGCAGTAGCTCAGATACCACTTGCGGATGAGCTTAGGGAAAATCATTCGGACGTACTAAATGCTGTCAGGTTCTTTGGAACTGGAAGAACACTTTACAGGTATGAGGACAAATCCTTTTATGAGGAAGAATATTACCTGGCGGATTCTACCACCTTTGATATGTTCTCCTATGAGTTCATAGCGGGTGACAGGAATACAGCGTTGGATGATCCCTACTCACTTGTGCTGACGGAATCCATGGCTGTTAAGTACTTCGGTACCACTGATTGCCTGGGTAAGTCCCTGACTGATCCGGACAATGACCAGCTAAAGGTGACCGGAGTGATCAGGGATGTGCCACAAAACTCTCATTTTACGTTCGATGGACTCATCTCACGGAACAGTGCCCCGGAGTATCGTGGAAGTTGGGGGAACTTTGGTGTATTTACCTATCTGCAGTTTCCTGAAGGGTATGATCCAAGGAATTTTCAGGTCAATCTTGACAGCGTAATTGCTCAGAAGGTGAATCCTGTTTTTGAACGTATGGGCATTTCAATACGCTACGAGATGCAGAAGATCACAGATATTCATCTGTATTCGAAGATCCAGGATGAAGCTGAGGAAGGGGGTGATATATCCTACATCTACATTTTCTCTGCTGTAGCTGCTTTCATGCTCATTATTGCCAGTATCAATTATATGAATCTGGCTACAGCCCGGTCATTTAAAAGAGCAAAGGAGGTGGGTATACGTAAGGTAATGGGTTCCCTGAAAGGACAATTGGTGAGTCAGTTCATTACAGAATCCATTGTATTGACACTACTTTCCCTGATTGTCAGCCTGGGGGCTATCTACCTTTTACTACCTTACTTCAATGATGTGGTAAACAAGAGTATTTCTTTCGATTATTTGCTTCAATGGGATCTGGTGTTGGCCCTGTTGGGTATTGTTATGCTGGTGGGTGTAGTCGGCGGCAGTTATCCCGCCTTTTATCTTTCTCACTTTAATCCGGCTGAGGTCCTGAAAGGTCGGTCATCAGGTAAAGGAGGTAATGCCCTGATCCGCAAGGCGCTGGTAGTGCTCCAGTTCAGTATTTCTATTTTTATGCTGATATCGACTCTGGTGGTATTTGATCAGCTCAACTTTCTTAGTAATAAGGACCTTGGCTTCAGTAAAGAGCAGGTACGCCTGGAAGTACCTGGTCAGGATCTCAGGAGAAAGTTGGATGTTTTCAGGAATCGCCTACTCCAGATGCCCGGTGTAGTAAATGTAGCCACAGCCTCTACAACACCCGGAAGTAATGTAGGCAAGGTGATCTTCAATGTAGAGTCCAATGATGGTGAAATGCTTGAGCGGGGTATAGATTTCTTTAACGCTGACTTCGACTATATTTCTACATTGGGTATGACTATAGTGGAAGGCAGGGATTTTTCCAGAAACATACTTTCCGATACCATAGCTGCGGTACTCGTAAATGAAGCCATGGTAGACCGCATGGCCTGGGATGAACCATTGGGTAAGAGATTTGACATACCGTCTCGCGATACGGTTGTGACCAAGCAGGTAGTTGGAGTTATTAAAGATTACCATCAGAATTCATTGTACGATGAGATCGAGCCGCTGATGGTGATGTTTAGAAAGAACAACTATTTCACATATATCAAAATGGAACAGGGAGATGTGCCATCATTGGTCAAAAAGATAGAAAGTGAGTGGGGTGCGGTTTTTCCCAATCAGCCTTTTGAGTTTCAGTTTTTGGATCAGGATTTTGAATCCCAGTATGCAGCAGATGAAAGACGTGGAATTATTTTTACTGTTTTTTCAACGCTTACAATAGTGATAGCCTGCCTTGGGCTCCTGGGGCTTACTTCTTTCACCACAGAGCAGCGCACCAAGGAAATAGGCATAAGAAAGGTGATTGGAGCAAGTATTTACTCTATTTTCATATTGGTTTCAAGGGAATTTTTACTCCTGGTCTTGCTGGCGACTGTTGTTGCATTCCCGGCGGCTTACTATTTTATGAATAACTGGCTTCAGGCTTTTGCCTATAAAATTGAACTGACCAGTGAAGTTCCCACCTTTGTGCTATCGGCTATTCTGGCCTTGCTGATCACCTTGCTCACAGTTGGTTATCATACCATCAGGGCAGCGCTGGCAAGTCCTGTCAATGCATTAAGAAGTGAATGAAACAAGGTATTTATGATATGAGATCAAGGGATTTTGAAAGACACAAATAACATCCATAATTCCGACATGGCACCTGAGCCTGTAGGACTTTATCCTCATGCCCGCAGAGTCGGGGATCTCCTTTTTTTGTCAGGTGTAGGGCCAAGAAAGAGGGGTTCGAAGGAAATACCCGGGGTAACGCTTGACGATGCCGGGGGCATTCTGGACTATGATATTGAGGAACAGTGCCGGTCTGTTTTTGACAACGTAAGACTGATCCTTGAAGCTTCAGGATCAGGTTGGGAAGATTTGGTAGATGTTACTGTTTTTCTTACCAATATGAAAGATGATTTCAAAAAGTACAATGCAATATATGCCGAATACTTTAGTGATAATCAGCCTTGCAGAACGACCGTGGAGGTGAATGCGCTTCCCACCCCCATCGCCATAGAATTAAAGTGCATCGCGGTGGTCGGTAAGGGGCTGTGAGCCCATTGAGAAGTTCCTTGAGAAAGTATGAAAAGTATTGTGGGTCAGGGAAAACAGAGTTTTGTAAAGGTAACCTCCACTTATCTGAAAATAATGCAACTCATCTAATATGAATGCCAATTGCAAACATTCTTTTTATTTATTTGTTCAAACTTATAGCCAACTAACCTATTATTATTATGAAGTCAGACAATAAGCTGTTATCTGAACTATTGAGAAGAGGGATTGCACCTCTCATGCCGGCAAGTGAAGAAGATGAGTTCAAGATTCACTCCTTTAAAAAGTACTGGCAAGCCTTCAATTACAAGGAAATAGAGCAAATTCTCAAAAACGCCTACGAAAACAAGGTGAGAAAAACACCTGCTCAATTTGTAAAAACTGCCTAAACGGCAAAACTCTCCCCACAACCACAGGTTCTTGTTGCATTGGGATTGATAAATTGAAACCCTTTGCCATTAAGACCATCAGAAAAATCCAAAGTGGTACCGAGTAGATATAAAAGACTTTTTTTATCTACCATTATTTTTATCCCCTTATCTTCGAATATTTCGTCGCTTTCTTCTACGCTGGCGTCAAATTTAAGATCATACATAAGCCCTGAGCAACCCCCTCCCTGTACCAGTACACGAATATTGTGATCATCAGTTTTTCCCTCATTACTTCTCAGCTCCAATATTCTGTCTTTGGCTTTTTCTGTTACGCTAATCATAGTTATTCTAAAAATTAAGCTACTGGATTTAATACAACACTAAAAACGGTAATTGTGTTCATGTCACGCCCGTAATATAACTTATCCAGCGTGTCGTACACATTGCTGGCCCTGAAATAGGAGGTATGCAATTCCTTATCCCCCTTGGCGATCCACTGAACCGTATAGGAACTTTCCTTTTCCTTGTAGTTTTCCACATAGTCCAGCATTTTCTTAAGGGCATCTACCTTGTCAAAACCCAACTCCGAATGAAAAAGAAAAGACTGGTTATGTTTTGGATTGATCGTAATAAGATCCAGTTTGACTTTCCCTTCCAAACTGCTGTACTCAAAAATGAGAGCATTACTTCTCAATCCCAGGTGACCCTTGATTGCCTTCTGAATCCTCGCCGCCTCTACGTGGACGTCAGTAGATGAATCTATCATGATTCCAATGTTCTTAATTACTCAACAAACAAATCTAAATCAAAACTTTACTGCAAGATAAAAAGTTTCAAAACACAGCAAAGTTAACGATTTGACCAACATTAATCTAAATGAATATCATTGGAATCTGCTGATACAACTGTAAGGGTAGTACCGTTCCAAAAAAGTACAGGGCATGCACCAGTAACCGTGATTACCGTTTTTGGTAATATCGAAGGGGTAAGGAAGAGTAAAACCTGCATAAAGGTCTTACCGCCCTCCTATGCATGAGAGAGGCTAATGCAATTCCATGGGCGCTTGCCTTTCGAACAGAGATAATGCCGGAAACAGGTGATTCCCTGTTATCTTTTTTTGGCTTTATTGAAGCTCTTGAATTCCTTGGGTTGAGTCTGATCGTATTGGATAGAATTGTAATACTTGAGCTTCTTTTTACCCAAGGCGGTTTTGTACTGAGGGCGCGGCCCGCATGATGTCAGAATGATAAGACTGAAGATGATCAGTCCGAAGAACAGCACCCCAATAAGTTTAGCTGGTAAATTCATGATCGTGTTGCTTTAGTTGGCTGCGTATTATAGATACCAGATAGGTGTTATGAAGTAACCCCTCTGTATCAATGGTACTGGATATTAGCTTACCTTTGCCCGGTCAGCGGTAGAAATCATCGACGAACCGAACGGTAGAAGTTTAAAAAATGGAAGAAAAAAGGACAGAAATAAGTGAATTGGGAGAGTTTGGCCTGATTGACAGGATCAGTCAGACAGTGGAAATTCAACACCCGGAGTCAGTGCTTGGAATAGGGGATGATGCCGCACTGATCGATAGTGGGGATCATTATACCGTACTTTCCACAGACATGTTGCTGGAAGGCATACATTTCGACCTTGCATATATGCCTCTGCAGCACCTTGGTTATAAGGCCGTGGCCATTAATATATCGGACATTGCTGCTATGAATGCGGTTCCCAAACAGATCACTGTCAATATTGGGATGAGCAACCGGTTTTCGGTGGAAGCGGTGGAAGCATTTTACGCAGGAGTCAGGGCTGCCTGCGAAAACTTTAAGGCAGATCTTGTTGGAGGAGATACCAGCTCCTCAGCCAGTGGTTTTGTGATCTCTGTAACCGCCATAGGTACAGTGAAAAAAGAAAAAGCCATCCGGCGGTCCGGAGCTCAGTCCGGAGACATAATTTGCGTCACTGGCGATCTTGGGGCTGCGTACCTCGGGCTACAGGTACTGGAGCGTGAAAAGCAGGTTTTTCTGACAAACCCTGAGATGCAACCTCAGCTGGAAAAATATGATTACATTGTCGGACGGCAGTTAAGGCCTCAGGCAAGAATGGATATAATCCATGAGCTGGATGAACTGGGTGTGGTGCCCACTTCCATGATCGACATTTCCGACGGGCTGGGCTCGGAATTGTTGCACCTGAGCAGGGCTTCTTCTTTGGGAGTTCGCATTTTTGAAGACAAACTGCCCATCGATAAACAAACCTATGATACCGGTTATGAATTGGGAATAGATGCTACAACAGCTGCGTTAAACGGGGGAGAGGATTATGAATTGCTGTTTACCATCCGTGAAAATGACCTTGAAAAACTTAAAAATCATGCGGATATTCATTTTATCGGAGATATGCAAAGCCTGAAGGATGGTAATATCATGGTCACAAAAGGCGAGAACGTCGTTTCCATCAAAGCCCAGGGATGGGACCATTACAGTCGGTGAGTTATAGAGAAGTTAGGGTCAGGCAGAGGCAAAGTCGGCTTCATATTTTTTCAACGTCATTCTGGCCTTTTCAGCAATTACATCCTGCACCCTGCGCTGCTGGATCTTACTTTCCAGCCATGAGATGATATCAAAATAGATAAAAGCCCTCTTCTCAAAGGGATTGGTTTGCAGAGGCAGCAGCTGGTCCCTTAGTTTTTCGAACTCCGGGATAAGGTCTTCTTCCTTAAATTCATCAGCCAGCTTGCGCAGGAAATTTAAGATAGCTTTTTGGTAACGATGCAGGTCATCTTTCTTAAGCATGAACCTGTAGGTGGAACGAATGTAGTAGTCGATCACATCTCTATTCCCCAACTCATAATGGCTGATCAGGTTGAGAATTCTGGCGAAAGAGTGGATGTCCTCCCGCAGGTCGATGCTTTCGGAGTTCATGATCCTGTTCAGCCATTGGATGGATTCCCGGTAGTCATCATTGCCAAAGTAAAGGCAGGCCACTTTGTAGTATAATATGATCTTTGAATGATTATCCAGTTGATCAATAAAATCCTCCAGGCCGGGTTTGATCTTGTTCATCAGGGATACTCCCGAGCTGAATTCACCCAGCATAAATATTCGGTTAAACTCATGCACATAGGTGTATTTGAATAGCTTCAGTTGTATGTTTTCATTGATAATGTTTTTCGGATAGTGCCGTATCTCGCGGAGCCTTCTGCTGGCAATAACAAATTCATGATATTTGAAAAGCTTGTACTGGGCGATCATCAGATTATTGATGGCATTCAGATAGTTCTCCACCCGTGAAGTACGTAACTCCCTGTACTCATCAAAAAGGCTTACCCACTCACGGGCATAGTTATACCCCTTTTCAAAATCCTGCAGGAAAAAATAATACCCCACATAAAGGCTGTATAGATTGATCTTTTCATTTACAGAAAGCCTGTCCTCGTCGAACTCGGGTAGTCCGGCTTTAAAAAGACGGGTGATGCTATTCAGATCCGTTTTGTTTTTGATAAAACCTGTTCGGGTGTATATGGAGTTAAGCTGGGCAGACAGGTTGGTGAAACGATTAATGTTGTTAATTCTCTGGTTGACATCGCGGACCTCTTCGATTATTCTGTTCACCCGTGTCTGGTTGTCTGCCCCGATGGTATGGGTAAGAACATTCTTTTCCCATTTGAGGATTTCCAGTTGCAACTCAAGGTTATCAATTTTTCTGACCCTTTTCTTGGCTTTTTTCAGTACATCGGCACATTGATCATAAAGGCAGCGGTTGAACAGGATCTGAGCATGATCTATCATTTCCCGTATCTGGATGTCCATAACGGCGCTGAGACTATACTGCCGGATACACTGGAGTACTTTTTTGTAAAGGTGTGCTTTTAGGTTGGAGAACTGCTGTGCCTTTATTCTCTGGTTTCTTTTTAGAATTTCCATTTCGTCGTACTCCTCCATGCCCTCCATCAGATCAAACAGCACGAGATACACGGCATTCGGATCCTCCAGCTTTGATTGGAGCCTGAAGTAGCGTTTTTCACTTTTTTTGAGTGACCTTATCAATTGAAACAAGGCATCGGATTTCTCCTTAGGCATCGTAAATATTTGTTGCAAATAACTGCATAAAGGTAATCATTCACTTTAAAACCTCAATAAAAGAAGCATTAGACATCGTAAAACTCTGAATATTAGGCATTTTTTAAGCTTGTGATTACGAATACATTTGATCCGACGTTACTTACGAGAATACTCACATATTTTTATGAATAACAGGATCCAGATTTTTGATACTACATTGAGAGATGGCGAGCAGGTGCCCGGCTGCGGGCTGAATAAAAATGAAAAAATTACGATCGCAAAGGCATTGGAGGAACTGGGCGTAGATGTCATTGAAGCAGGTTTTCCGATTTCCAGTCCCGGGGATTTTGAGTCGGTAAAGGCGCTCGCGGAGATTATAAAGGATGCTACGGTATGTGGACTTTCAAGAGCAGTTAAAAAAGATATTGAATGCGCTGCTGAGGCGCTTAAAAAGGCAAAGAGGCCGAGAATACACACTGGTTTGGGTACTTCGGATCAGCATGTTTTCACAAAGTTGAAAATCACCAGGGAAGAGGTGATCGAGCGGGCAAAGGCCTGCGTTTCCTATGCTAAAAAATTTGTGGAGGATGTAGAATTCTATGCCGAAGATGCCGGCAGAACAGACAATGAATTCCTTGCCAGGGTCATCGAAACTGCCGTTCAGGCCGGTGCCACGGTGGTGAATATTCCGGATACCACGGGATATTGCCTTCCGGAAGAATACGGTCAAAAAATAAAATACCTTGCAGATAATGTAAAAGGGATAGAAAAAGCTACTATATCCACCCACTGCCATAATGACCTTGGCCTTTCTACGGCCAATAGTATTGCAGGTATTCAGAACGGTGCACGACAGGTAGAGTGTACCATCAACGGTGTGGGGGAGCGAGCGGGCAACACTTCGCTGGAAGAGGTAGTGATGATCCTGAGAAAACATAAATGGTTAAAATTCGAAACCGGTATCAACTCAAAAATGCTGTACCCTGTGAGCCAGTTGGTTTCAGATACTATGAACATGCCTGTTCAGCCTAACAAAGCCATAGTAGGCGCCAACGCATTTGCTCATTCATCAGGTATCCATCAGGATGGAGTAATCAAAAACCGTGACAATTATGAGATCATCGACCCTGCTGAGGTAGGGGTGAATAAATCCAGTATAATACTGACAGCCAGAAGCGGACGTGCCGCCCTGAATTTCAGGCTTGGCCAGATAGGAGTGCATTTGGGCAAGGATGAACTCGAGGAGACTTACGGCCGCTTTTTGAAAATGGCAGACGAAATTAATGTTGTGAACGACCCCGAGCTCAGGGAATTGGTAGAGGGTTATACGCATGTGAATGCTTAAATGGTTTTGACAGATGGGACCTGAGACCTTGTTTGATAAGATCTGGAACAGCCATGTGGTGCACGAAATAGACGATGGACCACAGGTACTGTATATAGACCGGCACTTTATTCATGAAGTGACGAGTCCGCAGGCATTTGCAGGACTGAGAAAGAGGGGGATAGATGTGTTCAGACCTTCACAGACAGTGGCCACAGCTGACCACAATGTACCCACCAAGGATCAGCACTTACCCATAAAAGATGCTCTTTCCCGACATCAGGTTGATACCCTGGTTCAAAACTGTAAGGAATTTGGGGTAGAACTGTATGGCCTCGGTCATCCCTACCAGGGAATTGTACATGTTATAGGCCCCGAACTTGGTATTACCCGGCCTGGTATGACCATTGTCTGTGGTGACAGTCATACTTCTACCCACGGCGCTTTTGGCAATATTGCCTTCGGCATAGGCACCAGTGAAGTGGAACAGGTGCTGGCTACCCAATGCGTATTGCAGCACAAGCCCAAAACCATGAAAATTCAGGTGGATGGTACCCTGAAAAGGGGTGTGGTTTCAAAAGATATTATTCTATATATCATTTCACAGATATCAACCAGTGGAGGTACGGGATATTTTGTGGAATTCTGTGGCTCGGCTATCACCTCCCTGTCTATGGAAGCGCGCATGACCATTTGCAACATGAGCATTGAAATGGGCGCCCGGGGTGGCATGATCGCTCCGGACCAGACCACCTTCGATTATATCAAAGGACGGCAATTTGCGCCCAAAGGAGCAGAATGGGACAAGAAGCTGGCCTGGTGGAAAACCATGAAGACTGATGAAGGAGCTGTTTTCGATAAAGAGATCTACTTCAGGGCGGAAGATATTGAGCCTATGATCACCTACGGTACCAATCCGGGCATGGGTATAGGCGTAACAGGACAAATTCCGCCGGTCAACGGGCAGTCCGACACTTCACTGAAAAAAGCGCTGGAATATATGGACCTGAAGGGGGGAAGCCAGTTGCTGGGCCAGAAGATTGACTATGTGTTTATCGGTAGCTGTACCAATTCCAGAATCGAAGACCTGAGAATGGTCGCGGACCTGGTGAAGGGAAAAAGGAAAGCAGACCATGTTAACGCGATGATTATACCTGGTTCCAAACAGGTGGAGCAGCAGGCTATAGAAGAAGGGATCGATAAAGTACTGGCAGAAGCCGGATTTGAACTACGACAGCCCGGCTGCTCAGCGTGCCTCGGGATGAATGAAGACAAGGTCCCCAGAGGTAAATACTGCGTTTCTACCTCCAACAGAAATTTTGAAGGCAGACAGGGACCGGGAGCGCGTACCATGCTGGCCAGTCCGTTGACTGCGGCGGCAGCAGCCATCAGTGGTCATATAACGGATGTAAGAGAGATGTTGAACTAAGGGACGATGGAAAAATTCGAAACTATACAATCCAGATGTGTGCCACTTCCCTTACAGGATGTGGATACTGACCAGATCATACCTGCCCGTTTCCTGAAGGCAACTACCCGCGAGGGTTTTGGTGATAACCTGTTCAGGGACTGGCGATATACTGAAGGTGACAAACCCAATCCTGATTTCATCCTGAATCAGGCAGGCGTAAGCGGTCAGGTATTGGTGGCTGGTAAAAACTTCGGGTGTGGTTCCAGTAGGGAGCATGCAGCCTGGGCTATTTATGACTACGGGTTTCGGGTGGTGGTATCCAGCTTTTTTGCAGATATATTCAAGAATAATGCTCTGAATAATGGGTTACTGCCTGTGCAGGTAACTGAAGAATTTCTTGAAAGGCTGTTCTCAGCCCTTGAGAAAGATCCGGATATGCAGGTGGAGGTAAGTCTCCAGGAGCAGGAGATCAGGGTCATAGATACGGGGTATAAAGAAAAGTTTGAGATAAACTCATATAAAAAATATTGTTTGATCCAGGGATACGATGATATCGACTTCCTGATCAGCCAAAAAAGTGATATTGAAAAGTTCGAAGGCTCTCGTCTTGAAGTAGCAAGATGATTACAGCCCCCGTCATATTTTTCTAGTGGTTTAGGTTAAAATTTGGGGGCTGTTTTTTTATGATGAATTCTATGAAGAAAAAAATAGCAGTATTACCCGGTGACGGCATAGGACCGGAAGTGACGGCACAGGGATTAAAAGCTCTCAGGGCAGTTGCTGAGGTGTATGGCCATGAATTTGACTATACTGAGGCCCTGGTCGGAGCAGTAGCCATTGACGCTACCGGAGATCCTTTCCCTGCTGAAACGGAGGAAGCGTGCCGGACTGCGGACGCTATTCTGTTTGGCGCCATCGGTCATCCAAAGTATGACGATGATCCTGCAGCCAGGGTACGGCCTGAGCAGGGGCTGCTGGCCATGCGCAAAAAGCTGGGTCTGTTCGCCAATGTAAGGCCAGTAACGAGCTATGAAGCGCTGCTGCCCATATCGCCTTTAAAGGAAGAGATCATCAGGAATGCTGATTTTGTGGTGTTCAGAGAGCTTACCGGTGGTATTTACTTCGGGCAGCCCCGGGGCCGGTCGGAAGATGGAGCCAGGGCCTTCGACACCTGCAATTATTCAAAGGATGAGATCATCCGTGTCAGCCGGCTGGCCTTTAATGCAGCTGCCAGTAGAAAAAAGAGGATTACACTGGTGGACAAAGCCAATGTACTGGCTACCTCCAGACTGTGGAGGGAAACCGTGCAGGAGCTGGCCAAAGACTACCCGGAGATTGAACTTGATTTCATGTTCGTGGACAACGCAGCCATGAAGATCATCCAGAATCCACGGTATTTTGACGTAGTGCTGACAGAAAATATGTTTGGAGATATTATTACTGATGAGGCTTCCGTGATCTCTGGCTCACTGGGCATGTTACCCTCAGCTTCCATTGGCGCCGAACGCAGTCTTTTTGAACCCATACACGGTTCATACCCACAGGCGGCAGGTAGGAATATTGCCAATCCGTTTGGGGCTGTACTGTCAGCAGCCATGTTACTGGAGTACTCCTTTGGTCTGGTAGAGGAAAGCAGGGTCATCAGTAATGCGGTAATGCAGGTAGTGGACAGCGGCTTTGTTACAGAAGATATTAATCCCACAAGTCCAAAAACCACGGAAGAGGTGGGGGACAAGGTAGCAGCCACAATTCACGAGTTGTCATCGGTAAAGTCATAGACTCATGGAAAAAAATGCCGTGTTTTTATAAAAACTATTTAATTAGCTTTATATTCAGATTTAAGAATGAAGAACGTAAGTATCATAGTCGTCCTTATAATTGTTAGCGTCATTAACCTGACAGCGAAAGGGGACCGGTGATACTTTGAATCAATAAAATATAAAAGCGCCATCCCCCCGGATGGCGCTTTTTTTATGCCAGATTTTAAAATAAAGAGGGGTGAAAAGCATGTACTATAATCAAGACAGCATCGTATTTCTGGATGGAAAATGGATCCGGGCCGATGAAGCCAGCGCGAGCATGTACAATCAGACCATGCACTATGGCAATGGCGTTTTTGAGGGGATTAGGGCCTATCAAAATGCCGATGGCTGTAACGTATTCAAGGCGAAGGAGCATTTTGAACGCCTGCAGTACTCGGCCACCAAAATGCATATTGAACTTCCGTACTCCATAGAAGAACTGACCCATATTTCCTACGAGCTATTGGACAAGAACGATTTGACTGACGCCTACATACGTCCACTGGTTTACCTTGGTGCCAATATGTCGCTTATGCCTACCGATGAAGTACATGTTTTTATGGCCGCATGGAAATGGGAGAAATACCTGGGTGACAAGCCGCTTAAGGTAATGGTGTCTTCCTATCAGCGCCCTAACCCCAGGTCCTGTCATGTAGAAGCAAAGGTAGTTGGTCATTATACAAATTCAATTCTGGCTACTACGGAAGCCAAAAAGCTGGGGTATGATGAAGCCCTGCTGCTGGATATGCATGGCAATGTAGCCGAAGGATCAGGAGCTAATTTCTTTTACGAAAAAGAGGGTATCCTCTATACTCCACCAGCCGGGAACATACTGCCAGGGATCACTCGTGCTACCGTGATGGAGCTGGCCAAAGACCTGGGGGTACATGTTACAGAAAAAAACTTCACTATCGATGAAGTGTATGGTGCAGATCACGCCTTTTTTACTGGTACAGCAAGTGAAATAGCACCCATAGAATCCATCAATGGAGAATCATTCAAAAATTCATGGCTGGATTCAGCGGGCCATAGCCTGTACCTCATGTATCGGCAAAAGGTACGCTTCAATGAATATCAGGGACTGACAATCGTTTAGTGAGGATGACAAAAATTCTGAATAAATACAGTCGTCAGGTTACTCAGGACCCGACCCAGCCGGCCGCTCAGGCTATGCTTCATGCCATTGGTCTTTCCGATGAAGATCTGCTCAAACCACAGGTAGGTATTGTAAGTACCGGTTTTGAGGGCAATCCATGTAACATGCATTTGAATGATCTTGCCAAAGTGGTAAAGGAAGGTACCAATGCTCAGGACCTTGTAGGGTTGATATTCCATACCATTGGTGTAAGTGACGGTATTTCCATGGGTACGCCAGGTATGCGCTATAGCCTTCCATCGCGTGACGTCATTGCGGATTCCGTAGAAACGGTGGTCAATGCCCAGTCGTACGATAGTCTGGTGACCATCGTAGGCTGTGACAAGAATATGCCAGGTGCTATGATCGCTATCGGGCGGCTCAACCGGCCGGCCGTGCTCATCTACGGCGGTACTATTGCTCCTGGCTGCTACAAAGACAAAAAACTGGACGTAGTTTCGGCGTTCGAAGCCCTTGGGCAAAAGATAGCAGGCTCTATTTCAGAAGAAGACTATAAGGGAGTAGTCATGAATGCCTGCCCCGGTGCAGGTGCCTGCGGGGGGATGTATACGGCAAATACCATGGCGTCGGCCATTGAAGCCATGGGTATGAGTTTACCCTATAGTGCTTCCAATCCAGCCATGGGTCCGGAAAAGGCGTCTGAATGTTCCCGCGCGGGAGAGGCAGTGCGATACCTGATAGAACATGACCTGAAGCCAAGGGATATTGTGACCAAAACCTCCTTTGAGAATGCCATCCGGTTGATAACCATTCTGGGAGGCTCTACCAATGCCGTGCTGCATCTGTTGGCCATTGCCAGAGCATTTGATGTTAAGCTCTCACTGGATGATTTTACCAGGATCAGTGAGGAGACACCTTTCCTTGCTGATCTGAAACCCAGTGGCAAATATGTCATGGAAGATCTGCACAGAAAGGGAGGCACCCCGGCCGTGATGAAAATGATGCTGGAGGAAGGGTTGCTGGATGGTAGTTGCATGACCATAACCGGCAAAACACTGGCAGAGAATGTCGCAGAACTGCCTGCGCTAAGCGAAGGCCAGGATATTATCCATCCCCTTGAAGATCCTATCAAAAGCTCCGGGCATATTCGTATCCTGAAGGGTAATCTTGCTCCGGAGGGCGCCGTGGCCAAGATCACCGGAAAGGAAGGCGAGCTCTTTGAAGGTCCGGCACGTGTTTTCGATAGTGAATTTGAGGCCAATGATCAACTCACCGCCGGTAATGTAAAGTCAGGTGAAGTAGTGGTTATCCGCTATGAGGGGCCAAGGGGAGGTCCCGGTATGCCTGAAATGCTTAAACCCACGGCGGCCATTATGGGTGCTGGCCTGGGTAAGGAAGTAGCTCTCATCACGGATGGGCGATTTTCCGGAGGTACCCATGGTTTTGTAGTGGGCCATATCACACCGGAGGCTCAGGATGGCGGGCCCATCGCTTTGGTAAAAGACGGGGACATGATCCGCATTGACGCAAGGGCCAATACCATAGAAGTACTTATAGCTGACGAAGAGCTGGCTCAAAGAAAAGACGAATGGCAGCCGAGACCGC
>LYSV01000093.1 GCA_001657315.1 Flammeovirgaceae bacterium BBD 1991-12 | reverse complement strand
TGATGAGAATTTTGAGCTCCTGTGGAGGGCAGATGTGAACGAGGAAACATCCGGCTGGACAGGCTGTACCCTGTTTGATTTCAATGGTGACGGCAAAATGGAGGTGGTATATCGAGATGAACAATCACTCTACATAATTGATGGCCGGCAGAATCCACCACAGAGGATACTTACTTCAGTTCAATGTATATCCCGTACCAGTGTAGAATATCCTATAGTAGCGGATGTGGATGCCGACGGCGCCACAGAACTATGTGTAGTGTGCGGTACTAATGATCAGGAAGCATTTGACAACTTTTGTACACTGAGTTTTTCCAGAAACTCACAGGTCCGTGTCTACGAATCCAATGGAGAGCCGTGGGTACCTGCTCGTAGATTATGGAACCAGCACGGTTACTTTAATGTGAACGTGAATGATGATCTTACCATCCCTCAAAATCAGCAAAAACATCACCTTGTATGGTCCGAGGGTACTTGTACAACCGGGCCTAACCGGCCTTTGAACAGCTTTTTGAACCAGTCTCCTTTCCTGGATTCCGATGGTTGCCCTGTTTATGCCTCTCCTAACCTCACTTTTGTCAACGGCTCCCTGAACATAGTGGCTCCGTCATGTCCAGAGAGAGACTTTGAGGTATCCTTCCAATTACAAAATATGGGAGATGCAGCACTATCAGGAGATGTGTCCATATCATTCTACAACGGCGACCCCTTCCAGACGGGTGCCATATATTTGGGAACTCAGACAGCATCAGTCGTCGACTTCGGCCCAGGAGATACGTTCGATGTTAACAATCTAACGATTACAGGCCCCGGTTCTCCTTTTACCTTGTATATTGTACTCAATGATAACGGTTCAACGCTTCCTACTCCGGTCCGGCTACCCAATACAAACTTCCTTGAATGTGAATATAATGATAATGTTATTCAGGCATTGGTGAATCCCACACCCTTTGCACTCTCAACGGCAACCACTGACGACATTCGCTGTGCCGGGGATGCAACACCTCAAAATGGTTCTGCACGCGCATTCAGGCAAATAGGTACTACCGAAGCAACAGCCGATTATAACTTTAACTGGTTCAACGGAACAGATGCTACAGGTACTCCCGATTATGTTGGAGCGGTGTACAACGGCATAGCTGCTGGAACCTATACGGTTTTCGCAACACATAAGACGGCATTCTGTAATTCAGACACTGTACAGGTGGTTGTTAATCCCAACCAAAGAACCATTTCTGTACAAATTGACTCGGTCAATGCAACGACATGCCAAAACCCGAACGGTAGTGTAACCGCCATAGTGAATGGTGGCGAGCCGGTCGGCAATTTCACGTATGAATGGTATCGACAAAGCCAATTAGGTGACGCCCAATTCATTCTGGGCACAAGCCATCAATTAAGCGGCATGTCTCCGGACACGTATGTAGTGGATGTAACCGAAAAGCTAACGGGATGTAATACTACCAAACAGGTTATCATAGGCAACGAAGCTGTTAATCCTGTTGTGGTAGCCTCGCATACAGATATTGACTGTTCGGGAGCTGATATCGGCACGATGTCCGCAGAAGTGGCGGGCGAAGGAACGGCTGGTTTTACCTTTAACTGGTATGATGGAAATGATGTAAAACCTTCACCAGACTACACAGGCAGTACGGTGAGCAATCTTTCTGCCGGCAGCTACACGGTTCAGGCCATAAGGAACAGTAGCGGCTGTATATCCGACACGGTAAGGGTCATTATCCGGCAAACTGTGCCACCCGTCATTGATGATGTCACCGGCACGGAAATGAACTCCTGTGACCCTACACTACCCAATGGTACCGCTACAGTGACCTTCTCCGGCCTGACTGACTTCTCCACAGAGTGGTTTAACGGTATGGGCGCCAACCCAGGGAATCGAAGAGTCGGTGATGATGACAAAACAACGATCACAGGGCTGAGTAGGGGTATTTATACTGTAAAGCTCATCGATAATGCTACTCAATGTTTTGCCACGGATACAGTGAGGATCAACAGTAACATCGTGATCCCTGCAATTTCCACTTCCAAAGTGAACGCTACCACGTGCTCACCTTTCAACGGAAGTATAACTGTAACCGTGAGTGTAGACGATCCGTCGGATTATACCTTTACATGGTATGAAGGACCGGATGTGGTAGCAAGTAATATAATTTCCGGCCAAACCGGGAATATGCTGACCGGATTGGCTCCGGGAGTATACACAGTTACTGCTGTGAATGACGGAAGGAATTGTAATGTGTTTGAGCCTCAGACGGTAACCATTGACGATAACACGCCTGCAATAGATATAGAGCAAAATTTAGTGGGGGAAGTTGAGCCAAGTGACTGTACCTCTTCTACGGGTGAGCTCGTGATTGACATTAACAGGATTGGCAATACACAGGGATTTCTTGTAGAGTGGTACGCTGGATTAGGTCCTTTTTCCGGAGCTCCCCTGCTTTCCGAATCCGGTGTTAATCAGAGTACGCTATCAAACATTCCCAATGGGTCTTACACGATCTTTGCAACGGATCTGGGGAATGGATGTCAGGCTTCGGAGGTCTTTGAGTTAGATTACATTGATCTTCAGGAGGTCACTCTTACAAAGGTGGACGCTGACCAATGTGACCCTGTAAACGGACAGTTAAACATAGAGCTGGATACCAAGGGTTTGGATGAGGCTGATTTTATTTTGGAGGTTTACCAAACTGATCAGTTTAACCTGGGTGTTCCACTATTCACCCTGCCGGGAGTAACTGGCCAGACTTCCTATCCGACATTAGATACTTTAAGGGCGATTGAATATACAGTTACGGCTTTAAACACCAATGTTGCAAACTGTAGGTCAGTACCCGAGACCAGAGAAATCATTCAGACAGCATCGGATCCCGTACTGGCTTTGACAGGTTCGGGCAATAACATGATCTGCGAAGGAGGCCCGGTAGTATTTGACGGTTTTGTAGAGATCGAAATTGACGGTGGAGCTCTGGCAACAAATTACTCCATCCAATGGATTGCTGGAACTGATCCGAATACGGATCCGGTCATTGGAACTACAGCCCTCAATGGACTCAGAGCTGAGGAATTGCAATTCGGTGTAGTAAGTGTCTTTGTGACCAATTCTGCAACAGGATGTAGGTCATCCCTTCAGATGCCTGTTCAAAATGATGCTCCGTTGGCCACAGTAATGGCTGGGCCGGGTCAGATCATAGATTGTGACCCTCTGTCTCACGATAAGAATGCCATCCGTTTAACGGCGCAGGCACAGGAAGATGGTGTGGATGTAGGGACATACACCTATGAATGGTTTGATGAAAACGGTAGCATAGGTAGCGGAGCAGCAAGTCCCGATATCCTTGCAGATACTTACTTTGTGAATGCTGAAAACCCTGCCAATAACTGTGAGGCATCGACAGAGGTAATTGTAGAGGATATGACCGAAGGCTCTGTAGGGGTTTCTCTCGTGGACTTTGCCAACCCTACGCAATGTCTGCAACCCGATAATGTTGAGGGTATGCTGCATGTAAACGGGCAGGGAACTTCCACTACCGGATATGACTATGAATGGTACAATGCATCAACCGCTACAGGTCCGATAATGAATTCTGCCGGTTTGTATGACAACAACCTTGCTCCCGGACCTTACACGGTAAGAGTGATCAACAATGACAACAACTGTATTGTGGATGAAACCTACAATCTGGTACTTGAGCCTATGATTCTTTCAGCGGTGGCTAGTACTACGCCAGTTACCAGTTGTGTAGTTCCTGACGGATCGGTATTCGCTTCCATTATAACCAACACCGGAGGTAGCGAATACACGTACACATGGAGCCGACCCAACGGTCCTGATATTACAGGACAAGAACTGACGGAGTTAGATGAAAGTGATCAGGGTGAATACGAAGTAACCGTTGTAGACAACCTCGATAACCAATGTACTGCAACGGCAACAGTAACACTTGGCGTAGACCAGTTATTCCCTAACCTGATGGTAGAAATGGTGGCTCCACTCACGGTTTGTGACCTTACAAGGGCTGACGGTGTAGCCAGAGCCACTGTTGACGGAGGATTTGTAGGATATGAGTTTGCGTGGTTTGTCGGTCAAAGTACCGACACAGCCTATGTAGGTCCTGAGTTTTCCGGACTGGAAGCACAGACATACACTGTAGTGGCCACGAACGTGATCAACGGTTGCGCTTCTACACAGCAGATCACCATTGAGGAAGATATTCCTGAGATACCGGATCCTACGGTAGAGGTGATATCTCATGTAACAAGCTGTGATTTTGACAACGGGGCCTTGTCTGTTTCTGTTGATGGCAACACCAGCGACTATATATTCGACTGGTACATAGGCCAGCAGGTGACAGGATCACCGGATTTCACCGGAGAGATCTATGACAGCCTGTCCGTAGGGTTGTACACAGTGACAGCTACCAGCAGGATCACAGGTTGTGTGTCAGCTCCGGTCACGGAAGAGATCCTGGAGGACAAGAATTTTCCTGAGTTCGAATTCATTATAAAAAATGCAAGTTGTGGACAGGAAGATGGTTTTGCGCAGGTCTTTATCACGAATGGCGTAACTGTGGATAGCGTAGTATGGGAGACGCCCACCGGAGAGCTGGTATTCGGACCTAACCTGACCAACGTACCGTCGGGAGAGTATTCGGTTACCCTATGGTCGACGCTGGGTTGTGAAGTATCAGAATCCTTTACCATACTTCCTGATATCAATCCCTATAACGGTGTTTCCAGAAACGGCGACGGATTAAATGATATATTCCATATCGATTGTATTGAAGATTTCCCCAATAACCTGGTGAAAATCTTCAACAGAGCCGGTACATTAGTGTATGAGGCGGAGGGATATGACAACTCAACTATTTTCTTTGATGGTGTAGCCACCAAAGGAATGAGAGTGATAGGTACCAATCTGCCGGATGGAACGTACTTCTATGTGGTCGATAAACGAGATGGGACCAAACCATCTTCCGGATACCTTGAAGTACTTAAATAACCTTAGGACGCTTAAGGAATGCGATACCTTTTAATCTGTCTATTGTTTATAGTAGGAGGATTTACGAATACACGGGCTCAACAGAACCCCGTGTATTCGCAATATATATTCAACGGTCTGGTCATCAATCCTGCCTACGCAGGCAGCCATGTACAAATGAGCCTGACCGCCATGTACAGAAACCAATGGGTAAACCTTGATGGTGCTCCCAAAACCTACTCTATCACGGGGCATACTGCACTCATGAAACAAAAAATTGGCGTAGGTTTAATGCTTACCAACGACGAGATAGGTAGTTACAGCAGTCAAAGTATGTACGGTAGCTATGCCTACATCCTGAAAACACCTGCAGGTAAATTGTCGCTGGGGCTTCAGGCAGGTTTCAACCTGGTCTCGGCGGACTTCAGTGATCTCAACCTGATTGACCCCGGGGATGGATCATTCGCCACTGTAAGCAACCGGTTCAGGCCTAACTTCGGAGCCGGTGTATACTTTCAGAACAAGATCTTCTCGGCAGGATTTTCTGTTCCGTTTTTACTCAACAATTCTATTTCAGCTGATGAAATTGAAGGTGTACTGAGCGAAATACGTGAAGCACGGTATTATTATCTGCATGGAGGGATGTTATTGCCGCTCAGCCGCATGGGACATGTACAGTTAAACCCGGGGCTGCTGGTAAGGGCGCAGGAGGGGTCTCCCCTGAGCATGGATGTGAACGTAGGATTCATCTTTTATGATGTATTCAGCGTGGGTGCGTCTTACAGGAATATCGATGCCATAGTCACGTACCTGGACCTTAAGCTATCAGAGCAGTTGCATTTTGGCTATTCCTATGACTGGACCACTTCCGATCTCAACCAGTTTTCCAACGGGACGCATGAATTTATGCTGAACTTCAGATTCAGGGTGCGGAAGATCCACGGTAATGTGGAATGCCCTACGTATTATCAATATCAGTAGCGGGTATCTCTTTTTTTCCTTTACCCGCTACTCTCATAAAGCCTGTTTTCACCTTCGTAGCAGCACGACCTACAGCTTCTACACCGGAAACCACTGTGTTTTTACCGGCATCTTTCACGGCCTTCATTACGCTGCTGATCACTTTACCGGAAGATGTAAGCACAAGTGTTCGCAGCATACCCGATGCCTCCATGAAGGAAGACCTCTTCAGCTCCCTGGCAGAAACCGACGGATCCGGGTTAGCACAATACCGTTGGGCTATAATTCCTACCCTTAAAGTCAAAAAGGCATTGGTGGAACCCTCCAGTAGTGAATCTGTGAGGATATGGGCAGCATGACCAACCACAGGCAGCGAACGCCCCGGGCTTTTCAGCAAAGCGCTGATGATCGGTTCAATTTGTCTTGTAATATCAATATCTTCCAGCTCTGAAGCAATAAGCGCAGCTCCGCCTACATTGGCATACAGCCGGACAAGATCCTGCAACGCCGGACGCTGCCAGTAAATATGGGCTATCTTCCATACCATACGGCTTTGGGTCGCGAAAACGGTCAGGGCATCAAGCTTGCCGTTCTGAGAGATAGCAGTGGTTAGAAAAACAGCCGTTGCCGTATTATTGATCACATCTTTGGCCTCTGTATCGAGCAGTTTCAGCGCATCATGCATACCCGCCTCTGTGTACACATCCAACCCTGCACCCCTGACCCGCCTGTTGGCAGTCAGACGTTTTTTCAGACGAGTTTTGTAATGCTCAATATCTTCCCCCCCGGTATGGGACAGCGTTTTCGGTAGCCGGATCAAAAGAACGACCGGCAGCGCAAAAAGCCCCAGCACTGCAATAGAAACCAGTGCTACCACAACATTGGCCAGCCAGAGGTTGATGACACTCAGGTTGGCATAAAGCGAGATCAGTTGATTCGTTGCAAATAGTCCGAAGACCGTAATTACCAATAGAAAAAATAATAGGCTGTATTTTCTGAGCTGTCTGAGCATACCGTTAAGTGTTGGGTATACTGTTATGACTACAACCGGGAGTAAAAGGTTTCAAAAGTATATACTTTGATCCTAAAAACATCCTGTATCACCCAAATGCTATGAATGAAGCCAGTAGCGTGTAAAGGGTCAGCCCTTAACCAGTAGCCAGTAACCAGCACCAGGTTACCAGACTTACCTCACACGATAAATGTTGTTCTCTCCAATCGTGAACCAGCGGTTAACGCGTGGAAGGCCGTGATATTTGAGGGTTGTCTCACCCAAAGAACTCAGCCTGAGGTAATCCCTGGCATTTACACGGATCTCGCTCTCTCCCATGATCCCGATCTTTGTCTTATCGGTAAGCAGGTCCCGGTTGTCAACATAGCTATCGCCATATCCCTTGATCACTTGTTTTTTGGCTATACCTTCTCTGATCTTTAGGTCATTGGATCCGTACATCACAACTTTCAGACGATCTGCCTTCAGGGATACCAGATTTATATCCGCCTCTCCGTAGGACTTTATCTTCAGTTTATCTACTACCAGCGGCTTGTCACAGTGAACAAATTCCTCTCCCCTGATCTCAAGCCGTTTAAGGTCGCGAACCGTGACATAGGCTGTTATCCTGGCTGCTCTGTAAACATTAATACGCCTGTGATGCCTTCCTCTCCACTCCTTTTTCCTTTTGGGAACGATCTTCGCATCATCCAGATAAACCTCCAGCGTTTTGCCTGATACCTTTACGTTTATATTTTCCTCTTCCACATTACGGTACACGATCCTCACCCTTTCATCGTCTCCCTGCACAAATTCCAGGTTGATCATAGGCCCCACCAGTATCTTGTTGAAGTAGTTCAGATCGTCAAATGTAAGAGTATCCATGTTCGTCTGAGCCGGCAGCATAATGCTCACGCTCATGAGCAGCATAAAAGTTATCGAGTTTTTCATTGATCCAGGTATTAAGAAGTTATTTGATTCAATCAGTGAAATTCACCTTGCCGTCATTTAATGCAACAGCTTTTCGTAAGGACAGTCCGGTTTCCAAAAGGTTGCCACTTCTTTCTGATTTATTTCAGATCACCGTTGATATGGCTCGCAGATGTCCTATTCCGGGTCCCATTCATTGATGATGACGAGAAGTTCACTCAGCATCATGGCTGTTGCTCCCCATACCACATTGCCATACACATCGAAATAGGGAGCATTGAGCCTGAATCTCTCACTGATCTGGATATCCTTTCGTTTTACCGTTGCGCTGGCCCGTAGCAACGACAGGGGTGTTTCGATCAGTTCCTTTACTTCAAAACTGTCGGGAGCAAATTCCGGCGCAGATGGCAGGAAACCCACCACAGGCGTGACCCTGAAGTTACTCGGTGGAATATACAGGTCGGAAAGATGGCCAAGAACCCTGACATCCTGCGGTGTGATCCCTATTTCCTCCTGTGCTTCTCTTAATGCTGTATATTCTATGCTACCGTCCCCCTCCTCCATTTTGCCTCCTGGGAAGCTCACCTGACCACTATGAGGGCCTCCATAGTCATGTCTGAGTGTCAGAGGAATATGCCACTCTCCATCCTTTTGGTAAAAAGCCACCAGTACACCACTTGGCCGGGCGTTCTGCATAAGCGCTGCATTGAACCTTTCTTCTGAGCGGTCAAAGGGCATCATCCTTCGCTGGGCATCAATGCCGGGTAAGGGTGAAGTGAGCCTGAGCTCAAGAAAATCTACAAGCTGATCTGTTCTCAATCTTTTAAACTAAGGATCGGTGGGGACTATCACAAAAAATTGTACATAAATATCAACGATCTGAATTCAGCATAAAATTATGACAGAACAGGATACCAACGCATAAGTTCTCTGAAACTTCCTGACTTTGTGATGTTGAAAAAGTACGACAACCTAAGGTAGAGGAACCCGGGAGATTGATAAAGCGTAACAAGTATGCGTTGTGGCACTTTTGTCTGCCTTCAAAATAAAACAGTTTATCACGACTTGGACAATAATTGGTTAATTTAGTCTTTTTAGTACTACAGACAGTAAACACATTTTATGAATAAACAGTTGACCTATATCCTGCTGTGCATTATTGCCTGTTCATATGATCTTAAAGGGCAGGGTTCTATTGTCAACTGTACGGATTCCACCTTCTGCGTCCCTGGTGTAGTGGGTTTACCAAGGAGCAAGGGGATCGAAATAAAACGTGAGATCATCAGGGATTACGGTATCAGGTCTTCGTCAGATGAAGCATTTGGCAGTTCACAGGCTGAAGTTCTGAGGAACAGAAGATGGAGTTTTATGCTCAGATTGCCCGTAGTGATGAAAGAAAATTTTAAACTGGCAGCCGGAGTAAAATACTTTGTGGAAGAGTTCAACTTTGAAAATTCAGGTGGCATAGAGTATCCGTTTTATCAAAACCTGGAGAATAAATCTCTAAGAAGTATAAGAGGGGATATTTTTCTGGTTAAGCCTACACGTACCAACAAATTTTTCCTTCTGCGCCTGAGCGGAGGTCTGAACGGCGATTATACGTCCGATGATTTTTCTTCCGATGACTTCCTGAGGTTTTCAGTGGCTCCTTTGATCGGCTGGAAGAAAAATGACTATGTGAGTTATGCCGTAGGACTGGCCTATAGCTATAACTTTGGAAGGCGATCCATCTATCCACTCTTTGCCTATAACAAAACATTTAACAATCAGTGGGGTTTTGAGTCTGTACTGCCTGCCCAGGCCAAGCTCCGTTACAGCACCCTGAATCAGAAAAACTACCTTTATCTGCAGGCTGAACTGAACGGGGCCAACTATGGTCTGCGACTGGAACCGGATATTAACAGACTCATGTACCTGGATAAATCAGAAGTGCGGACACTGCTTATCTGGGAGCGGGAAATACACGACTGGCTATGGTTCAGCGTGGAAGCAGGCTTTCGCTACAACATAAATTTTGACCTTTCCAACTCACCTTCCATCAATTCCTCTCAGATCGTCGACAACCGGCTCAATGAAGCTTTCACCTACGGTTTCAGCATTTTTATAGTACCTCCGCGAAAGTTTCTGGAGTAAGATCACATCACCAAATATTACCCCAAATTGGGGTATAATTTATCACCATAATCTTACATGTAGGGGTAAATATATCACGATGTTTATAACTTAACAGGGTATTAATTATTTACCTAAACCACACAACCAATGAAGAAGTACTACAACTTCCTCATGGTCTTTTTTTTGACCATGGGAACGGGCTTCTATGTTCATGCCCAACAGATCTCCGTAACCGGAAAAGTCACAGATGCCAGTACCGGCGAAGGTATTGCCGGTGCCAACGTCGTAATCAAAGGTACCCCCCGCGGTACGATCACCGACGTCGACGGAAATTTTTCGATCGAAGTAGAACGTGGCCGCATCCTGGTGGTTTCTTTTGTGAGTTACCTTACGGAGGAAATTGAGGTCAGTTCCTCCAACATCAACGTGGAGCTGACCGAAGATATCACTAATCTCGAGGAGGTAGTGATCTCCGGCCTGGCCTCTTCCGTAAGGCGATCAAACCTCGCCAATGCCGTCGCTACTGTTTCTGCTGAAGAGCTGGTAGGCACCACGGGGCAGTCCACTATTGATGGTGCCTTGTATGGAAAGCTCACCGGCATTAACATAACACAGTCGTCGGGGGCGCCGGGCGGTGGTATTGCCATGCGTCTGAGAGGTGTTTCCTCCATTTTCGGCAATAACCAGCCACTGTTCATTATTGATGGGGTATACATGAACAACAGTGAGATCGCTTCCGGCTCGCGCTTTGCCTCCGGAGCCAACAATGGGGCCGAGGAAAATGCATCGAACCGCTTGGCTGATCTCGATCCCAACGACATCGAAACGATCGAGGTACTTAAGGGACCATCGGCAGCGGCCATCTACGGCACACGTGCCAACGCCGGAGTAGTGATCATAACCACCAAAAGAGGGCAATCCGGACGTACCAAAGTGAGCTTCAGTCAGGATGTCGGCGTCAATACCATTCTGAACAAGGTAGGTCGCCGGTCATTCACTGCTGATCAGGTGCAGGCAGAATTCCAGTCTGCCTCCGACCCTGACGGTACTGCCACCAGGACCCAGTTCGAGATTGCTCAGGCCGCCGGAGAGATATTCGACTACGAAGATGAGATATTTGGTGAGGAGGGCCTCATCTTTGAAAGCAGGCTGAGCATATCCGGGGGCGATGACCGGACCAAATTCTATGTGGGCGGCTCGATCCGGGACGAAGACGGGATTGTCAAAAACACGGGGTTCAACAGACGTAACATCCGTTTTAACCTCGACCATAAACTGTCGGACAAGCTGAAGATCACTACTTCCAGCAACTTCATTAACTCCGATGCCGCAAGAAGCTTTACCGGAAATGAAAATGAGGGTGGCCTCAGCTATGGATATACGCTGGCCTTCACAAGAGACTGGGTGAATTTGTTTCCTGATGAATTCGGGAACTACCCCGGCAATCCCAACTACCCGGGCAACCCGCTGCTCACAAGGGATGTGGCCCAAAACACGGAATCCACCAACCGTTTTATTCAGGGGCTGGGTGTGGAATACAACCTTTTCAATAACATCAACACCTCAGTACGTCTCAAATTCAATGGAGGAATAGACTATTTCCAGAACGAAACTTTCGTTTACGTGCCGGAATTCCAGCAGGCTCAGGTAGGGACTACAAACGGTTTCATCGGAGTAGGGAACAATGAGGTTTTTAACAAGAATTTTCAGGTATTTGCTACTTTCGATAAATTTCTGGATAATCTAACCCTCAGTACTCAGGCAGGGATCAGCTATCTCGATTTTGACAGGGATTTCGTTTTAACACAAACCACACAATTGATCCCCGGGCAGACCAATGCCACCCAGGGGGGAGCTCAGCAGGTCATCCAGGATATCCAGTTTGAAGAGGAGTTCGGGGTGATCCTCCAGCAGGAGGCCAATTTCAATGATAAAGTGATCCTGACTGCCGGGGTCAGACTTGACAAATCTTCACTAAATGGTGATCCCAACGAATTTTTCGCCTTTCCCAAGGCTTCTGCTGCCATCAATATTGCCAATTTCGACTTCTGGACCTCACCAATTGTAAACTCGCTAAAGTACAGAGTGGCCTACGGAGAAACGGGTAACAGTCCCACCTTCGGCGCGCTGTATACGACATTTGATGCCACGAACATCACCGGTTCTCCGGGTACGATAATAGGTTTGGACAGAGGTGCTCCTGACCTGGAGCCTGAAACAGCTCAGGAGATCGAAACCGGTATCGACGCTGCATTTTTCGACGGCCTGCTGTCACTGACAGTCACATATTACAACAAAACCATAGAAAACCTGCTCTATGAAAGGCAAATACCCAGCTCTACAGGGTTTACCTTCCAGATATTTGATGATGCCGATCTGCGCAATCAAGGAATGGAAGTGGCACTGACTGCCAGACCTGTAGCCAATAACAAAGTGACATGGAATACCGGTGTCAATTTCTGGTTCAATCGCAGCGAGCTGACCCGGCTGGATGGTCCGGCCATTGCACCCAGAAATACGGCTTTTGGAACAGGCCTCGGGTCATTTTTTCTTGAAGAAGGTGAGCCCATCACCCAGCTTAAAGGCAACACGGCCGATGGGTTGGTGACCATTGGCGATGTAGAACCTGACTTTCAGTTTTCATGGTTCAGTGAGCTCAATCTGTTCAGCAATCTTGATCTCTCCTTTCTGCTACACTGGAAAGAAGGGGGCGATAATCTTAACCTTACGCGACTGCTGACCGATATTGGCAATACAACGCCACGTGATATTGAGCCGTTGAGAGATCCCAACTTTTATGTGGAAGATGCATCCTATCTCAGATTACGCGAGATCTCACTCTACTACACTTTTCCTAAGATCTCAGCATTCAACAACCTTATCAACAGTTTTAAGATCGGAGCATCTGCACGTAATCTGTTCACTATAACGGATTACAGCAGCTATGATCCTGAGGTGTCCACCAAAGGAGGGCAGGGACTCTCAACAGGAATTGAAGTAACGCCATTCCCCAGCGCCAAACAATACTATGTTCACCTCGCATTGGAATTTTAAACGACTATGAAAATGAAAAATATCAAATCCATCATAAATGGACTGCTGGTCCTGCTGACCGTCAGCGCCTGCAATATTGACGAGCGTGTTGACCCCAACGGCGCTTCATTGAACAGTGTACTGAATAATGCTTCATTTACCGAGCTCAATAACCTGGTAACGGGTATCGAAGCCCGTATGCGGAACGGCTTCGACGTGTATGTAACCGCCACAGGTACCATTGCACGGGAGCTTTACCTTTTTGACGCTGACCCGAGAAATCTTACCGACCTTGTCGGTCTCGAAAATGATGAAGGGGAAAATCGCGTGCTGGACAATAACTCGTTCTACCTTACCAGTCCGTACAACAACCGCTACCGGGTGATCAAGAACTGTAACATCCTGCTCGAGGCAGTTGGCAATGCCTCTGTAGAAGTCACTGAGCAGGACAGGAATGGCTACAGAGGATTTGCCAACACGATAAAGGCCTATGAATTACTGCTGGTACTTAATCTGCTGGATACCAATGGCATCAGAGTAGATACGGATGATCCTGATAACGTTGGGGATTTTGTCAGTAAATCGGAAGCTTTCACTGAAATAGTTCGTTTGCTGGACCTGGCGGTGACCCAGTTAGGGCAGGCGGGATCGGAATTCTCCTTTGCTCTGACACCAGGATTTGAAGGTTTTGATGCCCCCAGATCATTTATTGAATTCAACAGAGCAATAAAAGCCCGGGTGGAGATCTACCGAAATGATCCTGATGCGGCGCTGGATGCACTCAATGCATCGTTTTTCGATATTGACGGCGACTTGCCTACAGGACCAAAACATGTTTTCTCCACCGCCGGACCGGATATCCTGAACAACCTCTTTAAGATCCCTCAGCAAAGCGGGGATCAGATCATTGTCAACAATGATTTTATCAGTTCCGCTGAGCCAAATGATGTACGCGTGGCAAACAAAACCACTACCCGGGACGACCCTGTTTCGCTGGGTGGTTTTAGCGGCACCCATGAAACACGGCTGTATGCTTCCAGCACCTCTCCCACAGACATCATCCGGAATGAGGAGCTTATTCTGATCTATGCAGAGGCCAATATCCTGCTCAATACTCCGGAAAGTCTTGGAGAGGCCGTACAGGCATTGAATGTGATCAGAACGTCGGCCGGTATCGGAAGCTACAGCGGCACGGTTGACCAGACCTCGCTCATCAATGAAATGCTGCACCAACGCAGGTACTCTCTTTGGGCTGAGGGACATCGAATGGTGGACCTGAGAAGATACGACCGGCTCAATGTGAATTTTGTGGTCATTGATACCAATATTGACCCCGATTCAGGTGAAGAATTATCACAGGTGATATTCACCGAGTTCCCCGTGCCATTGGCAGATGACTTTTAACCTAAAGTATGAACTTAAAAATCTGTTAACTCAATACAGACCTTTTCACGGAGACTGTCATTAATAAAGGCAGTCTCTCTTTACTTTCATGTTGTTGTAGAATTTACAGTTGGAACACAGATCAATATCATGTCAAAAACGACATTAAAGGAGTATAGAGATAGTGGGAAAATTCGTTATAGCCAGCCACGTAAGTGCATCATTCTATATGATCGTAATCCACTGAATGAATTTTTAGAGCAAAATGCCCGAGAAACCTTTTAAGATCCTAAAATATGGAAACACCATCACCAGACTACCTTAAAGGCTTCAATCATGGCTATGATTGCAGAAACATGACCCTGAACTTTTAGAAGAAACCCTCTAAATTCCACAGGATGATAACAAATACTATGACGGCCTTAAGGATGGTAAATCTGAGTTTGAGAAAGAGAAAGATCAAGAAATAAGGAAGTTGATACTTTAAACCTCTTCAGTCTCTCGCAGAGGACTCTGAGCAAACAAAACGCAAGCTAAAAAACGAAAAAAACCTTGTCCGCCCATACCCAACCTACCGAAAACTTTGAGACGTACTTGTGTATGCGTACATGGCATAAGTGGCTCTTACTTTTCGAAATAGCAAATTTCTACGATACGGTATACAATAGATCCGGTCATTTGACAGCACCTGGTGACTATCTATGGGGTTATGTGATCGTGCCCGGTTATTTGCATGTTTTATTATATTCTGGCCATGGGTCGTGGGTCGAAAAGAATCAAAGGTAGCTCAGAGTCCTCTGGGAGAGACTGAGGAGGGTGAAAATGATAAACCCAATTTATCCCTGCAAATGGCTTATTAATTATAGAGGGAGTTAGAAAACCTCAATTAACTAACTCTATTCATAAGGTTATTTTCACCACAAATCGCAGCGCTTTCTGCAAATTTTTGAATGCATCGGCAGACTTCATTCGATTATAAGAGTTAACCTGAGGTCAGGATTTATTAGAGTAAAGAATGACCTGTATGAAGTCAAATCCCACACTTGCTATCTCTCAAATAGATTTTTGGCATTTCTCGCATATTTTTTAATGTTTTTCGCATAGTTGATTGGTCTCATTTTTCTCATTTTCGATGCAACAAGATATTAGACTGACGATTGTTTAGTGTCATGTTTTCCTAATTAGTTGGTTGACTGCCATTGATGCCAGTAGCAAATTGAGTCCATGTAGCCCAACTTTTAGGAATTGTGAAAAAAAGGAATTGATACTTTCCGAAAACAAAAAATGATCTATCAACGGGGGGACATGCCGAAACAGCCACCTGAAATTCTGAAAGTAGGCACAAATTTAAATTTATCACAAATGAAAAAGTTTTTTAGTGTTTTAATTCTTGGGGCTGTATTGTCAATGCCTATGGGGCTATCCGCTAATGCAGATGTGAAATCCAAACCATTGGCTAAGTGTACCATTGATGTATTGGCTAAGTGTACCATTGATGTAGAAGGCTTTTACGCATCAGGCAGATGCAACAAAGTACTGAAGGCCTACAGGGAGTTTAAATCCATAAGCAAGAATTAATAGTGCCATATTTGTTAAAGTGTCTTTAGGAGTGTGTGAAAATACTTCTGAGACACTTTTTTACTTTTTTAATGGATTTCAAAATTCTACAATTAATGAAAAATATATTATTCCTTCTTTCGCTCTTAGTTGGTACTGCTTTATCAGCCCAATCAGTTGGTGGTCACGCCTCCTATAAAATAAAACTAGCTGAGGACAATTTCCACTATAATGGAACACTTTGGTTCAGTGAGGATAAATCATTGTTTTTATATAAACAGCAAAATGAATCAAAATGGTTTGTGGAAGAAAACCCACAAGACGAATTCTCCGCTTTTCAAATAGTCTTTACCGACACCATTGGATACGGTGTTTTTAGAAAGTACAACGAAAAAAAAGTAAAAGTGAGATCATTTTGTACGGAGGGGGAGCCATCAATTTATTTCGATACTTTTAGCACTGAATGGGTTATTAGTAGCGAAAGTAAGGTTATCCAAAACCTTAAATGCACCAAAGCTACAACAAGCTTTCGCGGTAGAGAGTACGAAGCCTGGTTTACACCTACAGTACCTGTACCGGCAGGACCCTGGAAATTTTTCGGGTTACCTGGATTAATTATCGAAATCAAAGATCTTCGAGGCGATATCCATATATCACTTAAGTCCTTGAAACTCCAAAATTCAAATGAGTCAATAGAGGACAACCTGAATGGAGCCATTATCTCAAAGAAAGATCTTTTTGAATGCCTGGATATAGCGTGGCTTAAGTATTACAATAAAAACAAGGCCAACATTGCAAGACTTCAGGCAGAATACCCTGAGTTGGAAATTTCAGACAATAACCTCTCCCAAAAACGACCCGCAACGGAACTGGAATTTGAATGAGGCAGGGCTCTATATTTCTATTCATTAGTGTATGGTTTTTTCAGCTTAATGCCCAATCGGTACTTAGAGGCCATGTAACTCATGATGCTTCACCAGTTGAATTTGCACAGGTCTATGTACTAGAATCAGGCGGTCAAATCCTAACCTACGCATTCACGGATAGTCTTGGAGGGTTCGTTCTTAAATTCAAAACAGAGAGTGATAGTGTTCTCTTAAACATTGCCCGGTTAGGATATAATCGTTTTGAGAAGGTGATTTCTACTTCACAAAAGGAAATCAATATCCAACTCTCCCTTTCCGATGAAAGTACACTAAGGGAAGTGGTGGTCAGAGAAGGAAAACCTGTTGAAACGAGAGGCGACACACTTTCCTATTTTGCCGAAACTTTTAATGATGGCTCGGAAGAAAATGTGGAAGATTTGCTTGCTAAACTGCCTGGTGTTTCTGTAGATGAGCAATCCGGAGCAATCCGGTTTCAGGGTAAGGAAATCAAAAAAATATTGATGGATGGAGACGACCTCACTGGCGAAAACTACAAAGTACTCAGCAAAAACCTGTCAGCAGACTGGCTGGAAGAAGTGGAGATACTCAAGCGATTCTCAGACAGCCGCTTGCTTCAGGGCATCCAGCAGTCGGATGAGGTAGCTATTAATCTTAAACTGAAAGAAGAAGCAAAGGCACCTTTGTTCGGAACTATAGAAGCAGGTGGAGGGAATACATCAAAATACCTGGCTGGAACAGAACTGCTATCTTACCTTAAGAAGCTCAAATTGTTTGCGTTGGGTGAAGCCAATAATACTGGCTTTGACTTACAGAGCTATGATCTTGAAACATTAACCGATAGTCAGCTAGAATACAAGGGTTTCATACTACCGGAACCGATTATCGGTAATCAACTGACTGCACCTTCCTTTTTGAAACAGGAACGATTTACCTTTCATGAAGGGCAATTCTTTTCTAACAGTTTAGTAACGAAGCTATCCCCAAAAACCTCATTACGATCTATCACTACGGTCTACAACAATAAGCTTAGTTTCAATTTTACTGACTCTCTTTTCTATTTTCTGCCCACCGGCGATGGGTTTTCGTTTATCCAACGCCAACAACAGGATCAGGCACCTTTTGAAGTGTTTCAGGATTTCAAAACAGAAAGCCAATTAGCCACAAATCAGGATTTGATCGTTCGCTTCCAGGGAAAGTATGCAACGGATAATCCCATAACAAAAAATTTCACGGGTTTTTCCACATATAATGATCGTGCAGACTTGATTTTGAGCGAATGGTATGGAGGTCTATCTTATCTCAATAAGTTAAACCAAAGATGGGTGAATACATTAGATGTCGAAGTAGGAAAAAACTCGGAAAATGAACTTTTCATCTTATCCGATAAAAAGAGTCTAAATGACTCCATTCGACAACAGACAGAACAGGATGTCTTTAACTTGGGAGTTTTCAATCGTTTAGATGGAATAATAAATGAGAATTGGTTTGTCCATATTTTGGCCGGTTGGTCTGTCAATAACTCTGATTTTAATGTAGATCAGAGTAAGGGTTTGAATGAGTCCCAATTAAGAAATGCATACAATTTTAACCATTTGTTTACCGAGTTTAAAATTGAGAAAAAGATTAAAAAAACCAGACTATCTCTTGGCGGAAGAATTAGAAATGCTGCCATCAAATTCAACGGCGAAAAAACAAGCGACATCTACTTTGAACCCACCATTGCTTTTTCAACAAAAAAGAATGCAGGAAAGCTATCTTCTGAATTAAGAGGGCTTTATAACGTTGAATATGTTTTGCTTAAGCCTAATCAACTCATTAATTCTTCTTTATTGACAGATTATAGAACTGTGATATCGTTTAATTCCAATCCTGATACTCCAGTAAGAAACGAAATAGGAATAGCTTCCATAAAGTTGACCGAAGACAATATCAGTTTCCTCTCGGCTAATGCAGAATGGGTATACCTGAAATCAAACTCCATTCTGGCTTCTCAACTAACTTTTGAAGGTGATGCGATTATCAATAGTCAAATTCAAGGTGGAACTTTGAATAATTTTTTCAGCACTTATTCATTAGACAAATACTTTGGAGCTATTAAAAGCACAGTAAAAGTGGCGTATGACTTTAATAGAAGCAAAACGCCACTAGCAATAGAAAGCCAGCAGGATGAGAGTAAATTATCTCAAAGTATTCTTAGCATCACATCTGGTTCTTCCATTACAAAGCAAATAAATCTTAGCCTTGCTTTTAAAAACTATGAATCGCTCAATCGGTGGAATGGCACGGAAAACAGATTTAATTTTCATAATTACTACGCCAAGGTTGTCATTAAACCGATTCCTGTATTAAGATTAACACTTGACTATCAGGCTATTAATTTCAGACAGTCAACAGGCTTTAGCAGTATATTGAATGCTTCGGTTTTTTATTCCATTTTGGATAATAAACTCTCAATGGAGTTAACAGGAAACAACCTTATGAATAAGGATGCGATACAATTGGCAACAATAGAACCTTCTGTGTTTTCCAATTCATTGTATCCATTACAACCAATGTTTATTCTGATATCAGCAAAGTATAGATTTTAGTGGACGGTAAAAAGTATGTACTCATGCTGGTTGAAAAGCCTTTTTGGAATTCATCATGGCAGAATCAACTATATTATAGTAGAAAAGATCAACATTGGTATAATGAATGTATAAATCGCTGAAAAAAGCCATGCATTCGAAACGGTGTTGGTCGCCTACAGTTTATTCTATACGAATGGTTGAAAGCGAGATTTATTGGTCAGCGCAATCCGTATTTATCAGAGGATAATGATGTAATATATCGAGATAAAAAGAGCTTCATATTGAGCAGAAATAATTAAATAATGTTGTTTGCAATAAAATATTTTCAGTAAGTATTTCATTGATACAACCTAACTAACCATAGATGATTGAAAGGTCAATATCAAAATTAGGTATGCATTCGGTGCGTTACCTATTGAGGTTTGACTTTCTTGAGGTTATCTTTGATGGGCAGCAGTCGATGTAGTTGGCTGAGCTTGGTATCGGGAATCTTCCATAATACTTCCCTAAACCACCTCAGAGTCTCTCGCAGAGGACTCTGAGCAAACAAAACGCAAGCTAAAAAACAAAAAAAACCTTGTCCATCCATTCCAACCTACCGAAAACTTTGAGACGTACTTGTGTATGCGCACATGGTATAAGTGGCTCTTACTTTTCGAAATAGCAAATTTCTACGATGCGGTATACAATAGATCCGGTCATTTGACAGCACCTGGTGACTATCTATGGGGTTACGTGATCGTGCCCGGTTATTTGCATGTTTTATTATGTTCTGGCCATGGGTCCGTGGGTCGAAAAGAGTCAAAGGTAGCCGAGAATCCCCTGCGAGAGACTCTGAGGAGGGTGAAAACAAAGATAAATTTTGTTCTGCTGTATTATGCTCTACGTAGTATAAAATAGCAAACCATATAGGCTCAAAATTTTCACATAATTTTTAAAAAGTTTTGGTTCGATCAGTTTTGAAATTTCCAAAAAATTCAAGGTCCAAATCTTAGGAATGGAATGGAACACAAAACCTAAAAGAGATTAGTGAACATGTTCTTTCAAATAGACTTTAAAGAAAGTTAAACCTAGCTTTTTAAGCTATGAATTAAAACGAAAGAACTCTATTTTATAGCATAAAAATCTTTCTTCTAAATTAGCAAGGAAACCGACTTTCACACCTGAGAAGAAAAAAACATAGTATCGATCTTTGATCAACAATAAATAATCGCACCTACTAATGATGCCGCAAAAAAACAAAAAAGCCTGAAAAGAGGGATGATCTTTCAGACTTTTTTGTAAGTAAGAGTGGCTATTCGGCTATTTATTAGATACTTTAATCGGTGTTTTAATGATCACCGGAGATAAATATTTCCCACTGGAAGTATTTTTCAGATAAAAAATATCATAACTATAATCTAAATTCCATAAAAACCTTCTGGATTCATCCCCGCGTGTACCTACGTTATTTTTGACATACTTAAGATACATTTCTTTGCTTTTTTCTGAAAAAGAATAGTTATCCCCAGTCAATTCAGAGAACTGAATACTAATCAATCTGTTCCTAATAATTGAAAAATATGGTGGATAAAACGACAACACGCCGTTTACTTCACTGTCGGGATGCCCATAGGATTTCATTAAAGTGTATTGAAACACCGTATCGATCCTATCTGGCAAACTTCCTATACCCTTTTTAACACTTTGGTCTATGGATAAAAGGAAATAACCAATTCCCTTAGAAAACAAAGAATCTGTTTTGTTTTCATATTGAATTAGCGAATCAATTGTGTGTATCAGTAAGGAGTCTTTTAAACTTACGTATTGAATATCTGCCTCAAATACCTGAGAACGTGAATATGATAATTGGCAAACAAGCAATGTAAGGATTATCCATTTTAGACTATTCATTAGTTTATTTAATTGCAGATTGAAGATAAACTACCAGAACTCTTATTATAAAAATTATTGTTATTACCGTTATATTGAGCGATAGCTCCACAGCCAACCACCCAATGATTTATGCCTGGATATTGGGCGGCAAACTGTTTGTCCTCTGAACCTACAGCGTGCGAAACTCCATCAGAACCATCTTGTCTACAAGGAGTATGTGTGTGAATGCTAGCTTCTACTGGTATGAAGTAATAGGAGTTATTCTCAATCATACCACCATAACTCAGAGAGGTGGCTCCCTGACTTTTAGGGTATGGATAGTACATACCATACCCTGCCATTCGTACAATCCGCTAGCACTGCCGCCGCTATTGCCAATGATGTCGGTTAATATGATTTTTCCATCCGATGTTAAATAACCGAAGACCTCATTGTTAGGATATGAATTCCACATACTAGGTATACCTACACATGGACTAGCGTATTCACCAATTGGCTTATCTCCCTCTACCTCGCTAACATCAGCGTCATTAGGAGCATCACCCCCGCTAGAACCACCTCCACCACCACACAGCCAATGCCATTACAAATACAAGGGTTATAGCGTATAGTCCTTTACGCGACCACACCCATTTGATAGGGGGTGTTATTTAATAAAACCTGCAACCCGCAATGATAATTAACCTGGGTGTTGACATTGTATGCTTGCTTTTTGCACTGGGGTCAGTTCAAGCAATGATTTACCCTGAAGATGTAATTCATAAGCTTTCTTGTTCGCATCTAAAAAAGGTTGAACCTCTTTTGCATACGTTTCTTTAACTCCTTTACGATGTTCTTCGCCGGAGATTTCAGAAGTAAATTGTTTATTATTCTTCATTGCCACAAAAATATTAGAGTCTGTTTAGGAATTTGTGATTAGAATTGTCATAGGCCATTTTTAGTGCGGAATGAGGCAAAATTTTTGTGCCATAGCTACGGACTAAAATTTTAACAATGGGCCGTGCAAAAAAGGACATAAGAAAATAATCGACAAATTCCTAAATAGGCTCTTAAATTAATGTCCAAAATCAGGGATTTTTGCAGCGATTACCGTTGTTGTGGGCAGTTATTTTATTCTTTCCATTTGATTAAGATTTACCCAACAAGTTTCATTTCCTTTGCTATACCCTTTATCTGTCAAATATGCTTTAACCCAATTCCCTTTTTTTTCGATAACTTTTATTTCTAAGTTATAAACTGTCTCACCGGGGACTTTTAACTGATAGGATTATCCAATTTCTATAAAATCCGTTGAGTCAATTTCACTTGTTGAAGCATTTCCCAATGCTAAAAGTGTTACAGTTAAGATTCCGATTCCAGCAAATAATAATAATACTTTTTGTTTCATAATTTTACGTTTAGATATACCTACTCCTGAATTCAGTTGGCTTTTCGGCTTATTCCCAACATGTTTTATTTGATTATTTTTCGAGCTGAGCAGCTCTCTATAAGATGCTTTTTTAATCCAAATCACTTACTAAAACATCCCATTCAGGAAATTGTCCGCCAGTATCAGTACCTTGATTTCCGTAAATAATATAAATTTTGTCATTCACAATACACATTTGGTGTATCGTATCAAAACCACTTGTATTGGTTAAATTGGTGGTCAACTCTTGATAGGTATTGTCCAGGGTATTGAAAACTCCAATGGTTGATTCCCTCGCAACGGTGGTACCGCTTTCATCCTTTATGTGTATTTGACCGGCAACGTAAATTAAATTTTGAAATTTTTGGACAAAGGTGACGTCTATAGCCTTATTCATTCGAAATGTTTCAATGTCAAAAATTGGATTGTTCATGTTCACTTTGTAAATCACGTCAGTAGGTGCACCTCCGCCTCCAACGAAGGTATCACTACCTCCAAATACATACATAGCTTCGTGTACAATCGTTCCTCCTGCTCCGCTTTTTGGTTCAGGGAGCGTGGTAAATCCATCTACGACAAATTCATCTGAGAATCGTACATTAATGTTCAATCTAAATATTTGATCACCTTCAACATCATTCAGATCACCTCCTATGAGGTAAACATACTTATCGAGTACGGAAACACCAAACCGTGACAGTCTTTTTCCATGATTGGCTGTTATGGGAGGGGCGCCTCTTAATTTCAAATCATATTGTTTTACAAGCTGTCCGCCTACAACGATCAACTGGTTATCGATAACGCGTAACTGTTTAGAAGCAAAATCTGATTCAAACGATAAGGATTCAACAGGGCTTGTAGGTGTTGCAATATCAAATTTTAAAATTCTCTCTGGACGAGTAGTTCCATCGTACAAACCATCTTCTCGGGTAGCAATAAATAAACTATTGTTAGCATAAGATCCTATCATGCCAGGTGCGTACCCACTAATACTGTTGCTTTCAAACGTAAATGCAGGAGTAAAATGAAGGCCGGATTCAGGGGCAGAGGCATAATCTGCCTGAGTTTTCTCAACCAGATGAAAGCTGAAAACCGTATTGTCATCGTTTATAATAGTGGCGTTTATGGTATTATCTGAGTTCACTTCAAAAGTGCCACTATAACCATCCGCTTCAACAATGGTGCTACTATTGTCTTGATAGCTGAAAGCAGTTGCAAGAGGAGAAACATAGTTGTCCAAGAGTGTCTCTTGAGCACTCGTTGCGTTGGTTTGAATATCATATCCTTTTCGCCATTGGAGACTCCCGTTTACCGTGGTCCCGCCAAAAATAAATTCGTCATCAAGCACATTAAAATTTTGGCTAATGTCGATTTCTGAATTGCCATGAGTGAGCGTTGCGTGGTTAATTCTCCAGGTTTTTGTAGACCCGGAGGTTAAGGTAGTTGTGGTCTCATCCCGTAGCTCCTCCAATGTTGACTCAGGTGGTTCCTCCACAACTGGCTCGGTTGGATCATCGTTTGTGTTACACGAAAAAAATGCCGAGATCAGTAAGGTTGTTAAGAAGAAACTTAGTTTTTTCATTGTAAATCATTTTCTGAAGTAATCTTGATCTTTTCTTTTTTTGGCAACTAGGCATTATTCACCTATATATACGGCCTGCCTGTATGTCTCATCCAAAGAAATGGAAATGCCCTCACAAGCCGTCATATCCCAACTACTAACATTGCCATCTTCATCTAGATCAAGATACTTATAACTACCAACAACGGCATTCCAAATATATGCCCAACCGTCAATTTCTTCCTGTGATCCAAATACTCCGGCTATGAGATGCCCATCAACAATATTACTTTCCCCATTATGTTCAACAACAAAACAAACAGCATCAACATCCTCGTCATAAATCATTAACTTACCCTCATCGTCGCTTTCTAACGTGTAGTCCGGTTCCCCTAACTCAATGGACTCAGGATCATTAACAAACCTAGTTCTATTATAAGCAGGATATTCCTTATACAATGAAACAACCGCATTGGGCACCGGTACATATACGGGATTCTCAATTGACCAACTACTTGTTGTTAATATGGTCAATTCAACAGCTAAATGGTTCGGGTCAATTGTTATTGTCTTTTTTAGACTGCCAGGGTCATCGAGAAGGTCAAGTATCCCATCTTGATTCTTATCTTCTCCAGCAAGCAGATGTATCTCATACGTTCCCTGCTTCTTGAAAATATGGGAGGGTTCACTTTGTGTAGAAATCTCTCCATCACCAAATGTCCAAAAATAATGTGTGGCATTTTTGGAACAGTTTGAAAAAAGAATTTCAGAACCTACAATATTTGTTTCTGTTGTCCAACTAAAACATGCTTCTGGCTTAGCCTCATTTTCAATAGGATTTTCTTCTGAACATGAAAATAAAATCCCTGAAATAATCAATGGTAAAATAAATGCTTTTTTCACTATTGTTTTTTATAATTAATTAAAAATGTACGTTATTCCCAATCATGCTTGTTACCAACGTTCAGTATAAAATGAGTTTTAATGCATTTTATACATTGTTGGCCGTAGTTAGTATTGGCTGTAATTAGTTGTTTTCACCTTACTAATCGAAAATAAAACTAGCGAAGAGGACGTCCTTTGGATGTGCGAAATTCTCCAATGTATGTGCTAAAACCTTCAATGTATTGTAT
>LYSV01000092.1 GCA_001657315.1 Flammeovirgaceae bacterium BBD 1991-12 | reverse complement strand
CGGGGCGGTGAATGGAGTGGATGATATGATAGAGATCATTCTTCAGGAAAGACGATTTGAATTTGCCTGTGAGGGTCCTCATCGCTACATGGATATTAAAAGATATCGACTGGGAGAAGACCTCTTTGTTTCAGGGACCGATCCGGGTGAAGGGCCTACTGTTTATGGGATCCCCCTTGGACCCGGAGCGGTGCCGGACCCGGATGTTTTGGAAGGGGACCTTGATTTCAGCGTGAAGCAGGTCGCAGGTACCCGAAGTTTTGATCCCAATACCTACTATTGGTGGCCACTGCCGCAGGAATCAGTCGATAGAAATCCGGAACTACTTAAGGATCCTATCTAAAGAACTGTATGATTTTTTTCGCGAGTAAACAAAAACTTCTGGATCATTTTAACCTGGGAATGATGCTTAACTATTTATTGATAGTATTATTTGGTTGCCTCTCATGTAATGACAGCGATACAGACTTACTGGACAGAAGTATAGACCCGGAAGAACCGGAAGATAGGGTTGACACTGTAGACAGGGCACCAGGCGCACTGCCCAATATAATACTCTTTGTGGCTGATGATTTGGGGTGGACCGACCTGGGTGTCCAGGGTTCTGACTTTTATGAGTCTCCCACTATTGATCAACTGGCTGAGGACGGTATCCGCTTTACCAATGCTTATGCAAATGCCTCAAACTGTGCTCCTACCAGAGCTAGTCTCATTTCAGGGTTGTACGGTCCCAGACATGGTGTATACACCGTCAATAGTTCTGCCCGGGGAAAATCCGTAAACAGAAAGCTGATCCCTACTCCAAATACAAAAGTGCTGGATCCGAAGTTTTTCACCTTGCCAGAGGCACTTAAGGAAGCAGGTTACATGAACTGTATGGCGGGAAAATGGCATCTTTCGGATGACCCCAGGCCGTACGGTTTTGACGTAAACTATGGCGGATATCATAAAGGCTCGCCGAATTCTTACTTTTCACCTTACAATAACCCGGCCCTGAGCGACGGACCGGATGGAGAGCACCTGCCAGACAGACTGGCAAAGGATGTTTCCAACTGGATAGAAGACCACAAGGATACCTCCTTCTTCATTTATATGCCATTCTATTCGGTTCATACCCCTATCCAGGCACGTACGGACCTCACCAATAAATATGCCGGTAAGGCGGATGGAGTATATCACGACCATGACCGATATGCGGCCATGATCGAGGCAATGGACCAGGCCATTGCCCGGGTTTTATCCAAAGTAGAGGAGCTTGGACTTTCAGAGAATACCATGATCATTTTCACCTCTGATAACGGGCAATTTGGACCGGTTTCGTCCTCCAGGCCTCTGCGGGGTAGCAAGGGAATGTATTATGAAGGGGGCATTCGCGTGCCCATGTTCATAAAATGGCCTGGTAAGATACAACCGGGGATAGTTTCAGATGAACCTGTGATAAGCCTGGACATTTACCCAACGCTTATGAGTATTGTCAGTAACCAGGTGCCGGCCGGATTGGATGGGCAAAGCCTGCTGCCCGTTTTGGATGGAGGAATGTTGAGTCCCAGGTCCTTATTCTGGCATTTTCCCGCCTATTTGGATATGAAATCCAATGATCGGGCTTTTGATGATGCTCATGCCCCTCCTCATTGGAGAGCTACACCGTGCAGTGTCATCAGGGACGGGGACTGGAAACTAATTGAATACTTCGAAACCGGGGAACTGGAACTTTTCAATCTCGCGGATGATATTGGGGAAAAAGTAAATCTTAGTGAGACAGAAACGGGAACGAGGGATGCCCTCTATTCAAAACTGGTTCAATGGAGAGAGGACACAAATGCTCCTGTTCCCACTGAACTAAACCCGGATTTTAAAGAATAATTAACAAGTAAAAGTATGACTACAATAAAAACAACCAAAGCGTCAAACCTAATATGGGGATTAAGTTTGACCATTTTGACCGCACTTCTGTCGTGCGGAGATGACGACGACGGTCCCACCATTACGTTGGATCCTCGAATTAAATCATCTACCGAAAGCGTTTCCTTTAGTGAAATACAAGCCGGGGAAACCACCTCGCAATCGTTCACCTTAACCGGACGGGATCTAACGGATGATGTGGGCATTTCATTATCAGGGGAGGGTTTTAGCATCTCACTCTCTGAGTCAGATGGGTTTGGCACCTCGGTGACGATAGCCGCTGATGATATCAATGCCGGTGATGTAACGGTTTATCTCCGGTTTTCATCCTCAACGGAAGGAGAAACTACCGGTTCTGCTACAGTCGCGTCAGAGTTAGGTTCAATTGCCGTTAGCTTATCCGGAACAGTTGCTGAAATAGTGATTCCTAAAGTATTACAGTGGGTAGAGGATTTTGACTATACGGAATCGATCATGCCGTCTCAGGCGGAACGTCATCCGGACATTGAGACCGCTTTGGCAAACTCGACTGACTGGGTAAATGTAAGAGAGGCAGGTGACGACATGGCTCTCACTGATGGGCTTACATTCACTGACTACATATCTTCCGGCGTTGGAAAAGCACTGGATCTTAACACAGGAGGCACTACCGTCAATTACGTGCGCTCACTCGCAGATATGGCAACCGATTCACTGGAAACATTATATGTTTCATTTTTGATCAACGTTACCACAGCAAAAGGTGGGAATGGATCTCAACCCCTGGTATTGGGCACCTGGAACAACAGGGACACTGCCCCTGGATCCGATTTCCAGCAAAGATTTATTGTTAAGGATGATGGTTCAGGAAATCTACAATTCGGTATCGTTTCAAACGCCGGGCTGGGTAATGGGGTATTTTCAGACAAGACGATCACCGCAGATCAAACCTACCTGATCGTATTGAAGTATATCGCCAAAGGTAGTGATGCAGGGGGTACCAATCCCGAAGGAGTCGATCAGTTGTCATTATATATCCTGGATGAATTTTCCGCTACCGAGCCATCAGAAGCCGATGTGGTGTACGATGCGAGCAATAAAAGGGACATTGAAAATGTCATTATCCAGGCGAAGGATGCAGATACGGATGCCGTAATTGACGGAATCCGGATAGCAAATACCTGGACTGATCTATTCTAATAGTTTCTTTCCACCAGGTTAGGTTCATGGGTCTTTATGTGTAGGGGACGGAAGGATGTCCCCTACACATATTATCAACTTTAAAAGCATGATTATAGGTGATTAACACCTGTAATTCCATGCATGATATCCAATACGCTTTTTTTAAACGCTGAATTATTGTACACATGTACCAGTTGAAAGTATTTCTTGGGGTTGTTTTTAGCCTTTCGGCTTGCAGACTGATTGGGCAGGACGGGACACCAGGCGAAAACCTGCTGGAAGGCGGAGAAATGGAAGTGCCAGCTTCGTGGACCGTGATCGATACAGGATCTGACGGCCCCTTAAATTATGAATTTAACTACACCAGTGAACTTCCGTTAAATGGAAACGGTGGTTGCCTCCGGGTGATTGGCAATACCGTGGGGCGGCTCGAAATGCTGGTGTTTCAGCAGGTAAGCCTTACAGGTGGAAAAAGCTATGAGGTAGATGGAGCCATTAAGACCAATATAAATGCGGAACAGGCGGATTTCAATACACAGCTGTATATAAGTCAGCAGGTTCCCGTGGAGGGAGAGAAATATGCCCCGGCCGGAGATATCCAATTGAGTATTTCAACGTGGCAGGGCTGCGGTCCCGGGTTGGATGGGTGGCTGTCCGAGGTTTATTGCCAGGGCAATGGTCCATTATTTACTGCGCCGGGCACGGTGGGTGAGGAGGTACTGGTTTATTACGCTATTCGTATCCTGACGAACAGAGCCTATGACCCGGCAACTGATTTCGAGATATTATTGGACGGGTTTTCATTGGTTGAAATTGATAACTCACTGCTTAACAGCACTAAGAACGGGATTTTAAATAATGAAAACCTTTCGATCACTGAAATTGACCCTGGACTCACCACCTCCGGTTTTGAATCGGGACTCGATACCCCTTTCGGGGCTATAGCCGAAGTAGCAGATGGTTCCACATTGGAGCCGGTGGATGACCTGGCTGTCCTTGATAATTCCATGGTCTTGCTTCTTTCAGGAAATGATACCACGCAATATCAGTTGGTAGTAAGAGAGATAAGCAACGAAAACCTGGTACTGGAGGCGTTCACCGCAACAATCGATAATGCCAGAAATACATTGACAGGCCTGCCCGCTGATCTTAAGGTGTCCCAACTGGCGACCGGGCTTGTCGTCTCGGAATATGCTTCCTACCTGGTCAGGCACCTGTCGGATGATACACCCGTAACGGACTATTTATCAGAAATTAATGATTCATTCTATGTGGAAGTAGTGGCTGAAAGTGGAGATGCTAGGAAGTATACACTCTTATTGGATCAGGGCGCCTCCTTGCCATCGTTAACCATCAGTGGTCAGGATAACACACTAAGCAGTTTCGACAACCAGGTTGTGACAGTGTCCGATCAATCCATTCTTCACATTACTGCTTCTGAAAATCCGTTGAAGGGTTCACTCCTGTTTTTGACCCCGGGAAATAGCTGGATATTCCTTGATAACGTGGATCCTTCAGTAGTGGCCACAGAGTTGCTAAGGCATGTCTATGTGGATGGCGTTCCCGCGAAATGGCATGGCTACGGCGAGCCCGGCGTGTTCCCTACCGACTCTAATGTCAGGCTGAACCGATATATGGGTGGGACGGTGCTCATCACACATCCGCTGGATTACAGCGCTGTTACTGTGTACGCCAATAAAGACTTCGGCGGTTCGCAGTTAGACCTGGCGAATACAAATCTTAATGCCAACAATGCCATGACTCCTTTGGGGGACCTGGATAATAACATAGAGTCATTTCAGCTCAGGCATGGCTATATGGCTACTTTCGCACAAAATGCGGACGGTACAGGGTATAGCCGCGTTTTCATCGCCGATCGCGCAGACTTGATTGTCAATGAGATGCCGCCGGAGTTGTCCAACAATGTTTCTTTTGTGAAAGTATATCCCTGGAACTGGGCAAGGAAAAAAGGATGGGCCGGAGGAGATCCGGGAAAGGCTCCGGCCAGGTTGAATTGTGACTGGAATTACAATTGGAATGCCAATAAGGTTTCAATACCGGGGGTAGAATATGTGCCCATGAGGCACAATAAATCATGGCCTGGCTGGGAGGCCGTAAATACTACCTCGAGGGTAAATCATGTACTGGGGTTCAATGAACCTACACACAAAGACCAGGCTGATATGACACTGGATCAGATGATCGACCAATGGCCCCGGATGATGGAGTCCGGTTTCCGCCTTGGATCCCCGGCCCCGGCAGATGACGGACTGGACAGGCTGTATGATTTCATCGACCTGTGTGAAGAATTGAACTACCGGGTGGATTTTATCGCTATGCACTGGTATCTGGGTAATCGCACGCCCCGCCAGATGTATGATCGGTTAAAGAGCATCTCAGACCGTTGTGGTGGCCGGGCCATCTGGGTCACCGAATGGAACAACGGCGCAGGATGGACCAATTCGCAGGAGGCTGTAACCGAGGATATCCAGGAGGCCGAACTCCCTGGGTTTTTATATATGCTGGATACTACCTCATTTGTAGAGCGATATTCAATTTACAACTGGGTAGGTGATGGAAGGAGAATGATAAGGGCAGATGGTACCCTGACTCCCGCCGGGGTGATCTACCAGGAGAATGAATCACCCTATTTCTTCAACCAGGACTTTGAATACATCCCTACACATGTTGCGCTTCCGGGTCCTATGAAATTACAAGCATCATTGAGTGACGGCGATGTGCTGTTGTCCTGGTTCGATAATGGAAATGGACACACCGGATACATCATCGAGCGATCTTTGGACGGAGGGGAGTTTGAGGTCATCGCAAAAACCACCAGCCCCGATGAAAGAAGTTTTACCGATACCCCGGGAAAGACAGGGACATGGATGTATCGGATAAGGAGCTATATCAACGATACTCAGACCTCCCGGTACTCCAATAATGTGGAGGCCAGGACTGAAGTTATTTTAAGTTCAGCCCCGGCCACTGATTTTAAGTTCAGCATCTTCCCCAACCCCGTCGGACCTGGAAGGAAATTGAATATTGTAAGTATTGGAACCCATGAAATTGTAGACGCTAAAGTACTCGATATTTCAGGTAGGGTCCTGGAGGATGTCCGGAGCTCGCATTTGAAAAGCATAGATGTCAGTGCCCTGAGACCAGGGTCCTATATCCTTCGAACGATGGACCGAAATGGAAACCAGCGTTCTGCCAGATTTATACTGGATTGATATGATCAATGAAAAAACGGGAAAATATAAAGTGATCCGATGATGAAGATAACCCATATATTGATATTGAAAGGAATGATGGTCATGGCCGTAATGGTCCATGGGTTGTCAGCTCAGGCTCAATCCGGTGATAGTGGCCTGGAGCTTGATGGAGCAAATATTATAGTCGATGCAGAAGAATACCACCAGGTGTTTATTGGTATAGGAGGTGCTGTTTCTTTTTACAACCAGTACTTCAGCCTGAGTGATGCAGATCGTGAGGCCGTTTTAAGACTGTTGGCTGTAGACCTGAACTTAAAGTTTGCCAAAAACTATGTGGGAGACGTGCCTGCCAATGATCCGTCGGAGTTTGAAAACTCAAGCACCTATTGGGCCGATCTTAAAAGGCATAACCCGGATATAAACTTTCAACTCACTGTCAATAACCTGCCCGACCACCTCGAAGGCAGTGGAGAAGGTCATGATCCCACCATCGAAGGAGTACTGGACAGTATAGCCGATTACTATTTCAAGGCCCTGGAATACTACCACAATGAAGGGCTCTCAGTGCTACAGTTGGACGTATTGAACGAAAGAGGACTATCCGAAAAAACAACCGATCTCTTTGATATAGGGATAGATAAGCTCAGGGAGATTATCAATGATCCCGCAAAAAACCCCAATGGGGTACCTATGCCGCAGGTTTGCGGGCCAAGCACGTGGAGCGCTGCTTCTCCGCCCAAATGGATTGAGGACTGGAAACAGAACAGGCCAAATGCGTGGAATAACGTGGACGTAGTAACCACCCATGGCTATCAAAAAGGCACCTTTGAAAATTACAGGGCCATCTTTGAAGTAGCGGAAGGAAAACCATTTTACAACAATGAGCAAACCGGCAAGATACAGGATGATGAAGGCACAGGGGCCGATGCCGTGGACGATCTGGCAAAGCAATTTGTACAAGGCGAAGAGCCTGACCATATTGGAGATGTTTCCATAGCGATGCGGATGAGCGACGTGATCAATGCCGGCGGGAACGCTTTTTTCCCATTCAGACTCACCAATAGCAATGGGAACAATGCCGCCCTGGTAGGTACAAAAAATGGCGCTTACGAACCATCAAAAATTTACTATGGAGTAAAGCACATTAGCTCCGTACAGCCGGACTCTTCCTACCGGGTAAGCAACACGTCCATGCTTACTGATGATTACAGGATCGTTACATTCAGAAAGCCAGGAGAAGACACGGTTTACGTCCATGTCACCAACGTATGGCCGGAAACTCAGGCAATAAAAATTGCCGTGGGCGATGGTAACAAGGCATTTGGAATTAAATCAGTAGTAGCATGGACCAGTAACGAAACGTTGGAGTTTGAAGAAGTGCAGAACGAACAGTTTGATCAATCCACCAATGCCATAGAATTTACCATCACTCCCCATAGTGTCAACAGTTTTAAACTGGCGGTTGATCCTGGCGGGTTCCAGCTTCTTAAGAAAGCGCAGTCATTGACATTTCCACCTCTTGAGGACACCGGGGTTGGTTCTTCCGTTACGCTAAATGCAACGAGTGATTCAGGGTTAGAGGTCAGATACGAAGTGTTATCCGGGGCAGCCACCATTGATAATGGTGTTTTAACGGTATCAGGTGAAGGAGAAATAACCGTAAGAGCCTACCAGGAGGGGAATGCAGAATATTTTATGGCAGAAGAAACAACGGTGTTTTGCGGTACTCCTGTAAAGCCATTGATCACGTTGGAGGGCAGTGTACTTATTTCCACCAGTGAATCAAATAATCAGTGGTACCTGGCAGGCACGCCCATCGACGGAGCTACCGGACAATCATATGATGTTGTGGAAGATGGTACTTACTCGGTAAGAGTAGAGGTGAATGGATGCTACAGTTTTTCCAATGAGATCCAGGCGACAGTTATTGTACTTGGCATCGATGAGGAGGAGGCGCGTCAATATAGTATCATCAAAAACCAGGAGGGATCCATTGAGATCGTGTCAAACAACTATGTTCAGATCAGAGAGCTCCTCATTTACAATGTATCTGGTCAGGTAATTGGCAAATACGAAAGGCTGGATAGCAACAGGATCGCAATAGATACCCCACTTCAGGCTGGACTCTATGTGATCCAGGTGGTTGATCGAAACAGGAACAGGAAGACGTTAAAAGTTCTGACCAATTAGAAAGTAGAAATGAAATGATCAGTTACATGGGATTATTTACAAAAAGAACAATGATCATCAGCGGTGCACGCGGGCTGTTTATGCTCATGGCCGTGGGATTTCCTCACCTCCTGCTGTCACAATCCATCACCATTCATGCCGATAGTTACAAGCAGTCGTTTGAAGGTGCCGGTACTTCCATAGGGCTGTACATAGGTCATCACTTCAGCATGAATGAGGCCAACCAGGATCAGGCGATAAAGCTGATCAATAAGGATCTCAACATGGTTTATTTGCAGGATTATCAGAAGTTCTACCCTTCCAGAAACCCGGAATATTTTGATAAAAGAGCGAACTATTTTCAGGCTGCCAAAGCCTACAGACCTGAAAGCCAGGTTTCACTGGTGTTCAATAATTTCCCTGAAAATCTAAGGACTGAAATAGAAGTAGATGGCAGCACCAAAATGGTGTTGGATGTAGATCGCGAGGGGATCTATGACTCACTTGCCCTATGGTACTTCGAGGTATTGGTGGGTTTCAGGGAAAGAGGAATTGACGTGGCTATTATGAACATGGTCAATGAACCGGACTTCAATAAAAAGCATCACTATGGCTATGGAGATCCAAAACTGGGAGTATCCATGATACTGAAGGAAGCGGTCCCCAAACTCAAGGCAATGCTTGCAGACCCATCTGTCAACACCATGGGCATTGAAATGCCCCAGGTAATGGCGCCCAGTACGTTGGCTACCACTGCCTGTCTCAATTATGTCAATTACTTTATTGAGAATGAGCCTGAGGCCTGGGAGCAAGTAGATATTGTAGCGACTCATCAATATGGAGGAGGTCTGAATGAAGGAAAGATCAAAAGTATTTATGAAAAACTTGACGGCAGAAGATTCATACAGTCTGAGCAGCATGCGGACCACAGTGATAACCTGAAGTTGGGCAATGTCATAGAAAGACCTCATCGGGCCTGTTTGGGTTTATCGGCGTTATTTAACAGCGCTGTAAATAACGGAGTGGATGCATGGTTTTATTTTGTCAATAATTATCCCCAGGAATACCACCCCGGAGGACTGATTCGCGTTCCATGGGGGGGTAGCCCTACTCCCTACAAGCACTACTATGCGTTTCAGCAGATCACATCCACACAACCGATGAATACTTTTGTTATGGAGCATGATATCTCCTCCGGGATCGATAGCCGCGAAGTTTCGGTATTCCGCAAAGAAGGGGAAGATACCTTGTATGTACATGTTAGCAATTTTGAAGGCTATGCAAGGAGCGTAATTATTAATGTAGATAGCATTGAAAAGGCCTATGGAATTGCCCGGGTAGAGATTACTGCCACTGACGCATCGTTGAATAACGCTCCTGTACTTACCGGGACATTCCCCAATTCACTGGACCGTTATGTGCTACGTATGGGACCTTACAGTATCAATACGCTAAAAATCGCCATTGATCCCGATGGTTTTAGCCAGCAGGCTGTCGAACAAAACCTGGAGTTTGAAGCCATAGCTGATGTTTCGGTAGGCGATGGCTACTTGAAGCTGGAGGCCGGCCTGAGCAGTGGAAATACACCGGTATTTGAGATCGTCGAAGGTGATGCTTCTATCTCCGGAGATTCGTTGTTTTTCCAGCAATCCGGTGAAATAACGATTCAGGCCTATCATCCGGGAGGTGGAAGTCTGCTGCCTTCCAATCTGATCTCACATACTTTTTGCATCAATCCTGACAAGCCAACGGTTACAATTGAGGGAGGTACACTCATTTCAAGCAGTGAATCAAACAACCAGTGGTACCTGGTAGGCGCGCCCATTGACGGGGCCACAGGACAATCTTTCGACGTTCCGGAAGATGGTACTTATTCGGTAAGGGTAGAGGTAAACGGCTGCTCCGGTTTTTCAGATGAGGTAGAGGTGTCTACTGTTGTATTGGGCCTGGACGATGAGGTGGAACATCGGTATAGAATTATTCAAAGCCGGCAGGGATCCATCGAGATCCGGTCAAACAACTATATCCCCATCCGGGACCTGGTCATTTATACCCTGGATGGCCGGGTAGTGAGCCGATATGAAGGGTTGGATAGCAACAGAATTGCCCTAAAGGCCCCACTCCGGGCCGGGTTCTACCTGGTGCGGGTAATCGATGGAAATCATAACCTGACGACTTTAAAACTCATAAATAATGACTGAGAAAATAGTTGTTGAGTTATTGGGTGATTAAGTTATTGATTAGGTCCTTAGTAATTTAATCACCCAGTAACCTAATAACTAAATTCCAAACCGAAAAATTGATGAGAATAACATATAAACGAAGCCAGCGAATTAACTATTTGAGCATATTTCTTTTCATTCTCCTGGTAAACGCCTGTACCGGCCAGGAGCAACGCCCGCCTAACGTGATCCTATTGATCGCTGATGATGCCGGGTATGCCGATTTTGGTTTCATGGGCTCCCAGGATATGCAAACTCCCAACCTCGATCAGTTAGCCGGGACGGGTGTAGTGTTTACCGATGCGCATACGAGTGCATCTGTCTGTAGCCCTTCAAGAGCAGGATTACTTACCGGAAGATACCAGCAGCGGTTCGGCCACCAGCATAATTCTCCACCGGAAGGAATGGGAATGGACAGTAACGAGATCACCATTGGTCAGGCACTGAAAGAAAAAGGGTACAGGACCGCCCTGATCGGAAAGTGGCATGTGGGCGATGAAGATTATAACCACCCCAATGAAAGAGGATTTGATGAGTTCTATGGATTTATTGCCGGTCACAGGTCTTATTTCCCGGATGACCCCACAAAACCCAGGGGAAACAAGTCCATGCAGCGAAATGGCAAATACGTAGATTTTGAAGGGTACCTCACGGATGATTTGGGTGAAAAGGCCATCTCGTTCATTGATCAAAACAAGGATCAACCCTTTTTTATCTACCTCTCCTATAGTGCGGTGCATACTCCCATGCAGGCCACGGAAGAAGATCTGGCCCGGTTCGAGGGACACCCCAGGCAAAAACTGGCCGCTATGACCTGGGCCATGGACCGCAGCATAGGGAATGTACTTAAGAAACTCGAAGAGGAAGGATTAAGAGAGAATACGCTGATATTTTTCATGAGTGACAACGGGGGACCCACCCGGAGCAATACTGCCAGTAACTACCCGTTGAAATCCACCAAGGGATTAGAGTTTGAAGGGGGGCACAGGGTACCTTTTATTTTCAGTTGGACAGGCGCATTTGATGGCGGTTCAACATTCGAAGGGCTCACCTCTACACTCGATATCTTTAAAACAGTCACAAACGTAGCGAGTATCGACTGGAAAGGGAAACTCCTGGACGGTGTGGACCTGCTACCCTACATGACCGGTGAAAAGCGGGGCGATCCGCATGATGTACTCTACTGGCAATTCCACCCCTGGGCCGCCATCCGGTCAGGAGATCACAAAGTGGTGCTTGCAGGGGATATTGGCAGCGCATTGTATGACCTGGAAAAGGACATCTCGGAAATGAACGACCTGAAAGAGGAAAATCCTGCCGACTATAAGGCACTGATACAGGCGCTCGAAAACTGGAGAGAGGATATCCCACCGCCTAAATGGTACGGTGAGGGACGATGGGAAGAGGTAAAAGCGCACATGTACGGTGAGCTTCTTGAGAACAGGGAACCCAGGGTTTTTAACCCGGGTCAGCTGGACCGTCTAAAGGCAAGTGAGTAGAAATGTAATGGATATGTTAAATGGGTCGGTTCAAAATACCTTCCTCAAACCACACTTAAAATATGATGAAATACCTGATTAGAAATACACTTGTTCTGGTTTCCGTATTTTCCATGGCCTGTTGCCACGGGCAAACTGTGCCTGAATGGGAGAACCCGGAGATCTTTCAGATCAACAGGGAATATCCCCATGCCACGTTTTACAGGCACACCAGTGAAAAGGCCGCTATACGATCGAAAGCCTACGAAGGATCACCTCTGTATCAATCCCTGGATGGAAAATGGAAATTTTTCTGGGTGAAAAAACCTGCTGATCGCCCGCAGTACTTTTACAGAGACGATTACGACGTATCCCGGTGGGATGATATCACCGTGCCGGCAAATTGGGAACTCGAGGGCTATGGTATCCCGATCTATACCAATATTAAATATGTATTTCCGGTAAATCCTCCTTTTGTAGATCATGACTATAATCCTGTGGGTAGCTACAAACGTGAGTTTCTGGTGCCTGACGATTGGAACGGTAAAGAGGTGTTTGTACATTTTGCCGGGGTAAGAAGTGCCATGTACATCTGGGTCAACGGAAAATTTATTGGCTACAACGAAGGCAGCAAAAGCCCGGCAGAATTCAGGCTTACAGATCATGTGAGACCGGGAAAAAACTCCATTGCCGTAGAAGTGTATCGTTGGGCAGATGCCAGCTATATGGAGGACCAGGACTTCTGGAGACTTAGCGGCATTGACAGGGAAGTTTACCTCTATGCCACCCCGAAAGTCACTCTCCGGGATTACAGGGTAGAAGCATCCCTCGATGACAACTACAATAACGGTGTCTTCTCCATCAACCTGGAATATCGGAACACAAACAAAAAAACAGCAAAGGGATGGGCTGCTGAGGTCAAACTGCTGGAGGGGGGAAGGGAGATCCTTGCTCTGTCAAAAGAAGTAGCCGTACCAGGGAATGGCACAGCAAGCGTATCGCTTGGCGCTGAGGTCAATAATGTTTCAAAATGGACGGCAGAGACACCCTACCTCTATGATTTATTGATCACCCTTAAAGATTCCAAAGGCAACTTAGTGGAAGCCAGCAGCCAAAAGATCGGTTTCCGCAAGATCGAAATAAAAAACAGCCAGTTTCTGGTCAATGGTGTGCCGGTTTACATTAAGGGAGTCAATCTCCACGATCACGATCCCGTGACGGGTCATGTGGTAGACAAGGAACTGACCGTCAAGGATCTTAAACTGATGAAGGAATTCAATCTGAACGCGATCCGATGCAGTCATTATCCCAAGAATGAATTCTTTTACAGGATGTGTGACCAGTACGGGTTCTATGTAGTAGATGAAGCCAACATTGAAACCCACGGTTTAGGCGCTACCAACCAGGGACTTGATAATAACCTGGAGCGTCAGAAAATACACCCGGCGTACCAGCCGGAATGGAAAGGAATGCACCTGGACCGTACGATCAGGATGTATGAAACCCACAAGAATTACACCTCCATTGTTACCTGGTCTTTAGGCAATGAGGCCGGGAACGGGGATAACTTTTTCGCCACCTACGATTGGCTGAAGTCAAAAGATAACACCCGCCCTGTGCAGTACGAGGGGGCCAAAAACTATTCCAACACGGACATATACGCTCCCATGTACGAACGGATCCACCATATGGAGGATTATGTGCAAAACAATGGTAAGCGTCCGTATATCTTCTGTGAATATGCCCACGCCATGGGCAATAGTGTGGGCAATTTGCAGGATTACTGGGACGTCATAGAAAAGCACGATGTACTGCAGGGTGGATTCATCTGGGACTGGGTGGACCAGGGATTGTTATCCGAAACCAATGACGGCGAGGCCTTTTTTGCCTATGGAGGGGATCTGGGAGGCCATGCCCTCCAGAACGACAGGAATTTTTGCCTGAATGGACTGATCAGTCCTGATAGAAAACCCAATCCGCATTTATACGAAGTGGGTAAGGTATACCAGTATGTGAAATTCAAAAGCTTCGATAAAAACACCCGTCAGCTAACCGTTTATAATGGCTACGATTTCATCAATTTAAGCAGGTTCGATCTGTCATGGAGCTTACTGGAAGATGGAAAAGTTGTCGCGAGCGGCACGTTGGGGCCAATCGACCTGCCGGCCAGGCAGGCTACACAACTTACGATCGACCTGCCTCAGATGAAGGAGACCAGCAGCTATCACCTGGATCTCTCTGCAAAGCTAAAAACTGATGATGGCCTGCTCAGGGCCGGACACACGGTAGCCAGGGAACAATTCGAATTATCAAAACATACGTTTGAAGAATTCCCGGGTAATGCGGTGGGCAAGCTATCCGTTTCCAAAGCTAATGACGTCGTGTCCGTCAGTAGTAAGGATTTCTCCTCCAGCTTTGACCCCGCCACAGGATTACTGATAAGCCTGAATTATGGCAACGGCAACATCCTGCAGTCCTCAGTAAAGCCCAACTTTTGGAGAAGTACTACAGACAATGACTTCGGCTTCAAAATGCCCGATAAAATGAAGGTTTGGAAACTGGCTGCACAAAACCAGGTGCTTAAGTCATTTGAAGTGATCGAGCCGGAAAAAAGGACCGAAACGCAGAAAGACCCGGAAATGGCCAATGTAATTCAGTTAAAAGCGGTGTATGCTTTGCCGGATGTTTCAGGGGAAATAGCGATAACCTATACCTTCAATAGCGAAGGCGCTCTTTTGGTGTCGAACGATCTCACACTGACCAATAAAGAGCTTCCTGCCATTCCAAGATTGGGCAACACTATGATCCTGGATCATCAGTATCAAAACGTGACATGGTTCGGCAGGGGACCCTTTGAAAACTACCAGGACCGGGAAACAGCGGCCTTTGTGGCGCAGTATTCGGGAAAGGTGGCTGACCTGATGTATGATTACATCCGGCCACAGGAAAATGGCAACCGGGGGGATGTGAGAAGGCTGTCCCTGACCAATGAAGAAGGAAAGGGAATCAGCGTCCTGGCCTCTACAGATTATTTCAATTTCAGCGCCCATCACCAGTTGAACAGTGACTTTGATGAGGGAGACAAAAAGATCAACAGGCACACGTATGATGTGCCTGACCGTCCTTTGGTGAATCTGAACATCGATCATATGCAAATGGGCGTAGGTGGTGATAACAGCTGGGGAGCTATGCCACACGAGCAATATCAAATTGCACCGGATGACTATTCGTACTCATTTATCATCCAACCCATCAAATAAGACCATGAGGAATGATTAGAAAGCTATTTACAGTATAAAGCTGGTGATAGACGGGGATTGTGGGTGCTAATGAATTGAAGAGAACGCCAGACAAGCATCAAAAATGATTTTTCAGACAACTCAAATCCAATAAAATGAAAATCAACCTAAACAAAATGAAGAATGAACACTCATCGCGACCTGTTAAAAGGGTGCTGATGCCACATTACCCGGTATTGGTTTTACTGGCATTGCTATGGTGTTCTGCTCCATCATCCGCACAGCAAATTTCCGTTGATCCGGATAATTACCAGCAGACTTTACGTGGCACCGGGGGAGCCGAGGGTAAAAACCCGGGGCATTACAATACCCAGATCAGCAACACCCAGCGTGATACCGTTCGCAACTGGCTCACCCGCGACCTTCCTTTTTTGACCTATCGGTCCTATCAGGGGGGTAAATCTCCCTACGATGAGCAGGCAGAGTGGCAAAGGTTTATCGATATGTACCTTGACTTAAAGTCAGCCGATCCAAATATTGAATTTCATCTGGTCATGATGCAGACCGCCAAGGCCTATGAAACCCAGCTGGCGCAGGGTAACGTGCCGGATTCGGTATTTGATGCTATTGGAGATATCTACTTTGAAGCCCTGGAGTATTTGAAGATCAATGGAGTGACTGTTGCAGGGCTCGAGCTGCTCAACGAACCTGGGGGGCAAAGCGTCATATCCACGTTCGCACCCCTGTTCGGTAAGCCTGTGGATCATTTGAGGAATACGATCAACAGCTCCGCCAATGTTAACAATGTGCCCATGCCAAAGATCATTGGTCCTAGCACCTACGGCACGGGTCAGCTGGTGAATTGGGTGAATGAAATGAAGGCCAACCATGTAGCTGCATGGAATAACATTGACATCCTTGCCACGCATAACTATGGGCTGGGAACAGTGACCGCTAATTATGTAGATGCGAACGGCAAGAAGGAAGGCAGGCCGTTTATCCTGACGGAATCTACAGGGAAAGCACAGAGTGATGACGTGCTCACCGCAGGAGAGGCCGGAGATTTTACCGGAGCGCTGGTAGTGGGGTACAAACTATGCGCAGCACTGAACGGAGGGATCGAGGAATACTATGCATTCCAGGCCACTGGAAAAAACAACAACGTTCCCCTGGTATCTATTTACCAGGAGGGCACCAATTGGGAAATTACAAGACCCTCTCAGCATTGGACCTACCGGCATTTCATGAGTCTTCCGCCTGCCCACTCCAGGGTGGTCACCTATACGGGTAGCGGGTATAATGCAGATTATCTATGGACGGCCAGTTTGAGAAAGGAAGGTCAGAATACCGTATATGTCAATGTGGTCAATTTGCGGAACCAGGCCGAGACGCTCACACTCGATATGGGCTCCAGTTACGGAATTGCAGGTATGAAGCATGTAGTATCAGATACTACGGGCAATCGGTTGGCTATAGTATCCAACACTACCTTTCCTGACCCGATCGCTTCTGCCAGCGCTACTTTACCGGCATACTCCGTCAGTACTTTTGAAGTGGAGCTGGGGGCACCACCGGCTGTTCCTGCTGGCGTGAACATCCAGCACAAGACCTCGGGGGACTACCTGGATGGTAACGGATCCAACAACGATGCAGAGTTAAATAGCCTGGCCAGCGCTTCCAACCCGGACTGGGAGCTGACAGATGCTGGATCAGGATATGTTTACATTGAAAATATGGGTCTCAATCTAAGGCTGTGGGCTTCCAATGACGGTTCGCAGGTGGAGCTGCGGAGCAACAGCAATGCCGGAGGCAATGTAAAGTGGAAGATCGAGCAGGCAAACAGCACCTATTCCTTTATTATACACAAAAGGTCAGGACGCAAACTGCATGCTAAATCAAGTACCGGTTATGATGTCAGAACGGCAGTGGCCTCCAGTACCGGGGACAATGTTCAATTCTCATTTTCGAATAGTCCCGCTGCCAGGAAAGCGGCGCTGGATAGATCCCCAGGTATAGGGCAAAGTGAGCCACAAGGCAGCGAAATCAACCTGGTTGTCTACCCCAACCCAACTACCGGCTTGTTGGAAATTGTGGGAAAAAGAGTGTCTGAGTTTTTAGTGACCAATGCACAAGGCGTCAAAATCATGGAAGGAAAGGGTAACAGGATCGATCTCCACCAGGTAGCCAATGGCTTGTATTTTATTAAGGTAATTACAGATGGAAAGGAAGAATTCACTAAAAAGGTGATTAAAGAATAGAAACAGACTATAAGGCCGGCTTTCTATGGTCGGTTGCTTATTACTGTGTAAGTTAACGTGAACTTTGGATATGACAATCTCAAAAACAGCTACTTATCGTCACTGCGAGCCACGGCTTTTCAACGCTAAAATCAACTCAAAAGCCTCGCAAAGATGTCTACTTGTTAATAAGATGCATTTTTAACATATGTCTAAACCCAGGTTCACGTTAAGTTAGACCAAATATTTTCTCAAGTGCGTATCTCATCTTTTCTACCGGCCGTTTGTTTGGCAATTTTAGCCTGTGGCCCATCTCAATCTCCCAATGTAGTATTTATCCTGATCGATGATCTGGGCTGGAAGGATCTGGGGGTATATGGCAGTGAGTACTACAAGACACCTAACATTGACCGGCTTGCCTCAGAAGGTATTCGGTACACGGATGCTTATTCAGCGTGCACGGTCTGTTCCCCCACACGAGCGGCCGTCATGACCGGTAAGTATCCTGCTACTATCAATTGCACGGATTGGATAGAGGGATGGAAATATGACGACAAACCTTTGCAGGTCCCGGATTGGACCATGTACATGGACACGACGGAGTACACGCTGGCCGAGGCATTTCGCGATAACGGGTACACGACCGCTCACATTGGTAAATGGCACCTGGGAGAAGACTCTGTTTTCTGGCCTCGTAATCAAGGCTTTGCGTTGAATATCGGAGGATGGAAAAAAGGCGCTCCGAATCGAAGGAAAGGGCTGTACAACGGATACTTCCCTCCCTTTGGCAACCCACGGATCAGGGACAGGCCAGATGACAAGTACCTGACCGAGCGACTGGCAGACGAAGCAGTAAAATTTATTGAGGATTCAAACCCTTCCAAAACAGGGAAGCCATTCTTTTTGAACTTCTGGACCTACAGTGTGCACACCCCCCTTCAGGCGAAACAGGACAAGATCAGGAAATATGAATCGTTGAGAGATACTACACTAAGCCAGCATAATGCCATCTATGCCGCTATGGTAGAACATATGGACGAAGCCGTAGGCCGTGTAATACAGGCGCTAAAGGACAACGGGGTGTATGAAAACACAATAATCATATTTACCTCGGATAATGGCGGGCTGGTAGGCCGGTGGAAACAAAAAGTTACGAATAATTCACCCTTAAGAAATGGTAAGGGACATATGTATGAGGGCGGCGTGAGGGTACCTTTGATCATTAGAATACCGGATTCTCCGGCAGAAGTCAGAAATGCTCCGGCTATTTCTATGGATTTCTATCCCACCTTAATGAGGCTGACAGGCAGCAAGGTTCCGGACCGGGTCTCTTCCTCTTTTGAAGGGCAGGATCTGTTTGACGAGCAAAATAACAAGACAAGAGACCTGTTTTGGCACTATCCGCACTACCATGCAGAAGGGGCCACACCGTACAGCGCTGTTCGTTCCGGACGATGGAAACTGATCTACTCCTATGAAACTGGGTCAGGTGCCCTCTATGACCTGGAGAATGACCTGTCAGAAACCACGGACCTGTCTTCCGAGCAGGCTGAGATGAAAAACACACTTTTAAAAAAATTAAATGACTGGAAGCAGGAAGTCAATGCCCAGCTTCCTTCAAGGAACATTAATTACCAAATGGATGAAAATTAAGGGAAACCATTTATTCAATATCAGCATCACCATGCTGAGTATTTTCCTTTTTGTGGAAAAGACGCCGGCGCAAATTTCCGGATCAAAAAAGCCCAATATCATTTATGTCATGGCCGATGACCTGGGCTACGGAGATCTGGGTTGCTATGGCCAGGAGAAGATCAAAACACCCCGGCTGGACCGTATGGCAGAGGAAGGCATGCGATTTACACAGCATTATGCCGGTTCTACGGTTTGTGGCCCCTCCCGGGCCAGCTTACTCACCGGTAAGCACATGGGGCATGCCAGCCTTCGGGGTAATCCCCGGTGGACATCCGTAGGAAAACCGGTAGATATGCCGGCCGATGAGGTGACCGTAGCGGAAGAGCTGAAACGCGCAGGCTACACCACGGGAATTGTAGGCAAATGGGGTCTTGCCGAGGCCGGGCTGGAGTTTATGCCGCTCTATCAGGGATTCGACTATTTCTATGGTTTCAGAAAACACCTGACGGCGCATAACTATTACCCGGAGATCCTTTGGGAAAACAATGATCCGTTCCATCCGGAAGGAAATGATAAGGAGACAAAGTCCGGGCAATATTCACATGACAGCATCACCTCTAAGGCGTTTCATTTTATCAAACAAAATGCAGACAACCCCTTCTTCCTGTACCTTGCGTATACCATTCCGCATTATGAGCTCACCGTCCCCGGGGACTCCAAAGAGCCGTACAAAGAACTGGACTGGGAAGAACGAAAAATGCCGGCCAAAAGGGGCAGCTACTATCATGACCCGGATGGAAATGTAACGTATGCCGCCATGGTTTCACGTATGGACCGGGACATGGGGCGGTTGTTTGACCTTTTGAAAGCATTGGGTATTGATGAAAACACCCTGGTCATATTCACCAGTGACAACGGACATGCCTACGATAAGGGGTTTTTCAATAGCAATGGTCCTTTAAAAGGGCATAAGAGAGACCTTTATGAAGGAGGGATCAGGATACCCTTCATCGCAAGATGGCCCGGTGAGATCGAGCCGGGCTCCGTCAATGATCACCTTTCTGCCTTTTGGGATTTTCTTCCTACAGCGTGTGATATAGCCGGAGTACAGCCATCTGGAAACATCGATGGTATTTCGTACCTTCCCACTTTACGGGGGCAAAGGCAGGAAGAGCATGAGTATCTCTATTGGGAATTTAACGAATGGCAGGGCCCGATCCAGGCCATAAGAAAAGGCAACTGGAAGGCGGTAAAATTCTATAATAAGCCTATGGAACTTTATGACTTAAGCAAAGATATGGGTGAAGAAAATAATATGGCTGACGAATACGCTGATGTTGTGGCTGAATTTGAACAACTATTTACTGGGGCCAGGCAGGACAATCCATATTTTCCACTCACGCCACATCCAAGGGTAGCCAATAAATTCAAATAAACTAAGTTGACGTGAGTTTTGGATATGACAATCTCAAAAAAACAGCTACTTATCGTCATTGCGAACCACAGTGCAGGGCTTGCAGGGCCAGCGGTGAAGCAATCCCCTTCTCGGGAAGCTGTACTGGAATTCCTGTGGTGTATTCTGAGGAGGGGATGGCTTCGTATCCCCCTGCGCCGGCACCGCCAGCCTCGCCATGACGATCTGTTTTTTTATTTTGTCATCTCCACTTTAAATGTTCTAACTCGCAAAGACCTTTACTTTGTTTAATTTCAACATATGCCTAAACTCAAAACCCAGATCAAATGATCTACAATATCAATCTCAAAAAACAACTACTTATCGTCATTGCGAACCACAGCGCAGGGCTTGCAGGGCCAGCGGTGAAGCAATCCCCTGCTCGGGAAACGGTACTGGAATCCCTGCGGTGTATTCTGAGGAGGGGATGGCTTCGTATCCCCCTGCGCCGGCACCGCCAGCCTCGCCATGACGATCTGTTTTTTACAATTAAATACATTTTTATAATATGTCTAAACCCAAAACTCATGTTAAGTTATCTGCAAACATGTTAATTCGTTTTATAAGATCACTTTTAATTACCGCTGCCATACTTGTATCATTTCTTCAGGGATGCCAGCATTCTTCGCAGCAAAAATCCGCTCCCCTTAACATACTCTGGATCGTCTCTGACGATTTGGGTGCGGACCTCGGCTGTTATGGCAACACGGCCGTAGCGACGCCCCACCTGGATCAGTTTGCCGGTGAATCTGTGCGCTATACAAACTTTTTCACGTCTACACCGGTTTGCAGCCCCAGCCGCTCCGGGCTTATTACAGGTATGTATCCCGTCAGCATTGACTGTCACCAGCACAGAACATCCTATAAAAAGCCATTACCGGATGGAGTAGAGCCCATCACAAGCTATTTCAGGGAAGCCGGTTATTTTGTGACCAATGGCAATACCACCGTGGACGGTCGCGGTAAAACGGATTATAACTTTCAGCACAAATCTGAAGATATGTTCGATGGTGTGGATTACCGGGCCCGTGCAGAAGGGCAGCCCTTCTTTTCGCAAATACAGATCTTTCTGCCTCACCGGCCTTTTAAGCAGGATGAAAGCCGTCCTGTAGACCCCGGTAGTGTGGACATTCCACCGTATTATCCTGATCATCCGGTCACGCGCAAGGACTGGGCATTGTACCTGGAAACGATCCAGCATGTGGACAAGGCCTTCGGACAGATCATGGCGAGGCTCAGGGAAGATGGGGTGCTGGAAAACACCGTCATTTTCTTTGTGGGTGATCAGGGCCGTCCTCACCTCAGGGCCAAGCAATTCCTTTATGATGCCGGCACCCATACACCGCTTATGGTCAGGTGGCCGGATGGCAGGGGAGCTGGCACGGTATCAAATGCGCTGGTCAGTAATATCGATCTTTCCGCAGCCAGCCTGGCGCTGGCAGGTATCGAAATCCCGCATCATATCCAGGGAGTCAATTTCCTGGACGGAACGACCGAAAGAGATTATGTATTTACAGCCAAAGACCGGATGGATGGTACGGTAGACAGGCAAAGAGCCGTACGCAGCAGGGATTTTAAATACATCAAAAGTTACTACCCGGAGCGGGCATACACCCAGTTCAACACCTACAAAAAGACCAGCTACCCGGTGCTCATGCTCATGGAAGTGATGGAAGAAAAAGGCGAACTGAATAAGGATCAGCTACCTTTTATGGCAGATACCCGGCCCGGAGAAGAACTGTACGACCTGAACAATGACCCTTATGAGCTTAACAATCTTGCTGACCATGACGATTACAGGGAGGTCCTGTCAGCCATGAGAAATACTCTGGCCGGGTATGTTGAAAAATACGACAAAGGCCGGTACCCGGAGAATGAGGAAGAACTGACCCGGGCACGTGAAACCATGATGGAGGCCTATACGCGAAAAATGAAAAAAATGGGCCTGAGCACTGAGGTTCCCAATGAAACGTACCTTGAATATTGGGAAAAAGAGCTGCTAAAGGAAGAAACAAAAACCCGGTAAATTATTAAAGTCTGCTTTAAATTAAACCCATGGATCTGTTAAAATTTTTGTCTAAACCTCAACTGTTTTTTTTCTTGTTATTTGTATCAGGTATAAGCTGCAGGCAGGTATCTGAAACAGAAACAGAAGAACCGCCAAAACCCAACATTATTATATTTTATGTAGATGACCTGGGATACGGAGATGTGAGCAGCTACGGCGCCACCCGGGTATCTACCCCGAACATCGATAAGCTCGCATCAGGGGGTGTAAAATTCACGGACGGCCACAGCTCGGCAGCCACCTGCACACCCTCGCGCTATTCCTTATTGACGGGTGAGTATGCATTTAGGAATAATGCCGCTGTTTTGCCTGGTGATGCACCACTGCTCATTGATGTAGACAAACCCACGTTACCCAAAATGCTCCAAAAAGCGGGATACAAGACAGCCGTGGTAGGCAAGTGGCATCTTGGACTTGGTGATGGCACCATAGACTGGAACACAGACGTAAAGCCTGGGCCACTGGAGGTAGGTTTTGATTACAGCTTCCTGTTACCAGCTACCGGCGACAGGGTGCCTACCGTATACCTTGAAAATTACAGGGTAGTGGATCTTGCTGAGGATGATTCACTACGGGTGAGCTACAAAAAGAAAATCGGAGACAGGCCCACTGGAACAGAAAACCCCGAACTACTCAGATATTCTGCCGATGGTCAGCATTCGAACACGATCGTCAATGGAGTGAGCCGAATTGGTTTCATGGCCGGGGGTGAGTCAGCAGAATGGGTGGACGAGGAGTTTCCCAGGGTCTTTACCGGCAAAGCGAATGAATTCATGGATAGTGTGGGGGATGATCCGTTCTTTTTATTCTTTTCTTTCCATGATATTCATGTGCCCCGGCTGCCACATGATACCTTCATGGGAGCGACAGAGATGGGTGTTCGCGGGGATGCCATTGTCCAGATGGACTGGACTGTGGGAGAAGTAATGAGAATGCTTCGCGAAAAAGGGCTGGATAAGAATACCCTGGTGATTTTCACAAGCGACAATGGCCCGGTACTGGACGATGGCTACGAAGACGAGTCGGTTGACCGGTTGGGCGATCACCAACCGGCCGGTGTCTATCGTGGAGGTAAATACAGTGCATACGAAGCAGGCACCAGGGTACCGACGATCACCTGGTGGCCGGAAGTTATACAGGCTGTGGAGTCCGGCGCACTTATGTCCCAGGTAGATATTTATGCTTCCCTGGCCTCCCTGGTAGGAGAAGGCCTCCAGGAGAATGAGGCTGTGGATAGTGAAAACATACTTGATGCCCTGCTGGGTAAGTCCACCACGGGAAGAGAAACCATGCTGGAAGAATCCGTAACCCTTGCACTCCGCAAGGGAGATTGGAAGTACATCCGGCCCATACCAGAAGGCAGGCGAATTCCTGGATGGATCGACCAGGGCAAAAATATAGAATCAGGGCTTACGCATGAACCTCAGCTATACCACCTGGCCGAAGATCCGGGAGAAAAAAGGAACCTTGCCGCAGATCACCCGGAAAGGGTCGCTGCTATGGAAAAGGAGCTGGAGGATATTGTTCAGGGTGTAACTTATTAGAAGGCATAATTTAATTAATTCAAACCCTTTTTATAGATGCCCTTGGTGCGCTTCTGTAAAGCGTGCCAGTGATGAGTTATATCCCCCCAGGCTCTTTTATCCCTTCGCGGAGAGATTTACTACATCGAAGCCAAATAATATTCCGCCCCCGGGAAAATAAATATATCCCACAGAATAAAATTCTGTCCCCGAGGCTTTTCACCTCTTCCCCGGACGGTTATGACCTTTCCTGCGAGATTTATGGCCGGTCCCCGGAAGTTTATTGTGCTTCCCCGGAGTATGAATTGCTTTCCCCCGGGGAAATAAAGGCTTCCCAAGGCCCCAGGAAGTGATCTATGGGGCATTTCTGAGCATACGGGGGTTTTAAAAATCATTTCCGGGGTATATAAATTACCTTCCGGGGGATTTTTTATTGCTTTTGGCCAAATAATATTCTGTCCGGGGAAAGAAATAAACCATCCGGTGAAATAAAATTCTTTCTGCGGAGTTTTGTTGCCTGTCCGGGGAAGGGAAGGGCATGATCCCCCCACCCCGGATGCACTGAAAATGGCGCCGGAACTGGAAATAAGAGGCTGTAAGGCACGAATTATCGCCGGTAATCACTGGCATAGGCCCGGGCCCGGCTTTTATCCTTCCGGAACACGTACCGGCCGGTGCGTAAGTAAAGTCTATGCTTTTTCATCCTTTTTTATGCCCGGTAGGTCTGCCGCACAGGGCCTGCTGACTCTTGGAGTCCTGTGGACTGGTGGTGAAGGGTGATCACTTGGTGCAAAACTACTCTGCCTGACGTCATTCCGGCCGGTGGCTATGGCAAGGTATGTGTGAGAGCCGTCCACAGGACTCCGTGAGGAATCTATTGAGTCGTTTAACGTGTACCTTGTAGAGTCCCGGGTTTTCGTCTCACGAGATGGTAGATTCCGGCTCCACCCACCCGCAAACACAGCGCATGGTCCGGAATGACGATCAAAAGAGCGACCTGCAATACTTCACATCCTTGCACGAAGCCTTACTCAACACCTCTATCGACAGGTAGGCTTAAGACTTACGACTCTCGACTAAGGACTCCCGACTAAAAAAATTACCTATATTAGCTTTCGGTAAAAAGTAAACCCAAACGACCCTAACAGGAAACAAGAAACAGTAAACTCTAAATTGAATTATCTGAAAATAAAACATACTTTACACCCGTGAACAATTCCTTACAACAACTCCCCCTCACCAAACAGGAAGAACTCCAGCACCTGACCGACCTGCTCAGCAGCTACAAGGAAGTAGAGATGGTGATCCTCTTCGGCAGCTACGCCCGCGGCGGGTATGTGGAAGACACCTATGTGGAAAACGGCATCCTGTACGAATACAAAAGCGACTACGACCTGCTGGTGGTAACCCGCAACGATGACCTGAAGGCCAACTTCAAAATAGAGACCCGGGTGGACGAGCTGCAGGCTATCCGCATGGTGAAAACGCCCGTGAGCCTGATCTTCCACTCCGGTAAGCATTTGAATCAGGCGCTTAGAGAGGGCAATTACTTCTTCAAAG